>DGAQ01000048.1:19327-80755 GCA_002382445.1 Porticoccaceae bacterium UBA4026 | reverse complement strand
CTGCACACATTGTAAATTATAAAACAGCAACATCCCATATTTTAAGGGGCTTTCAGGGCATCCCTAACAGCGCGCCTTACAATCCTCTCCTGGGCACCAACTCGATTAGTCGGCAACATAATTTAAAACCTTAAAATACTGTATTTATGAATAGCCTGCAAAGGCATCGTATAGCTGCATTAATGCCAAGTATCATTGAGCTTGCGCCTATGTCGCGTAGGCTAGCGCTGGAATGGTTTGTTTAAAGCGAAAGTACATAAAGCCGTATATCAATAGCGCAATAAAGGCTGCGGCAGCGCACATTAAAAACACGCCGGAATAACCCAAATTTAGAGCCAGGATGGATGCCGCTACGTTTGGCCCAATAATTTGACCCAAACCCTGGGCCCCGGGCAATAAGGCCGCAAAGCGCCCTGATTTATCAACATTGGCAACAATAGACATCTGATAGACATCGTTAAAAATCCACAAGAAGTTGAAAGCGAAAACACTGACAAAGAAAGTCGTGTCGGTAATGCCATTGACTAGCATACCTACAATCACCGAAACCGTTAACAGCGTCACCAGCAATGGTCTCAATAAGCCATACCGATTACTTAATACCGTGGCAAATAAACAGCCTACTATGCTACACAATGATGACCAGGTTAAGACTTGGCCTATCCACTCTGGGTCAGCCTTGTCCGCCAGCGCGGCAAGCTCAATATAGGTCCAGTAGGCGCCTATATTAATATAGGCAACCACTATCGCAAATAAACATAGCCATGGGACATAGGCAGGAATGCCCTGCAGGGCCGTGGCTTCAGGTGAGGACTCTTGTGCCATGGACTCTGACTGCCGAGCGCTGGAGCTAGAATAAGCTGGAATCCATTTAATAAAGGGTATGGTCAATAAAAAACACACGATGAACACCTTATAAATCCCTGCCATCGACAGTAAGGGTAAAAAGTGCATTTCTAGCGCTTGAGAAAATGCAAACGCAAACAGCATTGCATTATAAGCTCTTGCTGGTTTAGAGCTTGCCCCCAAAGATGACACAGCAACCGCGGTATAGATGCCACTACCGAAACCAGCCAGTAATCGAAGCCATAGAACTTGATCGTAATCCACAATGGTAATACACAAAAAATTAGCGATTACTGCCAGACTAAGGCCTACGATTGCCAGCAAACGGCGACTCACCCTAGGCACAAAAATAGCCGTCACCACTGCACCTAGGGACAATCCGCCAAGATCAGCACCCGCCACTCGGCCCACTTCAACTTCAGAAAACCCCAGTAAGGTTACCCAGGCTGTACTAATAACAGGAATACCCACCAACACACCATAACCAATTAGCGTCATGTATAAACTGATCGCTATAGATTTCCAGCTATCAAAGGGGTTTTTAAAGTCCATGGTCTGTGCATTAGTTACGTTCATTACATTACCTCAGTTTATTGGCCCTACATTTCAGCTAGTTCGGCTATTAAACGCCTTGATAATAAGATCTCGAGTATTAGCGGGGTCAATTACCGCGTCAATCTCCAAGTGGGCAGCTGCCTCAGTGGCTTTGCCTTGCTCATACATTTTCTCAACGAGCTCTGTAAATAGGACCTCTCTTTGAGCGTCATCTGGCATTGCCGCAAGCTCTTTTTTAAAGCCTAAACGAACAGCACCTTCTAGACCCATACCACCGAACTCACCGCTAGGCCAAGCTGCACTGTAGATCGGTTTATGAAAACTGCCGCCAGCCATGGCCATGGCCCCTAGACCATAACCCTTTCGTAGAAAGATGGTCACTAGTGGTGTGTCAAGCTTGGCACCGGCGATAAATAGTTGAGCCATACGCCGCACAGCGCCCTGTTCTTCACTTGCAGGCCCGACCATAAAGCCTGGGCTATCGCATAATGACAGAATAGGAATATCAAAATTATCACACAGGGTTATAAATCTTGCGGTTTTCTCAGCAGCTTCTGCATCTACCGCACCCCCTAACATTTGGCAGTCATTAGCAATTAAACCGATCGCCCTGCCCTCAAGGCGTGCAAATCCAGTCACGACCCCGCGGCCATAAGCCTGACTAAGTTCTAAAAAGCTATTGACGTCGACAAGATGATTAATGATCAATCGCACATCGTAAACATAACGCCTGTCTAAAGGCATCATCTCTCGCAGTTCAGCCTGGTCGGCACTCTCCCAATCGTCCTTGGCACCCTGAAAGTAACCTAAGCATTGTTGGGCGAGTTGCGTCGCATGAGCTTCGTCATCGGCAACCAAATCTACTACGCCATTTTCTGTCTGCACACCAATGGGCCCTATGTCTGTCGGTGCAAAACTGCCCAGACCTCCACCTTCGATCATGGCGGGTCCAGCCATGCCGATCCACGATGTCTTGGTTGCAATGCGGATGTCAGCGCAACCAAATAAGGCTGCATTACCGGCAAAACAATAGCCATTGTTAACTGCGATCATCGGCACCTGCCCACTTAGGCCGGCCCAGCTAGCAAAGGTGGGTACGTCTAATCCGGCGATCTGAGTTTTGACATCGGTATCTCCAGGCCGGCCGCCGCCGCCCTCGGTATACATAACTACCGGAAGAAAAGATTCCCTAGCCTGAGCCAACATCCGGTCAATTTTACGATGATGAAAATAACCCTGAGTGCCCGCTAACACAGTGTAATCGTTGACGATAACAGCGACCTGTGTAGCCGCACTACCAAATTGCTCGCTATTGATAGTGGCCAAACCGGTGATCACACCATCGGCCGCAGTTTGGGTTTTTAAATTCTCACCACTAATCCTGTCGCGTTGAGCCGCCACGGCAAGCTGACCATATTCAACGAAAGAGTCTGAGTCACATAGCTGGGCAAGGTTCTCCCGAGCCGTTCGATAACCTTTGGCATGACGTTTATTAACTGCCGTCTGGCGACCACTATCGAGACTGTAATGTAGCTGTTGATTAAGTTTTTCAAGGGGGCCTTCAGCTTGTGACTCTTGATCGGTCGGTGCTTTTTCTTCTTTGGGCGAAGTCTCTAACTTAGCAATCTTGCAAACCACATACCCAGCCTGAACTGTCTGGCCCACCGTCACCCCGATCTCCAAAACAACCCCAGAAACAGGTGCAACAAGAGCGGTCTGCATTTTCATTGATTCTAAGGTAGCGATAATCTGATTTGCCGTCACCGCCTGACCCAGCTCAACATCAACACTAATTACCGCCGCGGCAAGTGGCGACACAACAGACTGGGCTGAGCCCTTCAGATTTTTTTTCACAGGTTTAGTCCATGATGATTGGTTAATATTTTTAGGCTGGATCAGAGCTAGCAGCGGCCTCACTACTCGACTCATTTTTAATACAAACCCACATTAAACTGGCGCTAACAACAAGATAGACAATAGCGTAATACAGCCAGTCAATACTAATTAAATTTGCAGTGAAGGTACTGTAAAGGATTCCTGTCATCACAACCAATCGGGATAACTCCAACCCCCTGACAAAGGGCTTACCATCTAGTACGGCACCAATAACCATTACCGTGAGAAGCTGTGCTATCACCACCGCCCATAACAACTCATAAGGAAGCTTTGTCACCTGCCCCGCGCTCCAAAGATGGAAAAAGGTCAACAATAAATATTGCCCTACCATCGCATACTTAGCCCCCGTGCTGAGCTTAGGGTCATATTTAGTAAAATGATTTAAGTCGGATTTGTTCGCCGGATAACGCCGGGCTACGTCGGTGGGGCGCCAGCCAGTTTTAGACCAGAGCACTCTAAATTTATCGTTCCAAGCATTAGTCCGCCAAGTATCCCGTGCCATATTGACAAATATATGTAGGTTGGCCCACAACGGATTCCAGCTTCTCAAAGGTGTTCGAATACCATAGATCGGTTTTTGCCGTTCATCTTCTTCTTGGAAGGTACCAAATAGCCGGTCCCACAGGATCAATAAACCGCCATAATTTTTATCGATGTAGTCAGGATTTTGCGCATGGTGTACACGATGATTAGACGGCGATACTATAAACCACTCTAAAAACCCCAATTTACCAATATGCTGAGTATGTACCCAAAACTGGTAAACCAGGTGAGCGGTCGCAATGCTGACATACATATAGATCGGCATACCCAAAAAGAAAAGGGGAATGAAAAATACCCAGGTGGTTAAAAAGCTAGTACTCGTCTGGCGCAGTGCCGTACTTAAGTTATAGTCTTCACTCTGATGGTGGACCACGTGAGAACCCCAAAAGAGTTGGCGCTCGTGACTGATTCGGTGGTACCAGTAATAGAGAAAATCATAGAGAAAAATCCCCAACAACCAGTGGCTGGTAGACATTATATTAAAGGACCAGGTGGCGTGATTTTGACCAATATTAGAAAACACAAGTAATCCAATATTCAAAAATACAAACTTAGTTACAGTGCTCAATAGCCCAAGACTCAGACTGTTTAAGCTGTCATTAATACGGTAAGTGTTGTTGCCTTTCAGCCAACCCCAAGCCAATTCGACAAGGATCAGTAGTAAGAAAAAGGGTACTGCGTAAGGTACAAAATTCATAACAATCTCTTATAAACTTCAAACAAGGTGTATTAGAGACAATTTAGGGCAATAGAGCATTAATGGCAAACGAGCCCAGCCAATGCCCACCCTCGTAACTGTCACCGACTAAATTAGGGTAAGAATACGCAACATGACGATCAGCGAGATTATTAAGATGCCCAAGTTCGGGGTACTGTTCGGCCAACGCATAAAACACCCAAGCCCGACTAAAGTTAAGCCCATCTAAGTGCACTAGTTTACCATCGGTCCGATCAAACACCTGGCCCACAGGCATGTCAAAACTAGGCGACATTAACTCGGGCAAAAACTCATTTAGCCACACCATAAACTTTTCTTTAGGCAATACCCGCCGCATCAAGTCCACCTCTTCTAGGCAGGGAGATAGAAAGTCATAGCCACTGGGCTCCCAGCCAATGGGACAATTTTTATCCTGCAGATAGAAATCCTGTGCCCGCTGCTTTATCGCCATTTGCAATGGAATATCGTCAAACTGTAAGGCGTAATCCCACGCAAAGGTGAGGCCAAATGCAGTATTAGCGTGCTCGCCAACTCTAATGGGGTAAGCTAACTTTGGTAAATGGGCAATGTACATCTGTGATAATTCGTCCGCCAGGGGCTCCAGGGCTGCGATTAATGGGCCGGCCATGGGGTCATTCCAACCCTGTAATTCATGCGTTAACTTTAACAACCAAGCCCAACCATAAGGGCGTTCCCATGCGGTATTGGCTCTAAGGTATTCAATATCTTTAGCGACATTTTCTGGGGTTATGTGCCGCTGCAAAATCGCTCTAGCTTGAGTACCTCCGCCCACGTCGGGAAATTGCTTTAGAAGACGTACCATTGACCAATGACCATGCACCGCTGAATGCCAATCAAAACACCCATAAAAAGCCGGGTGTAGTTCCATCGGTGATGCAAGATCCTCATCACTGCGCAACGTCTGACTTAACTTATTGGGGTATTCTGTTTCGGCGCAGGCCAACGGCAACTGCATTAAATTGGCCGCTTGCCCAATAGAGAGTTCTGTGCGCCCCGTTTCTTGGTCAGCCGCCATGATACCGGCGCTTAAAGTAAATCCAGCAATGACCAAGATAGCGGTTGATGAAAAATGAGCAAAGAGGCGATTCTTCATTAAGTTATTACTCAGTTAAATGAGCAGCCAAGAGTCTGGCGGCTTTTAGTTTAGATTGAAAATTGAGGTTTCTAGCGGACGATGCTCCTGGCTGACTTGAGAACCACACCATCACTGTATCGGCTTTGCGGTTAATATAAATTACTTGCCCATGAATGCCCACTGCACAATATTCACCGATAGTTTCGTCCAGTACCCACCACATATTGTGATAGGCGCTCCAAGGCTCGTCGCTGTACTTTGTGTTTGCCTTCATGTTAGATCGTAACCGGTCGGTAATAACCACATTAGCATCGACCCATGCTTGGGGTATTATCTGCTGGCCGTTGTATTCTCCACGGTCTCGAATCATCATACCAAAACGTGCCGCATCTCGGGTGGTACTGTTCATGCCTCCGGTCACAGCTGGCATATAAGCACGGTCAACGGCAATATAAGCGTCGTGCTCAGCCCCTAGTTTAGACCAGATATTTTGCTGAATAAAATCTTGAAATGGCTGGCCGCTAACGCGGGCAATAATCCACCCCAGCACATCCGCATTGCTTGAATTGTAATCAAAATTACCCCCTGGCTCGCGCTTGGGATCAGGCTTTATAAAATTGGCCAAAAAATCATGGACGCCATATATTGGGGTATCTTCTGGCTGCACATCTGCCGCTCCCTGCAACCAACCTAAATTAAGTGCCGGTGCATAATGGATGGCAAAGTCAGAGTCGAGATTAATATAGGTTTCGTGGAAATCTACCGAGCTAGCCATATCTAGCACGTTCTGCACCGTCACCCTCTCAAAGCCGCTGCCCTTAAGCTCTGGAATATAGGCCGCTGGAGATTCAGAAAGGTCAACCTTACCCTGCGCCACCAGCAAGCCCAAGGCAGTACTGGCCAATGATTTACTCATCGAAAACCAAATATGCTGGGCATGCGCGTTGAATTGATGAAAGTAATGTTCATAAAGTAGTTCATCACCCTGAACTACCACGACGCTATCGGCATGATTAGCGGCAAACAGCGTCTGGAATCCCATCGTTTTGCCGGCCGCATCGCTCACACTAAGATTAGCCAACCCGGGTTGAGTCGGACCAGGTAACTCTCTAATTTTACCCTCTCGAGGGATCATCACTACATTTAGAGGGGCACCGGCATTACGGAAGGTCCACTGGTTAAGGGGATGCTCACGATAATTTTTCATGGTTGCTTGCGTCTCACGAGCAGGTGGAAAGCCCTGCATTACACCTGACTCTGCTTGCTCGTCCGCAACAACGGCAGACCCAATGGCAAGTAGATATATAGCTACAAACCAGCCTAAGAAAGCGATCTTCATTACCCTATATCCCTTAGTTATTTAGTCCTGTTATTTAGAGCTTTATAGTTAGCCTTTATAACTAGCGTAAAATCGAAAAACCTTCAGGGTCTAGACTACCTTATTTAAAAGTAAAACCAAACTAGCTAAGGGGGTTGCCGACTAGCACACCGCAGACCCCGAGAGCTTAATTTTGATACAGAAATATCCGCTGCTAATAAACAATATCCATTTCGTCTAGCAAATTGTCGGCATTATCTAAATATTTCATCACCCAAAGCATGTAACGGCTGTCGACTTGAATCGACCGATTAGTCTGTGGATCATAACCCCAATCTCCGATAATACTCTCATAAACTCCATCAAAGAGTAGACCGACCAATTCTGCGCGGCCGTTAAGCGTTGGTGAACCTGAGTTTCCCCCAGTGGTGTCCAATGTAGACAAAAAGTTAACCGGCACCGAATCAATAGACTTCACATAAAAATCGCCATATTGCTTTTGCTTAATGAGTTCAAGCTGCTTACTGGGTGATTCAAAGGGATCGATCCCTGTGTCTTTGGCTAAAATCCCCTCAAGACGAGTGAAAGGTTCAGCTCGCAGGCCATCTTCAGGTGCGTAGCCTTTAACATGGCCAACGGCAACACGTAGGCTTGAGTTAGCGTCGGCATAGACAGGCTTACCCTGATCACGGTTAAAGGCAATGATAGCTTGCATATACTGAGGGCGAACCTTCATCAACTTTCCCGACAGAGCCTTGCTCTTTTTCTCTTGTTGCATGTCGGTGTCGTACATTGCTACTGCAAATTTAATGAAAGGATCCTTTGACAGATTAAAGTCTTCGACCGATTTATCTAACCAAGCCAAGCGAGCATCCAAGTCTCCGAGCTTAGTTTGAGCATACATCCGATCTAAGGTTCGGCTAAGCCTGGCTTCGTTGAACAGCCTGCCAATACCAAACACCTTGTCCAGTGCCTCAATGCGAGCACTCTCAGGCAGTGCAGCGTATCGTTTAAGCATTTCAGTCAACAACGCTTTATCAACACTGGCTGCGTAACGTCTATCAATACGTTCCATACTAGATTTAAAGCGAATCATGTCACGCTGTTGATAACCGGGTTCGCGGTCCACATCAGTCAGGCGTTTTTCATTGGCTAATCTATATAATTTGCGCGCGGTAGGCAGCATTGTTGTGGAACGGATATAACCCAAGATAATATCTCGAGCTTGGTCTTCCTGACCCTCAGCAATCAGTTCATCAAGCGTGGCGAGCGTTTTTCCGTATTGCTGCTGGCGCTGAGTATCTTTGCTTATCCAGTTAGCTAGATCATTTTCGCGGCTTTTGCGGTCTGCAAGCATTGGTGATTTAGCGTAAAATTCAATCATCGAGGTGAAATTTTTCGCGTAATTAGCTAAGCCAGCAAGAAGACTTTCATATTTAATACGCTCGTCACTGCCCTCCGTAGCAGTCCCATTAATGATGTCGATAAACCGCTCGCGCAGCATCTTTGCCTCTGGGTAGGCCCACTCAAACTGATTCTCAACCTCACTAGCGGTTCGGTAACGATTTGTGCGACCGGGGTAACCTGCAACCATGACAAAATCACCCTCGCTTACACCTTTGGCCGATACTTTTAAAAAGCTCTTTGGTTGGTATGGAACATTGTCCAGGCTAAAATCCGCTGGCAGCCCATCTTTAGACACGTAGGCACGATAAAAGGAAAAATCACCCGTGTGGCGAGGCCACATCCAATTGTCAATATCGCCGCCGTACTTGCCGATGCTTGCAGCGGGGTTATACACCAATCGTACATCGCGGATTTCTAGCTGTTTCACCAAGTAATATTCAAGCCCACCATGAAAGCTATAGACTTGGCAACGGTAGCCTTCTTGAGTTTCACACTGAGCAATTAAAGACTTTTCATTTACTTCAATAGCCTGATAGAAATCATTCCCTACCTTATCCTCTAAGCCCGATATTACCTGTTCTGTCACCTCAGTCACTGCTTGGGTCACATAAATACGCGAGCCGGGGGTCGCTGCCAGTTCTTCAGCATAAGACTTAGCTAAAAATCCATCTTTTAACAGATTTTTCTCTGGCGTTGAATTGTGCAAAATAGAACCAGCAGCACAATGATGGTTGGTCACTACCAATCCCTGAGAAGACACAAACGAAGCAGTGCAACCGCCAAGGCTAATCACTGCATTCATTGGGAATTCCGTTAAAGTCGAAATAGACGTGGCATCAATCTCCAAGCCTTTCGCTGCAAGCTCATCAGACATGGCTGGCAATTGATGTGGCTGCCACATTCCCTCGTCAGCCTTAACGTTGACCGCGAGTGTAGAAAAAATAGTAAGGGCGCCAACGATAGTTGATAGAATATTTTGCATTTCAATGAGTCCATTTAAAGAGTGACTCGACAATAACATTTTTTGTGAGGCTGAGCCTAAAAATTGCTGTGCTGTTTGAACGGCCAAATATGAAAACTCATTGAATTATTTCGTCTCAACCTTTTTGGGTGTAAGATCACCAGCACTTTAATAACTCGAGTTGAAGTCGAAAACTCAGTGCGAGGGCCAATACACCGGCTCTGAAATATTTCCAGGCTACTAATCAACTGTGATTGTGTGAAGTCTAGTTGAGTGCATGAGCCTTGGTATCCGATCAAGGAAAACTACATGGCCATAATGTCCCGATTACGCAGCAAGATAAATCCCAGAACTATCGAAGAACAAGTGGCTGAACTGGGCCAACTATCGATGGATGCCTTAAACGTTATCGCCACTAGCGAAGAGTCTGATATTTTGCGGGCCGCCGCGATTACTCACCTCGATTATGGCACCTCACTCAGTGATCTCGCCCTAACCTGTGCGGTTCCAAGTCTGCAACAGCAAGCCCGACAACGCATTGCCGAACTCATCGATAAGGACATTATTAGCTTGAAACAGTTAACCACTGATGGCATGGATATCATGGCGCAGTTCTCGGTAGTAGGCTTCTGTCAACGAACAGAGTTTTTGCCACAGTTGTTAAACCTAAGTATTGATACTGATTTTTTCTACAAAATCGCCATTGAGGGAGTTTCTGCCCGTCTTCGAGAGTTAGCCGTCGCTAAAATTGATGGCCATGACAAGCTCAAGCAACTATTAAAAGACACCAAAGGTAAAGACAAGCTGGTCTACAATATTGTCAAAGAAAAGTGCGACGCATTTCGCGAAAAAGAAAAGCAAGCCGAAAATGCCCAAGCTGAGATTGAAATCCTTTGTGAGCGATTGGAAGTCCACAGTAAAAGAGCATTTGATAAGCAATATACTGGCAGAGTAAATCGTTTAACCGATCAATGGCAGTTGTTGGAATCCCAAAGTAATAAGGGCACCAAATTAAGAGCTCAACAGGCTATTTTAGATTGTCAAAAAACTATTGACGCTGATACCCAACAGCGCGCCAACCAGGCCGATCAAGAAGCGTCAGTAGACTCAGCCGCCAAAAGCGTACAGGACGTTATTTCTAAACTCTCCCTCTGTTTAACTCAGCTTTATGAAATTGATGGGACCGATGAGCAGCGTAACGCTATTGAATTGGCCTGTGCCGATTGCGAACAGCAGCACAGTGACGCTCTTAAATGGGTACCCGCTAGTTCGGACAATGAAAATACATTCACCCAGTTAAAAGAAAGTATTGCATTTCAACTACAGCAACTTGCTAAACATGGAAGTCTGACCTCGCATGCAGCCTTGCTAATAAATTCCCAGACTGGTGAAGACAAAGTATCGAGCGAAGATAAATCGCCTCAAGATAATCGTCTGTATGGCGAGCTCAAGGCCAGACTGCAATCGGTTAAATTACTGCCCGCAACACTGATTCCCCAGGCGGTCAAAGACGCCAAAATCTTAATGTCTGACAAAGAAAAGTACTGGGCCAAGCAAAAACAAGCTGTCACTAACCAGTTGCGCCACATAGATGCATTGATTGGCAAGGCGAATAGCGCTCTAAAAGCTGGCGAGTCTCGGCAAGCGGCTGGTATCAGGCGTGCTTTGGACAAAAATCTGCTAGAACTTGCCAAAAGGCCAGCCTCGGTGGCGACACAACTTGAACAGTTAGACGGGGCACTAGAGAAATTGCTCGACTGGGAAAACTATGCAGTAGGACCAAAGCAACAACAGCTGATTGATGACATGCGAGTATTGACTGAGAGTCAGGAAAATCCAGAAGCGCTGGCCACCAAAATACAGCGTCTGCAAGATGAGTGGAAAGCATTGAGCAAAGGAACCCAGAACCAAGAGCAATGGGAGTCTTTTCACAAACTCGCCGAGCAAGCCTACCAACCCTGCAAAGAATATTTTGCCGCACAATCTGAGATTCGACGTACTAATCTGGATAAACGTCGCAACCTGGTGACTCAGCTAAACGAGTACTTTGACGCCCTAAATTGGGAAGATGAAGTCTCTGAAAGTATAGACTGGAGTTTCTTTGAGAAGTTAATAGGTACTGCGATTAGAGAATGGCAGAATTATGCGCCGATAGACCGAAAGGCCAATAAGTCAGTGCAGAAAAATTTCGATCGTATGCTAGACACTATGCGAAGGAAACTCAGCCAGCAGCAGCAAAAAAATTCTCAGGCAAAGCAAGCATTAATCAAACAGGTAACTGAGTTGCTTGACCAGCAGGATATCAGGAACCCGATAGACAAAGTTAAAGGCCTTCAGGCACAGTGGAAAAAGAGTGGCCGTGCATCGCACAGGGAAGATCAAAAGTTATGGCAAGCATTCAGAGTGGGATGTGATGCTGTTTTTGAAAAACGCCAACAGCAAGCGAAAGAATTTAAAGTCGAGCTTCAGGAACACAAAGCCCAAGCTCAGGCACTACTAGCGGAACTTGAAAATTCAACTAAGTTAAGGGGTCAAGCATTACTCGATGTCCGCACTCGAGTCATTGACTGCCAGAAAGAATTTCGGGTGGTCGGTAACTTGCCTAAAACCGCCGCCAGCGCGCTAAATGAAAAATTTTACCATGCGATCAAACAGTTTGATGCGGCTGTGGTGCAGCAGCTAAAGGCAGATAAAGCGGAAGTCTGGGTGAATTTGTTGGCGGCGGCCGATAAAATTCGCTTGTCCCAACTCGCCAAAAAAGACCCAGAAAGAATAGACCTGCAACAACAGGCCAAGGACTTTATGGATAGCGTTACGCAGTGGCCCAAAGATGGCCTAGCGGTCCTTGAGGGAAGAATGGCGCTTCGCACTTCAGTCGACGGCCAACAACAGAGCGAATATGAGAAAACACTCAGAACTCTGTGTATTCGTGCAGAAATTCTCACCGGCCGAGAAACCCCTGCAGAGGACAAAGAGCTGCGTATGCAGTATCAGGTCTCTCGTCTACAACAGGGTTTTGGTCAAAACACCTCGACTAGCGGTGTCAATATTCAAGATCTAACACTCGAGTGGGTCGCGGTTGGGCCTGTGCCCACTAAGATCTACCATCAGTTATTGATACGTTTCCAGAAATATTCCTAACAGCTGTGTTGAACTGTTTACCCCTGGGCGCACAGGTTAGACTGAGCTTTTGACTCTGCTAAAATAGGGTACTATTTCTGCAATCAAGGCACCGATAAAAAACAAACCCAACGCATTGAGTTGCAAGCCAACAAGACTATTACCGGCGATACCTCCATAGGCCGTAAGTGCTGTTTTTTAGCTAAAACTTTTCCTTACCGCTGACGCCCAGGTTATTAATCTTGGTTACGCCCAATATTCTTAGCAGTAAATTACGGCAGCTTTTTAGGCCCGGGTAGAACAGTCGAGAGACTCTAGCCGACCTAAATGCCCAATAATTTAAACGATTGAAAATTCCACTTCGACTACTGATCAGCGCCAGGGCGTGGATAGCATCAGCACCGTAATACAGTTTACCGCCCGCCTTTACCACCATGCCTTGATCAATATTTAGACCCTGCGCGGTGATTTCCGTCAGTACATCACTAGACTGTCGCGCATCAATAAGGCGCAATACTCCAGTGGACTGTTCGATATCCACCCGCTGGCAATATTTGTCGCATGCGGGGCACTGCTTATCATAAACCAGCAAAATTTCTTGATCTGAAAAATCATCCCTCAAAGCACCCTCCTCTGCAGTCTAGGTTACCTAAATCGAGCAAAATTAGTTAATCCAAATGCCATTGGTGACTTGGCAATCGATAGAATCCAACACCATATGGATCATCAAGCCAATGCCCATTAAACGGGTTTTTGGTACAAAACAAAGAACCGCATAAAGAGCGATAAACCAGGCCTGGTGTAAGGGGTGAAAACCGATACTGCAACGACTGGCATCATAAATAGGAACGGCTAACAGATGATCAAGATCCACCAACATGGTGGCCATCATCACCAGATAGGCAAACTGCCAACGCTGCCGAAAGAACAGCGCGGCAATCAACGCGGGAACAATAAAGTGCAAACTTAAATGGAACATTAAAACCCAGTCACGCCGCTTGGAATAGGGGGGTAGTCACCGACTAGAGGTGCGCCATTTTCCACCGTCTGTATTGCCGCTTCGATGATATCTAGAGCCTCGCCAAACACTTGCTTGTCCATATTTAGGGCGGGATACATGCGCACTGTGGGCTCAGTATCGCAGATTGCCCAAACACCGTTGATCAACATCTGGTTACGCACGGTGCGAGCGATAAAGCTGTCGTCGTAATCATCGCCGAACTGCTCTTTGTCAGGGTGGGTGAAAGAGATGCCCATTAATAAGCCCAAGCAGCGAACGTCACTGATGATAGCGTATTTCTTTGGCCAATCCGCCATCCGTTGCTCGGCTATTTCCGCTAACTCCGCGGCATGTTCAACTACATTATCCCGCTCGAAGATTTCCAGTGTTTTCAGGCCTGCCGCACAGCCTGCAGGAGTACCGGCAAAGGTGCTGCCAGCACTGGCTCTTGGGTTATCACCTAGGATCTCATCGCGTGCGGCCACCCCAGCACAGGGTTCCACGCCCCCAGACAAATTTTTACCCACCACCATCATGTCAGGTATAACGTCGTAATGGTCAATACCCCACATGCGGCCGGTGCGACCAAGACCGGTAAGCACTTCGTCAACAATCATTAGCCAGTCGTGCTTGTCGCAAATTCGTCGAATGCCCTGAATAAAGTCTGGAGAAGGAATCCAGTTACCCCCTTCAGCCAGACCTGGCTCGACGATAATGGCGGCAATATTGTCTGCAGGAACAATATATTTAGGAATGTGACTCTCTAAATACCACAGGCAATAGTTAACGTATTGTTCGGGAGACATGTCTGCGGGAATATTCTGTGAATTAGGATATGGCGCCTTAATCACTGCCCCACTCCAGGGTTCCATGTACAAATTATGTTCGCTGGTGTAACCGCTGATCACTTTAGTGCCCAGGCCTGCGCCATGAAAAGAAGAGGTAAAACTAATAATATATCGGCGTTTTTTATAACAGAGCGCGGTGTGCACAGCTGACTCTACTGCCTCGGTACCAGAGACTTCAAAGGTGAATCGCGGCAGCTGTTTGCCCGGCATGATGTCGGCCAATTTTTCTGCCAGCTCAAAGCGCAGAGGATGCTCCCAGTGGTAGCCATAGCGTTGGTGGGCATCATGTACCGCCTCTAAAACTTCCGGATGGCAGTTACCCAGAGGATTGGTAGCCCAACCATTTTGAAAGTCGATGTAGCGGTTGCCATCAAGGTCCCAAACATAATCACCCTTCGCCCTATCAAGAATGATCTGTGCCGGAGGAATAAACCCTTTAGCTGCAGACAGTTTTGCCGCGGCTTGGTAGGTTAGTCCATGACGGAAGAGTTTTTTACCTGATTCCAGCCGTTCAGCCGTTTTAGGTCCGGGTAAGGTGTAAGTCATCAATCATTCATCCTTTTAATTCGCTTTGATGGTTAACCGACCCTGCACAATAAAAATTGTTGAGGTCGATATTAGAGTAAATCACGCATTTTGTAATAGAGCATACCAAGAGCAACCATATTGCTACCCAATTTTATGCCCAAGGGAATTTTCTGATGTTTAATATTGGCAAAGATATCCATGCGCTCGAAGGTTCCGGAGACTGCATCGGCCATTATCTCACCCGCCAGATGAGTCATGTTGACACCATGACCTGAATAGCCAATTGAATAAAACACATTTTTACTGCTGCGCCCAAGCATCGGCACCCGATTTAACACGATACCGACATTGCCGCCCCACTGATAATCAATGCGCTTGTTAGCTAATTGAGGGAATATCTTGGTCATACGAGGGAAAATACTGTCCTTTATGTTGGCCGGCACTCGACCAGAATAATTGCAGCGCCCGCCAAAGAGCATGCGACGATCAGCAGACAATCGATAGTAGTCAAGCACCGCATTCATGTCGCAAACAGCCATGTCGAGGGGGTTTATCTCCGCCACCTCCTTCTCACTTAAGGGTTCTGTGGCAATGATATAAGTACCCGCCGGAAACACCATGCCAGATAGGGTTTTATCTTCAAGATGGGTGTAGGCGTTACCCGCCAACACCACAAAGTCGGCGGTGACTGTGCCTTTTTCACTGATAACTTTGGGCTTATCGCCATGGATGATCTCAGTAACATGGCTGTTTTCAAAAAACTGCACACCCAGTTCAGCCGCCGCCCTGGCCTCGCCAAGACATAGGTTGAGTGGGTGCAAATGGCCATTCCGATTGTTGATAAGTCCGCCCTTGTAGGCATCAGTCCCCAGTACTTCGCGCATTTCATCGCCACTGACTCTGCGCAGGTGATCGGCCATACCATAGTCATTCAGTTCTGCTTGCCACTCATCAAGTGTCCTTAGATGGCGAGATTTGTGCGCAACGTCCATGTAACCGTATTTGAGATCACAGTCAATCTTATAGTGCTTGATGCGTTGCTCGATAATTTCGTGGCCACGATAGCCCATCTGGAATAGGTCCTTTGCGATCCCTTCGCCATGGTGCTTTAGTACCGCCGATTCACCGCCACCAATACCGCCGATCATCTGACCGCCATTGCGTCCAGAGGCTCCCCAGCCAATACAGTTTTGCTCTGTAACCACCACCTTATAACCGCGTTCGGCTAGGGTTAGTGCTGTAGCAACACCAGTAAAACCACCGCCAACGATGCAAACATCAGCGCGGACATCGCCTTGTAATACTGGAAATGCAACCGTCTGATTGGTGGTTGCGGCGTAATAAGAGGCACAATGTAATTCTGAACCAGGCATAGAGGTCTCGTTAAAAATATAATAACTGTTGCTAATAACCACTCTAAGTAACACTATACAGGCATATAGATAATTAAACAGACATATAATACCGCAGTAATAAGAGCCAATAATTGGAGTGTAAACCAATGCCAGCAGCTAACCCCGCCATTCATCAAGAACGCCGTAAACTACTTATCGATGCCACTATTACCGCCATCGCTGAATTTGGTCTTGCCAAATTGACCTTAGCAAAAATTAGCTCTATTGCAGGCCTCACCGCCGGTACGGTTAACTTCCATTTTGATAGCAAAGAGTCATTGTTGCTTGAAACTCTAAACTTTGTTTCCGAAGAATTCGATCGCGGTATTGCCAAAGCTCTTAAAAATGCCGGCCCTGAGCCTGCTAAACGCCTCGCCGCCATTATGGATGCCTCTTTAGACCCAGATATTACTGAGCACCGGAAAATGGCCGTATGGCATGCTTTTGATTCCGAAAGCCGCGGTAGAGAGGACTACCAACTTATACGTGGCACTCTAGATCAGCAAAATTTCAAACTCATTCTCAGCCTCTGCGAAGATATTATTCATAGTGCCGACAAAAAGGCAGAGATCAACGCTCGAGCGGTTGCTAATGCTATTTCTGGGCTAACCGATGAAATGTGGAGTGAGATTCTATTTGCCGGCGAAGATTACGATCGTGATGATGCGCGCCATATCTGCCGAAGCTTTCTGGCAAGTATTTTTCCTTGGTGCTATGCCATGCCTAAAGAGCGAGCCACCAGCGATTCCAAAGATGCAATAACCCCCATCAAAGTCACCCGAGCCTCTTTGGACGATGCTGATAAAGTCAGTGTGCTATTTGATCTTTACCGACGATTTTATGATCAGGAACCAGACCTAATCTTGGCTAAACATTATATTGGGAAGCGACTAGAGACCAACACCTCGGCGATTTTTGTCGCCTGGGGCGCAGATAGCCAAGCCTTAGGATTCACTCAGCTCTACTCGACATTCTGTAGCGTCGATGCGACACCCATTATGGTTCTTTATGATCTTTATGTAGACAGTAATGCTAGACAACTGGGTATTGGCAGAGCCCTCATGAATCGCGCTATGGCCTACGCTAAGGAATCTGGTGCTTCACGTATTGACCTTGAAACAGCAATAGATAATGTCCAGGGTCAATCACTCTATGAATCTTTGGGCTATGTGCGCGATACCGGCTTCTATAAATACTCCTTAGCGCTATAACCGTTTGAGACAGGCGCTTTAGTCTACTTGAGAAGCCATCACATAAAGAATTTCTAAGCCGATGGTGGCAGCGGCCAAAGCGGTAATTTCAGCCTGATCATAAGATGGTGCGACCTCGACCACATCCGCACCAACAATATTTAAACCCTGTAGCCCACGAATTATCTTTAGAGCCCTATCGGTAGTGATGCCTCCCACTACTGGCGTGCCAGTTCCCGGCGCATAGGCGGGATCAAGACAGTCGATGTCGAAGGTGAGATAGATAGGCATGTCACCCACACGCTGTTTGATGGCAGTAACGATATCATCGCTGGACAGATCATTGGCACTAGCCGCATCTATGACCTCAAATAGGTGACTCTGGGTATTGTATTCAGTACGAATGCCAACTTGGACTGAATGAGCAGGATCAATCAGCCCCTCTTTGGGTGCGTAGTGGAACATACAGCCATGATCATACTCTTGCGATCCATTTTCTTCTGGCGTGTAGGTGTCGGTATGGGCGTCAAAATGCACCAAGGCCAATGGCCCATGATACTGATGCGCCGCTCTTAATAGGGGTAGAGTGACAAAGTGGTCGCCGCCAAAGCACAGCGTTTTTTTACCTTTGGCGTGAATGGCTCCCACATGCTCAATGACTGTTTCAATCATAGAGGTTGATTCGCCAGGTTTAAATTCCAGATCGCCATAGTCAATCACATTGAGTCTGTCCATCGCATTAAATTGCCAGGGCCAGCGTTTCTCTTCCCAACGCAGGTTTCCCGATGCCAAGCGCACGCTCTGGGGGCCCTGTCTCGCCCCGGCACGACCAGTGGTACCCATATCGTAGGGAATACCCATGACCACAACATCTGCTAACTCAATGTTACGTGACAGGGGTAGACCCATATAGCTGTACACATTGGCGAACATTGAGACGCTCTTAGGAAAATCGTTATCAGACATATCAAATCCCTACTTTAATGCTGGCTTTAGCCACAACAGTGTTTTTTTCAGTTTAATCTACCCAGACACCCTGTTGCCGTAAATCAGCCAAGGTTAGCTCAAGTCCGCCGCGTAGCGCCGATACCAAATCATCAATCTGCTCGCGGGAGATAATAAGGGGTGGAGATATAATACATATATTAATGAACGGTCTGACCAGTAAGCCCAACTTTTGGCAATGTCGGTCAACCATTTCACCAATGGCATAATCTTTTTCAAGCGAATCAGCCTCATTATGCCCCTCGATGGTCATTTCCACTGCGGCCATCAACCCTTCGCCCCGGACATTACCCACCAAAGGAATATCCAACAAGGACCGCAACTGCTGTTGAAAATAAGGCCCAATTTCAAGGACTCTGTCGAGCAAATGTTCTTTTTCAATAATATCCCAACTCGCTAGTGCTGCGGCACAGGCAACCGGGCTACCAGACCAGGTAAAGCCATTAGAATAAAGGCAACCCTTCGAGTTTTCACCACTAAAGCTAGATAAGAAAGCTTCAGACACTGCATAGCCACCCATGGGGATATAACCAGAGGTCACACCTTTGGCAAAAATAATAATATCAGGCACTATGCCAAACACCTTCTCTGAGGAAAACCAATGCCCAAGGCGGCCAAAGGCAGTTACTACCTCGTCAGCGATATAGGTAATTCCATATTTTTTAACTATCTTCCAACAACGATAGTTGTAGTCAGCCGGAGGTACTATCACACCCCCGCTAGCCAAAATGGGTTCGGCGATAAAACACATAATATTGTCTGCACCAATCTCTAAAATCTTTTGCTCTAGTTGATCTACCAGAAAGTCACAAAACAATCCTTCGGTGGCAAACTCTGGGTGATAATAATGGCAAGGTGCAGACAGAAAATGAATGCCATCGCGCATAATATCCATAGCGCTTTTATCGCGCTCTTTACCGGTTATCGACGCCGATAAGTAAGTGCTTCCATGATAGGCCTTGTCCCGAGTGATGATATGCTTACGTTGAGGCTGGCCTTTGATGTTGCTTGCTAACTGGCACAGACGCAGAGCCGAGTCGACTGCTGTGGAGCCACCCGTTGTAAAATAGATTCGATTTAAATCACCGGGAGTCTGCGCAGCAATCCGTGCGGCTAGCTCAACCTCTCGATTGTTGATGACCGTGAATGAGGTGGCATAACTTAGATCCATGATTTGTCTAGAAACAGCGTCGGCAATCTCTTGACGGCCATATCCTGTTTGCATGCACCACATACCAGCTGGCCCGTCGAGCAATCTATTGCCCTCAGCATCGTATATGTAGGCGCCCTCCCCGCGAACAATCACCGAGGTGGAATCATCTTCCCCTAGAGCAGAAAGATCTCCCCAAGGATGCAAGAGATGTTGATTGTACTTGTCTCTATAACCGTCACTGTTCACTTTTCTCACCTATAGTATTTAAAGGGCGAGCGTGGAAGCCCAGCGCTGATAAAGTTGCTCAGCGACCTCATTTAAAGCAGTAATATTTGCCTTCAATTGTTCATTTATCTGTACGTAATTCTGCACACTGGGGCTTTGATCGATGAGAACACTTTTCCACTGAGTTATCCACTCAACCAGTATAGGTTCAGTCATCTCAACATGGCCTTGCATCGCAAGAACATTGTCACCATAACAATAGGCTTGGTTGTGACAGTGCTCAGATGAAAACAAAAGCTGTGCCTCCGCCGGTAAAGCAAAAGTCTCCAAATGCCAGTGAAACATAATAAAAGTGTCGTCAAGATCACCCAACCAATCTTCCGTGTGGCGGCCAGGTTGCTTATGACAGTAGTGCCAACCCACCTCTTCCACCGGATTGGCCGTTACCTCATAACCCAAAGCCACCGTAATCAACTGACCACCCAAACAGTGGCCGAGCAGCGAGACATTGTTATCAAGCGCCTCTCGGATCAGTTCAATTTCTTGCTTAATCCAAGGAATATCGTCATTCGCGCTCATGATACCCCCCATGAACACCAACCCTGCCATCGATTCATCTAAGGTGGGTATGGGATCGCCCTGATAACCACGAACAATTCGGTAGGGGATATTGTTGCGCTTAAGATAATGCCCGATATAACCAGGATGTTCATCATCCATATGCAAGAATATCAATACCTGTTTAGTCATCCTTCGGTTTACAACGCATCGAGCGTTTTATAAAACATCATACCCACTGCCATGGCCGGTCTGCGCAGTAATTTACCGCCCGGCCAAGGAAGGTGAAACATTTTATTCATGATATCAAACCGATGGGTATCACCATCAACCGCCTCAGCCAGCAACCGCCCTGTCATATGTGTTGGAGCAACCCCATGACCAGAATAACCACTGGCATAGAGAACATTACTATTTTCAATACGACCAATTTGCGGCATGCGACGCACGCTGATCCCCATTTTACCGGACCAGCTATAATCAATTCTAACATCCTTTAATGAGGGAAATACCTTGATCATCTTATCTCGCATAACGGCCTTAGCATTGGCAGGCTCTAGACCTGAATAGTTAGAGAGACCGCCAAATAAAAGTCTTTTGTCTGCCGAAAGGCGGTAATAATCTAATGCAGTTCTGGAGTCACAAACGGCAACATCCCGAACCATCGTTTGCTGTAATTGCTCATCCGAAAGCGGCTCGGTGCCAATAATACAGCTGGTTGCTGGAAGTACTCGAGCATCTAAGTAAGGGACCAAATTCCCCATATAGGCATTGCCACACAAAATCACATGACCTGCTTTTACGCTGCCTTTTTCGGTGTGCACGGCAGGATTTTCGCCATAGGTAATACTAGTTACTCGAGAGTGCTCGAAAATTTTAGCACCCAAAGACTGAGCAACCTTAGCTTCGCCAATACATAGGTTAAGGGGATGAATATGCCCCCAGTCTTTGCGGTAGTATCCACCCAAGTAGATCTCTGAATTGACGTACTCTTTAATCTGGTCGCGATCTAACAACTGCATGGCCGGATCTGTTTCAGCCCACTGTTGGTAAGATTTAAGGTGACGTTTTTTTAAGCCAACTTCGCAGTAACCCCACTTGAGATCACAGTCAATGTCGTATTTTTCAATGCGTTGTCTAATTATATCAACGCACTCGACGCCCATATTTTCAACAATATCAACACCCTCGCTACCGATGTTCGAGCGAAAGGCACTCGGGTTTTGTCCATAGCCACCAATAATCTGACCGCCATTGCGCCCTGTAGCCCCCCAACCAATTCGATTGGACTCGAGCAGAACAACTTTATAACCACGCTCACTAAGCTCCACCGCTGTTGCAACACCGCTAAAACCAGCACCGACAATGGCAACATCAGCGTCTATTTGACCTTCAAGCTCGGGATAATCGGTCAGACAATTGGCCGTCGCCGCATAATAAGATGGGGCGTGCTCTTTTGTGTCAGCACTAAATTTTAAAAGCATCAATAGAGCCCCTTCTCAATTGGTTACGACTTAAGTCCAGCAATCGCCGTCATATACCAGCGGATAAATTCCATAAGAGTATCCTCATATTCGGGATGATAGGGGCCCGGCTCAAAGAACTGAGAGTTCACTCCCTCATTATTGCGCGAAATAATGTATTCATCTTCTAAGCTTGTGTGATGCCAAAGCCAAACAACTTTATCTTTGTCGTAATCAACGCCTTCCTCAGCATCGCCATTAACATACCAAACCAACTCCATGTCTGTTTTAGTAATGCCTCTTGGAATAAAACGATAGAGCACGCAGTGATCTGGGTAATTGAGCATAAACGTGAGAGGACCCATCTGGAAATCACCGACCCCACCATCAAAACCCTTCATGTGACCCATTAATGGCGCTACCGGCTGCCCATCTTTACTGCCGGTTTTACAACCCTCGTAAAGGGCATAACGACTGTGGTAAGAACAGGCGCCAAAGGCTGCGGCATCGTTGTAATAACCATAGTATTCCTCTGCTATACCAGGGACGCCGGTCATCTCTGCGGCTCTAGCCCACATAGCCTCATTAATAGGCTTCACCTTTTCAAAGGGGGCCTCAAGGGTATGGAGTTTGGCGTATTGATTGTGAGAACTAGCGCAGTGATAACACTCCAGATAGTTTTCTAAAACCAGCTTCCAGTTAGCATCAATGCGATAGGTCTTGCGTTCTGCTACCTTGGCATTTTCAAGATCATAGGCACCTAATTGGGTCCTAATATTTTCTAGTGGCGCAGCAAAATCTGGCGCATCTGGGTCACAGTTAATAAATATCATCCCCTGAAAAACCACAAAACGTACGGCTTTTAGCGAATAGTCCTTACAATTAAAGCCCTTTCTATGATCCATGTCTCGGGCCGACTTCAGCTTGCCATCATTACCGTAGGCCCAGCCGTGATAAGGGCAAATAAAGGCTTTGCGATTGCCGCTTGGCTCCTCACAAACGCGGGCGCCGCGGTGCCGGCAAATATTGTGCATGGCTCCAACTTCACCCTTATTGTCTCGACTGATGATGATTGAATCTTCACCGATATCGAACAAAAAGTAGTCACCTTTTTTTGCGATTTGACTAATGTGGCCGGCATAAAGCCAGCTTTTGAAAATAATATTTTCTAATTCAGCTTGATAGGTCACATGAGAACGATAGAAATAAGGATCGATAGCAAACCCAGGTTTGCCCAGTTGGGCGCTGGCCTTGCCGATCATTCTCTCTTTAGTATCAGTCACGTCTGTAGCGATAAATTTCATAGTAGCAACCTGAATTTCGGCTTTATTAAAAGGGTTATTGCGCTTGAACAATACTATACAATAATTAGTTAAATGAGCATATAGCTAATTAAATGATTGTTTAATTTTTCGACTAGCATCTAACATGATTCATCGGAAGTGATCACATAGACCGCAAATACCAATCATAATCAATATTCGACACCTGCGCAGAGAACTGCTCGCATTCCCCTCGACGAACCGTACCAAACAGACGGCAGTACTCTTCGCCCAGATATTGAGGGAGAACAGTCGCGCTATCAAACTTATCCAGAGCCAACGACCAGATTCTTGGTAGAGTGATCGCCTCTTCCACTTCAAAACCTTCAGGCACCATCTCGCCAGGATCGCAACCATGACTGATACCATGGTGCACCCCGGCAACGAGAGCGGTCATGACAAGGTAGGGATTGGCGTCTGCTCCTGCAACTCTGTGCTCAACTCGGCGATCTTTATCTCCAGATACCGGAATACGCAAGGCTACATCTCGATGGTTATAGCCCCAGTTGGGCGTTAAGGGTGCATGATTACCCGGGATGAGGCGTCGATAAGAATTGGCATTAGGCGCAAAGATGGCCATCGCCTCAGCC
The DNA here is from genome assembly GCA_002382445.1 of Porticoccaceae bacterium UBA4026. Classification (GTDB taxonomy): domain Bacteria; phylum Pseudomonadota; class Gammaproteobacteria; order Pseudomonadales; family Porticoccaceae; genus HTCC2207. The sequence goes on along the minus strand of DGAQ01000048.1, from coordinate 57,019 downwards.
ATAGTTTTGGCCAAACCACCTATAGCATGGCGCAGTTTATCTGAAATTGGCGGCACTTCAGATGAGTCTGAGCCGGCAAATACATTTACACCGTTACCATCATACAAACTGAAATGGACATGCAATCCACTGCCTGCGATATCCATAAAGGGTTTGGCCATAAAGGTTGCCGCCATGCCGTACTGTCGCGCCACCCCTTTGATAATGCGTTTAAGGAGTACGGCGTGATCACAAGCGGTGACCGGATTATCCACATGATGTAGATTAATTTCAAACTGCCCCGGCGAAAACTCTGAATGCACTGTGGTCATGGGCACATTTTGTGCTTCACAGGCTAGTCGTACATCCTCAAGGAAATCATCGTTATCCCACAGATCTTCCTGCATTGCGTATTGAATACCAGATTGCTCAATGTTAGTTCCTGGCACCTTGGACAAAAGTGGCTCTGGTATCGCAGCATCGCCGCTCTTAATTAAATAAAATTCGAGTTCTGTCGCAACAATCGGAGTTAAACCCATTGCTTGTAGATGTTCCAGAGCTTTAATCAGTATATTTCGGCAATCAAACATTGCTGGGCTGCCATCCAACTCTGTAAAGGTAGCCAGCACTTGCGCTGTATCAGATTTTAACCAGGTAACCGGAGCCAGCGTGTTGGCGATCGGATGAATTAATTTATCTGGATCACCCTCTAGATTGGCAAAGTCTACCTCATCGCAAAACTCACCTAGCACATTGAGTAAAACGGTCGACGCCGGGCCCTTAACACCCTCGCGAAAAAAGGTCGCAAACTCCCTAGCAGGGATACGCTTGCAACGAACAATGCCGTTCATGTCTGGCATTAGTACCTCCAGCATTTTGATCTCTGGGTGTTTTTTGATAAATGTTTTTAGTTCTGACTCGGCAGCAAAGTTCATTATGATTTTCCCAATTTATGCCCATTTAGTCCTGCTCTGACAACACCATCATGGCATCCAAACCCAGGCATCCATCAACACTCAATTTTATTGGATTAATATCAACCTCGACCATCGTATCTGCCAAGACCACAGCGAAAAGTGATAGTGTTACTGCTGCCTCACAATAACTATCAATAGCTAGTTTAGATGCGCCTCTGGGCCCAACCAAAAGTTCGTACATGGCCAGACTTTGCAGTGCCCTTTTCACAGTTGCTGAGTCAAAGGGCGGCATCAGTACGCTAACATCGGCGAGTACCTCAGCGTACATGCCGCCAAACCCAACCACCACCGTGGGCCCAAACTGATCGTCTCGACTAATCCCTAAAATCATCTCAATACCGTCTGAATTCACCATGGGGGCGATCATCGCTTGTGGCCCAAGCCGTTCAGTCATATCGATGTAGGCACCTAATAACTGGGATTCATTGAGGATGTTTAAAAACACCCCACCGACATTAGATTTGTGATCTATGCCCAGTTTTGCAGTTTTGAGCACTAAAGGAAACCCTACTGTAGCGGCTGCCGATTGCAATTCATCTTGGTTACTCACCAAGACACTCTGCAGCATAGGAATTCCCAAGTCTGCCAAGCATTGGCTGGCCAAGGTTTCTGACACCCTATTTTCAGACCGCAACCGCGCGCGCCAATACTCACACTTATCCTGATCAAGATTGTCAACCTGACTAGGCTCTCGCAACTGGAAGTCTCTATAGTTCAGCAGACAGCGAGCACCAACCAGAAATTGAGTGGCTCCGTCAATTACCGGAAACCCTTGATGCGTAGACGTTATGGCTAATTGATCGCTACCACTACCTTGCCTATTGGCTACGAGAAAAACCGGCTTGCCGGTAGCACTCTGCGCTTGATATAAATAATCAAGATAGGGTTCATAAACCTTGCTATTGGGCCCGCGATCATGGAACACAGCACCAAGAGCCGCACCAGAATCCATTAATAGCGTGGTGAAGCAGGCGGCCATTTTTATTGGCGCATCAGTACCCCCAGCGCCCCAGCCATCAAGTGGATTAACCGCAGGCAATCCGGGGTCAAGTAATCGCTCTAGTTGATTTAAAGTAGTATTTTGAAGGTCAGTTAAGTGCACGCTCAATCGATCGGCAAGGTCAATAATTAACTGCCTCTGCCCACCCGAATCATGCAGACAAACCAGACCACCAGCGGCAGTTAAATTGGTCTGCGCAAACATAATAAGCGTCGCAGCCAGTTGGTCCATATCCTCCACCCGCTGCACGCCATAATTGTGGAACAGCGCGTCGTAGCATTTATCATTACCTGCAAGTGCGCCGGAATGCGAGACTGCTAGCTCAGCGGCTAAATTAGTCCGCCCAACCTTAAGTACAACGATGGGAATGTTGCGCTGATTCGCTTTTTTGAACGCCTGTATTAGCTTGTTAGGGTAGCGGCTAGTCTCTAAAAATAATCCCACGACACGCGTTTCTGGAAGATCTAACGCATAGTCAAGATAATCTTCCATCGACACGGTCAACTCATAGCCACTGGAAACCGCAAAATTGAATTGAATTCGCTCTTCACAATCGACAATGCCAGACATACCAGCACCCGACTGACTAATCAGTGTCACATTACCGGGGAATGGGTGGTCGCGAGTATCAAATCCGCCGGCGAGCACCCGATCACGAATATTGTAAAAACCCATCCCGTTGGCGCCTGCAATCAACAGGCCCGCCGCTTGCGCTTTGCGAGCAATGCGTTGTTTTAAGTTTGGGGTCCTATCATTAGAGAGAATTAAAGCGGAAAAAATAGTGCAGGCAGGAATACCCAGTGCGATAACATCATCTAGCGCCGCCTCAATACGCTCATCACTAATCGCGAATATGACCTGCTCTGGCCGTTCTGGAAGATCAACTAAGCTAGGGTAACAGGGCAGATTTTCGACCCTTTCATAGCCGGGATTGACCGCGTAAATTTCACCCTGAAAACCACCCTTACGTAAATTAACAATAATCTCATTACCTACTGTACCGCTCTTTTGCGAGGCGCCTAACACGGCAATCGACGCAGGTTTTAGAAGCGGTTGTAGCCAATGCGCAGTCATTAGAAGTCCGCTGCGGGAGTCTGCCTCTTGCGTGGTGGATTAAACACGGCGCCTTCGATGACGGTGCACTTTGCCATCACTCGCGTCCATTTCAATTCGCGCTCATAGTAGATTTCCGTCACTAACTCTTGACCTGGCTTGCCATATTTAGCATCCACCTGAGCAAAGGCAACATTGGTTTTTGCTGTTGGGCACCAGGCCGCTGTGGTGACCGTGCCAACTTCCTTATTGCCGTCATAGATAAAGGCATGTTCAGCTGGCTTGTTACCCTCAACATCAAGGTAAACAAAAGCATAGCGAGACCCCTCTTTCTTTTCTTTAAGGAGCGCTTTTCGACCATTAAACACTGGCTTATCAAAAGACACCAACCAACCTAAACCCAACTCAAAGGGCGAGCGCGATCGACCGGTGCGGACCGCTTCTTCGGAGGGGATAAAATCTACCCCTGCCTGGATAAAGCCTGCTTCGGTACGCAACATATCTAGCGCATAGCTACCAATGGGTCGAATGTCACGGTGCTTTCCTGCTTCAAACAACCGGTCCCAAAAAGTTTCTGCCAGCGAAGGGTCAATCCAAATTTCATAGCCTAAATCACCGGTAAAGCCAGTGCGGCTGATCATCACTTCAGATCCCTCAAAGGGAAAGCGAGTTAGCCCAAAAGGCTTGAGGTTTTCGATGCCTTCAAAACCCATATTTTTAAAAATAGCGCAGGAAGTAGGGCCCTGAACCGCCAGTGCTGCCACTTCAGCGGTTTCATCAGCGATAGTCACATCAAAACCTTCTGCTGACCACATCAACCAGTCAAGGCATCGGGCATAAGCACAGAGACGATAATCATTTTCAGCGAGATGAAAAATGGTGCCGTCGTCCATCACCTGACCCTTATCATCACACCAGACCGTGTAAGCCACTCGGCCGATACCAACCTTTCTGATATCTCGTGTTAGCAGGCGATTGAGGTAAGCGCCCGCGTCTGGTCCGGTAAAGCGGTATTTGATCATCGGAGAAATATCAAACACCCCAGTATTACTTCGCACTGCAAAATACTCTTGCTCAACACTGGTGTAGGCCTGAGGGGTCGTATAACCCTTCCAGTCATCCCACATATTGATCTCACAGGCTGCCAGACAACGAGAATAAAAAGGTGTTTTAAGCATCATAGTTTCGTCATGTGGAATCATGCTGATTTACCTCGCTTAATAATTTCTTTTGCCGCATTGTGACCTGCTAAGCCCATCACACCACCACCAGGGTGAGTGCCAGCGCCACACAGGAATAGACCGTCGACTGAGGTTCCGTACTGGGAAGCTCCAGGGAAAGGACGCATAGTTAATATCTGATCAAGGCTGATCTCGCCGTGATGCCAATGACCACCCTGTATGTGGAATCGCGCTTCAATATCACTCGGGGTGAGTAACTCGCTAGCGATAATCTTATCTTTCAAATCCGGAGCGTAATCAGCAATACGATCAATGACCAACCGTTTAAACTCTTCCTTATTCTCATCATCCCAGCCACCGTTTAACTCATAGGGGGCAAACTGGACAATGACCGACATCACGTGCTTACCCGCTGGAGCGAGACTGCTATCATGTATCGTTGGAATACTAATATCCATGGCTGGTGCCGTTGAATATTCACCATACTTGGAGTGATTAAACGCTTTTTCGATATAGTTCATGCTCGGCGCAATTAACAAGCGCTGACCCATCTGCTGCTCACTAAGCCCAGTAAAGCTTGGCAAGCTGTCCAAAGCAATATGCAACTTAGCGGCGTCGCCCTTCATGCGCATAGATTTGACCCGCCGTGCAACGCCAGTCTCAATATTGGTCAGACCAACTAACTTATTAAACGTCGTTTTAGGGTCTGCATTAGATACGACCAACCCGGCATCAACCACTCGGCCATCGGCTAGTGTGACACCCGTGACTCGATCAATCGCGATATTAATTTTGCTAACCGCAGTCCCTACTTCAATATCGACACCGCTCGCGCGAGCAGCCTTAGCCATCGCCTCGCCTACTGCGCCCATTCCGCCTTTGACCACTGCGGGGCCACTGAAGCCGAATATATCACCCATGCGACGATAAAAGTAACCATACACTGTGTTCGGTGAACGCGGACCCATGTGTGAACCTAGCAGTGAATCAAGACTAATGGCAGCCTTTAACAGCTCATTATCGAAGTTCTCTTCCATGACGTCATAAATATTAATCAACGCTAGACGCATGAGGTCACTCATATCGTCCTTGCCGAGCATTTTCATGCCCAGACCTAGCTTAGCCAGCGTGATACGGTCAGTAAGATTACTCTCAACCAGTTTCGGCGCTCGACGGTTAAACGCGCCAGATAACAGCTTAGCGAACCTAAGTATTTGCTTATTAAAGGCTACAAAGGCAATACGGTCTTCATCAGATATCCCTGCGCCCTCGAGCTTGTCGCCATCGATGATCAAATGGTTACCATCTTCAGCCAGCGCAATGGTGTTGAGGTCTCGGGCTGCAAGCTCAAGACCCTGTTTTTTCAAGCCCATATCTGAGGCGACAACGGGGTTTAACTGGAACAGCCACTGGGCACAGGAAGAAACCGAGAACTGATCACTAAACTCACTAGTGGCAGAGGCGCCACCCAGAGATTGATTGGCTTCAATCACTAATACCTTACGGCCAGATTTAGCCAGATAGGTTGCACAAATTAAGCCATTGTGACCACCACCAACAACAATGACATCATAGTTCTTAGTAAGATCAATCATCGTCATACCCTCCAGGCACAGTGTTGGTTAGCTTGAGATCCATGAGTATTTCCCGTGCTGCGTTGGCACCCGGTGCAGCCATCACACCGCCCCCTGGATGAGTGCCCGAGCTACACATATACATGCCTTGTACTGGCCCACGATACTGGGCATAACCGGGGAATGGACGATTGAACAGTAACTGATCAAAGGTCAACTCACCCATAAAGATATTACCCTCAGTCAGGCCAACCTCGTTTTCGATGTCCTGGGGTGTTCGCGTCTCACAGTGCAAGATCAAATCTTTAAAGTCAGGACTGTAATTGCTGATCTGATCAATCACGGTTTTTTCAAAACCGGCCTTGTCTTCAGCAGTCCAATCGCCACCATGAATTTTTGGTGGAGCGTACTGCACAAATACTGACATCATATGCTTACCCGGAGGCGCCATAGTAGGGTCAATCTGAGTGGGAATTAGCATGTCCACATAGGGGTCTTTCGACCAGGTGCCATCTTTCCACTCATCGTAGGCTCGCTCCATTTTGGGCAGGGAGTCACTGAAGTGCTTCTCTCCCAAGCAAAGTGGACTATCTTTCGGCAGACCGGTAAAGGTCGGCAGACCATCCAACGCGATATTAAGCTTGCCGGATGAGCCTCGAATTTTAAAGTTCTTGGCCTTTTTGACTACATCCGCTGGCAGATCACCCTCGTCCATAATTTTCAAGAAAGTTCGTTTGGGATCAAGATTTGATACAACGATATCGGCGTAGAGCTCATCACCATTGGCCAGAGCAACACCTTTGGCCTTGCCCTTTTTGACAATTATCTGAGCAACTTCAGCATCACACTGAATAGTGCCGCCAAATGACTGGAAAGACGCCGACAGCGCGGCAGAGACTGCACCCATTCCTCCGCGAGCGAAGCCCCAAGCGCCGACAGAACCATCAACATCACCCATGTAATGGTGTAACAATACATAGGCAGTACCCGGGGAGTACACACCCAGAGCAGTACCAATGATACCGCTACCGGCCAAATGGGCTTTGATTACATCAGACTCAAAATACTCATCAAGGAAGTCACCAATACTCATAGTCCAGAAACGCATGGTATCAGCCAGGCCCTCTTCACCCATGCTACCAAAAGATTTAGCCAAAACGCTCAGCTCTCTAAGGTCTCTGGGCTTTAATGATGTCGGATCAGGTGGTGTGCGCATTAAAAACGGACGAATCAATCGGGTTTGCTTCATCACATCTGTTTCATAACGCTCATAAGCACTGGCGTCACGCTTTGAGTGCCGAGCAACCTCGCGCAGCAGTCGCTCGTGGTCCGCATGGTTACCATAGTAATCACCATTTTCTTTAAACGTAACACCACCGCCATAGGGCACAACCTGCAAGCCGTGTCTTGGCAACTCTAAATCACGGATAATTTCAGGTCGCAACAGACTACATACGTATGAGCAGTTAGAGTACTTCCAATTAGGATAAAGCTCACGACTAACCGTAGCACCACCGATATAAGAATTTTTCTCCAGCACCAACACATCGAGTCCTGCCTTTGCCAAATAAGCTGCATTGGTTAGGCCGTTGTGTCCTGCCCCGATAATAATCGCGTCGTATTTTTTCATAAGATTAAGCCACTCCAAAAAATTGGCTAGCGTCAGCTGACGCTCTATTTTTTTAATGATTCAATTAAGCATGCCAAAAATTAAATCTCTTGTCCACAAAAAATGAATGGTTATTCATTCAGTTGCGCAGATCTAAGCAATAGTTTATGGTTTGGCATATTGCAAAAGTAAGCTAGCATAGACCCAGTACAGGAAGGGTGAATGAAAGCGAATAAAGCCGAACTAAATAAAATCCCAAGATCGCTATCCAAGCAGGCAAGGCGAAAGCAGCTTATTGAGGCGACTATTCAATGTATCGCCGATAAAGGGCTGTCTGGCACCACCATGGCCGACGTGACTCAAAGAGCAGGTCTGAGCCTGGGCATTGTTAATCTGCATTTTCAAAGCAAAGAAAAACTACTGATTGAGACCTTAAATTTCATTTCCGATGAATACACCAGCGGGCTTAACAAGATATTTAATAATCAGAGACTGAACACTGAACAGAAAATTCTTGCGCACATCAACTTCGATTTTAGTCGTGAAATTATCGATCGCAATAAGTTGGCGGTATGGTTCGCCTTCTGGGGTGAGACCAAATCTCGCCCCGCCTACTTTTCAATTTGCGCCAGCTACATTATGGAAATCGCTAATAATTTGACTAACCTGTTTGCCCTGCTCAAACAACAAGGCGATTACACAGAAGTTGACCCAGAGTTGGTATGCACCTGTTATACCGCCCTATCAGATGGATTATGGTTAGACTTACTCATCACCCCAAAAGGACTAAAGCCAGCTCAAGCCCAATCAATAGCAATGCATTACCTAGCTACCCAATTCCCCAACCACTTTAAAACCCAAACGGGAAGCTAAACAAAGGAGATAACCCATGAAGATGCAACACCGGCAAAGCACCATTGACTGGCAGGAAAAGGTTCGTCAGTTTGTCGATGCAGAATTGATTCCGTGGGAAATTGAAGCCGAAATGAATCAGGGCGTAATTCCTGAAGCGGTTAGCAAGAACATGCAGAATAAGGCAATTGCCTTGGGTCTTTCAAAAATGGATGCCCCCGTTGCCTACGGCGGTCTGAGCATGAGCATGGTTGACCAAGTAGCTGCCTGGGAAGAACTAGGCCGTGTGACTAACGCACTGTGCTGGTGTTTTCCTGAGGCCCAACACTGGATGTTTGAAGCCTGTGCCGACAGCCAACATCAGATTGATACCTACCTCAAAGGTTTAATGGATGGCAGTTTGCGTGAGTGCTATGCGATCACAGAGGCTGAGTCTGGTTCCTATGAGGTAACTAACGCCACCGCCAAAAGCTGTGATGGCGGCTATTCGATCAATGGCGAAAAATGGTTTGTTACCACCGCCAATATGGCCGACTTCTTTTTCGTGCAAGCAAAAACTGACGAGGGTGAAGAGGCTCTATTTTTTGTTGATATAGATGCCCCTGGTGTGACCATGACCGAAAACCCCGCCTTCTCTCACACCTTTCCATCCCACCACCCAACCTACCAGTTTGAGAATGTATTTGTGCCTGACAAAGACCGAATTGGTGGTGAGGGCTCGGGCATGGATTACAGCCGCAGCTGGTTTCGCCATGAACGTCTAACCATTTCTGCACGAATGCTTGGCGCTGCCACACGGATGATAGAAGAGACAGCCGCTTGGGCTGCCCAGCGTGATATTCAAGGCGAAAAGCTAATTGAAAAACAAGCCATCCAATTTAGTCTGGCCGATAGCGCCACCGAACTCTGGGCTGCAACGCTAATGGTTTATGAAGCCGCCGAAGCCCATGATCGTGGTGATGACTTAAAGTCACTCCACGCACGTTGCTCAATGGTGAAACTCTATTCCACCGAAATGGCTAATCGTGTGGCCGACCGCTGTCTGCAAATTTGGGGTGGCCGAGGATACCGCAGAGACAATGCTGTAGAAAGATTTTATCGAGAGGTGCGTGTTGATCGTATCTGGGAGGGCAGCAGCGAAATGCAACGTATGGTTATTGCGCGTGCACTGCAAAAACGAGGTTTAAAAGGAATGTAATGTGCTGACATCTCGGCGATCTTATGGTCTTGCACGACAACTGGCCCGACAGATGTGGCTGGTACTGTTTGCTATTGCCGTCCCAATAATGAGCATCGCCTCTGAACAAGACCTGATTGACGCTGCACAAGGCATGCCGAAAAAACTCAATATCTACAACTGGGCCGACTATATAGACCCAAAGATGCTTACCGACTTCGAGAAAGAGTTTGGTATTGAAGTGATCTATGACATCTATGACTCCAGCGAGATTGTCGACACCAAACTAATGACCGGTCAGAGTGGTTATGACATCGTAGTACAGGCCGCCTCGTTCGCTGCGCGACTCGCGCCTGTGGGAATTTTTCATCCTATTGATTTTGATAAACTACCCAACTGGCATCACCTGGACGAAGACTTAGTCCGCAAAGCCGATGAAAAATTTTCTAATGGTCTTCAGGGTGTGCCTTTATCCTGGGGGACCACCGGTATTACCTACAACGTAGATATGATTAAAGCGCGCATGCCAGATGCACCCCTAGACAGCTCAGCACTGATATTTGACCCACAGATTATTTCTAAATTTGCCGACTGTGGTATCTCATTTTTAGACGACCCAACCTCAGTTATCCCCCTTGGGATGATGTATTTAGGCTACCCTGCCAACTCAGTAGATGAGCAGCAGCTCAAAGAGGTTGAGGACTTAGTCAAAGCTGTACGGCCCTACATTACCTATTTTAGCTCCACAAAAATGCTTCTGGACCTACCTAGTGAGCAGGTGTGTATCGCCATGAGTTGGTCAGGTGATTACTCGGTAGCATCCAGTCGCGCGGCAGAGGCCGGCATCGATATTAACTTGGATTACATTATTCCCAAAGAAGGCGCCGGTATGTGGTTTGACAACATGTATATTCCTGAAGATGCACCACACCGGGAAAACGCCTACCTGTTTCTAAATTATATGTTACGTCCCGAGGTGATTGCAGCCTTCAGTAACTACATTGGCTACGCCAATGCCAACAAGTCAGCCACACCCTTGGTGGACCCAAGTTTAACTACCGACACTGCCATCTATCCCGATGAACAAACATTGCTACGACTCCAAACCACCGAAATCTTAGCCCCCAAAGAAGAGCGCAAACGATCGCGCACTTGGACCAAAATTAAAACTGGACTGTAACCACAGCGCCATGGAATAGCCGATGATAAGCAAAAATATAACTCAGACCAAACAACCAGTAACCCCCTATGTTCCGGAAACACTCTGGCTGGACCCGGAGGCAAAACCCTTTATCCAGATCAAAGGTCTCAGCAAAAAATTCGATGATTTCACGGCCGTGGACGATATTAGCCTAGATATCTACAAAGGCGAGTTGTTTACTATTTTAGGTGGCTCTGGATGCGGTAAGTCTACTCTGTTGCGCATGCTAGCTGGATTTGAAATGCCAAACGCCGGGCAGATTATTATTGACGATGTTGATATGGCAGGCATTCCCGCCTACGACCGTCCTATCAATATGATGTTTCAGTCCTATGCCGTATTTCCGCATATGACAGTGGCGCAAAATGTCGCCTATGGTTTGAAAAAAGAACGTGTCGCCAAACCAGAGATAACCCGACGTGTGTCTGAAATGCTGGAACTGGTTCAACTCTCTAATCTGGCCAAACGTAAACCCCAGCAGTTATCTGGCGGACAGCGTCAGCGCGTTGCCCTAGCTCGCGCCCTCATCAAACGGCCCAAGGTGTTGCTCTTGGATGAACCCCTGGCGGCACTAGACAAAAAACTTCGCGAGCAAACCCAATTTGAATTAATGAATCTGCAGTACGAACTGGGCATCACCTTTGTGGTGGTTACTCATGACCAAGAAGAGGCCATGACCTTATCCACTCGTCTCGCGGTGATGGACCAAGGTCGGTTTGTCCAAACAGGCACGCCAACTCAGGTGTATGAATCCCCCAAAAACCGTTTTGTGGCAGACTTTTTTGGCACTATTAATTTGTTTGACGCCACTGTAATAAGCTGTCAACCAAACGAAGACAGCGCAAGTTATAATATTAAAGCCAAACTGGATAAAACTGGCACTATGGTCAAGGCCGTTGCCGAATCATTACTTAGCCCTGCCAGTGCTATCACCATTGGTGTGCGCCCCGAAAAGATTAAGATTAGCCACGAGAGACCCGAGGGGGACAACCTCACTATTGCCAAAGGAGTGGTTGAAGACCTTGCCTACTATGGCAACCGCTCTATTTATCGGGTGCGCAGTGAATCAGGCAGAGTTATTCAAGTCAGCGCGCAAAACTATCAGCGTTCAGAGCAGCTGTCGTTAGAGTGGGATGATCAAGCCTACCTATCATGGGACGCTAGCTGCAATGTGGTCCTTACCGAATGAAAGACCTTTCAGGCCCTAAAGCAACTCGCTACAGCCAACCATTGGGAGACAAGTTATGGCGCAACTTTGTCATCGGACTGCCCTATTTGTGGCTGTTTTTGTTCTTCTTAGTCCCTTTTGGCATCGTCTTTAAAATCAGCCTGGCCGACCCCATCGTTGCTCAACCACCCTTCACTGCTCTATTTGATTTTGGTGCTAATACTAAAAACTGGCTGCATGCGACTTTCGACAACTACCTGTTTCTAACCGAAGACAACCTATATTGGATTAGCTACTTTAACTCAATCAAAATTGCCGGCATTTCCACTCTTTTATGCCTGCTATTAGGCTACCCTATGGCTTACGGCATAGCGCGCTCAACACCCACCGTGCGCAATGTTCTTCTCATGCTGGTGATACTGCCGTTTTGGACATCTTTTTTACTACGCGTTTACGCTTGGATGGGCCTGCTGGGTAAAAATGGCGTGGTTAACGGCCTGCTCGCTTACACAGGCCTTATAGACGCGCCTCTGGAATTGCTCTACACCAACGGTGCTGTGTATCTTGGCATTGTTTATACCTACATACCGTTCATGATTTTACCCCTGTATGCCACTCTAGAAAAAATGGATCTAGACCTACAGGATGCGGCGGCCGACCTTGGCGCTAAACCCTGGCAGGTATTTGTCGACACCACCCTGCCCCTGTCTATGCCAGGCATTATTGCTGGCTCTATGTTGGTGTTTATTCCGGCGCTGGGTGAATTTGTCATACCGGCACTACTTGGCGGTATCGACTCGTTGATGATTGGCCGGACCCTTTATGATGAATTCTTTGTCAACCGCGATTGGCCATTGGCGTCTGCCGTGGCGACGGTACTGCTGTTTATTTTGGTTATTCCCATCATGCTGTTTCAGCGCAGCCAGCAGGAGAAAAAATAACCATGAACAGGTCATCTCGTTTTATATTCTCGGCCCTATGTTTTGGCTTTGCCTTTTTGTATTTGCCCATACTAATGTTAATTCTATTGTCGTTTAACGACTCATCCATAGCGACTGTTTGGGGTGGTTTTTCACTGCGCTGGTACTCCGCTCTACTGAACAACGAACAAATTATTAACGCCGCTCTACTGAGCCTCAAAATTGCCGCTGTTAGTGCTACCTTCGCCACGATTCTCGGTACCATGGCGGGGCTAGCATTGACGCAGATGGGTCGCTACCGCGGACGTCTTATTTTTACCGGCCTTATTGCCGCCCCCTTAGTCATGCCCGAGGTTATTACTGGTCTGTCCCTATTACTGCTGTTTGTCAGCCTACAAGAACTGATTGGCTGGCCTCTATCTCGCGGTGCTAGCACCATCACTATTGCCCACATCACTTTCTCAATGGCCTATGTCGCGGTGATCGTGCAATCGCGGTTGGCTAGCATGGACCAATCAATGGAAGAAGCCGCCATGGACCTCGGAGGCAGACCAATGCAAGTGGCCTTTGATATCACGCTGCCGTTAATTGCGCCCTCCATGCTATCTGGCTGGCTGCTGGCCTTTACTCTATCGCTGGACGATCTGGTGATCGCCAGCTTCACCTCTGGTGCTGGGGCTAGTACTTTGCCAATGGTGATTTTCTCTAAAATCAAACTGGGTGTGACACCCGACATTAACGCGCTGGCTACGCTTATTATCGGCACAGTGAGCATCGGTATTATCATCGCCAGCTGGATTATGTTCAGACAGAGCAAGCGCAATGAGGTTGGGTGAGGATTTCCTTAACTATAAAAACCGACAACTGATCAGGCCATCGTTTTGATGGCCTGATCAATCCGGTGTTGGTGAGTATTTCTTCGCTCTTGATTGAACAGGCAAATTTGTAATCTAACAGTCACTTCTGTTAAACATTAAGCGTAGAGTTCTTTATCGGTAGCTGACGTATTCGGTTGCCGGTGGCATTAAAAATAGCGTTCGCCAGTGCTGGCGCAATCGGTGGTGTACCAGGCTCGCCCGCTCCACCCATAGTTTCGCCGCTGTTAATAATATGCGTCTCAATGACAGGCGCCTTAGACATTCTTACCGATGGGTAGTCATGGAAATTACTCTCTGCCACCGCCCCGTCTTTAATGGTGATCTCTCCATACAGAGCAGCGCTCAGACCATAAATAATACCCGATTCAATTTGCGCCTTCATTCCATCGGGCGAAATCGCATATCCCGCATCAATGACTGCTACTACCCGATCAACAGATAAGTTGCCATCCTTGACTGTCACTTCAACGACCTCTGCGACGATCGAGCCAAAACACTCCTGCAGTGCAATGCCTCGTCCACGCCCTGGCGCGAGTGGCACATCCCATTGAGCCTCGGTAGCAGCTTTTCTTAAAACAGCGAGTTGTCGCGGTAAATGTTTAAGCCGCGTAGCGCGATACTCATAAGGATCCTGGCCAGCGGCGACGGCCACTTCGTCTATAAATGATTCGGTAAAAAACCCATGCTGGGAATGATCCACACTGCGCCATGCGCCTAAAGGCACATGGGTTGGACTGGCAACATGACCAATCTCTTTAGCCGCAACGGCATAAGCGATAAGAGGCGCTTCAATAGGTTCCATTTTTCCCGCATAGGTATTTTCCCATGCCGTGAGGTTGCCTGCCTCATCCAGTGCTGCGCGGAAGCGACTCTGAACCGCTGGACGGTAAAAGTCTTGCTGAACATCTTCTTCCCGTGACCAAATGAGTTGCACGGGGCGCCCCACCTTAGCCGCTAGCTGCGCTGCCTGAATGGCGTAGTCGGCTCGAGATTTTCGGCCAAAGCCACCACCCATAAAGCAATTGTTCAAGGTCACATTTTCAACCTCAAAACCCAGAGAGTCGGCGACGGCTTGGCGGAAACTTAATGGACTCTGACAGCCTAACCAAATTTCGCAGAAACCGTCCTTAACTACAGCTGTCGCATTCAGAGGTTCCATGCAGGTATGGGCTAAAAAGGGAACCCGATAGTCCGCTTCTATCACTTGAGCGGCATTAGCCATGGAAGCGGCCAAGTCACCCTCTGAAACATCAGGTTGACGATCTACAGCGGCGCTAATATCCCTATCAAATTGCGCGAAGATAGTGTCGCTGGACACAGCATCATTCTCCGTAGCACGCCACTGAATATTAAGCGCGTCCATGCCCTTTTTTGCCTGCCAGTAGCCCTCAGCAACAACCGCGACCGATTCCGCAGAAGAGAAGCCGCCGACCAATGCGCTGAATTCAGCAGGCGGAAGCCGAACAACGTCCACAACACCCTTTATCGCACGGGTCAGAGTGTCATCAATATTGTCAACGCCACCACCAAAGGTGGGTGCACGCTTGACTGTGGCATACAGCATATTAGGCACCCTTACATCGAGGGCAAAGGTAGCAGTACCATCGACTTTACTAGGAAGGTCATGTCGTTGAACATGCTGCCCCATAATCTTAAACTCATCGGGCGTTTTCAATGTAGGCGATGCGGGTGGCGTCATCTCTGCGGCGGCGGCCGTAAATGAGGAATAGGGTTCGCTTCGACCCGTCGCCTCATGAATCATCTGGCTATCACGTGCGACCACTTGACCCACTGGAACCTGCCAAGCTTGAGCCGCCGCGATACGCAGCATTTCCTTGACGGCAGCACCTGCGACACGCATGCCATAGGCCCCAGTGGTGCGAACGCTGAGACTGCCACCGGTAATTTGCAGATCAAGCGCTTGGGCGGTACGAATGAGAACGCCATCGACAGTAGGAACCACAAAGTCCGGCATGTCGACGCCGGCAAGCAGCATGGCTTTACCCATAGGATAGTTAGCGAACTCGCTAATGGCCGGAGCCTCCTCGAACTTGACCAGACTCCAGTCGGCATCAAGCTCGTCTGCAAGCATTTGCGCCAGCGCTGTGCCAACGCCTTGGCCCATTTCCGAGTGTGGAACGATGGCCGTGACCACATTATTACTATCGAGCTTTACCCAGGTATGAAGGAGTGTTTCACCCTCGCCTGTCACGTGTTTGGACAGTTCGCTGGCACGATTGCCTGGGCGAATCGCAACACCGACAATTAATCCGCCACCGGCAATAACGCCAGCACTAATAAAACCGCGTCTGGTCCACTTACCCATTGGTCACCTCCTGCACAAAATCAACCAGGGCGGGATCGAACTGTTGCACCCCGGCAGCCGACTTAATGGCTTTGCGAATACGGCTATACATACCACAGCGACAAATATTGCCTGCCATGGCGTCATCAATATCCGCATCTGAGGGTGATGGGTTTTTCGCCAAGAGTGCCGCTGCAGACATAAGTTGACCAGACTGGCAGTAACCACACTGGGGCACCTGCTCTTCAATCCAAGCCTGCTGAAGCGGGTGAAGTTCATTATTACTCGGCGCGAGCCCCTCAATAGTGGTAATTTTTTGCCCACTAACCGCTGACACAGGCGTGACACAAGAACGTATGGCCGTGCCGTTAACATGCACAGTGCAAGCACCGCACTGAGCCATACCACAACCAAATTTTGTGCCCGTCAGTGCAAGTTGCTCACGGAGTACCCATAGCAAGGGTGTTGAGGGGTCTACCTGTAGTTTTTGTTCAGTACCATTAACAGTTATTACGATCATTTTTGACTCTCTTAGCGCAGTTTCGTTTGAGGGTATCATTGTTGTTTTATACTAATGCTAATGCTAAACGGTTTAGTATATTGAAAAGGATGATTTTTGCCAGTAGACAACTTAATTATACCGACGCACAAAAACAGACTATTAAGAAATATAACACTTCCGAGGGATAGGTTGCTAGGAGCTGCAATCATAGGACTAAAAACGATAGCGTATTTTTGCAATTAAGGATTCAACTTGGACCCCACTCCAACCCTCGTTAAATAATATTCCGGGGCCTTCATCTCCACTATCACTGCCGAAAAATCCACCGCGGCTGTAGACCACAAATATATCTGAGAGAGGAGCGAGTTGATAGCGATAACGAATTTGAAATGCGGTATCACTGATACTAAAGCTCGAGGATTCTGTACCTGACGTTTGGAGATCACCGCTATTATCAAGCTGATAACTATTAATAACCTCGGCATCTACACCAATCCACTGAAATTTAATACGCACTTCTTGACGATTGGAGGGATACCAATCTAAGCGAATATCACCAGAATATCTGTCGGTTTCATAACCGGCCAACTGAGAGGCTTCAGAATCCCACAAAAGCCATTCTCTATATTTTTTAAAACCGACTCTACCGCCAAGGGTTAAGGTTTCAGTCAGATATAACTGCGGTCGGATAAAGGCTCCATAGTATAATTCTCCGGTATCCTCTGTGCCCGTATAGGCTTTAGCGCTAAACACAAAATCATTACCTCTCCGGCTCTCATACCTCAGCCCAGCGTTGTACTTTGCTGGTCGAAAATAGGATTCATTACCTCGGGTGATGCGATCATCCCAGCCCGACGATGTTGTTTCAAAATCTGCGGATATCTTGCGCGTAGATTTAAATACCCAGTCAAATTTCAATTCAGTCCAGAGAGACAACCGTTCACCCGCTGTATTCTCTCGATAGGAATATGCAAATTCAGTAGAACCCGACAGCAATGATGTCCCCTGATCGTATTTAAGTCGATTATGTCGATGGTAACCATAAAATTCATCAAATCCATTTCGCCTCATATAGCCCATGTCATTCATTTCAAAATCATCGCCATAATGAGAGAAATACAATGCATGGGACCATTCATCACTGGGTGCATAAGACCAGTTAACCCAGCCTGCATAATCTTGTTGGTCAACCGATTGATAGTCGTTGTTATCATTGGCGTTCTGGTGGATAGCGCTATGCAAAATTTGCGCGGACACTGTTACTTTATCACTGGATTCCCACCTAAAATCAACCCCTTGAACTGTTGCCTCACGCTCTAACAAGTCGCGCGTGACATGAGTTAATCGATGCCCAACCGTAAAATTATCAGACTTTCTCTGGATTCTACTGGAGACAAATTCACCGCCAGCACTCTCCCCTGAGGTGTCTTCACTAACAACAAAAAGGCCCATATCCACAGTCTTGCCATAAAGCGTCAACTTCGCCGCGACATCGACATCTAATAAGCCTTCATCGACACCGGCACCGATGCGACGGGTGTAAAGAACAACATCGTCATTGGGTTGGGCGCTATTAAACAGACCTTGATTTTCAGTAAAGAACGCTCTTTTTTCACTCACAAACGTCTCAAAGGCAGAAAAGTTAACCACTAAATCATCACTCTCAACCTGACCAAAATCCGGGTTCAAGGCCCCCGTTAATTGAGTATTACTATTGGGCCGCCAAATAAAGTCCAGACCAACGTTGGTATTATCAGTTGCATCAGTATCGTCACTGCTGCGCAGATTATGGTTGTAGCTGGCATAAGGAAACCAGTCCAAGGTAGACGCTTTTACCTGCTTAACCTCTATTGGGTGCCAGTCTTCCATAAAGGTGTTTCGGGAGTAGTAGGCGTTGGGGAAGGCAAAACGCAAGGACTCATTAAAGACCACTCGTGAAAACCACACTGCCATATTTTTCACACCTTCTTCAGCCTCTGACATTGGAGCGACGGTCCAAGGGATATGAATCTCGCTGTACCAATAATCTGCTTCACTCGATGTTTGCGAATACCAGATGCCGTCCCAGTCACCCGAATAAGTCTGATGGCCAACAATACCGTCTTGCCTAGAATTAGCCGAACCTACGGTAAAGTCATAACCAGACTGAGCGGTGCCATCAAAATCGATACTAACAACATTGTGGTCGGATTCGATCTGGGCATCTCTCGCAAAACGTCTATTGACTCGTTTAACCGCTGCTGGCTGATAGTTGCGAAACCCAACAAAAATACCCTCCTCATTGGTAATCATGCGCACTTCAGTGGCATATTTAGCCGGATCACTGGTAAGTGGTTCCACGGTAACAAAATCGGTATAAACCCTAGCATTGGCCCACTCTGGCTCATCGAGCTCTCCGTCAATTGTGATGGCCGCATAGACAGCAGGCACCATTAAGTAACCTAGAGTGACTAGTAATAGATAACGACAGGCATTTTTAGACATAAATATGGGTACTTTTTCTATATTTTAGGAACAGAGCTATTACATAGGTTTTCCGAAATTACTGTACCGATGTCCAACGAGCTCGTCTTATTAACACAGTATAAAGAGCAAGTAAGATTCTTATTTTATGTAAATAACTATTATTTTTCTGACTCTCCAATTTTATCACACCACCCAACAACATTCATTTGGATTGCAGCACCGCCAGCAATCCATAATGACTCATACTAGGCGAACCTATAATCTGTTCGATAGATTCAGTAACCAATAGCCCCCCACCATACAGCGCACAAAACAAGGTTGGTACTGGCCAGTAGTTTAAACACTCTGTCTTCACTCACCTTGCTGTCTTGCAATCAAATGATTACCTCAATAGCGAAAAGAATAGGCGGCCAAATCGTCACCTCGACGAGGTTAATCCAGCCTAATTGTTTCTCTATCACCAGCCCCGCGTGGACTTCAACAATGAAGGGGTTGGGTAGATCGACGTAAATAAATTGCTTGGCACTGGACAAAGTAGTGCAGTTAAATCTCAGTAACCTTTGCTGGTAAAATAGGCCTCTACTGTCCCTGATACCATATGGGTGAGGTCCACGCCATTTCTCGAATCATATTTGGATACTGCCCATTAGTACAAACCTCTGGGCGATCAACTTCTGCGATGGCGGCACAATCATAGGTGTGCCAGCGAGGCGTTTCTGGCTCCACTGCACGCAGGTAGTAATAAGCTGATTGGGTTGAATCAAAGTTGTCATCGGTATAGACCTTACAAAGACTATCTGCACCTGCCTGTTCGGTTGCTATAGGTATGACCTGAGTATTCATTTTGCCTAGGGAATCTATCCACCCTTTAATGAGATGTAATTCCTGAAGCTTTTGACCATCCGGGTCTTTAGCTGCATAAGCCAAGAACATCGGCTTTCCGGGCTCATCAGAAGCGATTAAATCAGCACCCATCGGCACACCACCAGCATAAGCCTGAGTGATCATGTCGTTGCTCTGACACAGGTTGCTATCAAACCCCCACCCGGCAAACAACCGCGGTCTGATTCTTGGGCCTGAGGTGCCAAAGACTTCTTTTCGCAACATTGCATCAAAGATCGCATCGCGAGTATTTTCAGCAGCCCAAATGCCGGCTAAACCGCCTGGGTTACCGTCAATGCCACTGGTTAATAATCCTGACTGTAGTCGCTGCGCTGGGTTTGCCTCGCCTGAAACAGCGCCTACCCAAGCTGATTCTTTAACACCACCAGAGGTCGCTGAATGGGTATCTGTAGCCGCAATAATACCCAACTTGACCGGATTGAGTCCTATGGCTTGCTCTTCTTTAAGACCCACTAAGAGGGCCGACCTTTGAAAATCTGTCGGATGAACACAACCAGCGCCAAGCATTCCGTAAGTGCCAATAGTGCCCTCTGGACATTCCACCGTCACTTTAGATGCCTCTATCATGGCAAGCTCAGAGGAGGAGCTTAAATCACTAGTCATATAAATTTTATTTTCACCCATGCGCCTAACTGCTTCAATCTCGCAAAGCTCATCTGGCGCGCCAAATACGGAACTCAAACCATTAATGCATTCAGAGCCACCTTTATGCTGGAAAATTTCCATGATCGGTTCGCGCTTCAATCGACTTTGTGCGTAGGCGCGTTTTGCCGCCGTAGTGTCCTCCAATTGCATATAAGGCGCCATACGCCCGTTAGCTAAATTGGAGTTGTGTGGAATGGTTAAATAATCACAACCGTTTTCAGCGTCACAAACCGCATCTAAGGCGGCCCATAATTTACTATCGATCGGCGCATCTATGTAACTTACGGGCAGTTCAGGCACTGAATCATTCCTAAAAATCACATTGCGGTGATAGTTGGAGGTACCCGGGGTGCCCGTGTATTCATAGGCGACAAAGCTAGTAAATTCACAGGGAGTATTGGCCTTATTAGAAGTATCCTGAATATCCTGCCACGGCGACTGGGCATAATCTCGGCAAAGACCACCATCTGCACCACAGATCTCAGGAATTCTTACGGGTGTCTCGGTAGTAATAACCGTACCCAACAGTATCATGCCTTGGCGCTGACTAGATCTATAGATTGAACAATATTTTGTATCGTAAACGGGAGAACCAGCCGTACGACAAAGAGCTCGCTCACCTAAAAATTCTCCATGGTCGGTCACTGCCAAAAAGTCTAATGGCCGATCAATTTTTGTTCGCCCAACCGCAACGCCCATATCGTTAATCGGGAAAATAGGTATTTCCTCACCGCGAGCATAGCGGTGAGCATCTTCGGGCGTAGCACCGGTGCTATTAGCTGCAGCATCAAAGGAATAGCTGGTGTGGATGTGTAAATCACCAAATAAAGCGGTGCCATTCTCATCGAAGGCCTCACAACTGCCCTGTTCAAATGCGACAGGCGCGCGATCCATCTCAGCTGAAGACCTTATGGAGGTCACCGGCTCATTGCAGGAAACGAGCAATAAGGCTACTACTGTGGCTGAAATTAGTCTGGTTATCATAATCATTCCCATTGTTATCAATAAACTATTGTCTAATCATAGACTGCATTTATTCCATTTTAATAATTTAAGTAAGACTATTCAGTACCTCAATCTCTTGGCCCTTATGTGATCAATTGTTATTCTCAACACTGAGATTCGGGCAATATACACCTCTACCTAAATATATTACCCAACGTCATAACCCTATATCTATTGGGTTCTTAAAGAGGCTATAGCGCCTGGGGGAATATAGTCAAAAATAAAATTGATGCGATCATCTGCTCCTTTATTCATAACGCTATGTTGCTTTTGATTATTAATTTCATAGGCCTTACCGACTTCAAACTTGTACGGTCTGCCGTCGATCATAAATCGTACTCGTGAATTAGTAGTGATGGGTATATGGATGCGATGTCCCGCATGGAAAGAGGGGTGCTTATCAAAATGTGGTGTTATGACTCCACCAGAAACCAGCTTGGCAGCCATGGCGCGTACGACAGTGCCACCAGGAGGATAAAACTGACTCAATATAGAATCAATAATCGGTGTCGCCGTCTTTGACAACAGTGCCCAGGCTGTATCTTTAGTCACCTCTAGCTTAGGCCATTGCTCAGTATCGATAAATAACATTACTAAGGATTGAGTCTGATCATGAACATCATAAGTAGTCTGGCGATGGCTATTTTGCAACCAAGCATCATCATCTACCGCTAATATGGCTTCTTTTAGCGGCGAAATATCGATCTCACCTAAATCTCGTATGGGTATACCAATATCCATGACTAAACCCTTTTCTATTCTTTAGTTAGTAATTAAATTTTGTCACCCTTTGAATCGCGCAATTCTTGTAAAATCTAAGCACTTGATTTGGCGATTAAATAGGCTCCCGCAGCGATAAGAAACATCGGCAAATATGGCACAAAGGGATAATATGGAACTAGCCCTTCGACAAGCCTCATAATTTCATGATACTGATAAATAGGCGCATATAGAGCCCAGGCGGTTTCACTCCATAAGGAGCCAATACTTGCGATCAGCCCGAGTAAAATCAGAGTTTTCCCAATCCATCTCATCAAAACAGTATGCATTAATGCGCTCGATTTTGCCTGCATGCTAGACTTCCTTTTTTATAGTTTACACTCGTTAACCTAGCTCGGCTACCGCCCTATGAGCCTGTTCGATCGCTGATTCCATCATGGCATTAGCGGCAGAATCAGCATTCGCAATACTGATACGCCCAAAGGGCTTGCGACCAATTATATGCGGGTAGCGGGGATCATCATCATCATCATAAACTTTATCAAACAGAGGGTTGTACCAATAGGAATACCCGTGAGACCAGCGATTAACCGTAATGCCAACGATATCCTCTGCGGCATCAAATCCTCCCTCACCCAGCATACTCTGTAACTGGCCGCGCACATTGCGCTCGATAACGTCGAACGGAGTAGTCAGTAATTCATAACGACCCAGCCGATATTGCTGCTGCGCAGTTAAGTCTTCACCATAACGATGAGGGAATCGTTCCATATGAACTATTACCGGCTGATCTTCAGTTTCTGAAAAGCGATAATCACCAAGACTCACCGGAAAGTCGAGCATGGCATTTATGTGATAGCTACCGGGGCATACCGTGGCGCCAATACCTAGTTTCTTCCACGCCTTCCAGTTACGCAGTGCTACTGTCGTGTAGAGAATAGGAATTTTTACCTGAAAAGCCAAGGCCTCTCGCTGCGCCTCTGGTAGTTCAGGACACAGAAAAGGGATCATACTATTGTTGCATGCGAGAATAGATCCTCTGGCTTTAACCTGATAAGCCTGTCCATTTTGCACATAGGACACTGTTACCTGTTTAGTGTTTTTTGCATCGCTACTGTTTTGTACATGAGTCACCGTGCTATTTAAGCGCAGTTGCACCCTGTTGTCTGCCTGGTCAAGCTGCAAGTAATCAAAGCGCGCGGTGATAAGGCTCTCTATACTGTCACCAGGGGCCACTGCCGGAATCATCTTGCGCACCAACTGCCGAGCAATAGACGCGTTACCATCAGGGAAGTGGTGAATATATGTCTCATCTGACTCTAACTCAGGTAACCCTGTTGCACCCCACCCCGGCAAACCTGAATAAGACATCGCGCTGAGTGCGTTAATCGAATCAATACCGACCCCTGAGTCAATAGACAGATCCTGCAAGACGCCTAGCACCTCGGCTTCACTGATACTTAGATGTTTAACGAGGAAATCGCGATAACTAATATTGTAAAGATAGTCCCACCTATCAGCCTTCGCTATTTCAGAAAGTCGATCATCTGTCTCGGTCAGCAAACCGACAAATTGTGTCTTAGCTTCGGCGGAAATAGGCATTTCATCTACCGCCTCTTTGGCGGATAGTGGTGATGGCATGACCATCAAGTAGTCATGAAATGGACCTAAATCGTAGGGTACCATTCGCTTATCACCCCATACCTCGGCATCAAAGTGGATGCCTGCACCCAGTTTATGTCGTTTAAAAAAATCTTGGTCATAGGCTGTGTCAAACACCTTAGGTTCAACACCAAGATCACCCAGTAGATCTTTGACAATGAGACTATAGCCTGAGGGCTCTTGCATAGTCTGGGCGCCCCCATAACCGATCAATGTCCGACCATTGACCTCAAATTCATTGCGTTTAGCGTGGCCGCCAAAATCATCATGATTATCGAGAATAAGAACCCGCGCATCAGGATGTTTTTTACAGTAAAAATAGGCCGCTGAGAGTCCACTAATACCTCCGCCCACTACCACTAAATCATAGACAAAGTTTGCCCCTGACTGCACTGGCCCCCAGTCGGTCTGACCTTTGCGCGCCAGTCCATGACTCACCTCGAAGGAACCCTCATGATTGCCGCGCAAGCCGCTCAGCCCTGGGGGATAATAGGTCGCATCAATCAAGTCTTCAGGCTTTGGTAAACTAGAGCGCTCGGCCCAACTTAGCTGCGGTATTAAGCCAGTTAATGTTAATCCCGCCAATCCATTAAACATATCTCGTCGAGTGATCGGGCGATCCATGCCCAAATAATAATCAGGATTTTTCATAACTTAACCCCTATCACACCGAAGATTTCAAGTTAGTCTTGGCCTTATTGACCACTTTTCTTTGTTGTTTTTTACTCCAAGCCAACATGCGTACACCCCAGGCAGCAAAACCAAACCAGTAAAATACATAGTCAATAGTTTCAAGAGAACCGTAATAATAAAGCTCATACCAATAGACACCCCAGGCGTACGCCCAAAGATAATAGATGCCGACCTTATGTAGATTACGCCACTGCTTGGTGGTTAAACGACTGCGACCAAAGTTAAAGGACGTGACGACCATGGCCAACAAAAAAAGATACCCACCCAGACCTTCGACAGTATCGCTAAGGTTGTAGACCTCTTCGGCATAGTAGTGACTGTGACTATTGACAAGCCACAAAATAAATAAACCCTGCCAAGCCATAGCTGAGGCGAAGCAAAGCCCCAAAAACTTGCGATTTCTAGCCAGCCATCGACTAAAAAGACTAGGACGAATGACCTGGAGTGAGGACGCCATAAATACCAAAAATAGAAAGGGTACCGCCCAGCGCACCGTGTACTGGATCATGTATGAAATGGCCTCCGCAGAAGAAAGGTCTAACTGCACCATGGTCAGCAGAGTGCTTAGGCTGATGATGGCTGAGCCAATGAAGAATAATCTCCACTGATTAAGGTACGGATTATTGAACAATACTTGCGAGTCTATAGCCACGTTTATAACTCCATTTTAATCTCATGATTGCTCCCCTAGAGCCGATCAACTAACTTGTAGTACATCATGCCTAGGGCGACCATAAAGTATGCGCTCTCCCTCCACGCCTAGGGCAGATGCCATTTTTCTGTCACCGGAAATTCCACCGATCATCTGTCCGCCATTGCGCCCCGAAGCGCCCCAACCAACTTTGTTTGCCTCAACAATATGAACCTTAAACCCGCGTTCAGCAAGGTGCAGATCGGTGGATATCCCGGTAAATCCAGCCCCAATAAGACATACGTCAGCCCTTACCGCACCTTCAAGCGGCGCATAATCGATAGGTTGATTAACGCTGTCAGCATAGTAAGACCGGGTGTGTGACTGGGGTAAGATCATAAGTTTCCCACAAATGATGATATTTTTTATCCAAGGACCAGTGCTCTTATCCCAAATAATCCTTCGATAAACAACCTACCCTATCGGCAGAGGTAGGCCCTACCCAATAGTAGTACCGAGCCGGTGCGAGTGACTATTTAGCCTGCAGGTCTGCGGCTCGACGAAATTGCGCCGGAGTCTGGTCTGTGGACTTTCTAAAAGCCGTATAGAATGCCGAGTTTGAATTAAATCCGACCGCAAAAGACACATCCAATATCGATTGCGCCATTCCGTCGCGACGCAGAAAAATCGACTTTGCCTCTTGAATTCTGTAGCTATTTAAAAAATCAAAGAAACTCATATTGAAGCCAGAATTCACAGCCTGAGACAAATGATTAACCGAACAATCGACCATCGCAGCCAACTTGGGTAAGGTTATATCAGGGTCAAGATAGATCTTGTGCTTGTCCATTAACTCAACTAACTGATGTTTGTAGCTTTCTATCTTCTGCTCATCAAGGCCTGATTTAGCATATTTAGGTGTTGCTATACCGCCGATAACCGTCGCTAGTGAACTCAGTGAGTGAGTCGGATCATAATAGTCGGTAATCCGCAAGGCTCCGCCACCGTTAAAGGTTATAAATTCTGCGCCCCACCAATCTTGGGACTTAGGGTTAGCTGAGGACATTTTATACTGAAAGGCAATTGAACTGTCACTGGAGAGAACCTCTCCGGTAAGCTCATAGCGATGCTTCTCAGAGGCGAAAAAAGCAGCCAGATTCGCCACGAGTTCGTTGCGAGAGAATTGCTGATGCAGCGGCATATCACAAAAGGTGCCATTTTTAGCGAGGTGTTCCGCAACACCTTCAGCATCACAGTGATTCCACGCATCAAAGTAGCTATCAACAAAATCTGCGGCACGCATATTTCTTCACTCCTCACTGAGACTCTTACTTCTATCTGTCTTAGTATAACTGAATTATAAACGTTGAATACAGGCTGAATTTATACTCTATAAGAGTAGCAAAATTTTGCAGAGCTAAGCTTAAAATACACAAAAGTGGTATCGAATTTTGGCGCTTGAATGCAGCAGTCAAGCCGCCGCCCAGCCCTCATCGAGCAAGGTACCTACGTCGAGGCCTGCAGATGATTTTGAATACTTTTTAGTTTTATAGGCAGAGCGCCTACTTTGTAAATTTAGGGTACGAGACCTGATTACCTACCCTTACAACCATGTCGGTGACCTGTAGGGTATCACCTCAACCGCATCGCCAGCATTAATCATACCGGGTACCTCGATCACGCCGACAACACCTCTTCGGCATTTACCCGCCAAAGAAAAAGCGCCGTCCAGTAGTTTTTTACCACTATTGGTTTCATGTATGGCAGCCAATTTTTCGCCCATCGGGAGGCACGGCGGGTTATATTCTTCAACCATTAGCTCGGCACCTGAGGGAAATCGTAGGATACTACCTTTGGGTAGATGGGAGAGATTCGGAGCACCGGAAAAACAAAGATTTGCACCTAAGCTTCCGGCAGTGAGAGGTTCTTTTAGATCCATCGCTAAACTAATTTCTGCTAATTCTTCAGCCGACACAGCACACCATTGACGTTCATTTCGTCTCCTGGTGCCTTCGGCCTGCTTATCACCGCCAGACCAGGCCTCTCTCTCAAAAGAAGCATGGCGATCCCCAACAAAACCGGACAGTTGCGCGTCCAGTGATTGGCAAGCATCCTTGCCTAGATCATCCCCTTCCCCACCCAAATAAACAGAATCGACATAAGCAATGGATCGTTTCATAACTACCCCTGAATTTTAAAAAGCCGCTGGCGGCGTCGCTCTGGCGCGCTCTGGCGCCCAAAATGGTTTCTCTTGAATTGTACACTTCGCCACCTTGCTGTGATGACGAAGTTCTTTGGAATAGTAAATCTCTGCCCAGATACTCCCTTTCAGGGCTGCGGTCTCAACCATTGCCAGTGCTATATTCGCCTTGACCACCGGCGACCACATCGCCGAGGTGACATAGCCAATTTCTTTGCTGCAGTCCTGATCAGAGTACAAAAATGATTCCTCTGCCGGTTTATTGCCCTCTATATCCAGCTTTATCAAGGTATATTCAGCCCCTTGGTCACGCGCTTTTAAGAGCGCCTTTCTGCCGTTGAAGTGTGGCTTTTTAAAGTCCACTAGCCAGTCTAAACTCAACTCAAACGGAGTTTGGTCGTACTGAAAATGAATGGTTTTTAACGCTTCATTAAACTCCATTCCAGGCATAATAAAGCCGGCCTCTAAGCGCGCCATGTTAGTAGCAGCCTCACCATAGGGTTGAATACCATAATTTTCCCCTGCGGCGTAAAGAGCATCCCAAAAAGCCAAGGCTAAGTCGGGAGAGATCCAAAGTTCATAGCCTAGATCACCCGTGAAACCTGTTCGCGACGCCATTAATGGCGTACCTTCACTGCCAGCAAATGGGAAGTGAGCTATACAGAACGGTTTTAGATTTTCGATACCAACCAAACCCATTTTTTTCAGCACTTCGCAGCTGGTGGGTCCTTGAAGCGATAGCGCAGCAATAGTATCTGACATATCGGTGATCTGCAGTTCGTCAAAGCCAAAGGCACTCTTGCGCAACCAGGCCAGTGACGGACTGCCGCATGTTAGCAAGAAACGATCAGCCTCCAGTCTAAAAATAGTTCCATCATCGATAAGGCGGCCTTCATCCGTACACCAGCATACGTAGGTCACTCTATTTTCTTTTAGCTTAGTGAGGTCTCGAGTCACCATTCGATCTAACATCGCTTCGGCATCAGGTCCGCTGACGATATACTTTTGCATCGGACAAATGTCATAGGTCGCACAACTATTGCGCACACAGAAGTACTCATACTCCTCGTCATAATAGTAGTCAGCAAACTTGTAGCCATTCCAACTCGACCAAGCATCACGAAGGTTCAATAACGCCTGGCGAGGATGAAAATGACTTTCCTTTAATCGCTCACCGGCAAAGGGGTCATTGACTTCTGGGTTACTATTCATCGTAAAAATCATCCTTTGGCACAGTATTGGGGCGCTTTAAGTCGATGAGTATTTCCCGCGCTGCATTGGCACCACAGGCAGAGGAAACCCCTCCCCCCGGATGAGTAGAGGAACCGCACATATACATATTTTTAATCGGCATACGGTACTGGGCATATCCAGGAAAAGGACGATTGAACAGCAACTGATCAATGGTTAACTCACCTTGAAAAATATTACCCTCAGTAAGCCCCACTTCTGCTTCTATATCGTGAGGAGTACGCACTTCCATATGGACAATCAAATCTTTAAAGCCGGGGCTATAGCGTTCTATTTTATTGATAACGGTCTGGCCGAAAGCATCTCGCTTTTCGGGTGTCCAGGGTCCATCAGCCAACTGTGACGGACAATATTGCACAAAATTAGACATCCAATGCTGACCCGGCGGCGCCACGGTAGGATCCCAAGCTGAGGGTATGACTGACTCTATAAAAGGATCTTCAGACCAACGGCCGTGCTTCCAACAGTCATAGGCGCGCTCCATGGTTTCCATGGAACCGACGAAACCCTGCCCACCACGGTTAATATACCGATTATCCGCCACATTATTAAATTTAGGTAAGCTAGATAGCGCTATATTGACCTTGCCCGATGAGCCTCTAATCTTAAAGTTTTTCGCTTTTTCATAGATGCCCGGTGGTAAATCATTTTTGTCCATGCATTGAGTAAAGGTCCGCTTGGCATCCATATTAGATACAACAATATTAGCCTGCAGCTCATCACCGTTATCTAGCACCACCCCAGTAGCCCTACCGTTTTTAACGACAATCTTATCAACGCCAGCGTTGGTCCGGATCTCGCCACCCTGCTCTTGCAAAGCGCCCGCTATGGCGTTGGAAATCGCGCCCATGCCACCTCTTGCCAAACCCCAGGCACCCACGTTGCCGTCAACATCACCCATAACATGGTGCAGTAAAATGTACGCAGACCCTGGAGAGTAAACCCCCAAGGCCGTACCAATAACGCCGGGGCTAGCCATGGCGGCTTTTAGCAGGTCATCTTCAAAGTAGTCGTCAAGAAAATCAGCGGCGCTCATGGTGAAAAAACGGATGTACTCGTAGAGTTCCTTCTCGCCGAGTGACCAAAATTCTTTAGCCAACCACAATAGCTCTCTAATATCTCGCGGTCTGAATGATGTTGGGTCCGGCGGAGTGCGCAGTAATGTTTTACGAATGAGTTGGGCATAGCGCCCAAGATCAGTTTGGAACCGAAACATCGCATCCGCATCATGGGGAGAGCGACGGCGCAGTTGATTGTACTCGGCCTCTTCAGAGTGGTAACTGGTCATGGTATCGCCGTTATCAGCAAATACCACCGTCCCTAAATAAGGAACCAATACAAGGCCGTGTTTGGTCAGGTTAAGGTCGCGATGAATAGTCTGACGCATCATGCTGCACACATAGGAGCAACTTGAATAGAACCAACCGTCATGCATTTCACGAGTCACCGCAGCACCACCAATGTACTCATTCTTCTCAACAACTAGCACATCAAGACCGGCTTTAGCTAAGTAGGCGGCATTGGTTAGTCCGTTGTGCCCAGCGCCAACAATAATGGCATCATACTTTTTCATCGCTATTTCTTCGCCCCGATAATTTCTTTAGCAGCGTTATGGCCAGGGCCACCCATCAATCCCCCACCGGGATGACTGCCCGCACCACAGAGATAGAGCCCGGGAATTGGAGTACTGTACTGGGCCGCCTCATAGGTGGGCCGCATCATCAGCATTTGGTCCATCGACAATTCAGCATGATGCCAATGGCCACCGCTAAGGTGGTAGGTTTTCTCTAAATCCGCTGGCGTTAAAAGCTCCCCATGGATAATCTGTTGTTCGATGCCTGGGGCATAAGACTCTAGGGTATCAATCAAACGTTGATATAAATGTTGGCGTGCCTCATCTGTCCAGCCGCCTTTGAGTTTATGGGGAACGTACATAACATGAGCAGACAATACCTGTTTGCCATTCGGCGCCAACGATTGATCTCTTAGGCTGGGAATCATAATTTCCATTACCGGCGATTGAGAGTATCCACCATATTTAGCATCGTCAAAGGCAAACTCAATGGCATCTAATTTTGGCGCGATGATCATGCGTCCGTTAGGAATATCCACACCAGTAAACTGTGGCAGGCCATCCAGCGCCAGATGTAACTTGGCGACATAGCCGTCGCATCGCAGTCGATTAATTCGGTTAGTGAAACCAATTTCTAGATTCTTAGCGCCCACCAAGTTTAGGAATGTCTGTTTGGGGTCTGCTGAAGATACTACGCGAGTTCCGTAGATAAGCGCTCCATCAGCAAGTTCAACGCCGGTGGCGGCCAATCCAGAGGAACTCCCTTCAATTATAATTCGCTTAACTAAAGCACCGGTTTGCACGGTAACCCCAGCGTCCAGCGCAGCACTGTGCAGCGCATTAATTAAGTTCGCGATACCTCCTTCTGGCAATGAATGAGCACCATGATGCTGGCCACTCATGCGGTAAAGCATGTTTAACAGGGTTGCATTGGGCGATCGCGGCGCCATCTTGGATCCAATAAGGCCATCCCAACTGAGAATGGCTTTTAGTAGATCATTGTTAAAATTCTCATCCATCAAGTCACGTGCGGGTAGCGTAGCCACGCGCATGAACTCGCCCATATCTTTTTTGCCCAAAAGCCGTAATTTAAGACCCAGTTGCCCAAATGTTATGAGATCAGGAAGACTATTATCACCAATGCGAGGCATGGTTTTCAGCCAAAATGGCTTTAACATCTTGGCAAAGCGCTTCAGCAGTGACAGATAGTCGGTATAGGTTTTCTGATCTGCGCTATCGACACCGCTGACCTGCCCTCCAGAGACCACTACATGCTCGCCATCCAGGTTCAAACCAATAGTATCAAGAGTATCGCTGCTGGGCTTATAACCATGATCAAGCAAATTTAATTGTTTTACTACAGACTCTGAAAAATGACTCAAACTATGAGCAACTGATACTCTGTAACCAGGATGAAATTCACGTGTGGTAGCTAACCCACCAAGACCATCGGTTGCCTCTAACAGCAACACTGATTGACCTTTTTGAGCGAGATAAGTGGCACAGATCAGACCGTTGTGGCCACCCCCAATGATTATATTATCGTATACTTGCAACAGATACTCTCTTGATTTTAGTCTTAGAATAGAGACTAGTAGTAGCCCCGCCCCCTCACTACCGCGCCTATACGCGTTGAGCGCTAAACTTCAGCTTCATTGATCTCATTGCGCCATTCAACAATATTCATTTCGATAGCGACAAAGCCAGCAATCCAAACAAACTCATCCCAAGCAAACATATAGTGACCTCGATAGATCCAGTAACCCGCAGCAACCCAGAGTAGCGAGTAGAGGCAAAATTTGGTAATACTTAATCCCCTAAAAATAAGCCCTTCACCAATATTACGATCCTGAAGCCAAACCGCCACCTCAATAGTGAAGAGAATTAACAGCCAGATAATGGCTTCAAACATATCAACCCAGGCTAGCTGTTTTTCAATCACTAAACCGGCTGAGTCTTCAACGATAAAAAAAGTGGGAGGGTCCACATAAAAGAATTGGTTGGCACTAGATAAACTAGCGCAGTTGCTACTGTTGATTTCGGAATACACTAAGTTAAACGCATAGGAGAGGTCTTTGTCGACCAACTGGCAGAGACTAGTAATCCCCTCAATTGGCACTGAGCCATAGATCTCCGTCAGATACACCGCATAGGCATAGAGGGTGTGTGCCAGTGATATATAACAGACCAATCTTATGCCTTGCATTAAACGGGCTTTACCTCGAGATAGAGGTTCATCAGACAAAAGGTAAGTCTCTAACTCAAATAACAGCAGTAAGATAATCCACGCACTTTCATCAATGGTGGTAGCAAAGGCCCTGGAAATGTCAAATAGCGAACTGCCACTATAAAGAGTATGGCCGGCAATCACCCAGTCATCCCTTACATAGAGTCCAAAGTTAATGATCACCAGCGCATAAACTACCCACTTCAGGGTCTGACGTACATCCAGAGAATGTTGTCCAATATTAATTACTTTGGCATTCACCGCTGACAATCCAGCCAATACATAATCTTCACCCTTTCATTATTTTAATTCTGACTTTAGCTATAAATTGACAATGCCCCCGGTAACTCTATTGTTGTACCCACTGTTGTGTTCTTTCGCTGTCGCTGGATAGAGGGGAGGCCTGAATACTCGCCTTACCCTCTCATCCTCGCTTAGCAACACAGGCTGGATGTTTTTAGTTAACTTAATGGCCTTTAACGCCGCCCTTATCTTTTCTATCATTGTTTTATCACCCTTTGGACTGTTAAACCATCGGATCATCTGGAAATGTATCGTACTGCTCGCCGCCATTGTCGAACTCATACCAGGGCGCTTTGGAACCCATAAAGATATGGTAACCAGGTGGTAGTTTTGGCTTTCCCTCAATCACGCCCATAGCCACATAAAGCGCATCGGGCTCTGTGGAGAGCTCGATTAATATATTTGAACCGCAATGTTTGCAAAACACACGCTGGTGGCTGTCGGAAGAAGCATAGGTAGATAGATCTGACTCACCCGATAGGTATCTAAAAGCCTTGCGCTCGACCCCGGCAAAGGAGGCAAAGGCTGCACCATGCAAACGCCTGCATTGGCTGCAGTGGCAGTGACTATAATCGTTTATTTCACCATCGATCTGAAAAAACACTCGGTGGCATTCACATCGCCCGCTTATCATATTACGACTCCTGCTAAAAATAGTGCCCCTAAAACCTGCTCGGTGGTGTTATCGAACTTCGCTTGTAGATCCAAAATGGCTTTGTCGAAATACTACACTTAGCCCCGGTAGCTCGCCACTCAAGCTCTTTTTGGTCGTAGATCTCTGTCCAGTTTTGTGCCGGTGGTTTACCCTGTACAAATTCTTTGACCTCGACTATAACAGGGGACAATCAACTAAAATTCGTTACCTATAGGTCAGTAAATTAAAGTTTCAAGACTGAATAAATAGGAACTAAATATGTTTCTTAATATTGAGACTCGGGTAACCTAACCACCATGCCGTCCATCTCTTCTGTAACCTGAATTTGACAGCTCAGTCGACTCGTTTGCTCACGAACATCCACCATTTCCAACAACTCAGCTTCTTCTTGACCGGGTTCGCCAGCGATTTCAGCCCATTCCGGATCAATCATACAGTGACAGGTACAGCAGACACAGCAACCACCGCACTCCGCAACAATGCCGTCAATCATATTATTAAGCGCGCCCTCCATGACACTACTCCCCACTGCTACGTCAACATGATATTCAGTGCCATCGAATTCAATATAGGTAATTGCCGGCATTACTATTGTGCTCCATTAGTTAATTAATAAGTGTTTTTATCTCAATGCCCTCGTCTACCAAAGCAGCGACATCAATTGTAGATTGTTGCGAAATTAATTTTTTGGCTACCATAAAATCTTTGGGCCGGTTAATACAATCAGCTGCAATAATTTGCTGGTTTTTGATATAAAAAACCGCGAAGCTGCGACCTATACTGGTATCACCACGGACCACTGCTTCTGTGTAGCCTTGACTGATTCCCGCGATTTGAAGTTTGACATCAAACTGATCAGACCAAAACCAAGGAAGTTCTGAGTAAGCCTTTTTTATCCCGCACAGGCTAGCTGCCGCGGCCTTAGCCTGTTCTGAAGCGTTGGGGACAGACTCTAATCGAAGAGACTTTTTCAGTAGAGGGTTTGGATGAAAGGTGCAATCACCTGCCGCAACGATATCAGGATGACTCGTTTGCGCAAATTCGTTCACGACAATACCATTGTCAATGGTCAGCCCAGCTTCCCCGGCAAGTTCAGTATTGGGGATAACGCCTACACCAATAATAACCATATCCGCACCGATTACCGCTCCATCGTTGCATAAAACACTTCCAACATTTCGACCGCTTTCTCCACTATGAAGAGCTACAGCCATAGAGTTTAGCTTAACTTCAACGCCCTCCTCTTGATGAAGACGCTTGTAAAATTCAGACACTTGCTGAGATGCCACGCGCTGCAACAATCTTGGTTCAGTTTCCATTACGGTAACACTGATACCCAGTTTACTTAAAGATGCTGCCGCCTCTAGCCCTATATAGCCGCCCCCAATAATAACGGCGCGTTTGGACGTGCTAGCTGACTGACGAATAGCCTTTACATCATCCATAGTACGCAAATAATGCACGCCCTGCAGGTCTCCTCCAGGAAGGTCTAGTCGCCTGACACGGGCCCCTGTACATAAAGCAAGTTTGGTAAAGGATATTTTTTCTTGAGAATCCAAGATCAGTATTTTGTTCTCAGTATCTAAGTGCTCCACTCTACAGCCAAGCTTAAAACTCACGTTGAGTGTCTTGTAAGTTTCAACGGCCCTAAGCGCCAAACGATCCTCCTCAAGAATTCCTGACAAATAGGCTTTGGATAAGGGTGGCCTTTGATATGGCATATAAGGCTCTTCGCTGATGACTGTTATAGATCCTAACCATCCATTCTGGCGAAGACTTATAACCAACTGAACCGCTGCATGGCTAGCACCAACTACTACCGCATTATCATCAACTCTCATTTTATACAGCACCATTTTTTATTCTTTAACATGTGAAGATGCAGTCCGTCGGAATAAATTCAACGAATAACATCGATTTACACTGAGTATTGATGATTAATATCTTTGAAAAATGGAAGTATCGAATATAAATAGACGCATTACCAATGGTTTTTTGAGTCTAAGGCTAGACTATGTGATTTATCCAACAAAATACTTACTTGATTTTGTTACCCGTTTCGAAGATAGCTAAGGGGCTTATTTCCACTCTAAAACATACATGAATATTTAGCTTACTATGACGTTATTATAACTAACCGACCAAGTAATGAGGATCATTTAACCCTCGCAATAGCTTTCTTCGTGTTGAGTGATGTAGTATTTTGATCTACCAAAACAAGCTAATGGATATAACATTGGAAGCAAACTCCCAGCAAGTATTATTTAATAAAGCATTGGGACACCTCAAAGCTGGTGCTCCTGAACTTGCCCTTGATGCTTGCTGGAAAGGGGTAAGTCAGTTTTCTGATGATGTTAATTTTTCCTGCTTAGCAGGCCAGTGTCTGATTTCACTAAAGAGACTCAAAGAGGCTAGAGTACAAATCAACAAGACTCTTGAGAAATTTCCCCATTTTGTTAATGCTCAGGAGTTACATGGGGATTTATTATTGCTAGAAGGGTATTTTGAACAATCAATTGTTGTTTATGTCCATGTACAGAAATTACAGCCTGCTCGCTCTCACGTTGAAGCCAAAATTCAGCGTGCCAAAGATTTGATCAAATCTAACCCGCCTGGCTCATCAATACCTCAGCAAGATCTGTCCTTCAATGAAGAATTAGCCGAAGCACAACAATTTAAACTAGACGGGCACCCTGAGAAGGCTGAAGATATTTACAGAAGCATCTTAAGAAAGAACCCGCATCATGGTGAAGCCATGCGCCTACTAGCAGGCGTGGCTGCCACGCACAATAAATACGATGACGCAGAATTGTTATTGTTGAGAGCTGTATCGCAGTCACCTAATTTCTCAAGGGCCTGGCTTGACCTGTCAAGAATTCAACTAGAACTCGGTAAATTCCCTAATGCTGTAGAAAGCGCCGAGCGACTGGTAGCTCTCTCACCTGGCGTGGGTGAATCCTATGTGGCTCTTGCCAATGCTCAGTCTCAATCTAATCTTCCAGAACTCGCAATAGAAAGCTACTCAAAAACTCTTACAGTCTCGCCAACCCACGAAGGCGCATTCTCAGGACTGGCCCATCAGCTAAAAACAGTAGGGCGCCAGGAGGAGGCGATTAAGGTTCATCGCCAAAACATCCAAGTTAATCCTAAAAATACAGAGTCCTATTGGAATCTTGCCAATCTAAAAACATTTCGCTTTGAAGATAGCGAAGTAGACCATATGGAGTCACTGCTAGAAGACAACAGTTTAAAAGATCTATCAAAAGTACAGCTTTGCAATGCGCTTGGACTCGAATATGAAGGTCGCAAAGATTACGGCAGAGCATTCCACTACTTTGAGCGCTGTAATGAAATGCACAGGCAGTCAGAAACCTACGATCCTGTTGGCCATGAAATATTCATTAATAAAATAATAGAAGTATTCAGCGCTGACTTTTTTAGCGCGCACCAAAATTCCGGTAATCTAGATCAATCTCCTATTTTAGTTGTCGGTCTACCTCGCTCCGGCTCTACTTTGATAGAACAGATTCTTGCCAGTCACAGCCAAGTTGAGGGAACGCATGAATTGAGCGATCTTGCGCATATGGTGCAATCTCTAAAACGGGAAAATCGCAGCGGCACTCACTTCCCCGAAAATATGCTTGAAACTGGCCGGCGCACTTGGTCTGAAATTGGTGGGCTTTATATTAAGCGTACTGACAAATACCGCAGTGGAATACCTCATTTCATAGATAAAAATCCAAATAATTTTGTCTACTGTGGCCTACTTAAACTTATCCTACCTAAGGCCAAAATTATTAATGCTAGGCGCCACCCTCTAGACAGTAGCTTTGGCAGTTACAAACAATTATTTGCCAGCGGGCAGCCCTTTACTTATGACCTTTGCGAACTGGGCGAATACTACCTCCAGTATCAACGACTCATGGATCATTGGCATGAGGTGATTCCCGGACATATTTTAGATGTTGACTATGAAGAAGTAGTGGCAGACTTAGATACCCAAGTAAGGCGCATTCTAGATTACTGCGGATTACCCTTTGAGGAAGCCTGCCTTAGATTTCATGAAACAGACAGGTCGGTTAAGACAGCCAGTTCAGAACAAGTGCGTCGTCCAATTTACGCCAGCTCAGTCAATTTATGGAAGAATTACGAGCCTTACATCGATGAATTAATTGAAATTTTAGAGCCTCTATTAATAGATCTACCGGAAAATCAGCAACCCTCTTCAATACGTGGGTCTTAAAACTACTTGAAAGTATTTCCGACAAAATATACTAAAACCCTAAATGGGATAAAATCATCAACTAATATAAGCATTTTGGACGTAAAAATTCTGCTCTACTCTAGATGTAATATTACATTAAAGCTTAAAGCGCGAGGAT
>DGAQ01000048.1:4523-19113 GCA_002382445.1 Porticoccaceae bacterium UBA4026 | reverse complement strand
GATCTAATAAAATGAACATTCATTCATATTTGGGGAGTGTAATTGTATGAGTAATCAGAATTTTAAAATCAAAATAACGCCGTTAGCTGCGGCAATTACTGCCGCTTTAGGATTAACTTCTTTTGCTTACGCGCAAGACGAAGAAGTCTCGTCTCGGTCTATTGAAGAAGTGTTAGTGACCGCACGAAAGAGAACCGAATCGGTCTTAGAAATTCCTTCAAGTATCCAGGCTCTTTCTGGTGATGATCTAAAAGATATGGGTGCTAGGGGTCTATCTGACTACAGTAGATTTATGCCATCTGTCACTGTTGTGGATTATGGTGCAGGCTCTTCAAACATAGTTTTCCGAGGCGCAACCACGAGTGAAGGCTATGTAGGTCAGTCGACTTCCTCTGTGTATTTAGATGAAATAGCACTCACCACCACAGGGCAGCAACCGTCTATTCGAATGGTGGATATTGAGCGCGTTGAGGCCCTTACAGGACCTCAGGGTACGCTTTACGGTTCTGACTCTCAAGCAGGCACGTTAAAAATTGTTACTAATAAACCTGAAATGAATGTATCAGAGATTATTATAGATGGCGCCTTCCGAGGTAGCTCTGCAGGCGAAGGTAGCCACGATGGTTCTATCGTAATCAACATTCCACTTGTTGATGATAAGTTAGCGGCGCGTATTGTTGCCTTTAACGCTAAAGATGGCGGCTATATTGACAATGTTTTCGGGCGCACCATTACCAATGATTTAAAGGCTGACGCTATTTATGGGCGCTCTCCATCAGGCTGGGGAACCTTAGATAACGCCGATGTGGTTGGAGAAGATATTAATGATCACAAGGTAAAAGGATGGCGCGCCGCAGTTCGCTGGGACATCAATGAATCTTGGGATGCAACCCTATCCTACCTCACACAAAAAACAGACTCTGGGTCCTTTGGTGGCTTTGATGACAACGTCGGAGATCTGAAAACTATTCGCTACAATGAAGAAATGCGAGAGACAGACTACAACGTTAGCTCTCTGGTTATTCAAGGTGATCTAGGATTTGCTCAGCTGGTGTCGGCAACCTCCTACTATGATTACGATCTTTTCTTTATTCAAGATAACACCAACTACCACAAGTTTTATTCTGCCTACTACTGTATCGAGTATGCAGGGGATGCTGCCACTTACGCGCCTTACTACTTCGCTACAAGTGGTGGTCAAGGCTATATGTATGCTGAAGGTAAGTACTGTATCGCGCCGACTGTCGAGGGTGATTATTTATCTGGATACCAAGACAAGGAGTATGCAGACCGCTTTACTCAAGAAATTCGTTTATCAAGTCAAGGCGAAACTTTTGATTGGTTAGCCGGTTTATATTATGAAGAAAACAGCTACGGCTGGGAAGAGGACTACGGTTATCCAACTGCAAACGAAAATGGAAGGCAGTCGGCCATAGGTGCTGAAAATAGCCTGTATCAAGATTCTATATCATTAGCATGGTATGAGGCGACATATGGCGGAACATATCCTGAGGCAAGAGAAAGCTGGTACTCCAACAGTATGTCCACTGCTGAGCAAACGGCCGTTTTTGGTGAATTGACGTGGCATTTAAGTGACAAAACTGACGTCACCTTTGGCGCTAGGTACTTTGACAGATCAGATGAAGTTCTCTACTACGAAGAGCATCCTTCAGGATATCTAGATATCGATGGTTCGGGAGTAACCAGCAGAGAATTGCTAACTGGAGAGACTAAAGAGTTTGTTCCAAAACTATCTGTTTCCTATGATCTGAATGATGACAGTATGGTTTACGCACTCTGGACAGTTGGCTATCGACCAGGCGGGACTAATCGCCAGCGCGGCGATGCAGCATTCCCTAAAAGATACGAAGCTGACGAGATGGTAAATAGCGAGATTGGCTATAAAGGATCTTTTGCTGACAATACTGCTACGCTCTCATTGACAATCTTTAATATGAACTGGAAGGGTTACCAGTTTGAATTAGTTGATCCATCATATGGTCCTTGTGAAGACGAAGATGTTGACGCAATTGCAGGAATTTGTGGTCAGCCGTGGCAAAAAGGTGTATTTAATGCTGGTGATGCGCACATTAATGGCATTAATGCTGATTTTGCTTGGAATCCTACTGACCATATTTCGCTCGGCATGAATATGGAGATGATAAACGCTGAAACAGACACTGTCTTAGCTCTGGGTGATTTGACTGTTCCGGCTGGTACTCGTTTGCCGCTGACAGCCGAGCTCACAGGCGGTATATGGGCAACCTATAATTGGGCTGTACCATCTCTCAATGCTGATGCTTATGCGCGCTTACAGTGGTCTTACAGTGGCGATCGAATTGCAGATCTTGAAAATACTCCTTTTGTGAATGAGGATGGTTCTCTGAACTCCCTGCCAACTTGGACTAATCCATCCTATAATATTGGTGATTTCAGCGTTGGATTGAAATCAGATGATTGGGAGATTTCTGCCTTCTTGAATAACATTACTGACGAACGCGTTATCTACGCTCATGGAGCTCAAGGGGGTTACACGCAACAAAACCTCGACGAAGGCCGAATGCATGTAGATACGCTCTATACTAATCGTCCAAGAGAATACGGCATTCGCTTCATCAGGAAGTTTGGTGGTAGCTGATAAGTACTCTGTAACAAAAAAAGGCCGGGAAATCCCCGGCCTTTTTTATGGCGCCCTATAGGGTTATCAGTAAGGCCAAACTGCCAATCCGTGTATTGCGTTGCGAATATCCATAGTCACATTAACCGAAGCCACTATTTGGTGACTCTTTAAGTCATATAAAGTCACTGTCGAGGGGGATGATCCACCTACGATAAATCGATCGTCAACAATACAGAGTCCTCGCCCAAAGGCTTGTCGGGCAATTTTAGAGTCGTCAACGCCGGAAAACTGAATGTCAGCGGGATTGTATCCCTTTATTTTAAACGCCTGACCTGCTCCTTCCCTCGGAACCACCCGCACACAATCACTGGCGGTATCATTAAAGATCACACCTCCATTAAACGGCCTGGCATTGTGGGTTCCTTCTGGAAGGCTACAGACTTCCGTCACTTCATTATTTTGATTAATATGCACAAGAGCCTCGGTTTTTAGCCCGCTCAAATAGATGCCATTATTATCTACATGGACCATGTTAATGTGCAGATCATTAAGTGGCCTTGGACCACTTTCACCTCGAGGATCAAAAGTAAAACCTGTCCACTGACCAAGTTGTTTCTGAACATGAAACCCCCAAACAAAGGCATTTTGATCGAGATCAAACGCCAAAATACTATCATGTCCAGTAGACGTTAAAAAAAGAACCCGGTCTTTACGGCAGATCTCGTGACAGTGATGAAGGTAGCGATTGCGCCAAGATGCTTGGATCACGAACTCTTTATCGTAACAAAACAATTCATCTGCAGCGGCAATAAATATTCTATCGCCATCAAAACTGATTCCCCTCAAGCCTCGGTCAGCACCGCGACCAGTAAAATCAATATTACTGGTATCCCAATCAACGTGCTGGTCCAGTCGCTGCAATTCAAAATCAATTGTGTACACACCACCATGACTTTCACCCTGCTGGCTGCCACGTACCACAGACGTCGCAATTAGCTTGGGAAGTTTAATCGTCATAGGTAATATCCCCGATTATTTTTTACTATTA
Source organism: Porticoccaceae bacterium UBA4026 (assembly GCA_002382445.1). Lineage (GTDB taxonomy): Bacteria > Pseudomonadota > Gammaproteobacteria > Pseudomonadales > Porticoccaceae > HTCC2207. The sequence continues at coordinate 15,445 of DGAQ01000048.1, read as the reverse complement.
TTTTAGCAAGAGTATACCTTATGGCAGGCTAATAATGCCGACAAAAGTTGGCGTTACAATCAGACTACGGTCGACACCCAAGTGAGCAAAAACCGGTACCGATCGAGTCTTAACTAGGATATCTCTCTTTTAACTAGCGCATTGATTAGTAGCCCTATGATGAGGTTATAATCAATCATCGAAACAAGAGAAAAACAGATTATGCGGCCACCGAATGCTCGTTACTTAATTCTTATTTTTTTGTCGTTTAGTTACTTTTCGCTAGCGCAGGCGGAGACCTACGCTCTTATTGCTGATCGTCTAATTGATGGAAAATCTAATGATGCTTTACAAAACAAGGCCGTTATAGTCTCAGGAACCCAAATCACGGCCATCACGGATATCACTCGGATTCCAAAAGACGCCATAAGGGTTAATCTTCCAGGCACCACTCTTATGCCTGGGATGATCAACGCCCATGAGCACCCATTGCTGTATAAAAGTGATTATCAGAATGCGCACCTGCAAGGGTCCTCGGCCTATAAAGCGCTGTTAGGGCTATCTAACCTGCAACGTTTACTTAAAGCCGGATGGACCACCATTAGAGTCATGGGCGATGGCGATGTCTACTATGCCAACCAAGACATTCGTAAAGCTATTGATGCTGGTATTTTCATCGGCCCTCGCCTCACAGGCGCTGCCCACTACATTTCGATCACCGGAGGTGGAGGCGATATTAATTATTTCTCCCCAGAACAAAAAGTTCTCGCCGATGGACTGATCGCTGATGGCCCTGAGGAAATTCGTAAAGCGATTAGAAAAGAAATTAAGTATGGGTCTGATTGGATAAAAATTATGGTGACTGGCGCATTTATGTCTGTCGGGGATAATCCAAGAAATGTCTCTTTTAGCCCAGAAGAGCTGAGCGCAGCAGTCGAGGAAGCCTCTCGACAAAATATTCCAGTCGCAGCTCATGCCCATGCCACAGCAGGCATTAATCAAGCGGTTATTGCCGGCGCAAGATCCATTGAACATGGCAGTTATCTCAATGAGGAATCTATTGCCTTAATGGTTGAACACCAGACCTATTATGTACCGACCATCACTGTTGGCGACTACTATGCTAATAGCGGAAAGCTGCTGGCACAAAGCAAGAATGATGATTTTTATTTATCTTTTAGAGATGATTGGCTAGTAATGATTGGGAAAGCCCATCAAGCCGGTGTCAAGATCGCGGTCGGCTCAGACCTATGCGGCTACGCAGTAGAGTCACAGGTCTGCGCCCGTGAATTTGCCACATTAGTAGAGGCTGGCTTAAGCCCCATGGATGCCATAAAAGCCGGAACTAGCGTGGGAGCGGAATTACTTCAGTGGGATGATCGAATAGGAAGTATTGAGGTTAATAAATTAGCTGACATTATCGCCGTACCCGGAAATCCTCTGCTGGACATGAGTGCCCTCGAAAAGCCAGTATTCGTTATGAAGAATGGGCAGATTATCATAAACATATTGGAGAACTATTCCGCTATTAACAACTAAATTCGGCCACTTTAAATCATGTTTGCCATCATAGTTTCAGGGATTTCTAGGTAGGCTTTCCAATGATTATTAAAACGGGCGATAGTGGCGCCATCAATAACTCGATGATCGCCCGACCAACTGACCGTCATAATCTGTCGTTCAACTAACTCGCCGTTACCGTCAAACCGTGGTAATCCTTGTATTTTACCCAGAGCAACAATGGCAACTTCGGGTTTATTGATGATGGGTGCCGCTGAGATACCACCAATAGCGCCAATATTAGAAATCGTAACAGTGCCGCCCTTTAAGTCTGCGGGATTTATAATACCGGAGCGCGCAGCCTCGGTTAAACGCCCTATTTCTCCCGCTATTTCAACTATTGATCGCTGCTGTACATCCTTTACATTAGGCACTAACAAACCTGTTTTACCATCTACGGCCATGCCAATATTATGGCTAGCGAGGTAGGTTATTTCACTAAAGTCATTATCCACACGGCTATTAATAATAGGAAATGCTAGCAGGGACAATGAAAGAGCCTTCATCAGTAAAGGCATCAAGGTTATCTTAAGATCATCAGAGCCATACCTCGCCTTCAAACTGGCCCTTACTTTAATCAGCTCTGTGACGTCTATTTCATCGACAAACGAAAAGTGAGGAATAGTTGAAACCGATTCAGTCATGTGCCGCGCCATGATTTTGCGCACACCAACAATGGGTTCCCGGCGATCCATACCCAGGGTAACTAATGGGGGGACAATCGGTGCCAAAGGTTCATCTAGATACCTCAACACATCTTCTTTTAATACACGCCCTTGCTTTCCAGAGCCCGCAATTTTGGAAAGGTCGAGATCATTCTGGCGAGCCAACTTACGCACTGCCGGGGTCGTTAGTACCTTGGTATTATCCTTGATCTCCTGGGTGTTCGGTTGTTGTTTAACTAGCTCAAGCCTAAGCTCGGGAATTTCCTGCTCGATCTCTGCTTCTGAGGCCTGGTCATCCTCAATTTCAATGGTGTACAGCGGCGAGTGGACCTTAGCGATATCACCTGCAGCATAGTAGAGCTTGACGATTCTTCCAGGGTACATAGACGGGATTTCAACGATCGCCTTGTCAGTACTGACATCGGCGACAATTTGGTCTTCCTCAATAATATCGCCCTCTTTTACCTTCCATTCGATAACTTCGCACTCGATGATGCCCTCACCGATATCAGGTAAAATAAAATCTTTTTTCATAGCCTATTTCCTAGTTCTTGGTTAGCCCGTTATTAGAAGTTAACGCTTGCCTTAATGGCTTCATAGACCTTTAAATAGTCCGGCATATACTCTTTCTCAAACACCAGAGGAAACGGCGTGTCCATGCCTGTGACACGCATAATGGGCGACTCTAATGATAAAAAACAGCGCTCTTGAATAGTCGCTGAAATCTCACCGGCGAAGCCCCCAGTGCGAGGTGCCTCATGACTGATAATTAGACGTCCTGTTTTTTCCACAGACTGAGCCACAGTATCCACATCCCAAGGTAAAAGTGTGCACAAATCAATCACTTCACAAGAAATTCCATCTCTAAGGGCCATATTTGAGGCCCGATGAAGCTGGTGCATCTGGGCGCCCCAACCGACCAAGGTGATGTCAGACCCCTGAGTCGCCACCTCGGCGACACCCAATGGTAAGACGTAGTCAGTATCTGGAACCTCACCGACCTCGGCTCGGTAAATAGCTTTTGGCTCAAAGAAAATTACCGGATCAGGATCTCTAATAGCGGCCAATAGCAATCCCTTGGCTTGATACGCAGTACTAGGAATAACGACCTTTAGCCCGGGGGTATGGCAAAAATAGGCCTCCGGTGACTGAGAGTGATACAGGCCACCCGAAATACCACCGCCATAGGGCGCCCGGATAGTTAAGCCCCCACAATTAAATTGGTCACCGCTGCGATAGCGGAATTTAGCCGCCTCATTCACAATTTGATCAAAGGCTGGAAAGATATAATCGGCAAACTGAATTTCGGCGACTGCAATCGACCCTTGAGCTGCCAAACCAATGGAAAACCCTACAATGCCCTGCTCGGTGATTGGCGTATTAAAGCATCGCGCTTTACCATACTTCTCTTGCAAATCACTAGTCGCTCGAAAGACACCGCCAAATTTACCGATATCCTCACCCAAACAAATAACTCGCTCGTCGGCTTCCATTGCCGTATCTAGCGCACGGTTGACCGCTTGTAAAAGATTAATCTGAGCCATGATTGGGCCCTAAGGAATCTGAACTGAGGCGTACTGATAAGCGCTGTCGACCCTAGCTGGATTAGCTAAATAATGATCGGGGTACTTGTCAATATGTTGTTTTAATTCAGCGTACTGCCGTTGTAAATGCAATGGTGGTGTTTGATAGACATCTGATATCAAACCATCAAGGGACGGCGCTGGACGCTTTTCTTGTGATTTTAGAGCATCCAGAATTTCTTTCTTATAGCTAGTTTTTAGTTGGTGCTCCTGCTGATCGCTCCACCAACCTTTACCTAAGAGCCATTTTCTCATCCGCAGAATCGGGTCTTTTTCCGCCCAGAGTTGCTCTTCTTCTGCATTTCGATAGTTTGTTGGATCATCTGACGTCGAATGAGCACCAAGACGATAACTCATCGTTTCTATCATCACTGGAGCGCTACTATCGATAGCTAATTTCCGTGCGGCTACGCCCGCAGCATAGACTGCTAAGATATCATTTCCATCAACTCGAATGGTTTTGATACCATAGCCAACACCTCGTGGGGCAATGCCATCACCAGAAAACTGTTCCGAATTTGGAGTCGAAATAGCGTAGCCATTATTACGCACCACAAATACCACCGGGCAATTAAGCACTGCAGCCATATTCAGGCCAGCATGAAAATCTCCCTCGGAGGCTGCACCCTCGCCAAAATAGCAAACCGTACAGGCATCATTACCCGACAACTTTTGGCCATAGGCATAACCAGCAGCCTGAGGGATTTGGGTCGCCAACGTTGAGCTTATAGTCATGTAATTGAGTGCTCTGCTGCCATAATGCACTGGCATCTGACGACCCTTCCCTAAATCAAGGTCATTACTCAACATTTGATTCATAAACTGTTCAGAGGTAAAACCGCGGTAGCGTAATGCAGCCTGCTCCCGATACTGGGCCATGATCATGTCTCGATCACTAAAGCCGGCGATAGAACCCACTACAGCCGCTTCTTCCCCAGTGCAGGTCATATAAAAGCTAAGTCGCCCCTGGCGCTGAGCTGACACCATTCGCTCATCTAGAACGCGAATATAGGTCATATCACGATATATCTTTAGCGCGGTCTCCTTGTCTATTACAGGAGCCTCTGCGCCTTTTCTCAGCTCGCCCTGAGGATCTAAGATTGACAGGGTGGGAATCGACAAATCCGTTGCTTCAGTAAACCTAAGAGTGCCTAGGGTACGATCAAATTTGGCCATAACAATATCCCTCTGAAAGCTGTTTTAATTATCTTTATAAGTACCTAAATTAGCATGGCGAGCCACGGAAAATCCTACCAAAAATCGAGATAAATTCGCGGTGATAATAATATTTATTGCGTAATCATAGATTTAAATGAACAATGATTGCTCATGAGGCGATAAATTAATTTATGTGTCTCTAATCAGCATGGCTGGTTAGCGTTTAAGATATGTTGGGTGTTAATTATTAATAACTGAATTCAGTGCAATCACCTAGGTAGTAATAGCTGTATGGCGCAAGATACTTTAGATTCAACGGATTGGAAAATCCTATCAATACTTCAAGGCAATGCCGCCATTCCAAATATTGAACTCGCGGAAAAAGTATTTCTTTCACCATCACCATGCTCAAGACGCGTAAAAAACCTCGAAGAAAAAGGCTATATTAACAAAAGAGTCACCTTGCTAGACCCAAACAAAGTGGGGCTTCCAGTGACCGTGTTCATTCAGGTTACACTCGACCATCAAGTTAAGAAAGCTCTAGATAGTTTTGCAGCTCAAGTACAATCTTGGCCCGAAGTAATGGAGTGTTATCTTATGACAGGTGAGTTTGATTACCTGATTAGAGTCATCACACCCGACCTACAGCGTTATCAAGAATTTCTTGATCAACGCCTTACCCAGTTTGAGGGCGTTAGTCACGTCAAAAGTAGTTTTTCACTGAAACCCGTTTGCTATAAAACTGAATTACCCCTCGGACATCTCATTTAGGCTGTAAACAGTCATGTAGCGCCCGTTTGAAGGCGTTTTCCCCTGCTTAGATAAATAACTTCGGATACCTTCTAGGGTCTTTACTTAAAATTAGAAAACGAATTTTAGTCAACCAAAACAACATTGAACCGTTGCAAACATAAAGAACTGGGGAATCGACTCAATAAGGCCCATTAACCCAATATAAGGAACTTGAAATGTTGAGAAATTTTGGTGTTATTTTTGCAACCATGGCTGTTATTGGTTGCACGCAAACAACCATGACAGAGGTCGACCCTCTCCCCACCCTGCCAAATTCAAGATTAGGTGACGAGGTTAGGCAAATCTGTTTTGCCAGCTCCATTAACGGTTGGAAGGAATTTAACGGTGAAAGACACTCAGTAATTTTAACCAAGGGCGTCAAAGACGAATACAAATTAGAGTTATCGGGTATCTGCGATATATCCCAAGGAATGAACAGCATTGCGACAAGAACACGAGGATCTTCATGCTTAAGCCGTGGTGATGAAATTATCGTCAGCAACGGCTTCTCAGGAGTAGACCGCTGCTTTATTAAGAAAATTTACCAGTGGAAAGCAGAAACTCCAGAAGAGTCCCCAGCTGAAGACCGCGACTCAAGCACAGAGTCTGAATAAGGCAGCAAGGGGCTTTACAGAAGCCCTAATCAGAGACCCCTCTAATCCGTCTCGTTTATCGCCTCTCCCATAGCATTAACCAATAGGTCAATTTCATGGGCCGAGGTGGCAAATGGCAAGCCTAGCTGCAATGTATCGCCGCCATAACGCACGTAAAAGCCCTTCTCCCAACATTTCATGGCAGCCTCAAAAGGCCTTTTGGCTGGCTCTCCAGGAAGCGATGCCAGAGTTATTCCCGCTGCTGCACCGTAATTGCGAATATCAACCACGTGTTTTGCACTGCTAAGACTGTGTATGGCCTCTTCCAATATAGGGGCCATAGCCTTTACTTGATCAAAACTGTTTTCTTTTTCTAATAGATCTAATGAGGCCAAACCAGCGGCACAGGCAAGAGGGTGACCTGAGTAGGTGTAACCATGAGGGAACTCAATCATGTACTCCGGTCCACCTTGATCCATGAACGTATCGTAAATCTCTTGTTTAGCAATGACCGCGCCCATAGGCACAGCGCCATTGGTTAGCTGTTTCGCCACATTAAGTATATCCGGCACCACACCATAGGCTTCCGCACCCGTAGCAGTCCCCACTCGGCCAAAAGCGGTAATCACCTCATCAAAAATAAGTAATATTTGATGTTGATCACAGATTTCTCGCAGGCGCTTTAAATAGCCCACCGGTGGAGGAATAACCCCCGCAGAGCCGGCCATTGGCTCTACAATGACTGCCGCAATGTTACTCGCATCATGAAGAGCCACTAGGTCCAGAAGTCCATCCGCAAGATGAGCCCCTGACTCTGGCATGCCACGGGTAAAGGTATTTTCTGGAAGCATCGTGTGGGCTAAATGATCAGCCTCAAGGGTTTGCCCAAAAGTCGCTCGATTACCAACAATTCCACCAACACTAATACCGCCGAAATTAACCCCGTGGTACCCCTTGGCGCGGCCAATCAATCGCGTTTTTGACGCCAAACCTTTTTTACGCCAGTAAGCCCGAGCCATTTTTAGCGAGGTATCGACACTTTCTGATCCTGAGCCGGTAAAAAATACTCGATTCAATTCTGCCGGCATAAATTGGCAAATACGTTCCGCTAACTGAAAAGATTTTGGATGGCCATATTGAAATCCAGAGAAAAAATCTAATGTCCCAGCTTGTTCGCTGACCGCTTTCACAATCTCAGAGCGACAATGACCAAGTCCCGTCGTCCAAAGCCCCGACAAACCGTCAAATATTTTACGACCATCGGCAGCTGTAAGGTAGGATCCCTCAGCAGCCACAATCATGCGGGGGTTTTGTTTGAACTCGCGGTTGCCGCTAAACGGCATCCAGTGTGAATCAAACTGTTCGGCTGTTACCCCAGCGGTCTGGTAAAATTCATTGCTTTTCTTGGTGCTGGTCGACATAAATAATCCCCCTAGTATGCACTTGATTCCCTAACGACTCAGTGGCGGTAACACAGTTTGCCTGTTGATTAATCATTGGTATTATAAGCTAGATCAATAGTGTCAGGCATACCCTTGGTAGTATAGATTGATCACCTAGGTTGTTTGTCAACAGAACTTAAAAATAATACTTATAGAAGTTATACTTGGACTTAATAATTCCAATAATAAGAGATAACCATGGCGTACAAAACGATCCTATGTAGTATCAATAATTCAATTTTAACCCTGACGCTTTCACGTCCAGAGCATCTCAATGCATTCACCATCGAGATGAGTCGTGAGCTTATAGATGCCTTTAATCATGCCAGTGATGACGATCAGGTGGGGGCGATTGTTGTCACTGGCGCAGGTCGAGCATTTTGCGCAGGTATGGATCTCAACGCCGCAGCAGATAACGCCTTTGGGTTAAGTGAACATCTACAACCTACTTTGGATGATATGCGTGAACGCTCAGATCAGGATGACATCAAAAATGGTGTTCGTGACTCAGGTGGTCTCGTAGTATTGGCTATGTACGACTGTAAAAAGCCTATTATAGGCGCCATTAACGGTGCAGCAGTCGGAATTGGGGCAACCATGGCCTGCGCCATGGATATTCGCCTTGCCTCAGAGAAGGCCAAAGTAGGTTTTGTCTTTAATAAGATTGGTATTACTCCAGAAGCCTGCTCAAGTTGGTTTTTGCCCCGCTTAGTGGGCATCCAAACAGCGCTAGAATGGTGCTATACCGCGGAGATTTTAACGGCGGAAACTCTGCTAAAAGAGCGTTTTGTGAAAGCAATTTATGCCCCTGAAGAGTTATTGAATGAAGCCTACGCCCTGGCCGCTCGAATGGTTAATTTTAGCCAGGTTTCCATGGCCTTAACACGGCAAATGATTTATAGGAATTCGGCCCAAGATCATCCAGTGAAAGCCCATCAGGTCGACTCTCTAGCGGTGTTCTATGCCAGCCAGACCAGTGGTAAAGAAGGCGTGAATGCTTTCCTGGAAAAGCGCGCAGCCAAATTTACCGAAAAAGCATCCAGCGACATGCCTCCGTTTTATCCATGGTGGGAATAAGGTTTATCTAAAGACGAGCTTGATGATTTACCTATCTAAATAGTATTGGGTATAGAAAGGCAGGGGCAGAGTCGAATTCAAGGCCATCCTGGTTTTGTAATAATAGAATTAAGAAATACTTATTCAGTCAGTGGCAGTAAAAGTACAGGGAATCCATAACTAATGATCCAATTAACCGACCTTGATCAACTCGAATCGCCTATGCCGCAGCCCTTTAACGGCAGGGTGATTACCGCCGATCAACTAAAAAGCTTTATCGCAGATACTCTTGCCGAAAGAAAACAGCCCTTAGTGATTTTCGGCGCCAATTGGTGTCCTGATGCTCAATGCCTAGAGGCTGTCATGCTGTTGCCGTCGGTTGCACAGTTTATAGCCGACCACTATGGGATCATGCGGGTCGACCTGGGGGACTATGATATCAACATGGGTCTCATCGAACACTTAGGCCTACCCTCTCAAGAGGGCGTGCCGCGGGTTTTTATTTTAGATCTGAATGGCGAACCTATTAATGTTGCGACCAATGATCGGTGGAGGACAGCAAGGGAAAGTCATCCTCAAGAAATTTTTGATTATTTTCAAAATTTTATAAAAAAAAGGCCCTCAATATAAATGTGAGAGCCTTGGATATTACTATTTTAGTGACCTAAGGAAGATCGTCCACAAGCTCACCTTCGACCTGCTCCAGAAGATCTTCTCGACCCACCTTCAAGGCCAGCATTACCGTCGCTGCCACATAAATTGACGAATAAGTTCCGATACCTACGCCAATCATTAGCGCAATGGCGAAATTATGGATCAACTCGCCACCTATAAAGAACAGTGATAACAACACTAATAAAGTAGTCAGTGAGGTATTAATAGTCCGCCACAGTGTCTGCGATAGCGATTCATTAATAACCTCAATCGCTGTCGCATTACGAATCTTACGGAAATTCTCTCGAATTCGATCCGACACTACAATGGTGTCGTTTAGGGAGTACCCCACTACAGCCAGCACCGCTGCCAATACCGTCAGGTCAAACTCAAGCCGTGCTAGAGAGAAAATGCCCAGAGTAATCACAACGTCGTGAGCCAGAGCAATGACCGCTGCCACTGAAAACTTCAATTGGAAACGAATTGCGACATACAGCATAACCACCGCCAAAGCGGTTAACATGCCGAGACCCCCATCTTCACGCAATTCTTCACCGATCTGGGGCCCAACATAATCAACTCTACGCAACTCAACTTGCTGATCATCGCCCTTTAGAACCTCAATAATTTGTTCTGCGAGCTCTTGGTTAGGCTCGCCCTGAAGGCGGATCAACACATCTGTTTCAGAACCAAAATGTATCACTATCGGACTATCAAACCCTGCCGTTACTAGCTTTTCTCTCAACTCACTCACATTGGCCGGTTGTTCGTATCCCACCTCTATTTGAGTGCCTCCAGAAAAGTCTAAGCCTAGCTCCAGACCTTGGGTATAGAGAGACCATGCTGACACCGACAATAAAATTGCAGAGAATAACAACGCATACTTCCGTATGCCCATAAAATTGTACACTTTCAATTCAGTCATGACTTTTCCTCTAAATCCACAATTTTTCGATTTTGCGGCCACCGACCACTAGATTAACCAATCCGCGAGTCATCACAATCGAGGTAAACATCGACGTCAAGATACCAATCGATAAGGTCACCGCAAACCCTTGCACTGGACCAGACCCAATCAAGAAAAGAATCGAGGCGACAATGAGTGTAGTAATATTGGCGTCTAAAATGGATACAAAGGCACGGTCATAACCTGCACTAATTGAGCCCTGAACCGTGGCACCATTATTACGCTCTTCGCGAATCCGCGAGAAAATCAAGACGTTAGCGTCTACCGCCATACCGACCGTAAGCACGATACCCGCGATACCTGGCAAGGTTAGCGTGGCGCCCAAGAGCGACATAAACGCCACCAACAAGAGCAAATTCATTACCAGAGCCACATTCGCCGCTAAACCGAAAGCTCGATAGACCACCACCATAAACAGCAATACCATTGCCATGCCAAAAACGACTGACTTCACGCCAAGCTCGATATTATCA
>DGAQ01000048.1:3423-4388 GCA_002382445.1 Porticoccaceae bacterium UBA4026 | reverse complement strand
GCCAAGCTCGATATTATCTGCACCTAAAGAGGCGCCGATAGTGCGCTCTTCGACGATATACATGGGCGCGGCCAGAGCGCCAGCTCGCAATAATAACGCCAATTCAGACGATTCTCGCTGCTCAAGACCGGTGATAACAAACTGCTTACCCAGTTGAGACTGAACAGTGGCCAAACTAATAACATTTTGTTCGATAAAAGGCACTGGGGTAATCACCAATTCGCCATTCTTATCAATCGATTTTTCCAACTTGGTTTTGTACTCAACAAATAACACACCCAAACGACGGCCAACATTGTCGCGGGTCGCATAGCCCATTTGCCAACCACCTTTGGCGTCCAGGGTGATACTAACTTGAGGGCGACCATTTTGGTCAAAGCTAGGCTGTGCATCGGTGACATTTTCACCAGTGATAATGGCTACCTTTTCTAGCTCGGCGTCAGGACCCTGACCTCTAGGGCTTCGAAATTCAAAACGCTCTCCACCCTTGCCCTCAGACTCAAAACGAAATTCTAGGTTAGCCGTCTTACCAATAATTCGCTTGGCTTCGGCGGTATCCTGAACACCGGGAAGCTCAACCACAATACGATTTTTGCCTTGTCGTGACACTAGAGGTTCAGACACGCCCAATTCGTTAACTCGATTACGCAGTGACGTAAGGTTTTGTTTAATCGCGCTATCTTCAATCAAGCTAGTCGCCGCAGGACTAAGATCTAAGACCAGCGACAGGGGATTTCGACCGGGTGTCCTGTCAGGTAAAAGATCACGATAGCTATTGCGAATCAAGTCAGTCGCTTCTTGAACCTGATCAATATCACGAAACTGACCAATAATCTGATTTCCTTTAAGCTCAAAGCTACGATAGCGAATCTTCTCTTCACGCAGTGCAGTCTTGATTCCTTGCAAATCACCTTCGAGGCGAATCGCTACAGCCGAAGCAAGATCAACCTCAAGTAAAAAATGCA
>DGAQ01000048.1:2055-3235 GCA_002382445.1 Porticoccaceae bacterium UBA4026 | reverse complement strand
TCAACCTCAAGTAAAAAATGCACACCCCCATTAAGATCGAGACCTAGTTTCATCGGCTGACCACCCAAACTACTTAGCCAGTCAGGTGTCGTTGGGGCCAAGTTAAGGGCAACAACATACTCCCCACCCATTTCGGCTTGAATGACTTCTTTGGCACGCAATTGCAGAGCTTTGGGTTTAATTCGAACCAATGCACTCTCGCCATCGGCTTCCCCTCCAAAGTAGCCAATATCACTAGCGTCCAGCGCACCTTCAATTTTTTTCAGCACACTCTCGTCAATCACCATTGCACCACTTTGACCCGATAGTTGGATAGCGGCATCTGGAGCATAGAAGTTAGGCGCGGCGTAGATAAAGCCAAAGGCAATGACCAGAAGAATTAATATATTCTTCCATAGAGGAAACTTGTTTAACATTGTTTAGCCGATCCTTTTATTCTCGGGCCGCATTATAACGACATTACTTACTAAATAGGGGCAGAATTAGGGATTTAAACCCCTGCTATCCCCAGCAGCCTGTTTAAGATAAAACTTATCGGCAAAAGCCTCTAATTCACCCTCTGCAATGGCCTCTCTTAAACCTGCCATTAGAGTTTGATAATAACGTAAATTATGGATCGTATTGAGTTGAGCACTAAGCATCTCGCCGCACTTTTCTAGATGATGCAAATAGCCACGGCTAAAGTTAGTGCAGGTATAACAATCACAGTCTGCATCCAGCGGCCCTGTGTCATATCGATGTCGCGCATTACGGATTTTGATCACCCCTGCACTGGTAAATAAATGCCCATTGCGTGCATTGCGGGTGGGCATTACACAGTCGAACATATCAATGCCGCGACGCACTCCTTCGACTAAATCAGCGGGTTTACCCACCCCCATTAAATATCTAGGCCGGTCCGCTGGCATGGTGTCAGCCAAGTAATCAAGTACACGAACCATGTCTTCTTTTGGTTCACCAACGGAGAGACCTCCAATAGCATAGCCGTCAAAGCCTATGTCAACTAACCCGGCCAAAGATTCGTCACGCAACGACTCATACATTCCGCCCTGAACAATGCCAAACAAGGCGGATGGGTTATCACCATGAGCATCTTTACTGCGCTTTGCCCAACGCAGTGATAGCTGCATAGACTCTTCAGCCTCTTTTTCGCTGGCAGGGTAAGGTGTACATTCATCAA
>DGAQ01000048.1:1540-1900 GCA_002382445.1 Porticoccaceae bacterium UBA4026 | reverse complement strand
GGTAAGGTGTACATTCATCAAATATCATCACCACATCGGCGCCCAGATCGGCCTGCACCTGCATCGAGGTTTCTGGATCGAGAAACACCGGGCTTCCGTCAATCGGTGACTGAAATTTCACGCCCTGTTCACTTATTTTGCGCATATCACCCAAACTAAAGACCTGAAATCCACCGGAATCGGTCAGAATTGGCCCCTGCCACTGAGTAAAATCATGAAGATCACCATGACCTTTAATCACCTCTGTCCCCGGCCTCAACATGAGGTGAAAGGTGTTACCAAGAATCATCTCTGCGCCAATTTCTTTGATATCACGAGGCAACATACCCTTCACTGTGCCATAGGTTCCCACGGGCATAA
>DGAQ01000048.1:0-1206 GCA_002382445.1 Porticoccaceae bacterium UBA4026 | reverse complement strand
AACATGGCATCGCCATAACTAAAAAAACGATATCGCTCTGACACCGCTTCTCGATAAGCCGCCATTATAGAGTGATATCCCGAAAATGCGCTGACTAACATCAGCAAGGTTGATTCAGATAGATGGAAATTAGTCAGCAGCCCATCGACAACATTAAACCGATAGCCCGGGTATATAAAAATATTAGTATCTCCCTCAAAGGGAGCGATCTGGCCGCTTCTGGCCGCAGTTTCCAAACAACGCACACTGGTGGTACCCACGGCAATGACTCGGCCACCATTGGTCTTGGTTTTAATCACCTGATCACAGACTTCAAGGCTTACCAGCAACCACTCTGAGTGCATTTTATGGTCGATGATATTATCGACACGCACGGGTTGAAAAGTCCCTGCTCCGACGTGTAAGGTGACAAACGCAATCGATGCGCCCTTAGTTTGAATGTCCTCAAGCATTTTCTCATCAAAATGTAGGCCCGCTGTCGGCGCAGCTACCGCACCCAATTGGTCAGCATAGACCGTTTGATAGCGGGTCTTATCTTCATTAGTGTCACTACGATCAATATAAGGCGGCAATGGCATATGGCCAATGGCGTCTAACACATCCAGCACCGGCTTATTAAAGGTTAAGGCAAATAAATCGTCGTCCCGACCGGTCATCTCCGCTGAGAACCCCTCAGAAAACACTATCTGATTTCCCGGCTTCGGCGATTTACTGGCGCGGACATGAGCCAGTACCGAATAGGCATCGACTAACCGCTCAACCAATACCTCAACCTTGCCTCCAGTGGCCTTTTGCCCATACAGTCTCGCCGCTATCACCTTAGTATTGTTGAACACAACTAAATCGCCGCTCTCAACATGAGATAAAAAATCACTAAATTGTTGGTGCTGTAAATTATTCTCAGCCGAATCTAGGAAGAGCATACGACTCCCCTGCCGCTGGACTGCAGGTTGACGGGCAATTAACTCATTGGGTAATTCAAACTGAAAATGGTCGCGACGCATAGTGACAACTTAAAGGCTGTAAAGATTAGTCGGCAAGGGTATAGAAATTACCCTCAAAGAGCCAAATAATTAATAGAAAAACGCTCTAAGCGACTTTCATGAGGGAGTCCTGGTTAAATCTGTTGACCCACTATTGATGACTGCTATAATCGCCGCCCTGTCGGAATTAGTACGGCAGAGAATGCCAGTGTGGTGGAATTGG
>DGAQ01000047.1:2333-14454 GCA_002382445.1 Porticoccaceae bacterium UBA4026 | reverse complement strand
CGCCTAGCGGTGACAGCCGCACTAGAGCACATTACAGCAATTTTGGCAGAGAGAATGTTAGGTGAAGATGTTGACGCTCATGGGGTCATTGAAGCGCCAATGAAAGAATTGTGGACTTGGCATGCGGCGGAAGAAATGGAGCACAAAGCGGTTGTCTTTGATGTTTACCGCGCAGTCACAAAAAATAAGCCTAACAGCGAAAAGATGCGTAAGTCTTCGTTGAGACTTGCTACGTTCTTCCTAATGAAAGATATTGTTGTGGGTATGATCCACATGCTGCGACGAGATAAAAAGATGTGGAACCTCAGAGTCTGGATTGAAGGTATGCAGTTCTTATTAGGAAGACAAGGATTATTACGCCTATCATGGCCAGCCTATAAAGAGTACTTCAAAGAAGATTTCCATCCCTGGCAACGCGATACTCGGTCTTTATTAGAAAACTGGGAAAAAGGCCAACTCAGCCCTGACTAGACCATCATAGATTATGCTCTGTGCGTAAAAGAATGCGCGTTAAAAATATGAAATTACCTCTCTAGCGTCTTGATTATCCGCGGCTTATGTCGTTTCATGTCGATATGAACATTTTATTGCGCCAAATACTCAAATTCGGCTTAGAACGCTCAGCACGTCAGAGTATTCATAAGTACCCACAGGTAGTCTGTTTTGCCCACGATGCTATTTCGCGAAAAATAATGATTGATGGTCTTTTTGAGAAACCCGAACTATTAGCGTTAAAAGACTTTCTCCTCACTGAACCCTACCCTCGAGAAACCTGCCTAGATATCGGTGGCAACATTGGCAACCACGCGCTTTTTTTCGCTGACTTATTTGGAACGGTTATAAGCTTTGAACCCAATAGGTCGACCTTTAAGGTGCTTTCACTGAATGCAGAGCTCGCTGACAATGTCTCAGCGGTCAATGTCGGCCTCAGCAACACAAAAGCAACTAGGCTGGCTGTTATGGATCCGTTAAATATCGGTGGAAGTCGAATCAGTGATTCCGATGAGGCAGACATAGAGTTTAATCTAATGACCCTAGATGAGTATTTGCAGAGTAATGCTCCCCGGCCAATTAGCTTTATTAAAATGGATCTAGAAGGTTATGAATTAGAAGCCTTGCAGGGTGCGTCAGAGACCTTACAAAAACATCAACCAATCCTAGCTCTTGAATTTCAGGTTAGAAAATATAAAGAAAAGACAGATGAAATTGTAGCCTTCCTAACAGCCCAAGGTTATAGCTATGCTCATATATTTAAACCTAAGCTGTTTTCCAGAAAAAAACCCTGCTTTATGAAAATTCCTTTACAAGGATTGGAGAACTACCCCCCCAAAAATCATAAGATGGTGCTCTTTACCTTTGATTGATGCTTAAGACCGCTCTTTTTAAAAACAGCCCCATTTACCCGCTCAGCATCGTTTCTTAGCCGTTGAATATAGCTGTCATTGCCAGCATCTAATCGATGATTGTCAGTTATATCCATAAAATCAGCGACATCACGGAAAAACTCTTTGACGACCGTAATCTGTAGTAGTAACCATGACTGCTTAGATGTCTCTCGTTTGTCGCGTTTTAAAATTATGCGCTTCCCGGCGTGACTGTAGAATGGTTCCGGAGGAAAATGAACCACAATATCGCCAGCATTAACCACCCGATAATGGGGACCTACGACAGCATTGTTAAGACTCTCAGCAAAAGTATGATCCCCAGCTCGAGGACTCCCAAAGGTATATAACCCATAAACTCGATGGTTATTGTTAATGAGTGCGCCGGCATAGAGAGAGGCTAGCGCGCCGCCAAAACTATGGCCGGTAATCCATATTTTTTTACTCTTTGCACCAAATTTATTTATTATCTGGTTAAGTTCTTGAACTGCGGGTTCAAGAACGTCTTGAAATCCTTTATGAGCATTACTATTGATAAATGGTCCCGCCTCAGTGATCGCTATAAAGGTAGACAACCAATCCCTTATGTTGTCGTTACCACGAAAAACAATCACAATGTTGTCATGATCAGCCATGACATAGCATTGCATATCGATACGATGACCTTGGATGATTTCTAGAAATCGCACCTGAGAGAAGCCCCAATCTGAAGCCTCAGAGATAATGTGTTTCTCGCTCTTATATGAAAGTAGGCAGGCAAAAGCTAATGACAGGGCATTTTGTGGATGATATCGCTTACCTATTTTTAATGGACCAAAAAAGTACTTTTCAGATGACATAAAGCGACCTAAAGGATTGGTTGGCTATATATTTCATATTCCAATTATATGCTACCCCTTGACTAACTCTTGTACTTCGTCAATAAAGCCTCGTGGTTTTAAACCCATTTAACGGAGGCGCCCATAGGCGCGGTCGCACAGAAGCCAATAAATGGCAGAAAAACTGATTAAAAGTAGAATTAAAGACTAGCAGACCTTGCTGGAGAACCCTGTAGAAAAGGTCCGTCAACACAAATACGTTGGCCATCTGGCGCCGCGCAGGCTCCACAGATACCCACACCACACTTTGTAAGATAGTCAATGGCGCTAAAAATCTGATCATCGCGGCAGAACTCGCGTTGCACTCTCGCGGCCTCATGCACCATAGGGGCAGGTCCGCAATTATAGAACACCAAAGTATCTAACTCAGCCGGCGTCATCTCCTCCAAACGAGCGCGCAACAACTCTGTTACAAATCCCTTGAAGCCTTCACTACCATCATCTGTAGCCACATGTACATCAGCAACTTTTTGGCACTCTTCAAGATAATAGAGTCGCTCTGCAGTGCGAGCGCCGGTAAACACCTCAGCGTTACCAAAATCTCTGGCAAGTTGATACACAGCCGCCAAACCAGTTCCGCCCGCAACCGCCATGATCTTGGAATCTTCAGGGGGTAACACCGGGATGCCATGTGGACCGCGCACGTAAATTTCAGAGCCGACAGCTAAATCCATTAATTCATGGGTAAAAATACCAACATCAATAACCGCCAACTGAAAAGGGTCATCTGAAAGAGCAGAGAAAGGTTTCTCACCTAAGCCAGGTATCCATAAGAACACAAATTCGCCCGCCTGGATGTTGATCTTTCGATCAAAGGTCAGAACGCAAATATCTTCACATATACGTTTATTCTCAACCAGGACAACGGGTTCAAAGTCCATATCGATATCGTAGCGAATATGGCCTTCAGCTTTATTGCTGTTGAAACTGATATCAGATTCTAGCTGACTAAAATAGCTCCCAATATCCTCGGTTGTCATTCCCGTAAGAGCTGAACCAACGCCAATAATAGTGGAGCCTGCATCGAGAAATTCTCGCACATCGGCGGCGCTACTAACCCCGCCACAGCCAATAATGGGTACATCAGTAACAGCTGCAATTTCACGAATACATTTAAGTGCGATAGGCAGAACGCCTTTACCCGACATGCCACCGGCGCCATTACTTAGCACAGGCTGACCATGGGAAGAGGTGTAACCTGGACCGACAGTGTTAATAGCACAGAGACCATCTGCCCCGCCCGCCACTGCCGCAAGGGCTATCTCACCAATATTAGACGTATTAGGCGTTAGCTTTGGAATCACCGGAATATCGACAACAGCCTTGACCGCTGCCGTGACCTCTCGAACCATCTCTGGATCCTGACCCATGGCCATCCCGTACCCTTTGGCGTGCGGACAGGAGAGATTAAGTTCTAGTCCATCGGCAACAGGCGCCATAATCCTAGCCACTTGAACAAACTCTTCGATGCTACCACCAAAGATCGACACCAGTAAAAATCGATCTTTAGGGATGCGTAACTTCGACATAGCCTCTGCAGCAGCTTCAGCACCGGGGTTCGTTAAACCTACAGCATTGACAAAGCAACCTGGTGCATATTGACTATAAACAGGTTCACGATTACCTGCGCGTGGTGTAGGGCCGACACTTTTCGTCGTAATGACACCTATCTGCGGCATATGGTCAAACATAGCCTGAATAATTGAGGTTGCAGTGGTAACAATTCCAGAGGGAATCGTGAATGGGCCAGATAAGGTCTTGCCAAGAAATTCTGTTTTCAAAATGGTTCGCTCGACACTTGTTTAATGATATTTACGCAGATGATGATTATACCGATTTTACAAAATTAATCTGCTCCCAATTTAGCCCAAAACGCTGGCCAGTTAAGGATAAATGACTAAAAGAAATCCATGTCCCGATCTTTATTTCTAGACCCATAAAAGTTAGAAAATTAAGAGCGTGATAAATAGCCATAGTTGTTACTCAACTGACGGTTGAGATTGTAGAATCCAATACTGTTCCTGTAGATTTTGTATCTACAATGTCAACGTTAAGTGGTAATCTTTACCATAACCTTAAGGGAAGTACCCGATGATGATTCAGCAGATAGGAAATAGAGGATGTCTGACCGCCATTCTACTAATCGCACTGTGGTCCAGCAGTACGGTCTTTGCCAAGTCGCCGGCAGCAATATTCATCATTGTTGACGGCATTCCCGCGGACGTTCTGGAAAATACGTCTACACCCGTACTGGATTCCATTGCTGGCAAAGGCGGCTACACGAGAGCCTACGTCGGTGGAGAGATTGGAGGGGAGTCCCAAAGTCCAACGTCTTCGGCTATCGGCTACAATAATTTGCTCACGGGGACCTGGGCCAATAAGCACAATGTTTATGATAACCAGGTCAACGATCCGAACTACGCCTACTGGGATATCTTTAGAGTCGCCAAAGAGCACGATCCGACCTTGCAAACGGCCATCTTTTCGACCTGGACAGACAATCGGACAAAGCTAATTGGTGATGGCCTGAAGGAGGCAGGTGGCAATAAACTGGATTATGTATTTGATGGCTTCGAACTTAATGTCGAGCGGTTCCCACACGATCTACAGGAACATTACATCCGCGCTATCGACGATCTCGTCACGGATGAAGCGGCGAGATATATTGAGTCCAACGGGCCGGATTTGTCCTGGGTCTACCTAGAATACACCGATGCAGTGGGCCACAACTATGGCGACGGCCCGGAAATGACGGCGGCCGTGCAGTACATGGATGGTCAGATCGGCAAAATTTGGAGCGCCGTGCAAAAACGGCAGCAGGCATATGACGAAGAATGGATGATCGTCATTACGACCGACCATGGCCGCGATGCCAAAACCGGCCAGGACCACGGAAATCAGAGCGAACGGGAGCGAACAACCTGGATAGTGACAAATAGCGACGATCTCAATGAGCGCTACTATCAAACGCCAGCGATTGTCGACATCCTCCCGTCAATTGCCGCGCATCTTAAGCTTGAGATTCCTGAGAATATTCGGAATCAACTTGACGGTCAGAGTTTCATAGACTAACGGCAAGCCTAGGCGACTACCGTTGCCAAACTATAGTGGGAGACTGGCAGTTTGTATTGCGAGTGAGAGCAATTAAATTAATATAGATTCAACAATCTATGTGAAATATATTAGACTAACAACTGGCAAACATTAACTGTGCAGAAAATTGCATAATTATCCCAAAAGACAAAAATAACTACTTTTTTGAGAGGACCTCTATGTCAAACCTTAATGCAACCCTTAATTCGATAGCTAAGCCATTGAGTGGATTAGCGCCTTGGCTGTTAAGACTTACTTTGGGTATTTCTTTATTCTTACACGGTTACAGTAAGTTTCCTTTGCCTCCAGAAAAAATGGTCGGTTGGTTTTCCAGCGTTGGTATTCCAGCACCTGAGGTTGTTAGCAGTATGGTAGCTATCGGTGAAACCACAGCAGGTATTGGTGTTATCTTAGGAGGCCTTCTAGGTAGCTCGCTTGGCCATTTAATCACTAGGCTGTCCGGCGGCGCGATAATGGTCATTATGATTGGTGCTTTTTCTATAGCTCATGCTGACTGGTTCATCACAGCTAAGCTATTTACTAGCGAGCAAATTTTTCTCTTGGCTCTAGGTACTTATTTTGCCATTAAGGGTAATGATTAGTCTCTCGCATTGCATCGGTAGACGGTCTAATCGCCCTATTTAAAAAAGAACAGTAACCTTTATAGTTATATCATCATCCACATCGCATGATATGAATTGAGACTTGATGCTAATGTACGTTCCTTCTGTCTTTTATAAAGTGTATGAAAAAACACTTCGCCGACAAATCTTGGCTAACAAACGCCCCCATCACGTGGGTCTGATTGTAGATGGAAATCGACGTTTTGCGATGGCACAGAAACTAGCGACGCGGAAAGCTGGGCATATGGCTGGGTCAGATAATTTAGAGGGGTTTTTAAGATGGTGTTTAGACCTCGAAATTAAAATGGTCACCCTATATGGATTTTCCACTGAAAATTACAATCGCAGTGGAGAGGAAGTCGAAGAGCTAATGAGTATTATTTTAAATAAGTTCAGAACTTTAAAGACCGATCCTTTAATTGCTGATGAAAATGTTAAAATTAAAGTCATCGGCAGACGGGATCAGCTCTCACAAGAAATGAACGAAGAGATAGATACTGTGGAGGCTCAAACTGCGGGGCATAGCAGTTTTCAACTGAATATTGCGATTGGCTACGGGGGTCGCGCAGAAATAGTAGATGCGGTTAAAAAAATCGGTGAGCAGATTAAGATTGGTGAGATAGATATTGATGATATTGATGAGCAATTACTCTCCAATCATCTTTATACCGAGGGCATGCCTGACCCAGATCTTATTATCCGGACTTCAGGTGAGGAGCGATTGTCAGGTTTTTTACTATGGCAAAGCGCCTATTCAGAACTCTACTTCACCGAGACTTTTTGGCCTGCGTTCCGTAAAATTGACTTTTGGCGAGCTATTCGAGTTTGGCAACAACGAAATCGACGATTCGGTAAGTAAGCCATTTATGACAACCCATAGCGACTATGGTTGGCCATAACCATAGTAATCGGCTATAGCCAAACCTGCAGCTACGCTAGTAAAAGGATCATGCTCTACCACCTTCCCCGCAAACTGATTATCGAGAATATCTTTTACCGCAGGGATCAGTGAAGACCCTCCTGTACGCAACACTAGATCAATATCCGTTGTCTGCAAATCGGCCTTACTCAGAATAAGGCTGATGGCCTGCTCTAATTCAAACAGTGAGTCAGAAATCATTACCTCAAACTCCCACCGCTCTAACTCAACCTCAATATCAAGCTGGGGGATATCTAGTATCGCTGACTGCTGCACTGAGAGGGTTGCCTTAAAGTCCTTGATCGCCTCAAAAACCTGATAACTATAATTTTGTTTTATCAGGTCATAAAGACGCTTAAATTTATTGGCAGCAAAATCAGTCTCTGCCATACGCTGCATAACCGGTGAGGTATATTTATTTTGGTTAAGCATATAACTGACGGGCCAATTGATCAGCAACTCTTCGAAATCACCAAAAGGAAAGAGAGTATCTACGGTTAGCCCATCGACTAAACGAACCCAGCGCTCTCCTTTGCCCAGCAACGGAAACACTAATTGTCTAAAAATAGTTTGATCAATTTTATCCCCACCAAGAGCAATACCATGTGTGGCCTCAACTTCAAAAGAATCTTCAAGACGCCGTAAAATACTAAAATCCAGAGTTCCACCGCCAAAATCGACTGTCAGCAGTCGCTGGTTCTGTCGATCTGACTGATTGTGTAAATAGCTGATGGCCGCTGCTGTTGGCTCCGGACAAAAAGTCTGCTCGGTGATGCCCGCATGACGATAAGCCTCGCTGAGTCGATCAAGAGCAACCGTATTACGCTGTTGTTCGCTCCCCTCAAAATTGACTGGGTGTCCGATACAGGCATGATCTGCCAAATCTTGGATTTCTCCATCGGAAAGATGTCTAATTGCATCCCGCAGTGCACTGCGGATGCCAACCAATATCGGAGTCACTAAAGCAACCAGTCTAAACTGTCGAGAAAATATTAATGTTCGATCACTGGCCGAGTTACCTAGAAGCCTTTTGGTACCGCGAAATAAACGCCCTGGCAAGCCTCCATCATTAAAAGCTTGTCCGTAAACCTTACTTGTTTCACCTTCACCCGCGGGCCCATCAGGACCACCAGCGCTGGTTCTCGCCTCGCCCAGCACTTCAAGGCTAAGCTCAATCTTTCTACCTTGATTACCTTTAATATACTCGTCTATCGCATCCTGGCCAATCTCTGCAACAAAGTCTCGGTCAATATAATTGGCTGAAGGCATAATTGGATCATGGGGTGCTAGCTTGACCAGTTTTACGCGCTGGCCATCAAATATTGCAGCAGCGCTATTACTGGTGCCGAAATCTATACCGATGCCGATTTTGGGAAATGACGAGTCTGGATTTTTTTTCATGAATGAAACGTTAGCAATGAATTTACACCGACATGTTAACGGAAAATTAGCCTCAGGGAACTAAAATCCGCGGGTTAAAATGAAGTTACCTCACTATTTTTATTATGCCGATGCCACTCTGCCAACCAAGTCATTAGATAATATTTTTAACCCTGAGATTCTTAACCAGAGCCTAGATAGATAGCACTAAACTCAAGGTGTCCGTTCAAAGCGATTCTTAAGACGATTTTTAACCACCTTGCTTGAGTCAAAGATCTGACCATTCATTGCTATATAGACTCCCGAAGACACTATTTGTAGTGCGCCAATAGCACAGCCGATATTAAAAACCGCATCATTTTCAGAAAAAGCTGCCGGTTGTAATGCACCTGTCAGAATGATTTTCTTTTCGCCTATCTCTTTCAACCCTTTAGCTGTTTCAACCATGCCATCTGTACCATGGGTAATTAAAATATGCTCAGCATCGCAACTCTCAACGGCTTGGCGGATTAATGCCCGATGTTGATCGGTCATGTCAAGGCTATCAATACGCATCAATTGGTATAGAGCAACCTCGAAGCCCACATTCATCTTCTCGAGTAAGGCCTCAACCACAGGTTCTCCTACCTGGAATTCGCTAGCCGCATCGAAATATACCTTATCTATCGTGCCACCCGTGGTCAGAATAGCCAGCTTATCCATATTATCTTCCTATAGTTTGGTTTTAAAACCGCTGAAATATTGAACATTAAAAATGATTGAGTCTATAGTCCTATCAAAGCGCGTATAGTGTAGTACAAATTCATTTGCTTCTGGACCTAAAGAAAGGCTGATCCAATTTCTTACTGGGGTCGTACATTGCCTAATTATCAAAGCAGCTTTACATAATGTTGGATACAACAATCGATATCGTTGATCAGAAGGAAGAGCAGGCCAAGAAGACGGCAATTTTTAGCACCGAAAAACGATCGGACCAATGGTCAATCCTGTTGGTATCGGTTGCTGAAACTCGCGACAGGCGTGCCTTTACTCAATTATTTAATCATTATGCTCCTCTACTAAAGAGTTTTGCTCAAGCAAGTCGTCATGAAGGATGGTTTCCAGGTTTGAGTGAAGATTTAGTCCAAGAGGTAATGATCAAGGTATGGCAAAAGTCGGCAAGCTATAATCCTGAAAAAGCCTCTGCAACCACGTGGATTTATACAGTAGCTCGAAACTGCAGAATCGATATGTTGCGACGTAAAAGCAATACTCAGCATCTGCCGCTTGAGAATGAAGACTTCTGGCATGAATCGGACGAAGACACGCCGGTCTCTTTGATGGGACAAAAGCGTAGCGAAGACAAGGTGCAGGCATCCCTTGCGAAATTACCCAAAGAACAAGACGAGATTCTTCGCAAAGTTTATTTAGAAGGTAAATCGCACGCAGAGGCATCCAGCGAGCTTGGCCTGCCCCTAGGAACAGTAAAATCGAGAGTGCGACTAGCGCTTCAAAAAATGCAAATTCTGGTAGCACCAGATTTTAGAGACGACCTGTTATGAGTAAAGTTAATCATCACCCCGGCTCTGCGATGTTAGTAGATTTTTCCGCAGGAAATCTTGAAACTGCCCCTTCTATCTGTGTATCAGCTCACCTACATTTTTGTGCCAAATGTCGTAATGAATTATTACGCCTTGACCAAGTAGGTTCCAAATTGATGAGTGAAGCGGAACCCATCGAGGTGGGAGAACATCTACTAGACTCTGTGATGGCCAAAATAGATCAGTTACCTGAAAGGGCTGCCAATGTTGTCCGTAGCTCCTCTAAGATGTCTGACGTCCGTTACCCTCACTTAGTGAATAAACTCATTAATGGCAGCCAGTCTTCGCCTACTTGGCGGCGGATGTCCTCTTCTGTGGATGTGGCTCAATTTGCAACTGGTCAGAAAGAGTACGAAGTTGCATTACATAAAATTTGTTCTGGTGGCAAGACCCCGCGCCATGATCACGGCGGTCGCGAATTCACCGTGGTTCTTAAAGGTAGTTTCTCTGATGAGCAAGCGGTTTATAATGAAGGTGATTTTCTGCAGCGTGAAGCTGGTGACGTTCACCAACCAATAGGTGCAAAAAATGGAGAGTGTATTTGCCTTTCCGCCTTAGCAGCACCAATCAAACTGTCCAATCCATTCGGATTTTTGATGAAGCCCTGGCTACGAATCAATCCCATGTAATTTGGCTTGGACGAAAAACACGCGCTTTAGCTGTGCGGGGTTTTTACGTTTACGATTAGTGTCTAACTGATAAACCAAAAATATAATGTCCCAATAAAAAAGGGTCTCCGTAGAGACCCTTTTTGCTTATCCAACAATCATTCACTTAAAAAGTATACTGAGCTCTTACATACCAAGATCCACCATCGCAGTTAGCTGCAGTACGTTAAGGATAAGGGGGGCCCACGCTCATTCGATTAGCGTTTGGAGCACCGATCTTACCTACGTATTCATCAAAGATATTTGAACCACCCATAGTGATACGCAGATTGTTATTAACGTCATCAGCCAATTCGACATCTCAATAGATGATGCTATTAACTTGGGCCGGTGGCTTAGTATCAGCACCAATAGTGCCCCGCTCGTCGTAGTGCTCGCCATAGAAGTTGAGACGTGCCATCAGACTCCACTGCTCATTGATATTCGTGAAGGTATTTAGCTCCAAACGATTCTCTGGATAGTTGTTTTCAATATCTTCAACCAGCGAATCACTAACCGGTTTAACTCCGTTAATTGTTCGCTGACTTGCCACCTCAATAGTGTTGTGGTTGAAGGCAAGACTAGCCATTGTGTCCATTCCAGATATTAGCTCGAAAGAAGACCAGAGTACTAAATCAAAACCTCGGAGCTCAACATCCATAGCCTTAGTGTAGAAAGAGAGAAAACCACCGCTACCATTAGCCATATCACCCGTGCGATAAATACGGTCATCAACTTCAACCTTACCATTGACCGTACTGCCGAAATCTGAGAAGTCTTCGTAGCGCAAGGCATACTGCATCATCAACTGATCACTAATGTCATGCTCCAAATCTGCTGACTAATAGCGCCATGAGTAACTCAGCGGCAGCAGTAAAGCTTGTTAGCCTTGCGGCCGCTTCAAAAGCCTTGAGGACATTTAAAGGAGGAATCTTAGGAGACATTAGATCTCACTAGATAAGGCTAGAAGACAGCAGAGCATACTATAACCTCACATTAATACCCTGCTCTGCCATAAATTTCTTGGCCTCAGGAACACTGTGCTCACCAAAATGAAAAATACTGGCCGCTAAAACCGCATCAGCCTTACCCTTGATAATTCCGTCAGCTAAATGCTGTAGAGTCCCTACACCGCCAGAGGCAATCACCGGAACATTGACTTCATCACTGACCTTAGATGTCAGCGCTAAATCAAAGCCATTTTTAGTACCGTCTCGATCCATACTGGTGAGTAAAATCTCACCTGCGCCGAGTTCAGTGACCTTTCTTGCCCATTCAATGGCATCGATACCCGTAGACTTGCGGCCACCATGGGTAAATATTTCCCAGCGTGAATTCTCACCAAAACTTATCTGTTTCGCATCAATAGCGACCACAATACATTGAGATCCAAATCGTTGAGCTGCCTCACCAACAAACTCAGGATTGAAGATCGCAGCTGAGTTAATTGCTACCTTGTCCGCTCCTGCATTTAATAAATTGCGGATATCCTGCAATTCGCGCACGCCACCACCCACAGTTAAAGGAATGAATACCTCTCCTGCCATGCGTTCAACGATATGTAAGGTAGTGTCACGACCTTCATGACTGGCGGTAATATCAAGAAAGGTTATTTCATC
>DGAQ01000047.1:1278-2189 GCA_002382445.1 Porticoccaceae bacterium UBA4026 | reverse complement strand
AGAAAGGTTATTTCATCTGCGCCCTGCTCATTGTAGCGGCGCGCAACTTCTACTGGGTCTCCGGCATCACGAATATCAACGAACTGAACACCCTTAACCACACGTCCTTTATCAACATCCAAGCAAGGAATAATGCGTTTAGACAGCCCAAGGCTCACTCGCCTAAATCCTCAAACAGATGTCCTAATTTACCCGCCTTGGTAGAGAGGTACTGTATATTATGCGGATTACTATCGGCCTGCAGCGGCTTGCGTTCAACAACATCAATGCCTAACTCTATAAGGGCATTAATTTTACGAGGATTGTTGGTCATTAACTGAACTTTTTTGGCTCCTAAATGCTTTAACATCGGCTCGCAAATAGAATAATCACGCATATCTGCGCCAAAGCCTAATCGTTCATTTGCCTCAACAGTATCGGCCCCCTCGTCCTGTAAATTATAGGCACGTATCTTATTGACCAGACCAATGCCACGCCCTTCTTGCCGAAGGTAAAGGATAGCGCCACGCCCTTCTTCTGAAATGCGCTTCATTGCTTCATGCAGCTGCTCGCCGCAATCGCAACGTAAACTGCCTAAGGCATCCCCGGTAAGACATTCAGAGTGAATTCTAGTGAGTAAAGGCTCGCCAGTACCACAATCACCCATAGTGATTGCGATATGTTCCTTACCCTTGAAGGGATCTTCAAAGCCATGGATGTCAAAAGTCCCCCAACGGGTGGGTAACTTAGAAGATTCGATGTAACGAAGCACTGATGACAACTCCAATATTTAACAAAAGGTTGCCTTAGCATTGTACAGCCAACACTCTTGTAATGCAGGATTTTCAGGGGTTCGACTCATTAAGATCCAGATTAGGCTTGGGCCTCATTTTCAGGAAAATAACCCATGAACTTACTAATCGACAGGGCCA
>DGAQ01000047.1:0-1071 GCA_002382445.1 Porticoccaceae bacterium UBA4026 | reverse complement strand
CAAGCCTATCACTAGCAATACCGAGATGACGACTGCCATGCTTAGAGCCAAGACCTCAAAGAAGACCATTACATAACTTAATAAAATTAGAAGCAATAGTAGAAGAATACTGCTAATGAAACGATGATTAGTCTCCGCTACAAGATATAGGCAGGGTATAAGCACTAGAGTTATTGCCGATGCGAACAGAATGCCAAAGCTTAAGGACAGGGCCATCGGAATAACAAATTGCGCCTGAACGCTGGTCTCAAAGAGCAGCGGTAACAACCCAACAAAAGTGGTCAGAGTCGTTAGTAGTATGGCTCGAAAGCGCTTTTTACCCGCATTCAAGATCGCATCTTCAGGAGAAAGATTTTCAGCCTTCCCCCGATTGGCAAACTCAACCAAGATCAAACTGTCATTTACAACAACTCCAGCCAAAGCGATGATACCAAACATGGATAATATATTGACCGCCATGTCAAATAGAACATGACCTATCACAGCACCAATAAAACCAAAAGGAATCACTGACATAATGACGATCGGTTGAATGTAAGATCGTAAGGGCACTGCCAACAGTCCATAGATCAAAAATAGGGAAGCAAGAAAACCAATAGCCATTTTCCCGTAATAATCACTCTGCTCCTGAGTTCCACCACTCAATCGAAACTCAACGCTGGGGTATTTTTCAAGTAACGAGGGCACGAAATTCTTTCTTACATCTTGAACGACATCACCACTTTGCACCTTTTCAGTTTCAACTTCCGCCGTGACGGTAACAGTACGTTTACGATCTAATCTCTCTATCGCGGTGAGTCCAAGACCAAGAGTTATGTCCGCAACTTCGCCAATCGCGATAGCCTCACCACTCGCCGTTCGGATATGCATGTTTTCCAGGGTGGAAATGGCCCGTCGCTCTTCAACGGGGTATCTAACCATTACTTTGACAGTATCGGAATTCCGCTGTATTCGCTGCGCCTCTTCACCATAGAAAGCTTGCCTAACCTGCCGCGCGACATCTGAAAGTCTTACACCAACCTGACTAGCGTAGGGTTTTAGATTAATCAGCACCTCTTTACCACCCGAGCC
>DGAQ01000036.1:5652-6226 GCA_002382445.1 Porticoccaceae bacterium UBA4026 | reverse complement strand
GCTGAGATCGCAAGCAAAGCTTGATAATACACCTAAAATTGTTTCAAGCGGTGGCACCGTGCGATTCCCGGGATTTTATCCATTGGTCACTGGAATGTCAGTGAGTGACTTGATTGTCCTGTCCGGTGGCTTGATTGAATCGGCCTATTCTCAGTCAGCAGAAATTGCGCGGATAGACCTGACAAACCCAGATCGTGCGATAAGCTCTATCCTGCTATCAAGCCTTGATAGTGCATCGAGCAGTATGCTAGAGCCGTCTGATTTTGTTGAGTTTAGGACCCTACCCGATTACAGGGAAACCCAGACCATTTCCCTGGAGGGTGAGTTTGTGTTCCCTGGGGTGTACGCCTTTAATAAAAATGAGACCTTGACCTCGGTGATTCAGCGGGCCGGTGGCTTTACCAATGAGGCGTTTGTTGCTGGTTCAGTGTTCCTAAGAGAGTCTCTAAAGTTACGCGAGCAGCAAGAGATGGAGCGCTTGTCACGTGCACTAAACGACGCTATCTCTGCTGACAGGCTCACAGATGTAAACTCTGACATTGAGGTCGATGAATCTCAGGTCGCGTTGCAGAGA
>DGAQ01000036.1:2805-5483 GCA_002382445.1 Porticoccaceae bacterium UBA4026 | reverse complement strand
TAATGACCGCTTGTTGATTCCTAAGTACTCACAAGAGGTGACCCTTATCGGCGAAGTCCAGCGGCCAACGTCCTTCATGTTCAACCCTAGATTTTCACAGGCTGACTACCTAATGCAGGGCGGTGGTGTAAAAGACAGCGCCGACAAGCGGGGTATATACATTGTGAAAGCCAGTGGCGAAGTAATTATGCCCAACAGAGGCTTCTTTAAGTTCGTGTCAGCGCGATCCACTATCGGGCCTGGGGATACTATTGTTGTGCCACTGGATACCGACGACACCAGAATTCGTGGAATTCCCCTGCTGGCAGAGGTATCAACCATCATCTATCAGTTAGCGTTGGGTGCGGCGGCCATTAATTCGTTTAGTACGCCATAACTGGCGCTAGGCAAAGTAAAAAACTTTAAGGAATACCAGTGTGGAAAATGACGTTCAGACAAATGTGCGAGTGATCCAAGAGTACGACGACGAAATAGACCTGCGGGAACTATTTGGCGTTCTCTGGGCCGGCAAAATCAAGATCCTTGCCATTACCGCGGTGTTTGCCGTTGCCTCTGTCATCTACGCGCTGTCAGTGCCTAATCAGTACAAGGCCACAGCGTTGCTTGCCCCTGCGCAGTCATCAGGCGGCGGACTGTCGGGTGCCCTGGGGCAGCTCGGGGGTCTTGCGTCCTTGGCTGGTGTCAGTATCGGGGGCGGCGAGAGCAGTGAAGCGCAAATAGCCCAAGAGATTATGAAGTCCTGGAGCTTTATTGAAGGCTTTATTGCTGACAACGATCTTGCTGTTGAGGTTTTTGCGGCAGAGGGCTGGAGCAAAGGTTCTAACACGCTAAAGATTAATGACGATGCCTATGATGTAGAGAAAAAAGAGTGGTTGATCGAAGATGTTGACACAGGCGAGCTTCGCCCACCTACCAGCTGGAAGCTGTTTGAATCATTTTCTGAGCGACTAGCTGTTTCAGAAGACAAAATATCTGGGCTGGTGTCAGTGTCTATCGAGTATTACTCACCGCAGATGGCCAAGCAGTGGTTGGATATGTATGTAGCGGCCATTAACGCGCACATGCAGCAACGCCAGGTGGCAAAGGTCACCAACAATATTAACTATCTGCAGGCTCAGATTGAGAAGACCGCCATCGCCGAGATGCAGGAGGTGTTTTACACTATTATTGAGGAGCAGATAAAGAGCAAGATGTTGGCGGAGGCCAGCCCCGATTATGCATTTGTGGCTGTTAGCCCAAGTATGGTGCCAGAGGAAAAATCTCAGCCAAAGCGTGCCTTGATTTGCATTTTAGGCACTCTGCTAGGGGGTATGCTGTCAGTTCTGTGGGTGCTAGTGATACATTACGCAAAGATTGATGAAGCTTTATTGAGTAAGCGTTTTAAATTTGACGTGATTCAATCACTGGTGGTTTCTCAGTATGCGCAGGCAGTGGCCGTTGTGAAAGCAAAGCTAAAAAAATGAGTTGTTGGGCTGGGGGTAAATTAATTGATGGTAGCGTTGGTTAATCATGGATAAAAACCTTTTCGTTCTTACAGGAAAGGATCTTCTAAAGCTATCGGCAATGATGCTGCTCGGCACCATACTTTTTGGCCTTACCGGCCTTGTCATCATGATTATCCTGCAATGGTTTACGCGACAAAGTTATGCCCAAGATAGTGTGGACAAACATGGTATTTCACAAATAGGTGCGTCTAGGCTAGGAGGCTTCGCCGTAATGCTGTGTGCGGCTGGCCTACTAGGCGCAGGCACCTACACCGGCTTGATTGACGCTGAGCTAGGCCCCCTAGGTGTTGACTATTTCGTTTGGATAACGGTGAGTTGCTGCATGGGGCTTGGCTTAGTCGAGGACCTGAAAAATGATTATTTGGCACCCAGAGTGCGTTTATATTCAGAATTTGCGATTTTTGGAGTGATGGTTGCTGTTACGCCACAATTCATTCCCCTAACCTTGGGGATCTGGGGTCTAGACGCTGTTATGGCGCTACCAGTGATAGGTTTTGTATTAACCGTTATGTTTTGTGTGGGCTTTATTAACGCGGTTAATATGGCCGATGGTGCCAATGGCTTGATACCCGGTATTTTAACAATCTCATTTAGTCTTTTTTATGCAGAAACCGGGTCACTAGTCTATGCGGCCTTGATGACCAGTTGCGGACTCTTCACGATCTTTAATGTGATCTCTGGGCGTCTCTTTTTGGGCGATACCGGGTCCTATGGTCTTGGCGCGATACTCGTGCTATCGGGCTTGTATTTTTATGAACGAGGCGTCTTCTCAGCCTCTTTCTTGGCGGTCTTGCTTGCCTACCCCTGCATTGACTTTTTGATGACTCTGGCCAGACGTAGCTGGCAGGGTAGGTCTATATTCCTGCCCGACAATGATCATTTGCATAATCGACTCTATTTCCATTTTCAAAAGAGATTTCGTTCAGTAACCTTAGCTAACTCTTTAACGGGCGGTGTGATAGTGGCCTCTAGCGCTGGCGTTGCAATGATGGGCAGCTTGTTGAGCTGGTTGCCGGTAACCTCTGAACTGTGGGCCCTAGTATTTGCTGTGCAATGCATAGCCTATCTTTTAGCCTTCTATCTGGCCGGGTTAGGCCGGCCTATCAGTCAGCATGTTGTTGATGTCTAGTGATAGGATCACTACCTGTTGTTAAGATAAGCAGTCAAAGGTAT
>DGAQ01000036.1:988-2582 GCA_002382445.1 Porticoccaceae bacterium UBA4026 | reverse complement strand
GGTATACTCTTGCGCATAACTTCACGTCAGGAAGTCCGCACTTGAATTCATTTATTCTCTCGTCTCGCGAGCTGTCAAAGCTTGTAATAATGGCACTTTTATCAACAGCTGCCTTTGGTCTATCCGGCCTCATTATGATACTAATAATGCAATTAATGACGATGCAAAGTTATGCTACAGATTCAGTTGATAAGCATGGTATATCTGAGGTCCAGTCGTCAAGGCTGGGCGGAGTGGCAGTCGCAATAGGGGTCTTGGTGTCAATGGGGTTCTTGTTAATGAATGGCTATCGTGGCAGCAGCACGTCGGCGCCACTCGGGATAGTTTGGCCCTTATGGCTTGGGGCGTACGGTTGTTTTTTTCTTGGCTTATTAGAGGATCTGCGCAATAACAGCCTCTCTCCAAGGGCTCGTTTGGCTGCTAAGTCTTTCCTTCTTTTGATTGTGTTTATATTCTCACCAGGGTTGGTGCCCAGCAGTATTGGTCTGTGGGGAATTGATTGGCTTTTAGGGTTCTGGTGGGTGGCTTTGCTTGTCACTTTATTTTTCTCAGTGGGTTTTATCAATGCCGTTAATACAGTTGATGGGGCTAATGGGCTTGTGTCTGGTATTTTTGCGATCACCTGCTTTATTTTTTTGAGTGAAACTAATAATATTGCCCATCAATCTGGCTTCTATGGGGCGAGTCTGTTTTTGCTCTTTAATGTCATTTCAGGGCGTCTATTTCTGGGTGATTCGGGTTCTTATGGCATTGGCGCGGCTATGCTGTTGCTCGGGTTAGAGTCTCTCACTATGGGTATCGTTTCGCTGCCTTTCTTAGCTGCGTTGTATTTTTACCCCTGTGCCGACTTTAGCGTTAGCCTTTTGCGGCGCTGGCACAGCGGAGCTTCGCTCACTGCACCGGATAATGATCATTTACATAATCGTATTAACACCTTCTTTAAGGGGTTTTTTAGATCAAAAACTATGGCGAACTCGGCAACAGGGCTGTCTATTGCACTGGGCAGTTCCGGTTTAGTTTTAGTGATTTATCTTGCCGATTACATTTCCCTCACCAGTAATCTTTGGCTTTGTGTGTTCGCGTTTCAAGGCGCCCTTTACGGCTTGATTTTTATGAGCACAGGAAAACTTAAATAAGCGCTAATAGCCGCCAAGCTGGCCCATAGAGCGCTAGTTTAAACTTGCAATTCTATTCACTTATGCTATCTTGTTCATTAGATGAACAGGCTTGGATCCTTTTAGTTTGTTCATTTTGTGTTTGTCTTAAGGATCTGTCCTTACAGGGTCCTGCGGTAGCCTGCCTGAACGAATAAATAACTCGTCACACCTCTATTATGACCAATCAAGAGCTCGAATATCGCGCGCTCAAAATACTTGAGCAGCAACCCGATCTCACCCAGCGCCAGCTGGCTGAGCAGTTGGGCGTTAGCTTGGGTAAGACCCACTACTTGGTGAGGTCCCTCATTGATGTTGGCTGGGTCAAGCTCGATAATTTCCAGCGCTCGGACAATAAGTGGGGTTACGCGTATTTATTGACCCCAATGGGTATTATCGAGAAGGCGGCAATTACCGCGCGATTTCTGGTGAGAAAGCAG
>DGAQ01000036.1:0-748 GCA_002382445.1 Porticoccaceae bacterium UBA4026 | reverse complement strand
ATATCTATGGCATTGGCGCGGCGCTGGTGGACACCGAGGTTGAGGTGTCTGATGCATTCCTGGCCGGTGCCCAGATCGACAAGGGTGTCATGACACTGGTTGATGAGCAAAGGCAGGCGGCGTTGCTTGCGGCTCTTGCCTCTGAAAATACGCACATGCTGCGCAAGTGCGGCGGCTCTGTGTGTAATTCAGTGGTTGCGGCTAGTAGCTTAGGTGCTAAAACGTTTTTCAGCGGTAAGGTCGCTGATGACAGTGATGGCCAGCTTTATATCAATGATCTGCAAGACGCGGGTGTCGCCTTTCACGGCGCGGGTCAAGAATCAGGTATCACCGGTAAGTGCCTGGTGATGGTCACGGACGATGCAGAGCGCACCATGAACACCTTCTTGGGTGCCAGTGAGGCCTTATCCGCGCGTGAGATTGATCAGGTCGCCTTGGTTGATTCAGAATGGTTCTATGTTGAGGGCTACCTGGTCACTGACGAGGCTAGAACATTGGCGACCAAGGCCGCGGTAGAGACAGCTAAGGCGAATAATGTAAAAGTAGCGATCAGTTTATCAGACCCCTTTGTCGTGGCCGTCTTTGGTGATGCGCTACGTGAGGTGATAGGCGGCGGTGTTGATCTTATTTTTTGCAATAAAGACGAGGCAATGGCCTTTACCGGCACGGAGTCGCTTGAGGCGGCGGCAGAGAGCCTTAAACAGCACACCAAGACCTTTGCTATCACCGATGGTGCTAATGGCGCCAT
>DGAQ01000064.1:689-3554 GCA_002382445.1 Porticoccaceae bacterium UBA4026 | reverse complement strand
TCCTCCGCCTTGGATTAGTTTTAAAATGGTTTGATATTCCCACGGTGGTGTCGTGAGCCAACTCTAATTCCCCTGATGGGGGCAAGTTCGGTGGTTCTCAGTATACTATAGGGATATTTTTGGTGATCTTAGACATAGATTTTGACAGCCTTTGAGTTAAGAGACTGTTATTGTTCGTTTAAATATTTTTATTGATGTGGAGGCTACATAACCTAATGGATGTTTAGCAATATGTTCATGTAGAGCGCTCTTACTATACTATAGGGATATAAATTCCGATTTGTAACAAAAGTTCGGCAACTATTTTGCAACTGATTGATAAGACTCAAAAGTATTTTCATTAATGGTGACCCAAGATTGACATTCGGGGGCTTAACCATGGGTTCATGTAGGGTACTCTTGATATACTATAGGGATATAAATTCCCAAATTATACAAAAGCTCTGCAATTATTTTACAAGCTCTTGATAAGACTCAAAACTATCTTGACTTGTTTTATCGTCGCCCTGATGGCTAGTTTTAGATTCAAGGAAACAATCAAAGTCATAATTTCCATCGTGGGGGAGTTAAAGTCACAAAACAGCATCTAAAAGATGCGCTAGTCTTTTATCTGAAAAGCTATAATAGGTTATTATAAATTATTGAAATGGAACTAAAAATGCTAACAATCACAATGATCATTACAGTAAGCATTTTGTCTGTCGCTGCTATGGATGTTTGGCAACGCTTAGTCCATCGTTTGGGAGGTTTGCCGCCTACTAATTGGATGATGGTTGGGCGCTGGCTACTTACTTCAGTCAACACTCATAAAATCTTCGGTCATCAATTGCAAAAAATTACACCGTATCCGAACGAAACTATGATTGGCTGGGTTTTCCATTATCTTATTGGGATAGTGTATGTGATTGCATACACAATTCTGTGGAAAAACGTCGGATTATTAACTCCTACTTTTCTTGATGGTTTGATCTTCGGTGTTGTGAGTGTAGTTGTGCCTTGGTTTTTCTTCATGCCAGCTATGGGGGCTGTAGTGATGGGCGGTAAAACACAACGCCCAGTTGTTGGCTGCCTGTCGGCGCTTGGAGTACATTCAGTGTTTGGAGTTGCTATTGCTTTACTACTTCAACTGTCACAGCAATATAACTGAACGGGTTAAGATTTGGTTCATAATTTCCACTGGGGGGATACCAATTCAAGTCAAACATCATTCTTGTCATCAATACTGATCCATTTTGGCAAAGGGTGCGTAAAAGAAGTATGAAAAATATTTACAAATCTGCATTCAAGGGGGCGGCTGTCGGCCTCGGGCTTTTGGCATCATCTGTAATGCCTAGCACTGTCAGCGCTGGTGAGATTGAGTATTACACGTTTCCATCTATTTATGGTGGTACTATCGACACGAAACAGTGGCAGGGGAAACCTTACCTTGTAGTTAATACTGCATCACTGTGCGGGTTCACCAAGCAATACACAGGCTTGCAAGAGCTATACGATAAATATCGTGAAGCTGGGTTTGGTATGGTCGCAGTTCCGTCAGATGACTTTAACCAAGAGTTAGCGACCGATGCTGAGGTTAAAAACTTTTGTGAACTGAATTACGATATTAATATGCCTATGACTGAAACCATGTCGGTCAAGGGTCAAAAAGCGCATCCATTCTTTAAAGCCGTTAAAGCCCAAAGTGGATTTGCTCCAACCTGGAATTTCAGCAAGATACTGATTGGCAGCGATGGTGAAGTAATAGGTTCTTGGGGGCCTATAACAAAGCCGTTATCAGGAAAAATCACAGTGCTGATTGAGGGTGAACTATCAAAATCTAATTAGCGCATATGCATCGTTTTATTGTTAATTGGTTGCCTGATCATCGTAGGAGAATTACATGGTTGATTTGAATTCGTTAAAGTATTTTATTGTGTATATCACAATGTCCATCGGCTTTATAACGTCAGGCTCCCCAGTAATGTCATACGAAGAACCCTCATATAAAGTGATAAAAAATGCCAGCGATTATGAAATCAGGGAATATGAACCTAGGGTCGCAGCCCAAATAACGTATGGAGATGAATCCAGCGGTTTTCGACAATTGTTTAGCTATATATCTGGTGCCAATGAGGGATCAAAAAAAGTTGAAATGACTATTCCAGTGGCTCAATCATTGAAGATTGATATGACAACACCCGTCACTCAATCAAACAATGGTGGTCAAAGGGTGATGCAGTTTTTTCTGCCGAGACAATTCACAATAGACACGGCTCCAAAGCCTAAAGACCCGAGAGTTAACATTATTGAGCTTCCAACGACGCATTTCGCCGTCATGTCTTATTCTGGATTTGCAACGAATAAGAACTTTGGGGTTCATTACAATAAATTAAAGGTTGCTCTAAAGCAGGATGGTGTGGAAATTGTCGGTTCCCCTATCAAAGCCACATATAATGGGCCTTTTGCTCTTCCGTTTATGCGTAGGAATGAAGCTATGTACCAAGTTGAGTGGCCGATCAATTAATTTTATAACTTATAAAGTATTGACCATATTAATATGCACTCTAAATAAAAAACACTATCATATCCTACGTTGTAAACTTTAAGGGCCGTCATAGGAATCGCTCCCAGTGGCGGCCCCTTTTTATGGTTTTTGTTCTTGTCGAAATATAACTCGTCTTAAAGAGGCTTATCAACGGCATACTGCATTAGAGAAATCTAAAGCCGAAGAAATGGCCCGTGAGTGCATGAGCCGCAACTACCAGAACGGCGGCGGGTAATTCGCTAATGCACGAGCATCTATTGCCATGGTCACATTTGATTACTGCCTCCGCTGTCGCCTTTGATGCATGGCATATAACAGTGGTGCTAATATTTTGCGGTATA
>DGAQ01000064.1:0-426 GCA_002382445.1 Porticoccaceae bacterium UBA4026 | reverse complement strand
GAAGGCATCAACACCAATAATGACTTTACCATCTGACCGTGCATGGATTTGCTGTGTCGCCTGATCTGGCGTTAGCCCCCAATCAGCGGCTGACTGCTCCGTGATTTTAACAAACTCTACAGCATCACCAGATAAGCTTGCATAATGCTTGATCTCTCGACGACATATTGGGCAGTCATCGTTATATAACACTTCCAGCTTTGCCATCAGACCCATTCCTTGATGATGTTTAAAGGGAGGTAGTACGATGGCTGCGATGGTCGAGGAGTAAGATGCTGCCACATTCCCTCGGTGGAGTAGGTGACTCACATTCCCCTGTAGGTCGCCCTTCAGGCTCTTGTAGCCCCAACTCAGCGGCATCGTATGAAGGCGGCATAACTGGTTATTTGTCGTTCACTTATTGTCGTAATCATATCTATATATAAT
>DGAQ01000016.1:896-3681 GCA_002382445.1 Porticoccaceae bacterium UBA4026 | reverse complement strand
ATTATCTTTGATTCAGGTATGCGTTTGTCTGAGGCCGCAGGGCTTATGCTTAGTGACTTAAAGCTTCATGAAGACATACCTTACATTGATCTAATCCCACACCCTCACAGACGCCTTAAAACAGCTTCTAGTGAACGTAAAATACCTCTAGTTGGTATGTCGTTATGGGCTGCAAAGCGCCTTAAACAGTACTCTACGGGCTTGTATTGCTTTCCAAGATACACAAACTCTGAGCGTTGCAATTCAAACTCTGCATCAGCCGCAATAAACAAGTGGATCAAAACTGTTGGAGGCTCTAATGACGTTATACATGGATTGCGGCATAGCTTTAGAGACAGGCTCAGAGCCGTTGAAGCACCAACAGATATGATCGACCAGTTGGGGGGGTGGTCATTGAAGTCTGTTGGGCAAGGATATGGTGATGGGTATGATTTGGAACTGTTGGTTAAGTATTTGGGCAGACTGTGCGATTGATAGATAATTTAAAAATACTTTTCTTCTTACCTCTATCTAGCCCTGATTTGACTGGATGGGGTATTTAGCCATAAGTCGCAAACTGTAAAAACATACATCTTCTTTTTACTATTACAAAAAATCATGCGATCTGAGTCACCAACGGTTGGATATTTTTTGTTATCATAAGTAAACATATTGCGGGTGATCATTTTAGTCATATTGCTCTATTCGCAAAATATCGGATATCGTTATGTACCTAATGAAAAACATCAACTCTCTAGCTCTTTGCTTATTGGTCGTTACTTCTTGTGGCGGCGGTAGTGAGAAAACTGAAGTCACTCAGCCTCAAGCAGCAGCTCCCACCGGCCTATTAATTCCGGTTAGTGACAGCACCGTATTGCTGGACAGCATGCGTGGCGGATTTACTCAAATCGCTGCAGCTAACGCTGCGCGTATGGGAGGCGAGGTTCTGGAGGCCACGTCAGCAGATGCAAGCACCAACTTCACCACAACCTACACCCTAGAGGCTAATGTCGACGAGCATGATTTTGTTAAATATGATGGCGACCACCTATTTATAGCGCCCAGCCGAGGGATGGATTGCTGTTTTATACTTGAAGATGCATTAGCGCCTGAAATGGCAGTGGCCGACGAAATGCCTATTAACAATGATGAGCGTAGTATTCGTATTTTAGCGACAGACCCCAGCGATGCCAGTGCCTTAGAAGTAAGTACTATAGCCTTAAGTGACAATCTGTCTGTAGAGGGTCTCTATGTAAACGGCTCCCAACTTGTGGCTATAAGCAGCTCAGGCTGGTGGGGTGGCTATGGTGACTCCTTTACCCGCGTCTCCAACTGGGAATCACAAACAACTATTCTCAGCGTTTATGATATTGCTGATGTAACTGCGCCTGCCAATCAGATAAATATTGAATTCGAAGGTGGTTTCGTCAACAGCCGTAAAAAAGGCGACATTGTCTATCTCGTCGCTCGCCACACTCCAATTATCGAAGGCTTTGTTTATTATCCCAATGACACACAAAAGATTGAAAATGAGCGTCTGTTAAGTGAAATATCGCTAGAAGATATGCTGCCCACTATGTCCATTGATGGGATTTCAAGCCCCTTAGTTAATGTCGGTGATTGTCTTATTACTGATTCCGAGCATGAACTATCTCCCGCAGTCAACGGTTATCCCACTATGACAATCCTTATTGCAGTTGACCTTGTCGATCCCAGAATTGTCAAAGCTCGTTGCTATCTAGAGCCCACAGATGGTATCTATGTCAGTCAAAATGCTATCTACCTGAGTCAAATTGATTACGATGACTCTCTGACAGAGCCTTCGTCACGCACGATTATTCATCGTTTCGAATTGACGAAAAATTTGGTATACCAAGGGTCAGGGGCAGCTAAAGGTTCCCTTTATCTTAGCGGTGACAGAGATTTCAGAATAAATGAGCATGATGGATATTTGCGGCTAGTGACTACACAGAGAACCGGTGATTCGTCAGATACGGTTGATCATAAACTTTCTATACTTAAATTAAATATCCAAGATGTTGAGCTTGATCTCGTCTCCACCTTGCCTAATTCTGAGCGTCCAGAAGCCATCGGAAAACCCAATGAAGCTCTTTATGGTGTGAGATTTATGGGTGATGCACTCTACCTAGTTACCTTTGAACGTACCGATCCACTGTATGTTGTTGATCTCTCAAAACCCACAGATCCAATGATTGCCGGCGAGCTAATGGTGCCTGGCTTTTCGGACTTTCTTCATGCGGTCAATGACGATCTACTCATGGGCTTAGGACAGGATGAAAATGGCTTAGTCAAGTTAGAACTTTTTAATGTTGCAGATATGACCGCACCCTACTCTTTGGGGGGTATTTCCTTGGGTGAAAGTGAAGGGGCATCCTGGGGATACTCAGAAGCGCGCTACAATCGCCATGCATTTACCTATCAGGCAATTGATGCCAGCAAAGATCGGTTTCTTATCCCAGCTACCATTTCGTTTTATTCCGCAGAAAGGGGTTATCAAGAAGATAATCGGCTGTATATGTTTGAGATCAATAGTAAAGACAATGCAGCTTTAGCTTCTATTGATGAGATCGGCCGGATTAGCGCTGGGCGAGAATGGTGGCAAAGCAATCTCGAGCGCTCTGTGATTCATGATGATGCAGTGTATTATGTTAATGGTAACGCTGTATGGTCGGCTTTATGGACCAATCCTACCGAACAAAAAGGCCCGCTATAAAGTTATAAAAAAGCTGCGTATTGCGTAGAATGACTATTCCTACGCATATCTAGAGTCGACAACAATCTGCAT
>DGAQ01000016.1:0-756 GCA_002382445.1 Porticoccaceae bacterium UBA4026 | reverse complement strand
ACAACAATCTGCATAGGTGGAATGTCCCTCAAAGGCTCAGCATCAGCCAACTAAGGCAAATCCACCTTTACCTTACCTGCCACACCATCCATATGCCTTTGCGTACGCCTAAAAAGCTAAAGAGTGAGAGCCTAATTGGGTACTAATTTACACCTATTTGCACTCCATCAAGCACATATCCCAAGCCATGAGCAATAAGCCACGCAGAGGCTCCTTGTGCATTTCCTAAGCCTTGATATTACTATATTTATGGATGTGCATAGGTCAGTCCAGAATACTGCTATATGGCTCTGTAATGCGTTCTAAGCGAGGCTGTATTTGGCCTTTTTATAGGTGTTATTTGAGCTTTAAGCATCAGTTTAGGCGGGTCTAAAGTGAGTCATGATCTAGCCCTAGTTTGACTAGATGGGGGATTGGAGTATTCTTGATTAAACGCATTAACTATAACTATTAACCGGAGTGAATTATGAAAAAGACAATTTTGATAGTGAGTCTATTCCTAGCTGCCGTAAGTTCAAATGTATTAGGAGATGATCATCTAGCTGAAGAACAGGGTAGAGGTGCCTTTACTACACTAATGGTAGCCGCTAAAGACACTGACAAGTATTTGAAATCTGTTAAGTCAAATCCTGCTCTTTATGAAGCAATTGGGGCAGATGCTGGGGGATACTGCAGAACTGTGTCGGGCCAGGATTATCCAGGTCAACTAATGATGTGGACTGCTTTCCCAACCGTTACTGCTGCTTTAGTGGGTGC
>DGAQ01000033.1:13498-19472 GCA_002382445.1 Porticoccaceae bacterium UBA4026 | reverse complement strand
GAAGTTTGCTGCATTCAGAAATGTTTTTGTGCAGTATATCTAAGTTTCTAGTGTGTGCGTCATAGTCTTCACTTTGATTAGAAAGAGATTGGAGCTCCTCTAGTAAACCAGATTCCGAGATCGATGTTAGGATTTCGTTTTTTTCGGTTTGGTACTTCTCAAACAGGTCAATTTTCTGATCTTTGAGGGCATCAAATTCTTTCTCCAATAATCTGTGAAGCTCAGAAATTTCTTGCTGCGACTTTGTGATATCAAGTTTTTGCATGCACACATTCCCAGGGGATTTTTTGTATTAAGTTATTTTTCAAATAACGCAAAAGCAGCGTAATCGACAATTCAATTGAAAGATCGAAGAGCTGTTGGAATATCCTACTTTATTTTAAAAAGTAGTGAATATAGTCGCTAAAACTGTACTTTTATTTATGCCATTTAATCAAAGCAGCTTCTCTAAGGGAATAAAGCTTTCCGCAATTTTACGGTCGTCTAATGGATAATTTCCCTGCTCGAGAGCGGTCTTAATGGAATTAACCTTTGCTTGATCAAATCCTGAGCTATTGAGCGCCTTCTCAATATTAGGATCGATTAAGACGTCATTAACCATCTTGGCAACATCATCTGCTTTACGTTGCTCATCGACAGACCTCTGTTTAGCAGGTTCATTGTCGGGTTTCAGCCTCGATGGAGGTACTCCATTCTGCGGATTATTTGAGATTGGGCTAGTCATTACCTATATCCGTTTTATTAGTTAAGTGCTGGAAGTCACCCTAAACTGACTTCCCTCAGTGGTCCATTCGACACTTTAATCTTTAACTTTAATTTTTAATTGATCCGAGCCGAACGAGCTATTCGCGCTCAGCAGAACCAGGCCCCGTGATTCTGGCATCAACAAGGGCGCCGGATTGTATGTTCTCTAACATTACTCGGTCGCCAAGAAAGCCTTGCTCAGTAGCCAGCATATCTATCGTCACAGTGATGGCGCCGCGGTTTACTGTCAGTTTCACTATATCACCTTTGTTTACATCAGCAATTGGTCTGATATCGGAGTAGCGAATCACTTGTTCCGGCGCTAGTTGCCGGATCGTTGTTGCTCGGCCTAGCCCCTCTTTACTGTGAACAGCATCAGCCGGAAGGTCTCCATAGTGAGTGCGGAGCTCGAAGAAGCGTTCCGATACTAAAGTGCCCCGCGCGATCAACGCTTTAGTAAATAGCGCGGTTTGTGGTACGAGGATGTCATCCCGCTCCAGAATTTTTCCTTCTTCAATGTCATTTGCCGCTTTTGCACCAATGACGTCGTTCAATCCTATTCTTTGGTTCATAGGAATATTCTTATAAGGAGCCTCTATAGAGGCAAACATAGTTTCGTCAATAATGACGCTTCTATCGATCACCTGTGTGGATCTAAATCGAACAATCGTTTCTTCAAGCTGCGGTTCTCGTACTATCTGTCCGGCTTGCACTGAGGTAGTTGTTATTCTACCGATGATCTCAGCGAGCTCTAGAACGGCTAAATTAGCGTTATCAATCATAACTTGCCTAACATCTGTTGCAGAGATGATTTTTCCTGAGGGAAAATCTTGCAAAAACTCATATCCTGCCGTTTTATCTTTGATTTCTATACGTAAGTTGAGCCTCCATTCGGGCGATTCGCAGCGCGTACTGACAGTATTTCTGTCCCTAAAGGCAAAATCGAATACATAGTTTTTATCGCACGCCTTAAAAATAAGTCTGGAGTCGGTTGCTAGCACTTCAATCAATTCTGGACTCACGCCCACTTGGCTGGAGACCCATTGCTGAACGGACGAAACGAGCAGCGCCTTAGCTGCGTCCTGACCATTCCTCTCCTGAGCGTAAGCCTCAGATGCCAGTAGAAAACTCATAAAAATTGTTGTAGCCAGAACGTAATTACTGCCGACACGTTGCAGGATCTTTATAAGCATGACTTGAACCCATATCTGCTGATTAGCGATGAACCTAGTTGCTTCACTCAATGTTGGAATGACTCGAAGATTGTAAACCACAACACCCTAATATCCACCCCATCCGCCGGAGTAAATTGGACTGTAGGGCGAAGGGCAACTTGTTGCCGCTTACTTGCCGCATTTGCGGCACTCGTGTGAGGTTGATGTAGCGATGATCAAGATCGTGCTGAAATTGAATAGGCCTGGCTCGATTAACTTATTGTTTTTTATATAATTAATTTATCATTTAAGTAAGCGGCTAGCGATAATGAAAAAGTTGGCACCAAATCTGCAACCTACTTAGCGTAAAGCTAGCTCCGTTGACCTATCGGTTGATGCGGCGAGCGCATTAATTCAAACATAAATTTAGAAAATGGGCGCGTAGATCTATGAGTGGACTGTTAGACAACTACTTTGCAACTAGCGCTATGTCGATGCAGGCCAAGAACAAGCGGCTTGAGCTGATCTCTGAAAACATCGCGAATGTGAGTACACCGGGTTACAAGTCACGTGACTTAGATTTTGTCGCATTCATGAATCAAGCCCAGAGTGGCTTGGAGTCAGCGCATAGCACTAACCCTCGGCATATTGGCGGCAGCAGGAGCACGGCTTCGTTCGACAATGCGATTACTTACTACCAACCGCTAAACCCGAGCTTAGATAACAACACAGTAGACATTGGTATGGAACAAGCAAAATTTGGTAAGGCGGCCGCAGACTATGAGGCGGCGGTTTCGTTTCTAGAAAACCGTATCTCAGGGTTAAGGCGCGCGCTCAAAGGAGAGTAATTATGTCGATTGACGCAGTATTAAAGATTGCAGGGTCGGGACTAAACGCTCAACTCGTGAGGATGAACACGATCGCCAGCAACCTTGCAAATGCGACGGTTGTAGCCGGATCCCCAGAAGACGCCTACAAAGCAAAACGCGTTGTGTTCTCAAGCCTAATGCTTGATCCGGACCAGCAAGGTGGATTCGATAAGGCAACAAGAACCGGGGTTTATGTCACTGATGTCGTGGACGACAGCAAACCAGTCAAACAGATACATGAACCAGGCAACTCCATTGCTAATGACGACGGGTATGTATTCGGCTCGAACGTTAATGAAATCGAAGAAATGGTTGAAATGCTCGACGCATCTAGGGCTTATCAAAACAATGTGTCTGTTGTGAGTACTGCAAAAGACCTGATGTACCGAACTCTAGATCTAATTAAAGTCTGATAGCGAGATACTGAAAATGGGAATCGAAGCGAATTATAATTCTGCGTCTAACGTGCTTACTACCGACGAATACGCGAAGTCTCAATCGGCGACACAACCAGTTGATAACGATCTGGGTCGCTCAGCTTTCTTAACACTTTTTACTGCGCAATTGCAGAATCAAAACCCACTCGACCCAATGCAGAACGAGGCTTTTGTCTCTCAGCTTGCTCAATTTTCTTCCCTTGAATCCATGCAAAATGTTGATAACTCTGTCAAAGCCATGTCTGAAGGGATGCAAAGCGATAGGATCCTTCTTGGCACAAATTTGTTGGGCACTAAAGTGAATGTTGTAGGTGGCGGTTTCGCGCTTTCGAATACTGGTGGGGTTAATGGATATACGACACTTGCAGAAAATGAAGACTCACTCACTCTCTCAATAGAGAACTCAAATGGCGAAATAGTGTTTGAGCAAGATATTGAGAATAGCACGTCAGGAAGGCTGAATTTCCAATGGAACGGACTCAATAATCAGGACGTCCGCCAGCCGGTCGGTAACTATAAATTCATCCTCTCAAAGGATGAGGATGGAGAGAAAATCTCTCTTCCGGTAAACACTGACCAA
Source organism: Porticoccaceae bacterium UBA4026 (assembly GCA_002382445.1). Lineage (GTDB taxonomy): Bacteria > Pseudomonadota > Gammaproteobacteria > Pseudomonadales > Porticoccaceae > HTCC2207. Next base: position 15,688 of record DGAQ01000033.1, on the reverse strand, counting down.
ATAATTCAATCTGTAAGTTGGAACGAAACACAAAACGAAATGCAAGTAGAAATTCAAGATGGACGAATATTGGCAATGTCCGATTTGGAAAGATTTGCGAACTAACCCTAAACAAGGAGAAATTAATAAATGTCATTTTATACTTCATTAACAGGTCTTAACGCAGCAACAAAAGAATTGTCTGTAACGTCGAATAATATAGCGAATACCGCAACGACAGGATTCAAGCGATCACAGGCAGAGTTCTCCGATATTTTTGCTACAACTCCGTCATCCAAAGCATCGAATACAAGCGGTGCGGGTGTAGCACTAAAGGGCGTTCAGCAGCAATTTACTCAAGGAAATATTGAGTCTTCTGGCAACGTATTAGACCTTGCTATTTCGGGAGACGGATTCTTTGCGCTTCAAACTACAGACGGTTCCAACGTCTATACTCGCAACGGCGGCTTTATGTTGGATACGAATAACAACATAGTAAATGGCTTAGGGCAGCAACTGCTTGGAAAAGCTGTTGATGTAACTTCTGGCGCCGCCAGTGGAGCCCTAGGACCGATCACAGTTCCAGCAACAAGAGCGTCAACCACCGCAGAAACTGCAAAAGTGACATTTTCTAATCTCGCAGCGGGCGAGACAATTATTTTGGGCGGCCTAACTGTAACGGCAGGTGCCGATGGCGCAACAGCAGCGGAGGTCGCCTCAGCGTTCAAGAGTATCGCTGCAGGTGGGGCCGCTGACGCTACGGGTGCAACTATCGCTAGCGTAGCTGGGACGCTGACAGGCTGGTCTACCGGTGCACAGAGCGGTAGTTCGGTGACCTTCACAAGCACTGTCACCGGCGATGTTACCGATATTGCAAATACAGGAACAGGGACAGCTTCTATCGTCAGTAGCCCAGCGAGTTACCAATTTACTGGCATGAGCATCGGTAGTGACGGTCTAATCTCCGTAAACTATGGCGATGGTTCCACGATCAAGACTGCAAAAATTTTCATAGCGAAATTTGCGAGCAACGCAGGCCTGAGCAACGCGGGCGACTCGTCATACACGGCTACCAACGAATCGGGTGCAGCGAGTTATGGTGAAGGTGGCACATCTGGTTTCGGGACGGTCATGTCTGGCTCAATTGAGCGTTCGAACGTTGATATTACTACAGAGCTCGTCGATCTTATTAAGGCACAGCGCAATTTCCAAGCAAATGCGAAGGCTATCGAAACGACCTCTAGTATGGCGACGACTCTGATAAATATTCGAAGCTAATACAAGAGTTAGGGTGAGGTGATACATGGATAAACTGGTTTTTACAGCGTTAGGTGCGGCAACTAATCAGTCATTCCAGCGAGTGCAACTGACAAACGATTTAGCCAATGTCTCAACAATTGGGTATAAAAAAAGCACAACCAGCAGGCCAGAAACTGTTTCTTACGGAGGAAATGGACTTGCCTCGCGGTATCAGGCAGTTACACCGTCGCGAGTTGAAGAGGTAAATCTTGAGCCGGGTCATCACATGCAGACAGGGAATCCGCTCGACATCGCGATGAATAATTCGACCGTGCTCGGCGTCCAAAGTCTTGAGGGAGAGGTTGCGTTCACGCGGCGAGGCGATTTACGAATTACAGAAACCGGTCTACTAGAGACAGGGGCCGGGCAATTAGTGTTAGACGACGGAGGCAACCCAATCACAGTGCCAACCGATACGCTAATCTCAATCGGAGCGGATGGAGTCGTGTACGGGACCGACGGGACTGACTCTACAAGCGTTTCGACGCCACTGGGTACTTTAATGCTGAGAGACGCGAGCACAACCGCGCTGACAAGGCGCTCAGATGGACTTTACGCGGCAGTGGGATCAGATGGCCTAACGGGTGACTTCGCAACTGGGCCCGAGGCAATTTCAATTTCCCCTGGATCTTTAGAAGGGAGCAATTCTGACGCGGTGGAAATAATGGTAAGTCTGCTGGACTACTACAGGTCATTCGAAACCCAGATGAAAATTATTAAGAGTACTGAAGAGATTGATAAAGACGGAAGTCGCATGATGTCGACTGGCTAGTAATGCGAAATCAAAGATTGATTAATGAATAATTGTTAAGAAGAAAAGGAACAAATTATGGATGCTTCAATGTGGGTAGCAAAAACAGGATTATCGGCACAATCGACCCGAATGACTGTTATTGCCAACAACTTGGCAAA
>DGAQ01000033.1:13102-13347 GCA_002382445.1 Porticoccaceae bacterium UBA4026 | reverse complement strand
ATTGCCAACAACTTGGCAAACGTAAATACCATAGGTTTCAAAAAAGATCGTGCAAATTTTGAAGATCTACTCTACCAGCGCATTGTTCAAGCCGGAGCGCAAGCTGACGCGACCTCCGAGACGCCTACAGGTTTGATGCTGGGCACTGGCACTCGTGTTGTCTCTACGGAAAAGATTCATCGGCAAGGCAATATGGTCTCCACTGAGAATTCTTTAGACGTTGCTATTGCAGGGGATGGTTTTTT
>DGAQ01000033.1:11923-12894 GCA_002382445.1 Porticoccaceae bacterium UBA4026 | reverse complement strand
TTCAAGAGACGGGTCCTTCAAGATTTCAAACGAAGGCGCGCTGGTTACAGGCAGTGGTGAGCCATTGATTCCCGCCATTAACATCCCGACGGACGCAGCAAGCGTGACTATTGGCCGTGACGGCACGGTCAGCGCTGAACTGGCTTCAGGTGGGGGTCTAAGTCAAATAGGCCAATTTCAACTAACACGGTTCGCGAATCCGGCAGGCTTAACGCCTATTGGGCGAAATCTCTATGCGCCAACTAATGCGAGCGGCGATCCTATCGTTGGTAACCCGGGGCTTCAAGGTGCAGGAATGCTTACGCAGGGTGTTTTAGAAGCCTCGAACGTCAATGTCGTTGAGGAGATGGTAAATATGATTGAAACCCAGCGGGCCTACGAAATTAACTCAAAAGCAATTTCAGCGGCCGATGGCATGCTTCGCTTCTTAAACAATAATCTCTAATCAAGGGTTAGCGGCATGTACAGATTAATCGCATTCATACTAATTGCTGGCGCGTTACAATCATGCGCCTCGAGCGACACACGGGTTGGCACGATGCAGTCAGAATTCGCGTTAACTTACCCGGAGCCGCAGCAGCAGGCTAGATTGCTAACCGGCTCGATCATGGATAACGGTAATTCTTTATACCCTGCCGGCAGAGCATACAAAGCAGGCTCGGTCGAAATTGGCGATATTGTCACTGTAATACTGAACGAGACTGCTCAAGCATCTCGAATTTCTGGGCTATCAACCGAACGCGCGTCGGCCAACACCGTTATAGGGGCCAACCAGGCGAGCTCACTGTTCCCCGGCGGATCTTTTTTTAGTGATATTGGAACGGATGGCTCAACAATTTCTAGCTCTGGAAGCGGCACTGCGGGTCAGTCTGCATCTCTTACTGGCTCCATATCAGCTGTTGTTATAGACGTGATGCCCAATGGCAATCTCGTGGTTTTTGGGGAAAAGCAATTAGGTCTAAATGAGGGTT
>DGAQ01000033.1:9831-11779 GCA_002382445.1 Porticoccaceae bacterium UBA4026 | reverse complement strand
CAATCTCGTGGTTTTCGGGGAAAAGCAGTTAGGTCTAAATGAGGGAAGCGAGATGATTGTCGTAAAAGGCGTCATCCGACCCGAAGACATAATGCCAAATAATACGGTGCTATCAACAAGACTTGCGAACGCGCAATTTTCATACAGCGGCGTAGGTGAACTTGCTCGCGCTACTAAGGCCCCATGGGGTGTAAATGTGCTATTTAGTTTATGGCCGTTCTAAAGGAAACCACTATGCGTTTATGTGTCGCGTTGTTGTGCGCTGCTGTGACTTTTGCACCTGTTGCTAATGCTGATCGAATTAAGGATTTAGTAGACGTAGCTGGCGTTCGCAGCAATCAGTTAGTTGGCTATGGATTAGTTGCGGGCCTCTCGGGCACGGGTGATGGAAAAGATCTTCGTGTCACGGGGCAAAGTTTAACCTCATTGCTATCTGGGCTTGGAGTTAGCATAGATGGTCCGGTATCCGAATTCGACCTCGGCGAAAATCTAATTACGCTCGCGCAACAAAATGCGACGCAACCGCTCCAAACCGACAACTTGGCTTCGGTGATGGTAACTGCCGAAATCCCTGCTTTCGCAAAGCCCGGCCAGCGCATAGATGTGAACGTTTCAACTATCGGCACCTCCGATAGCTTGCGCGGGGGTAGCTTAGTGATGACAGAACTGTATGGAATTGACGGACAAGTTTATGCAGTCGCTCAAGGTGCCTTAACGGTAACCGGAATATCACAGAGCGCAGCTGGAACAAGCGTCGAAATCGGGGTTCCTACATCAGGCAGAATACCAAATGGCGCGATTATCGAAAGGCTTATTGAAACACCCTTTGAAACAGCAGATCATTTTATTCTAAATGTTCGTGATGCTGATTTTACAACAGCTAATGCGATTACAAAGGCAATAAATGAGCTATATGGCCCAGGGCTCGCGACGCCCTTGGATGCTGTTTCAGTCGCGGTCATAGCTCCGTCCGATCTAGCACAGAAAGTTGCATTTATGAGTGAAATTGAAAACATGGACATCGATCCAGGCGAACCAATGGCGAGAGTAGTAATAAACTCTCGGACTGGGACCGCGGTGATTAACAGATCTGTGCGCGTTGCTGCTGCAGCCGTATCTCATGGCACGATTTCAGTTCGGGTTAGTGCGTTCAATGATGTCAGCCAGCCAGGGGGTCTATCGGATGGCCAGACAGTAGAGGTGACAAACGCCGAAATCGAAGTCGATGAACCTGCAAATAATATGTTTGTATTTGAAAGTGGCATTGAATTGCAAGACATCGTTGACGCCGTAAATCAGGTTGGAGCGACTCCATCCTCTCTCATTGCGATACTCGAGGCGTTGAAAAGATCGGGTAGTCTGAAAGCAGAATTGGTGGTGTTGTAATGGCGTCTAATTCAATCGCAGCACAAAGCACATACGATTTTGCCTCTATGGCGATGATTAAGCGCGAAGCGAATGGCTCAGCTTCTCAGCAAAAATCCGCGAGCAATAAGGTTGCCGCAGAGTTCGAAGCTGAATTTTTGCGATTAGTGACTTCGTCTATGCAAAAAGCAAGTGAGCCACTAAAAAGTGATCTTCTTGGTAGTGATTCATTAGATTTTTTTCAAGATATGTTCTATTCAGAGCTAGGACACTTTATCGCGCAACGCAAATCGCTCGGGGTCGCGGAGTACATAACAGATGCTATTCCTAAATCTAATGAGCGAGTAGAGCAGTAATTATGGCTGATTTAATGACTATTGGTGGTAATGCTACATCCTCTTATAAGATGGCATTAGCAGCAGTCAGTACAAATATATCTAATCTAAATACAGAGGGCTATTCGCGGCAAAGTATTAAAATGGTTGCAGACGGCGAAGCGCCCGCTGTGCTCGTAAGGATGCATGACTCATTCGCTGAATCTAGTTTACGAAGTGCGAATAGCTCGCTTACCTCACAGCAACCA
>DGAQ01000033.1:8875-9655 GCA_002382445.1 Porticoccaceae bacterium UBA4026 | reverse complement strand
ACCTCACAGCAACCAACTGTGAAATATGCGGATCGTGTTCTGAATCTAATTGGTTCTGAAGCCGGGAGCTTAACTACCGCTCTAGACAAATTTTTTAGCTCTGCCAGTCGATTAGGGACCGATCCTTCTTCTGACAGCCTTCGACAAGAGTTTTTGTCGAGCGCAAATTTTCTTTCTTCACGCGTAAGAACTGTCGCTGCTGATTTACAGGATGTGGTTGTTGACAATAATTCAGAAGTTGCACAGCGTGCAACAGAACTGAATGGCCTATCGACGCAATTGTCAGTAATTAATGAGGAACTAACAAAATACGGAGGCAAAGATCAGCCACCCTCGCTGCTTGATAAGCGTGATGTCGTTTTGATGAAGATGTCTGCCCTAGCAAAAATAGATGTGGCGTTTAGTGATGAAGGGCTTGCGAAAGTGAGTTTGCACAACCCAAATTCAAGCGCGGTTCTAGTTGAAAATAGTGTCGTCAAAGAACTAAGTGTCGTCGGCTCAAACAGCCCAAAAAATTCTCAATCAATTGTGTATGACGCGGCAGGAAGTAACGCGACTTTAGGCGCTATTAGTGGCGGACTAATTGGCGGGCTGGTGGCGGTGAAAAGCGCTGTTATAGAGCCATTAGTTAGTAATCTGAACACGATGATCAACAGCTTTGTTAGTAGTGCAAATAGCCATCACAAAGCAGGTATAAACGCGCAAGGTGATGTAAATGTAAGTTTGTTCTCGGTGGGCGCGGACAGTAATTATGCTGAAAATATGTCTTTATCGATTGCA
>DGAQ01000033.1:0-8725 GCA_002382445.1 Porticoccaceae bacterium UBA4026 | reverse complement strand
ATGCTGAAAATATGGCTTTATCGATTGCCAGTAGCGCGCAAATATCGGCGGCGGGTCGGTTAAGAATTTCGCAACCAGAGAATAATACGGCAGAGATTCAGGCAACACTGTCTTATGGGCAAGACGCGAGTTGGAATGGAGCCATTGAAAGTGAATTTACCGTAGCCTTCACGGGCGCGACGAGCTACACGCTGACGCAGAACGGCGCTACTACTGCGTATGACAATTTCGATATTAACACCGGCATTACCCTAGGCGACGTAAAGTTGATGTTTGACAAAGCCCCCGCCGCCTCGGATAGCTTTACTGTGGCCTCTAATGCCTCTGGGCTAGGCGATAATTCTAATGTGAAAGCCATAGCTGCGCTTCATACAGAAAAAATTGTCGGTGATAAGACGCTCCGTAATTTTTATATCGATGAAGTAGGTAAAATAGCGACCTACAGTGATCTGTCGTCTATGTCGTTTGAGGCAAAACAAGCGGTTTATGACCATGCGTTTAGTGCGAAGGATCAGAAGTCAGGTGTAAACCTTGATGAAGAAGCTGCGGAATTGATTCGATTACAGCAAGCATTTCAGGGCGCAGCCAAATTGATGCAGGTCTCTGCGGAAATTTTTGAAGCAATGTTACAAGCTAGCAGATAATCGGAAGGATACTATAGATGAGGATTTCTACTAATCTGTATTTCAGCACACTTAACCAGCGGTTGAGCGAGCAGCAAAACAAGATATCAACTCTTCAAACTCAGCTGGCCTCCGGAAAGAAAGCGCCGACTGCGAGCATGGATTCTGAGGCCGCGATGGCGAGTTTAAGGATGAATTCTACGCTTGAGGACCAAGCAAATTATAGGTCAAGTCTTCAGAGGGTAGATGGCCAGTTTCGTCAAGAGGAGGGTCTTGTCTCAGCTATGCGCAAGATCTCTGATCGAATCCATGAGCTCAGCATAACTGCTGCTAACGGAACCTATTCTGCGGAAGATAAAGTAATGATAGCTACTGAGGTAGCGCAATATAAAGAACAGTTGTTAGCTTATTCGAATAGTAAAGACGAGAATGATAACTACTTTTTCTCGGGTACTAAAAATTCTACACAGGCATTTTTAATGGCTCCTGATGGCAGCGTTACTTACCAAGGTGATCAAACTGCAATATTTGTAGAAATTGGATCAGGGGAAAAAATACGCGTTAATACAATAGGCTCAGAGCTGCTTGGAAACGTGAGCAGGACTGCTGACGATGGCAGCATAAGCAAAGTAAGTGCGTTTACTATGATCGATGATTTTGTAACAGCGCTAAATAGTAATAACTCTACAAATATCTCAAGGGCTATGGCAGATGCAGAGTCATTCTCTAACAGCCTTAGTAAAAAACAAGTTGAGCTTGGTCTTTCGCAGAACAGCGTGGCTAATAGGTTAGAGATTATCGAAGAGAAAACGATTTTGTATAAAAATATTCTATCAAAATCAGTAGACACAGACTACACGGCTGCTATTACAGAACTTTCTACAAATATGTTGGCGTTAGAAGCGGCCCAAAGCACTTTTGCTAAGGTGTCCCAGCTCAGCCTATTCGATTATTTGTGAAAAATTTAAATGAAAATATCATAGTTAGAGTGAGTTAGGAAAATTCCACATGGCTACAGTCGACCAGGCGAGTAATCAGGGCTCGAAGATAACTACAGCTTTAAAAGTTGGTACTGGTGTCGATATTCAAGAGCTCGCTACCTCCCTCTCAGAAGCTGAACTAAGCCCGAAGATCGGGAAAGCAGAAGCAAAAATTTCTGAAAGTGAGAGTAAAATTTCTGCAATCGGAATAATCAAGGCGAGCATTACGTCGATCACCTCAGCGCTTGCAGCATTAGAGGATAAAAGTTCGTTGACGAGTTTTGGAGCCACATCGTCGTTATCTGCCTCGGTGAGCGCAACACCTATTGCGGGGTCCACCGCTGTGCCAGGCACGTATACTGTACAGGCATCGCAACTCGCAACTTCGACTAGGATTGTGTCCAATAGCTTTAGTTCAAAGACGCAGGCGCTAAACGGGGGTTCTGCGTTTAATCTTAGTTTTAATCAGGGGCCATCTCCTGGTGTAGATACCTCGGTCTCGGTAACGAGCCCTACTCCAAGTGGAGTGGTAAGTGCAATTAACGATGCTAACATTGGTGTCTCGGCGGTGTTGATTAATAAAAGTGCGGCTGTCACTGAGAGCGCACTCGCAACATTTTCAAGCATGACTGCCGGGCAATCTTTTACATTGGCAGGCGTAACCGTTCAAGCATCAGGTTCAGTTTCGGCGGCAGATGTTGCCAGTGCCTTCGCTAGTCTTTCCAGCGGTGGTGCGCCGAATGCGGTTTCAAACTTAGCCTTTTCGGGCAATTTTTCTGGTTGGACGACGGGGGTTGCTGATGGATCGAAAGTTCGTTTTACGAGCACAACAGCCGGCGGTGGAGTCAGTGACCTCGCGGCTACTGATTCTAACGGTGTAAGTTCGCTTGTTGGGGTGGCGACTACACAAGGTGTTGCAGACAACTGGTTCATATCGCTCAGCGGCGATACTGGTCTACAGAATCAATTCTCGCTCAGTTCTAGTCCGGATTTAGGGTTCTCGACGGAATCTAATCTCTTGAGCTCTGCGCAAAATGCCATCATTACCGTGAATGGCTTGGGCTCAATAAACCGGGCGTCAAATAGCGTCACCGATTTGATCCCAGGTGTGAGTTTGACGTTGACAGGCACTTCTAGCGCTACGGTCACGGTTACTGAGGACTTATCGAGCATAAAATCGTCGCTTGATGCTTTGGTCCTTTCCATTAATGACTTTAATCTAATTTTGACGGAGATGGAGAGTTCAACAAGCGAAGAGACTGAGTATTCAGGTGCTCTGGCAAATGATTCTTCGTTCGCCAACTTACTTCGCAGCCAGGTTAAAGCCATTGTCGACAAGACTTCCGCGACAGCATCAGGTGGAGTTTCTTCGTTTAGAGATTTAGGCTTTTCGATCAAACTAAATGGAGATATCGAGATAGATGAGACCCGTTATGCAAGTGCACTAACGAACAATCTTGCAGACATTAAAATGATGCTAACTGCCGGCAATGATGGTCAAAGCCGCTATGCCTCAGTAAATAAGGGCCTTGCGCTAGATTCGAGAGTGTCTTTGCTTGGGCTAATAGAGACTGGCGGATTAGTTGTTAATCGCACCACCGCAGCGACGAAAAATCTTGCTAGCGAGAAGACCGCTCTTGAAGCCTTAGAAAAACGTATGGCTGATGCGTACGCGCGCTACATCACACAGTTTGCTGCTATGGAGTCGATAGTGCAGCGCAGCAAGTCGACTGGGGACTATTTGGAAGGCCAATTTACCGCCATGGAAAACATGTACAGTAATTAATTGGGTTTTACCTGGGCCGATATTTTATCTTATGAAGCAACCTAACTGCCAAAGGTGTCGATATTTTTACGTGACCTGGGATCCAGAGCGACCCTATGGATGCCGCGCGATGCAGTTTAAGTCAAAGGTGCTACCTGCGGTGGAAGTCTTTGAGGCTGATGGAACGATGTGCCTAAGCTTTCACGTCAGAGGCTTGCCATCGGATAGCGAGGTTTTAACAGAGAGCAAGGTTACGTCTGGCTTTAATCTCGATATTAGTGTTTAGTGTTCCGCAAGAGATACCTACTTTTAGTTCATCCTCACTAGATTAGTTAACCCATTGATTTTACTGGCGTCTATTTCTTTTTTGTCCTCCGACTAACTATCCTGCAACTCCTGCCTAAGTGCTGTCACAGGAATTAGATAAATGTCGAATTTTTAATGTGCGCTACTTTTAACTTAGTAGAAGATACGCTATTCTCCCGACCACTTAAATTCGTAAATTTAATCAGAAAAACTCAAAGTGCGAAGATTCATACGTGAAAGCTGAAGAATTGCGTTCGATAATCGATTTATTCAGTTACAAAAAGCAAGGTAACTGTCAAACCTGCGTTAGGATTCGGCGGCGTGCACTCACTGCAATTCTGCTGGTTAGCTATCTCTATTTTGGCCCCAATTTTGCCCATAGGTTTGGAATAGATTTGTCCACGCTGCTGGCAGGAGGCTTATTAGCTTGTTGCGGTTTACTGTTTCTTTACAAGCTGATTCGTGAGCCCTCACCCTAGAAACAACAGAGGCACGACTCTTAGATTCGTTGGTCTTCTTGCGCCAAATGTTTTTTAGAGGAATGAGCTAGAGAAGCAGAATAGTCCCAAATGATCGCTTCCTTCCGCATCACGAGTGGTCAAGACACTAGAATTAGGAAAAAGTTATGAATGTACCTACGTTATTAGGCTTCTTTGGTGGCTGGGGAGTTTTGATTACCGCCATCGTTTTTATTTGTAACGAAAATAATATGCCTATTAAGTCATTTTACAGTCAATCTGGAATGATAATCGTAGTGGCCGGAATGATCATGGCAACTCTGCTAAAAGCATCGATGTCAGAAATTAAAAATCTATTTTCAATAATGGGACAATCTTTCGTTGGCGTAATCGAGCCTCCTACCTCCATAATAGGAAAAATTGTAGATTTAGCCACTATCGCGCGTAAGGACGGCATCATCGCGCTTGAATCGCAAGAAATATCTAACCCGTTTATGGCGACGGCAATACGCATGCTGGTCGACGGCGCGCAGCCTCACGTTGTAAAGCAAACTCTTTCCTCCGAGTTGGTGGCTATGAAATTGAGACACAAGCACGGTATTTCGGTCATCGCATATATGGGTGAGGTTGCTCCCGCCATGGGGATGGTCGGTACTCTTGTCGGGCTTGTGGCTTTGCTGGCAAATATGGAAGATGTGGCGACGCTCGGTACAAATATGTCAGTAGCCGTGCTTACAACACTCTACGGCGCATTTTTAGCTAATGCTGTCTTTTTACCTATTGCGAACAAGCTGGGTGTGCAATCTGATCTTGAGAGCCTTAACCGCGAAATCATTATCCAGGGGGTACAGTTCATTCAGGCTGGCGGAAATCCCAGAGTCCTTGAAGATCAGCTGAATGCCTATGTCGCGCCGCGCGCACGAAATACCGTCACCGCCTAGTGCAGCTCCGGTTTAGTAGAGGCTAGATAATGAATACAGCCCCAGCTCAAGAGTTCGACGTAGTAGGCTCGGGCGCCGAGGCAATTCCTCCTGTAATTGAATTAGACACGGGGCCCCCGCCCTTAGAGTGCGACGCGTGCCCAATGGGCGTTCCAGTCTGGATGGCAACGTTTTCTGATATGGCCATTCTTCTAATGGCCTTCTTCGTATTGCTCCTGTCTATGGTTCAATTTGATATCCAAAGTTTTCAAAAGCTTAGCGGTTCAATGCGGTTAGCGTTTGGTGTTGAAACCATCAATTTAAATATCAAGCCGCCCTCGGCGCGCTCCCTTATAGTTGATACCTTTTCGCCTGCCGACTCTCAGTCAGACCTGTCTGATGCCATGAGACAAAAGGCCGAAGAGTCTGATGGTGTTATTTTGCTTCGAAACACGGAGCAATTTGACGACAAGTATGACGTCGAACGTGAATTTGAGATTCTTCAAGCGGTTCTTGCAAACGAGATTGAGCGGGGTGAAGTCGAAGTAAAAATAGAAGATGATTCTCTGATCGTTGAAGTGAATACAGCTGCCTCTGCTGCAGGAACCAATCAGGGGGCCTTAGAACGTCGAGCGGGTGTTGTACCTCAGATTATTATTCAGGTATCAGAGACTGTTGCTCAGGTTCAGTCTGAGCTCATACGCGAAGTGAATGTATTTGCAGTCTCAAATAGTGCAGCAGACGAAAGCGAGGAACGAGAGCGAATCGCAGAGGAGCGTTTTGAGCAAGTTCGCAGCAGCCTGCAGAGTCAGGAGCAAAATGGGAGGCTTGTGGTTGAGCGAATCGATGATGAGATCATCATTCGCATCGCATCCCAAGATTCTTTCCAGTCCGGCGGAGCAAATCTGACTTCTCAATTTCAGTTGCTGTTGGCTGATGTTGCGCGTTCTATCGAAGCGGTTGCTAGGAGGGTGCGAGTCGAAGGGCACTCGGACAACCAGCCTATCGCGTTCAGCGACGAATTTCGGTCGAATTGGGATCTCTCTGCCGCAAGAGCGAGTAATGTCACTACCGAACTCCTTCAGCGGCCGACCCTTGAGAACGCGCGTTTTTCCATAGTGGGTTTTGCCGACACCGTTCCTGTGGCGACTAATGAAACCGCGGAAGGCCGGGCATTAAATCGTCGCATCGAGATCAAGCTCTCCGATTTTATTGTGGAGCAATGAACAGACATGGCTAAGAACAAGATACCTACGCCAGATGAACCGATAGAAGAGTGCCCGCTGTGCCCCCAGGTTGCGCCTCTTTACCTGGGCACCTTCTCAGATATGGCTATTTTGTTGATGGCCTTCTTCGTCATACTTATATCGATCGCGATTGTCACTCCTGAAAAATACCGTATTTTAGAAGAATCTATGGCGTCCACGTTTGGTGTCCAGAGGGAGGTTCCTCTTTTTCAGGAGGCTACAGCTGAAAATGTGATCATGGAACAATTCCGATCAGCCCAGGTAGATCCGCAAGTATTTGATATAATTCAAGAAGAGCGCACAGATGAACCTCAGCCAGAGTCAGAGCCTGACGTAGCGCAGGAGCGATCGACAGAGGCGACAAACGCGCTTGAGATTCTTGAGCAGCGTCTGTCGAAGGAGATCGCGGAAGGAAAAGTAGAGACCAGGATCGAGAATAATCGAGTAGTGGTTGAGCTGATTGACATTGGCGCTGGTGAAGGCGACTCTGAAGACGGAGCCATGAACCAGGGTCGACTGGATCGCGACTTGCTTGAAGTCTTTCTACAAGTGGCGGCAGCTCAGTCACAAACCAGTGGTGTAATAGAAGTGCTCGATGGTACTCAGGCCGTAACCACTGCAACGGTTGCGAGACAGGAAGTCGATACGGTAGCTGAGGCTTATAGGGAGGTACTGATCTCGCTCGCTGATGAAACGAGGGCCGGTTTGATTGAGGTTAGGAGAGAAGAGGAGACAGTCGTAATCACTATAGCAGGCGATGAGAGTTTCTCGAGCGGCTCTGCATTGTTTAGGCCTAACTTTGTTGAGTTACTTAACCAGATAGGCGATACACTCCTTCCCCTTGCGGGTATAACACGTATTGAGGGGCATACTGATAGCTCGCCATTGGCATTTGGTGGAAGGTATAGCGACAACTGGGATTTATCGTCTGCGCGAGCTGCTGCGGTTACTGAATTTTTCCTAGATGAACTGTATTTAAGGCCGGGCGATATTTACATGTCAGCTTTCGCCGATACTGCCCCAGTCGCGAGTAATGAGACGGCCGCTGGCAGAGCTCGCAATAGGCGGATTGAGGTGGTTTTCACGCCAAACTAGTCTGCTGTAGGACAGTTTGATAGCTCGCTGGCGAGACAGGTTGTAATAATTCCTTCGGCCTCCTCTTTAGAGGTGGTGAGCATGATCTCTGCGACCTCCAACACTTGCGTGAGTTCAGGGGCGGTAAGGCCGTTGATCTGTGCAAGGCGCGCCCAAACGTAGGCGACAACAGGGCGGCCCTCCGGGGGTTTGTTGGATCCAAATAGGCCAAAAAAGCCAGAGCTGACTGGCTCTCCCCCCTCTCCTGATTGAGCTACCGATGCGTAGGCCAATTGCGCTTCGGGTATTCCTGCCAGAGCTGCTCTCTCGAATCGCTCCCTGGCTTCGGTTTTGTCAATGGGGACCCCGTCACCCGAAAGAGCTGCCACACCAAGCATGTATGACGCTTCTTGGATGTTTTGTTCCTCAGCCTCGCGGAATAAAGTGATAGCAGTGACTAAATCTTTCGGCACCCCGTCGCCGTAAAAATAAAGCAAGCCAAGATTATACTTCGCTTCCCCAAGGCCTGACTCTGCTGCGCGTTCGTACCAATATAGGGCGGTACTCAAATCCCGGTCTACACCGAAGCCCTCGTTATACATATGCCCCAGATTAACTTGTGCATCAGCCATCCCGTCTTCAGCTAAGGGGAGCCAGGAGCGGATAGCGGTAAGGTACTGACCTCGCTCTTTCGCCGCGACGCCTGCTTCAAATCGGTTTGATTGAGCTTTGGCGGTCGGTAGCGCAGTAAACGAAAAGATTAAAAAGGCGATAATTGCCGCACCTAGGGAGAAACACCTAGCAGAGTTTGGCAGCAAAATAATGGGCTTGGTGCTCATAAATTATCAGTGTCGCTTCATTAAACATATAGGGGAGAACCAGTATAGTGCCATTCAATGCTTTCGTCATTATTCGCGGTATCGAATGTGGTAACAGAAAATTTTTAGTGAGCTGGCTGCTGTCAGGCCACAGCCGGGGAGATAGGGGAGGGGCTATAGATATTAACGCAGGTTATATGATTAGCCTCCCTACGCCCCCTAATTGCATGGCTATCAGGGGGCGCGAGAGTGCTAAAACATTTCGTCGAATATGACGCCCTTGAGGGCCTCCATATTGTGAGCGACTTTAAGGATCGCATCGGCTGGGACCTGCCTAACTACTTCTCCCGTATTTTTGTTAGTCACTGTCACCATTACACGGTCGGAGATCTCGTCGACACTAAAATTAAGGTGGCTGGATTTAACTTCCATCTTAATGTTGAGTGAACGGATTGTGTCCTCAAGCCTGTCCTGAACATCTTTTATTTCTTGAGATGAACGGCTTTTTTGATCGCTAATATCTGCAGCAACTCG
>DGAQ01000007.1:11213-16665 GCA_002382445.1 Porticoccaceae bacterium UBA4026 | reverse complement strand
GCTTTAGCCATCTCAGTGTCTCCCCAGCAGGCATTTTACTTATTAAGTACAAAAAAATTTCCGCAAGTCTATCAAAGTGACAGCGACATCGCGCAAGGACCGCCATCTTATACACCCGATCGTGAGAGTCAACTTTCTTTAACAACAAAATTGGTTTTTTTGCTGTTTATCTACTGTTCATGGCCTAAAAAGCAGTTTTTTACGCAGAACAGCATCGAAACATAAAAAATAGGGCTAAACGCATTATATATATATCGATTTTCCTCTGTAATAGTCTCGATATCCTGTATACTCGCGCGCGTTTTCACACCTATAAAATCAGAATTTAAAAATCGAGTAGAGCCATGACTGAGTTATCTCACTACAGAAATATTGGAATTTTCGCCCATGTTGATGCGGGTAAAACCACCACCACTGAACGAATATTGAAACTAACTGGAAAAATCCATAAAACCGGCGAAGTGCATGATGGTGCCGCTACTACAGATTTTATGACCCAGGAACAGGAGCGCGGCATTACGATCCAATCAGCTGCAACTACCTGCTTTTGGAAAGATCACCGGTTCAACATCATCGACACCCCTGGACACGTCGACTTCACCGTAGAAGTGTATCGTTCATTAAAGGTACTGGATGGTGGCGTTGGTGTATTCTGTGGCTCTGGCGGTGTTGAGCCTCAGTCCGAGACCAACTGGCGCTACGCCAATGAATCTGAAGTTGCTCGTGTTATCTTTGTTAACAAACTAGATCGCATGGGCGCTGACTTCTTGCGAGTTGTTAAGCAAGTTAAAAGCGTTCTTGGGGCCAACCCCTTAGTGATGTGTCTCCCGATCGGTGTTGAGGAAGACTTTATCGGCTTAGTCGACTTGCTAGAGCGTAAAGCTTATGTCTGGGATGAGTCGGGTTTACCCGAAAACTACGAAGTCGTGGATATTCCTGCGGATATGACTGACAAAGTAGAAGAATATCGCGAGCAAATGATCGAAACTGCCCTTGAGCAAGACGATGATCTATTAATGGCTTACATGGAAGGTGAAGAGCCCTCCATTGAAGACGTCAAACGATGTATTCGCAAGGGCACTATTGCCCTAGATTTCTTCCCTACTTACTGCGGCTCTGCCTTTAAGAACAAAGGCGTACAAATGATATTGGATGCAGTAGTTGACTACCTGCCCTGTCCTACAGACGTTAAACCTCAGCCGCTAACCGATGAAAATGGTGAAAATAACGGAAAGTTTGCGATCGTTTCTACTAAGGAAAGTCTAAAGGCGTTGGCATTTAAAATTATGGATGATCGCTTCGGTGCTCTGACTTTTGTGCGCATTTACTCTGGCGTATTAGAAAAGGGGACTACCATCCTGAACTCCTATACCGGCAAGACCGAACGTATTGGTCGTATGGTTGAAATGCACGCCAATGAACGCAACGAGATTGATCGAGCCCAGGCGGGCGACATTATTGCTATTGTGGGCATGAAGAACGTTCAGACGGGTCACACTCTTTGCGACCCAAAGCATCCAGTCACTTTAGAACCTATGGTCTTCCCTGAGCCAGTCATCTCAATTGCTGTTAAGCCCAAGGACAAGGGTGGTTCTGAGAAAATGGGCGTGGCCATCGGCAAAATGATTGCTGAGGATCCATCGTTTCGCGTTGAAACAGATATAGACTCTGGTGAGACCATCCTTAAGGGTATGGGCGAACTCCACCTAGATATCAAAGTGGATATCCTTAATCGCACCTATGGTGTTGACCTTATTGTTGGAAAGCCTCAGGTGGCTTACCGTGAAACCATCACGCTGCCAATTGAAGATAGTTACACGCACAAAAAGCAGTCAGGCGGTTCTGGTCAATTTGGTAAAATCGATTATCGCATTAAACCGGGCGAACCAGGTTCTGGTTTCAGCTTCTCCTCGTCGGTTGTAGGCGGTAATGTACCCAAGGAATTCTTTCCAGCTATTGAGAAGGGATTCAAAAGTATGATGCATGAGGGGCCTCTAGCTGCTTATCCAGTACTAGACGTTGAAATTGAGATCTACGACGGTGGCTTCCACGCTGTTGACTCATCAGCGGTCGCCTTCGAAATTGCTGCTAAGGGCGCCTTCCGTCAGTCAATGCCTAAAGCAGGTCCTCAGATTATTGAGCCCATCATGAAAGTAGATGTTTACACTCCAGAAGATCACGTAGGTGATGTCATCGGTGACTTAAATCGCCGTCGCGGCATGATTAAGGATCAAGAAGCTGGTGTGACTGGTGTGCGGATTAAAGCAAACGTTCCACTCTCGGAAATGTTTGGCTATATTGGCCACCTGCGCACTATGACCTCTGGTCGCGGTCAGTTCTCTATGGAGTTTGCTCACTACCTGCCTTGCCCGCAAAATATCGCGACAGAAGTTATAGCAGCAGCAAAGGAGCGTAGGGCGGCGAAGTAATCCGCTGCTTTAAGCCGCTAAAACAAAAACCCCGAATACTTTTGTTCTCGGGGTTTTTTTATGCCCTCAATTAATAGTTAACTAAGAGCCAAGCTAGTGGATTACCGCTAAACCATATTCTTAGCCATCACCGCCTCAGTAACGCTCTTCGGGGCTTCGGTATACTTGTCAAACTCCATCGTAAAAGTGGCGCGCCCCTGAGTCGCAGACCGCAGATCTGTTGCATAACCAAACATTTCACCAAGCGGTACTTGGGCCTTGATAACCTTACCCCTGGGAGTATCTTCCATACCTAAAATTAACCCTCGACGACGATTTAAGTCACCCACCACATCACCCATATTCTCTTCAGGGGTCACAACCTCTACTTTCATAGCAGGCTCAAGTAGTACCGCTCCACCAAATTCAGTCAGCTTTTTGGTTGCCAGAGAGCCCGCAATTTTAAAGGCCATCTCGGATGAATCGACATCATGGTACGAGCCATCATAAAGCGTAGCCTTGACACCTAACAAAGGGTAACCAGCCAAAATACCGTTTTGCATTTGCTCCTCGATACCTTTAGCTACGGCGGGAATATATTCGCGAGGTACCGAACCACCAACAACCTCATTAACGAATTCCAACCCTTCAGCTCCAGAGTCTTCTGCAGGCTCAAACTTCACCCAAATGTGACCATACTGGCCTCGCCCACCAGATTGACGAACAAACTTGCCTTCTATTTCACAGCAATTACGAATCGTTTCACGATAAGCCACCTGAGGCTTACCAATATTGGCATCGACTAAGAACTCACGACGCATACGTTCGACTAAAATATCCAAATGTAATTCGCCCATCCCTGAGATAATAGTTTGCCCGCTCTCTTGGTCAGTTTTAACTCGAAAAGAGGGGTCTTCTTGAGCCAGCTTACCTAATGCAACGCCCATTTTCTCTTGGTCCGCCTTAGTTCTAGGCTCCACAGCAACTGAAATTACTGGCTCGGGAAACTCCATGCGCTCAAGGATGATTTTGTCGTTTTCAGAGCAAAGGGTATCACCTGTAGTGGTATCTTTGAGTCCGATCACGGCAGCAATATCTCCCGCCCGCACCTCTTTAATCTCTTCACGACTATTAGCGTGCATTTGCACCATTCGACCTACGCGTTCTCGTTTCATTTTGACGGAATTGAAGACCGCGGTACCACCCTCCAATGTGCCAGAATAAACCCTAATAAAAGTTAAGGTTCCCACAAAGGGATCTGTGGCAATTTTAAAAGCAAGGGCAGCAAAGGGTGCTTTGTCATCAGCCGCACGTATCCCTTTCTCTCCGTTATCCAGTTCACCCTCTATTGGTTTGACCTCTGTGGGTGACGGTAGGTATTCAACGACCGCATCTAGCATTGCCTGAACACCCTTATTTTTAAACGCTGAGCCAGCGAGCACTGGGACAATTTCATTGGCCAAAGTTCGTATTCTCAAACCCTGCTTGATCTCAGCTTCGGTCAAAACCTCGCCTTCGAGATATTTTTCCATCAATTCATCAGTAGCCTCAGCAGCAGCCTCAACTAAGTTTTCGTGCATCTTCTGGCATGCTTCAACCATCTGTTCAGGGATGTCCGCGTAATCAAATGTCATGCCTTGATCCGCTTCATTCCAGAAGATAGCTTTCATTTTGACAAGATCTACGATGCCTTTAAATTCTTCTTCCGCACCTATAGTTAACTGTAAGGGTACGGGTTCGGCTCCTAGCCGCTCTTTGAGCTGTCGCACTACCATCAGATAGTCAGCGCCGGCGCGATCCATTTTATTAACGAACACCATTCGCGGCACTTCATACTTATTGGCTTGTCGCCAAACAGTTTCCGTTTGAGGCTGGACGCCGGAAGAACCGCAAAGAACTATCACAGCGCCATCAAGTACTCTCAATGAGCGCTCAACTTCAATAGTGAAATCAACGTGTCCCGGAGTGTCGATAATATTAATACGATGATCTTCAAACTGAGCGTCCATACCGCGCCAAAAACACGTAGTTGCCGCAGACGTAATAGTGATTCCTCGCTCTTGCTCTTGTTCCATCCAATCCATGGTGGCTGCGCCGTCATGAACTTCACCAATTTTGTGCGACAGGCCGGTATAAAATAACACTCGCTCAGTCGTAGTAGTCTTCCCTGCATCGACGTGCGCGCAGATGCCTATGTTGCGATAGCGGTCAATGGGAGTTTTGCGTGCCACAATATTTTTCCTCTAGTTAAAAACCCAAAAAGGTGGCTATTATAGCCACCTTTTTGAGAACGCCTTCCACCACAGTAATGTTTAGAAACGAAAGTGGGAGAACGCCTTGTTCGCTTCAGCCATGCGATGCACATCTTCACGCTTTTTAACAGCCCCACCTTTGCCCTGAACGGCATCAATTAGCTCACCGGCTAAACGCTGTGGCATCGACTTCTCTCCTCGGCTACGAGCGTAATCTACCAGCCAGCGCATTGCCAATGCTTTACGTCGCGACGGACGCACTTCAACCGGCACCTGATAAGTAGCACCGCCTACGCGACGAGACTTAACCTCGACTAAGGGAGCTACATTATCTAAGGCTTCTTCAAACACTTCCACCGGACTTTTCTTTAAACGCTCTTCTACGATATCTAAGGCACCATAAACAATTCGCTCAGCGACCGACTTCTTGCCGCTAACCATGACGTGGTTCATAAATTTAGCGAGAGTGATATTACCAAATTTTGGATCCGGTAAGATCTCACGCTTTGCTACTACTCTTCTTCTTGGCATCGTTTTGCCCTTCTCTTCAGGTTTGTCTAGGGAATGGCCCTAGCCTTACTTGATTGTTAACCGATTACTACGCAATTAGCCCTTAGGCCGCTTAGTACCATACTTTGAACGACGCTGAGTACGGCCGTTCACACCCGCTGTATCCAATGTGCCACGTACCGTATGGTAGCGAACACCAGGAAGATCCTTTACACGACCACCACGAATCAACACAACACTGTGCTCTTGCAAGTTGTGGCCTTCACCACCAATGTATGAAGT
>DGAQ01000007.1:1432-11144 GCA_002382445.1 Porticoccaceae bacterium UBA4026 | reverse complement strand
CTCGGCTTACGAACCAACTGGTTGATCGTTGCCATGCAATTTTTCTCCAAATTATAAAAAGTCTTTTTAGTAAAGACCGGTTGTTCCTTGAATATAGCCCTATGAAAGCAACTTAACCCAAAAGGGAGCGGCAGTTTAAAGACCGCACTGCCGCGAGTCAAGAGGGCATTATCATTGCCTTAACCACAGCCAGATCAACTTACTTATCTAACCGCTCATAAGGCCCTAATAACGGCCCAACTTCATCTTACTCTTCTGACATCTCAGCGCTCAAAGCTTCAGTCAATGCTGCTTCAACATCTGCTGCCGTCATAGTCAATTCAACTGCTACCTCACGATTTTTACGCCGCTGAGCATGGTATGACAATCCAGTTCCTGCAGGAATTAATCGTCCCACTACCACATTTTCCTTGAGTCCACGTAATGGGTCTGATTTACCTGTTACGGCAGCTTCAGTCAGAACACGCGTGGTCTCCTGGAACGAGGCTGCTGAGATAAAGCTTTCAGTAGCCAGTGAGGCCTTGGTAATACCCAGCAACTGCCGCTCAAACTTGGCTGGTTGCAGACCTTCTTGACGCAACCGCTCATTCTCCTCAAGAACACGTCGATATTCCACTTGCTCACCACGAATCAGCGTAGAGTCACCCATATCGGTTATTTCAACCTTACGCAGCATCTGTCGAGTGATCACCTCAATGTGTTTATCATTGATTTTCACACCCTGAAGTCGGTAAACATCTTGAATCTCATTAACGATGTACTTCGCCAATTCACTAATACCTTTCAAGCGCAGAATATCATGGGGTGTTGGCGGGCCATCAGAAATCACTTCACCTTTATCAACGTGCTCACCTTCAAACACACTCAGGGTTCGCCATTTAGGGATTAGCTCCTCATATTGAAGCTTACCGTTGGCAAGAGGCTGTCCGTCGTCAGGTGTAATCACCAGTCGTAACTTTCCTTTCGTTTCTTGACCCAGGGTCACGGTTCCGGTTATCTCTGCGAGAATCGCTGGATCTTTGGGCTTTCGCGCTTCAAAAAGATCAGCAACACGCGGCAAACCACCGGTGATATCTTTAGTACCACTGGCCTCTTGGGGGATACGAGCAATAATTTGACCGATATCAATAGTGTCACCATCAACTACGTTAATACTGGCGTTAGCCGGTAGCGGGTAGTGGGCTGGCACCGTTGAATTTGGGAAAATTAACTCTTTCCCTTTCTTGTCCGTCAACGAGATCATCGGCTTCAAGTCTTTACCCGCAGCGTTACGATCGTTAGGATCAATAATTGAGATACTGGTCAAACCGGTCATATCATCAGTTTGCTGCCGTACACTCAAGCCCTCTTCCATACCAGAGAAGGCAACCTTACCAGCCACTTCAGTAACAATCGGGTGAGTGTGGGGGTCCCAAGTAGCAATAACGTCGCCAGCGGCAACTTTAGAACCATCTTTAATCCTAATTAAAGCGCCATAAGGCAATTTGTAACGCTCGCGCTCACGACCATTCTCATCAGCGATAGCCAGCTCACCGGAGCGAGATACCGCAACCAAATGCTTGTCCTTATTCTCAACCGTTTTTAGGTTCAGAAGTCGTACAACACCATCTTGCTTGACCTTGACGCTGTCCACAGCTGAAGCTCGCGATGCCGCACCACCAATGTGGAAGGTACGCATAGTTAGCTGAGTACCCGGCTCTCCAATTGACTGAGCCGCGATGACACCAACCGCCTCGCCCTGATTTACACGATGACCACGAGCTAAATCTCGTCCATAACAAGCAGAACAAATGCCATGGCGCACTTCACAGGTAATCGGTGAACGTACAGTCACCTCATCAATACTCAAGGCTTCAATGCGAAGCACCCATTGTTCGTCAATCATTGTCCCGGCAGGAACAGCAATCTCTTCACTACCAGGCTTATTAACATCTTTAGCGACAACACGACCCAAAATTCGATCACCCAGTGAGGAGATAATATCGCCACCCTCAATAACCGGAGCCATCAATAGGCCTTCTGTCGTACCGCAATCAACTTCGGTGACCACAACATCTTGAGAAACATCAACTAAACGTCGAGTAAGGTAACCAGAGTTCGCCGTTTTTAACGCTGTATCAGCTAGACCTTTCCGAGCACCGTGAGTCGAAATAAAGTACTGCATAACCGTCAGACCTTCACGGAAATTGGCAGTAATTGGCGTTTCAATAATCGAACCATCAGGTCGCGCCATCAAACCACGCATACCCGCTAACTGACGAATCTGCGCAGGAGAACCACGAGCACCAGAATCGGCCATGACGAATACGGAGTTGAAAGAATCCTGCTCTTCTAAATCACCATCGCGGTTCTTCACTTTCTCGGTACTAATACCCTTCATCATCGACTTAGCTACCCGATCATTAGCTTGAGACCAGATATCAATAACTTTGTTGTACTTTTCACCTTGAGTTACCAGACCTGATGCAAACTGACTTTCAATTTCACGTACCTGACCTTCAGCGCCAGAAATGATCTCGCCCTTATCATCTGGGATAACAAAATCGTTAACTCCGATAGAGACTCCCGAACGAGTCGAGAATTTGAATCCGGTATACATTAATTGATCGGCGAAGATAACCGTATCTTTCAAACCAACACGCCGATAACACTCATTTAGAATAAGTGAGATTGCCTTTTTTACCATAGGCTTATTCACCAAACTAAATGGAAGGCCCTGAGGTACTGATTCCCAAAGTAGAATACGGCCTACAGTCGTATCAACTATTTTCCGCTCTTCAGTGCGCTCGCCCGTTACCTCGTCGACTAAAACTTCGAGGATACGGACTTTTACGCGCGCCTGAAGTTCAACCTTATCTGAGTCATATGCGCGAGAGGCTTCTTTGCCGTCGGCAAATATCATCCCCTCACCTAAGGCGTTGACTTTGTGGCGAGTCATGTAATAAAGGCCAAGTACAACGTCTTGTGACGGCACAATAATCGGCTCACCAGAAGCAGGCGACAGAATATTATTAGTCGACATCATCAATGCCCGGGATTCCATCTGAGCTTCAATAGTCAGTGGCACGTGCACAGCCATCTGGTCACCATCAAAATCAGCGTTGAACGCAGCGCAAACTAAGGGGTGCAGCTGAATCGCTTTACCTTCGATCAATACAGGCTCAAAAGCCTGAATGCCAAGACGGTGCAATGTGGGCGCTCTATTCAGTAGCACTGGGTGTTCACGAATAACATCATCGAGAATATCCCAAACAACCGGCTCTTCACGCTCAACCATCTTCTTAGCAGCTTTAATCGTTGTGGCTAAACCGCGAAGCTCAAGCTTGCTGAAAATGAAGGGCTTGAACAGCTCCAAAGCCATCCGCTTAGGCAGGCCACATTGATGTAAACGCAAGGTAGGACCACAGACAATCACCGAACGTCCAGAATAATCAACTCGCTTACCGAGTAAATTTTGACGGAAGCGACCCTGCTTACCCTTAATCATGTCAGCAAGCGACTTTAATGGGCGCTTGTTAGAGCCTGTGATAGCACGACCACGTCGACCATTATCGAGCAGGGCATCTACAGATTCTTGCAACATACGTTTTTCATTGCGCACAATAATATCTGGCGCGCTCAACTCGAGAAGACGCTTGAGCCTATTATTACGATTGATCACCCGACGATACAAGTCGTTTAGATCAGACGTTGCAAACCGACCGCCATCAAGAGGAACCAATGGACGTAAATCCGGTGGTAATACGGGTAATGCCTGCAGCACCATCCACTCAGGCTTATTGCCAGAACTGTGGAACGCTTCAAGCAATTTTAACCGTTTAGCAAATTTCTTAATTTTTGTCTCGGATTTAGTATTGGGCATTTCCTCACGAATATCCGCAATTTCTTCTTCCATGACAATTTCTTTAAGCAGCATCTGGATCGCTTCAGCACCCATTGTGGCGACAAATTCGTCACCAAATTCTTCCAGCGACTCAAAATACTCTTCATCGGTGAGTAACTGTCCTTTTTCAAGGGTAGTTAAACCCGGATCAGTAACGACATAGGATTCAAAGTAAAGCACGCGTTCAATTTCACGTAATGTCATGTCCAACATTAAACCAATACGTGACGGTAGTGACTTCAAAAACCAGATGTGGGCGACCGGACAAGCCAGCTCAATATGGCCCATACGTTCACGACGTACCTTGGTAAGCGTCACCTCAACACCGCACTTTTCGCACACTATACCGCGATGCTTCATGCGCTTGTACTTGCCACACAGGCATTCATAATCTTTTACAGGTCCAAAAATCTTGGCACAGAAAAGACCTTCGCGCTCTGGCTTGAACGTGCGATAGTTAATAGTCTCCGGCTTTTTAACCTCACCAAACGACCACGAACGGATCATTGCTGGCGAAGCGAGACTAATACGAATATTATCAAATTCGATGTTTTGTTCTTTCTGCTTGAGTAGATTGACTAAGTCCTTCAAGGCTCTTCCTCCAGTAACTGGGTTTGCCGAGGCGATTAATCACCCCGACCATCAGTAAGCAAACTATCGCTTATTCGTTTTCTAACTCCATATTGATACCAAGGGAACGAATCTCCTTGACCAATACGTTGAATGACTCTGGCATGCCAGGCTCCATTCGATGATCACCATCCACAATGTTTTTATACATTTTGGTTCGACCAGCAACATCGTCCGACTTGACGGTGAGCATTTCCTGCAAGGTATAGGCGGCACCATATGCCTCCAAAGCCCACACTTCCATCTCACCGAAGCGCTGACCACCAAACTGAGCTTTACCCCCCAACGGTTGCTGCGTAACCAAACTATAAGAACCGGTTGAACGCGCATGCATCTTATCGTCGACCAAGTGGTTCAACTTGAGCATATACATGTAGCCAACTGTTACTGGACGATCAAATTTATCCCCTGTACGTCCATCATAAAGCGTAGTTTGCCCACTCTCTGGCAAATCAGCTAATGCCAACATACTTTTGAGCTCGACCTCATGGGCGCCGTCAAAGACTGGTGTCGCTATGGGCACGCCATTCCGCAAGTTTGCCGCTAGCTCCAACACTTCTTGATCACTTAGCTCTTTTAGATCAGTTCCATAAGCAGTGTCGCCAACGTCATAGATTTCCTGCAAGAACTTGCGTATTTCAGCTGCCTTAGCCTGAGTCTTGATCATTGCATCAATTTTAACGCCTAGACCCTTAGCTGCCATACCCATGTGAACTTCAAGAACCTGGCCAACGTTCATTCGCGATGGAACACCAAGCGGGTTCAGCACAATATCGACCGGCTCACCATTTTCATCGTAAGGCATATCTTCAACCGGCTTAATCACCGAGATAACACCTTTGTTACCATGCCGTCCGGCCATCTTATCGCCAGGCTGAATACGGCGTTTAACAGCAAGATAAACTTTAACGGTTTTAAGTACGCCAGGCGCTAAATCGTCACCACTTTGCAGCTTTCCACGCTTCTCTTCGAACCGCTCATCAAGCAGAGTTCGTCTTTCTCCAAGCTGAGTTTGAGCAGCTGCAATTTGATCATTGAGGCCTGCTTTACTCATACGAATGGCAAACCAATCGTCCGAAGAATATTCTCCAACAGCCTCCGCAGTAAGCTCGTCTCCTTTTTTCAAGCCTTCAGCCTTAACTACTTTCTCACCAATTAGAGCTGTAAATAAACGCCCTAAAGTCGCATTTTCAACAATACGATACTCATCGTTGAGATCTTTTCTGAATTGATCAAGCTCCGCTCTTTCAATATCGAGAGACCGCTGATCTTTTTCAAGACCGTCTCGCGTGAACACCTGAACGTTAATCACGGTGCCTTTAATACTACTCGGCACTCGAAGCGAGGTGTCCTTGACGTCGGATGCTTTCTCGCCAAAAATCGCACGCAGAAGCTTTTCTTCCGGAGTTAGTTGGGTTTCGCCTTTAGGCGTTACCTTGCCGACCAAAATGTCACCAGCAGCCACTTCAGCTCCAATATGGACAATACCTGATTCATCAAGCCGTGCCAGAGCAGCTTCACCAACATTGGGAATGTCCGCCGTTATTTCTTCAGACCCTAATTTCGTATCACGAGCAACACAGGTAAGCTCCTGGATATGAATCGTGGTGAAACGATCTTCTTTAACAACGCGTTCTGAGATTAAAATCGAATCTTCAAAGTTATATCCATTCCAAGGCATAAACGCAATGCGCATGTTTTGCCCAAGCGCCAGCTCTCCAAGATCAACAGAAGGCCCGTCAGCTAGAACGTCGCCGCGAGAAATAACATCGCCTTGCTTAACAATTGGCCTTTGATTGATACAGGTATTTTGATTAGATCTGGTGTACTTAGTAAGGTTATAGATATCTACACCAGCCTCACCAGATTCAACTTCCTCATCGCTTACCCGAACAACAACACGTCCAGCATCAACACTTTCAACAACACCGCCGCGTTTAGCTACCTTACATACACCGGAATCACGGGCAACAACACGCTCGATCCCGGTACCAACCAAAGGCGCTTCAGCGCGTAAAGTCGGAACGGCTTGGCGCTGCATGTTTGATCCCATTAGCGCCCTGTTAGCATCATCGTGCTCAAGGAACGGAATCAATGCAGCCGCAACAGAAACAACTTGCTGTGGCGAAACATCCATATAGTCAATATCTTCAGGAGACTTTACGGTAAATTCACCTTGGTTCCTTACAGCAACCATATCGTCTACAAAGTTATCATTCTTATCCAACGCTGCCGATGCTTGGGCAATAACAAACTGAGATTCATTAATCGCAGAAAGATACTCAATATCAGCGCTAACTTTACCGTTGGTTACTTTACGATAAGGCGTTTCAATAAACCCGTAATGGTTGGTTCTGGCATAGGTAGCCAGTGAGTTAATCAAACCAATATTCGGCCCTTCCGGCGTTTCAATAGGGCAAACCCGGCCATAGTGAGTGGGGTGAACATCTCGCACCTCAAATCCGGCTCTCTCGCGCGTCAAACCACCGGGTCCTAATGCAGACACTCGACGTTTATGAGTAACCTCAGATAGCGGATTGTTTTGATCCATAAACTGCGAAAGCTGGCTAGAACCAAAAAATTCCTTCATGGCCGCAGCAACAGGCTTAGCATTGACTAGATCTTGTGGCATCAGCCCTTCAGACTCAGCAACACCTAGACGCTCTTTAACGGCGCGCTCAACACGAACCAAACCAACACGGAATTGATTCTCAGCCATCTCTCCAACCGAACGAATTCGACGGTTTCCAAGATGATCAATGTCATCCACAGATCCTTTGCCGTTACGAATGCCTATAAGCTTAGTCATCACATCAACAATGTCTGTTGATGCACCGAACTGCTCATGTAACTCTTTAGCTTCATCAGTTTTGAGCATTGAAAAGTAACGCTCGTCATAAAGAATGCCCGCACCTTGCTCCGCATCCCGATCAAGCCGGCGGTTGAACTTCATCCGACCAACAGAAGATAGATCATAACGCTCAATGTTAAAGAAAAGATTGTAGAACAGGTTCTCGGCCGACTCTTTAGTCGGCGGCTCGCCCGGTCGCATCATTCGATAAATCTCAACTAAAGCCTCTAGCTGAGTTCGAGAGGGATCTATCCTTAATGTATCGGACATGAAAGGACCGCAATCAAGATCGTTGGTATACAACGTCTCAATATCGACAATCCCCGCTTCCAGCATCAAGGCAAGATTTTCTTCAGTGATTTCTGTATTACACTCAAGCATCAACTCGCCGGTTTTAGGGTCAGCGACATCTTTTGCCAGCGCCCTACCAAGCAAGTATTCGTGGGTCACATCAAGCTTGGTGACCTTACCTTTTTCAAGCTCTCGAATATGACGCGCCGTAATACGGCGGCCCTTCTCAACAATGACGGCACCTTTTTTATCTTTAATATCAAAAACTGCAATCTCACCACGCAGACGCTCAGGGTCGAGGTCCAGAGAAAATAAATCTTTCTTAAAGTGAAACACGCTGGTGTCAAAAAACTTAGCCAGAATCTCTTCAGAATTATATCCAAGAGCCCGCAATAAAATAGTCGCAGGTAACTTGCGGCGACGATCTATTCGAACGTAAAGCATATCTTTGGGGTCAAACTCAAAGTCTAACCATGACCCACGATAAGGAATTACTCTAGCGGTATACAACAGCTTACCGGAAGAATGCGTTTTACCTTTATCGTGATCAAATATTACGCCTGGAGAACGGTGCAACTGAGAGACAATAACTCGCTCCGTACCATTAATAATAAAGGTACCATTTTCGGTCATCAGAGGAACCTCACCCAGATAAACCTCTTGCTCACGTATATCTTTGATGGCCTTGCTCGCCGATTCTTTATCGTAGATAACCAATCGAACACGGACGCGCACCGCACCAGAATAGGTAACTCCGCGAAGCTTACACTCTTCCTCATCAAAGGCCGGCCGGCCCATGACATAGTCGACGTATTCTAGTGCAGCGTGACCTGAATATCCGACAATTGGAAAAATAGAGTTCAGCGCAGCATGCAAACCGGTGTTCAGGCGATCTTCCATCGCCACACCTTTTTGCGTAAATTTTTTGTAGGAATCAAGTTGAATCGCTAATAAATACGGCAAATCCATGGTATTTGGCAACTTGCCAAAATTCTTGCGGATACGTTTCTTCTCAGTGAAGGAGTAAGCCATTTGCATTCCTCGGTGTTAACTTTATAGGGACCGTTCAGTCTTGAGTTCACACTCAAGTTCATAATGCTTGCAGATTCCCCTTACTTACAAGCAATAAAGGGCCGAAGGGAATCTCCCCTCAGCCCAGCCTGAAAAATCAGGCAGCTCGCACACTAAACCTACTTAAGTTCAGCGGTTGCGCCAGCTTCTTCTAACTGCTTCTTAGTCGCTTCAGCGTCGTCTTTTGAGACGCCTTCTTTAATTGTAGAAGGTGCTCCGTCGACTAACTCTTTAGCTTCCTTAAGCCCAAGACCGGTAATAGCGCGAACAGCTTTAATAACGTTCACTTTCTTCTCGCCGATAGAGCTTAATACTACGTCAAACTCAGTCTGCTCTTCTACAACAGCAGCATCGCCGCCGCCAGCAGGAGCTGCAGCAACTGCAACGGCCGCCTGAGCAGAAACACCAAACTTCTCTTCCATTGCGCTGACAAGCCCAACTACGTCCATAACACTCATTTCTGAGATTGCATTCAAAATATCTTCATTTGACAGGGCCATTTTGGGCCTCCTATATTTATCTATTTAGTGAAAGACGCCTACGCGGCTTCCTCTTTTTGGGTTTTAACTGCTGCTACGACACGAGTTACCTTAGTTGGAACTTCATTAAGAGTCCTAACCAACTTAGTAACAGGTGCTAAGGTAACGCTAGCCAGCATACCGAGAGCCTGTTTAAGGGTCGGTAGATTAGCAAGAACGTCTATCTGCTCTTTCCCAAGAAGCTGACCACTGACTGACAACGCTTTAACAGCAAAGGAATTATTCCCCTTCGCAAAGTCTTTAAATAAACGTGCAGCAGCACCGGGATCTTCCATAGAGAAAGCAAACAATGAGGGTCCGACCAAAACATCTTCTACGCAAGCGTAGTCAGTTCCCGCAAATGCACGCTTAGCTAAAGTGTTGCGGATAACGCGCAACTGCACGTTTTCGGCTCGAGCTTTAGTTCGCAAAGCATTCATATCGTTCACGTCAACACCACGAGCATCA
>DGAQ01000007.1:0-1265 GCA_002382445.1 Porticoccaceae bacterium UBA4026 | reverse complement strand
AACGTCAACACCACGAGCATCAGCAATGACCAGGGAAAGAGCCTGACCCGCTGTCTCGCTTACTTCGGCAACAATTGCTTTTTTATCATCGAGATTTAATGGCACGATAAAATTCCTCGATTTACCATAGTTTTAGCCGAAAAACTCTTCGACCACCTAGGTGAATTATCTCTAGCCAATAGAGCGCTAGATCGGGTTCACCGCCTGCGTAGGAAAATTCCCTATAGACCACTAGAAAACTTATTAAACCCTCTCGGGAACCTACGGTCTTTAGCGACCCAAGCTACTTTTTAATTAGTAGCTCAGACCCCAAAGTCTTGTCAGCAGCCTAAGCTGCCCTTTGATCAAAACGTTAACGACGTCTGATCAACTAACAACCCAGGACCCATAGTTGAAGAAATCGTTACCTTCTTCACATACACGCCCTTAGCTGAGGCCGGTTTAGCTTTCGCTAAATCGGCCATTAATGCTTCTAAATTTTGCTTCAACGCCAACGTATCAAAACTAACCACACCGATACCGCCATGAACAATACCGTTCTTGTCAGCACGAAAACGAACCTGTCCTGCTTTGGCATTCTTAACCGCAGTCGCCACATCCGGTGTTACTGTTCCTGACTTAGGGTTTGGCATCAATCCGCGAGGACCTAACACCTTCCCTAGCATGCCAACAACCCGCATCGCATCTGGGCTTGCAATAACTACATCAAAGTTCATGTTGCCAGCCTTAATATCATCCGCCAACTCGTCCATACCCACCAATTCAGCTCCGGCAGCCTTAGCAGCTTCAGCAGCTTCACCCTGAGCAAAAACACAAACCCGGACGTCTTTACCTGACCCGTTCGGCAAAGTGGTAGCTCCGCGTACAATCTGATCGGATTTCCTTGGATCGACACCTAAATTTATCGCAACATCTACCGTTTCAGAAAACTTAACAGTAGACAGTTCTTTCAGAAGGTTTAGAGCATCATCAACGCTGTACAGCTTGCCCTGCTCTATTTTTTCATTAATCGCACGACGGCGCTTGCTTAACTTGGCCATTTACACGCCCTCCGTTTCAATACCCATCGACCGGGCAGAGCCGGCGATAGTGCGAACCGCAGCATCCATACTGGCAGCGGTAAGATCTGGTTCTTTAGTTTTAACGATTTCTTCTAGCTGGTCACGAGTCACTTTGCCAACTTTATCTGTGTTGGGTCGACCACTACCACTTTTTATGCCTGCCGCCTTCTTTAAAAGATAGGACGCTGGTGGCGTTTTCATCTC
>DGAQ01000002.1:114557-126425 GCA_002382445.1 Porticoccaceae bacterium UBA4026 | reverse complement strand
TGGTGAGCCATTACCTCACCAACTAGCTAATCTGACTTGGGCTCATCCAATAGCGCAAGGTCCGAAGATCCCCTGCTTTCTCCCGTAGGACGTATGCGGTATTAGCGTGCGTTTCCACACGTTATCCCCCACTATTGGGCAGATTCCCAAGCATTACTCACCCGTCCGCCGCTCTACTCACACCGAAGTGTTTTCGCGCTCGACTTGCATGTGTTAGGCCTGCCGCCAGCGTTCAATCTGAGCCATGATCAAACTCTTCAGTTTAATCTTTAACCTCACCAATTAAGGAGAGGAAATGGTTACGCAAAACTTGCTTTACCATTCAAAATCTCAGTTTCATAATTCGAACTTATCACATTCATAAATGAATCGATGAGTACTTACTTATGATATTTAATAATCCAATATCAATTAGCAAGTGCCCACACGCATTGCTTGATTATATTTTTAAAGAACATTCGCTTCGATGAGCGGGACGCGTATTCTATAGATCGCAACCCCTTTGTCAACAGCTGAAAGTGAAATACTACACTTTATTTTCACTCTATTTGCTTGACACTTTATTTACGTCTCAACATTGCTGTTGGGAGCGCGCATTCTAGCGCCAAGACTTAGCTTGTCAACAGTAAAATTTAAATAAATATTAAGCCTATCAAACTTTACTTATTGCCGTTGATCTTCAATCGGCTCACCCTGTTGGGAGCGCGCATTTTACAGCTAGGCGAGAGACTGTCAACAAGTATTTGGCTTTAATTGCAGGCGCCCGAAACACTGATCAAAAGCCGAGTTAAATAAGCTCAAATAGATGGTATTTTTTCTTACCAAGCCGAACGAGGAAAAACCTTCCATAAAGTGCATGCTCGACGGCAAAGCTATTAGAAGTCCCCATATTGTCTTGGAAACCCTTGGCAACGCCATTAATAAAGACTGAGGTGCGCGCAAGCGCGTCTTTCACTTCACGTCCGGCTTTAGCCATTCCAGCGTCAGTGAGCAGATTGGTTAGCGGCTTATCCGCGAAGTCGGTATTTGATAGCTGTGAAAAGGGCAGCCCGTCTTGGCTAAGCTGCTCAAAATCGGATTCCGATAAATCAGCGGGATTGCCGCTAAAGAGTGCCTCGGTAATGCGCAACGCAGCATTTAGCCCTTCATCACCATGAACCAGCGACGTCGCTTCGCGAGCCAAAATAGATTGCCCCTCTGGCCGCCCGTCAATCAAGGCATCTTTAGCCTGGATGGCCTGAATTTGCTCCAGAGGTAGGAAAGTAAAGTAGCTAAGAAATTTATACACATCAGCATCGGCGACATTGAGCCAAAATTGATAGAAACTGTAAGGAGAGGTCTTGCTGGGATCTAGCCAGACCGTCCCCGTCTCAGTCTTACCGAACTTGCTGCCGTCAGCCTTGGTAACTAAAGGTGCCGTAAGGGCAAAACACTGTGCTTTGTTCTGCCGGCGGCAGAGATCAATGCCGCTGATGATATTACCCCACTGATCACTACCCCCCACTTGAAGGGTGCAGTCATAGCGACGATTGAGCTCAGCAAAATCCAGCCCCTGCAGTAGTGAGTAGGCAAATTCAGTAAACGATATCCCTGCTCCCTCTCTACCTAGTCGCTGTTTGACCGATTCCTTGGCAATCATATTATTAACCGAGAAGTGCTTGCCGACATCGCGGAGAAAGTCCAGTGCTGTCATCTCCTCAGTCCAATCCAGATTATTGACCACAACGGCAGCATTATTGCCTTGGTCAAAATCGACAAACTGGCTCGTCTGCCGCTTCAGCTTTTCCACCCAATCGGCAACGACCTCCGGCGTGTTCAGCTTGCGCTCTTCGGCCTTGAAACTCGGATCCCCGATTAAGCCGGTCGAACCTCCCACCAAAATAATCGGCCGATGTCCGGCCATCTGAAAGCGCTTCAAAATGAGTAAGGGCACCAGACTACCTATATGGAGGCTATCCGCAGTGGGATCAAAGCCACAATAAAGAGTGCGAGTCTTATCGAGGTGGCTCGCTAACTCACTATCACCGGATATTTGAGCAACAAGCCCACGTTGACGCAATTGTTCGACTAACTGATGTCCACTGAGGTTCATTGTCACTCTTCTTTGCAGCTAAACTTAAATGAGCGCCAACTCTACAGATCGACGCGATAAATACAAGATATTAACGCTAAGGGACCACTTTTGGCTAACACTCTATTATTGAGCGCACAGTAAGCTCGCAACTCCTGGCACCCTAGAATGTCATTGTATCTTTTTAATCAATCAAGCTAAAATCACCGCTTGATATTAGACTTGGTAATTTACCCTGATGAGAAGAGTGTCAGAAATCGGTCATTTTTTGCTCAGTTTGCAGCGAGACTTTCCTCGCCGCGACCTATTGCTCGGCTCGCTAATTGCTGCACTAGTTGTGGCAGTTTACCTTTCGCCATCCGATAACAACACAATGCCAGCATTGATTGCTGAGCCAATTACTATATCACTCGAAAGCCGGTCGGAACTTAGGGAAGAAGATCATCAGCAACTCGCTTGGCAAGAACATCTTGTCGGTAGAGGTGATAATTTATCTACTCTTTTTCAGCGTGCCAAATTTTCAGCAAAAGACGTCTATGAGATTTCGTCATCACCCAAAGGTAAATCACTTCGAAATCTCTACCCTGGAGAAACATTGCGCTTTGGAGCAAGTGATGTCGGACAGCTCCGTGAGCTTCACTATATAAAAAATCCCCTTGAGAGCCAGGTGTTCTTTCGGGACGAAGATAGCTTTGTAGCTGAAGAGCGCGTGCGTGAACCCGAAGTGATACTGAGTTATAGAGAAGGTGTTATCGAAGATTCTCTCTATTTGTCCGGTAAACAGTCAAATTTACCAGACAAGCTAATCATGGAGATGGCTAATATTTTTGGTTGGGATATAGATTTCGTTTTTGATATCCGCCCAGGTGATTCATTCGCACTCTTATTTGAAGATAGATTTATTGATGGGAAAAAGCTGTCGACGGGAAATATTGTTGCCGCCTCATTTACTAACCGCAATAAAAATTATCAAGCGGTTCGATATACCAACAAAAAGGGTGAAAGCAACTACTATACGGCTGAAGGACTCAGCATGCGTAAGACCTTCTTGCGCACACCGCTTGATATATTTCGCATTAGTGATGGATTCAATATGCGCCGTGAACATCCGATCCATAAGATGATTAGAGCGCATCGCGGAGTGGATTATGCTGCGCCGCGAGGCACTCCAGTTTATGCGGCTGGCGATGGGAAAGTCATCGAGGCAGGATACAGCAAGGCGAATGGAAACTACATATTCATCCAGCACGGCCAAACCTATGTCACAAAATACCTGCACCTGAACGACAAAAAAGTTCGCAAAGGAGCATCAGTTCGCCAAAAACAACTCATAGGTACTGTCGGATCAACAGGTTATGCTACAGGGCCGCATCTGCATTACGAGTTTCTGGTTAACGGAGTTCATCGCAACCCGCGGACCGTCGCACTGCCTCAAGCACAACCTATTCCAAAAACTGATAGACTCGAATTTAACCGAGTGGTCACGCCTGTGCTGGTGCAACTAGCCGAATATAAAATGGCAAGTCAGCTAGCCATAATTCAGGCAACACAATCAGCGCCAACTAACACATTCTTGTGAAAAATGCCGTCACCTTTATCGGCTTAATGTCTGGCACTAGCATGGACAGCATCGATACAGTAGCCGTCACTTTTTCTAATAAAAATTTGAACTTACTGGGGACTCATGCCCACGCTATTCCGGATAATGTAAAGGCTAATATCCTTACCTTATGTGCGCCAGGACTCGATAACGTGCAATTACTTGCAGAGACAGATCATCGTCTCGGAGAACTGTTTGCAGAGGCCAGCTTAGCGCTCATAACCCAACTAAACCTCAGCAGCAAGGATATTGTCGCCATTGGCTCTCACGGTCAAACTATTCGCCACCAACCTCCCGGACTCAAGCCCGGCTTCAGCTTGCAAATCGGCAATCCTAACCAAATTGCTGCACGGACAGGATGCTCAGTCATCGCCGACTTTCGACGAAAAGATATGGCTTACGGGGGTCAGGGAGCGCCTTTGGTGCCAGCGTTTCATCGAGAAATATTTCATCATCCTGGTAAAACGCGAATTATTGTTAATATCGGCGGCATCAGCAATATCACCATTCTCGAGGCGAGCGGCGACTGTCATGGTTTTGATACAGGACCGGGCAATATCCTCCTCGATGCCTGGTCCAAAAAACACACCAACGAAAACTATGACAATAAAGGTCGGTGGGGCGCTACTGGGTCGTCTAGCGACGCCTTACTCACTCAATTAAAAACCCATAACTTCTTCGATCGTAGAGGACCTAAAAGCACCGGTAGGGAAGATTTCAATTTGGATTGGCTAGAAGAGCAAACTCGCCTATTTGAAATTGCACCTGTAGATATTCAGGCCACTCTAGCGCTCTATACTGCCGAAACGATCGCGCAATCAATTGCCGATTTAGCACCGCCAATAGACGAAATTTTTGTCTGTGGCGGCGGCATACACAATCTGGACCTGATTCAAAAACTAAATGAAAGCTTACTAAAGAGGATGATGCCTGAAATTCAATCGACCGCAGGCATAGGCCTAGATCCAAACTGGGTGGAAGCCTGCGCCTTTGCTTGGTTGGCCAAGCAACGCATTGACATGCAACCAGGGAACGTACCAGCAGTCACGGGGGCGTCTCAGCAAACCATTTTAGGCTGTATCTATCTGCCCTAGCATCTATATAGATGCCCGCTAAATTGAAAATGAAGCGCCGCAGCCGCAAGTAGTAGAAGCATTAGGGTTGGTAATCAAAAATCTGGATCCCATCAAACCAACCTCATAATCAACTGTAGAGCCCGCTAAGTATTGAAAGCTCAGAGAGTCAACTAACACTGTCACCCCATCCCTAATAACCTGCGTGTCATCTTCAGCCATAGCATCCTCAAAAGAGAAGCCATACTGGAAGCCTGAGCATCCCCCTCCAGTGACGTAGACTCTAAGTTTGAGGTCATCGTTCTCTTCCTCAGTCTTGAGGCTTTGGACTTTTTCTACAGCGCGATCTGTAACCTCTAGCGCAGCTGGAATATATGTTTGAATTCCTGACATTATTGCTCCGTGACTGAGACCTTAGCATAGAGTTCAGTCTACTTTTGATTGTTTTAAGCTATTTTTCAACTTTAGCTTGGTATCCATTACTGACATCAACGCTCTCCCCTGCTTTCTGAAAAGCAGTGACGTTGGTGGCAGGAATCTCGTGTACTAGCTTGCCGTCAATATCGGCGCCTCGCTCAATCTCGATCATACTATAGTAGATGGTTCCTTCAACTTTTGCTTTAGCCGCCAGCTGAATTTGTTTAGAGGCATATATATCGCCTTTAATACGACCATTTACAATGACGTTAGGAACCCAGATTTCGCCTAAAACTGACCCTCCATTTAAAATCCGGATTTGAGCTGTCTCATCATCGGCTACAATTTTACCAATAATTGACCCTTGAACCTCCAAGCTACCAGAAAAACTTAAGTCGCCCTTAATCTCTGTCCCTGCCGCTACCAGGGTAGTTGATTCTGACGAAGGCGCCGGATTCTCATTAGTACTTTTATTTGTAAACATATCTTATTCCTCAACTTTCCAATCAAACGTCTGCTTATAGGTGAGCTTATCACTCCACGAATAACCCAAACTAATCTGAACTGTATCAGGGTTAAATCCATCAGGTAAACTTAAAACGCCCTGATTAATAGAAAAATATTTAAACTTAATGGTAAGAGGCATTACTTTAACCTCAGTATCTAATTCAGATAACGACAGGCTAACAGGTTTATTGCCCTGACTTCCCATTACCCGTATATCAACCAAAATAGTCGTGGCCTGCATCTTAACTGTTTTTTGCCTAGCAACCCAACGATAAGCGATATTTTTTGAATCAACCAACGTCAGCTGAAATCTGCTAACTGACAATCCCCCGGGGGGATCGGTGTCCTCAAGGAGTTCCCTATACAGCTGCAATTGCTCTTGATCTTGATATATCTGAGCCTGTAGGCCCATCATCTCTTGCCTTGCATTTTCCAAAGCAGCAGTATCAACGTCACTGTTAACTCTGATCATGTCTAACTCTGTGGTTTTGAACTTTACCAAATCCTGAAGCGCCGACACTTCGTCAGCAAGGTCGTTTTTTTCAGCCAATATCTGTGATCCTTTATGCCTCTCCCACAATATACCCGTCATTACTGAGACTAGTGATACCAACACTATTAGGCCATATAACCAATATCTAAAGCCTTGGCGATAGGTAACAACGATCGATCTTCGTTCAGACATTAAGGCAATAATCCTGGCATCATCAACCCCAAAGTTTCTGGTAAATCAAACATCAAGTTCATACATTGGATTGCTTGCCCGGAAGCCCCCTTGGTCAAATTATCTTCCACCACCAAAATAACTACCTTGCGCCCGTTATTAGGCCTATGTACTGCAATTCGACAATAATTTGAACCTCTCACTGTGCGCGTTTCAGGATGGCTACCTGCGGGTAAAACATCAACGAAAGGTTCATTTTTAAAATGCTGCTCATACAAGCCTTGAATGTCGACTGATAGATCAACTAAATTAGCGTAAATAGTAGTATGGATTCCACGATTTATCGGCAATAAATGAGGAACAAAGGTCAGTCCCACCGGATGTCCAGCTATATGTTCGAGCCCCTGCTCGATCTCAGGCTGATGGCGATGGCCCGACGCCCCATAAGCTTTAAAACTGTCGCTGACTTCAGATAGTAAGTTAGCTATGTTAGCCTGCCGGCCAGCGCCACTTACTCCAGAGGCAGAATTAGCAATAATGTCACTGCTGTCCAGGCATCCTTGCCTCAATAAAGGAAGTAGCCCCAGCTGAATGCTTGTTGGATAACAGCCCGCACAGGCGACCAAATCAGCCTCAATAATGGCTTCACGGTTGACCTCTGGAAGGCCGTAAATTGCACGACCCAATAATCCTGGAGCTTTATGTGGCTGGCCATACCACTTTTCCCACACAGCCTGATCACGGAGGCGAAAATCAGCTGACAAATCAATCACCTTAATGCCAGCTTGCAAAAATTCTGGCACCGAACTCTGAGCGACACCATGAGGCGTAGCAAAAAATACCACATCGCAATCACTTAAATTATCTAGATCAGGTACGACAAAAGTCACATCAACCACACCACGAAGATTTGGATAAATATCAGAGACTCGTTCTCCTAGGTTGCGCCGAGAGGTAACGACAGCGATCTCAGCATCAGGATGACCTGCCAGCAGACGCAGGAGCTCCGCTCCGGTATAACCTGTCCCACCAATAACACCAACTTTAATCACCTGAGCCTCGCTTTTAAATATCCAGAACGACTTTAGCCCCCTATAATAGCGCAAAGTCACTCAACCAACTATGCCGAAGCTTTCGGCATTGGTAGAACTATTAAATTAATGGGGCGTTAAATGTATAAGTGGGTATTAGCCTTTCATGTGATCGCCGTGATTTGCTGGTTTGCAGCTCTGTTTTATCTACCGCGCTTATTTGTTTATCACGCTATGTCCGATGATGAAATCAGCATTGAGCGGTTTAAGCTTATGCAGCGTAATCTTTACCGTGGGATTGCGAATCCAGCAATGATTGCGACTATAATTTTAGGTCTTTGGCTTGTATCTATGGCACCAGACGCCTATCTAAATCAGACCTGGTTCCAATTGAAAGCCTCGCTCGTGCTGCTGCTCGTTGGCTACCATTATATGTGCCTAGGCCATATAAAAAAGCTAGCAGAAAACCGCAGCAATAAAAGCCACGTCTACTTCCGGCTGTTTAATGAAGTTCCGGTATTATTTTTAGTTGCCATTGTAATTCTAGTTATTGTCCAACCCTTTTAGGTTACTTAAATAGCTTCTAACCTTTTAATTGAGGATAATGCAAACCATGTAACCCAGCAGCATCGTTTACTCGTCAGGAAAATTTAATGTCAGGCATAGTCAAAGTATCAAACTCACGCTCAGAAGAGCTTTTTAAAGCGGCTCAATTGCACATCCCGGGCGGTGTAAATTCACCCGTTAGAGCTTTTCAGGCTGTAGGCGGCACCCCCATATTCTTCGATCGGGCCAAAGGCGCTTATATGTTTGATGCCGATGGTAATCGTTATATTGATTACGTTTTATCTTGGGGCCCAATGCTTTTAGGGCACGGGCACGAGGACGTTTTGCAGGCCATTCGCAAGCAACTGGACAAGGCAATGACCTTTGGCACGCCTACTGAGTTAGAGATCCAGTTAGCCGATAAGATTTGCTCTATCGTTCCAGGTATGGAAATGATCCGCATGGTTAATTCGGGTACCGAGGCAACCATGAGTGCGATTAGACTGGCCCGTGGCTTCACCGGTCGCGACAAAATTGTTAAATTTGAAGGATGCTATCACGGACACTCCGATTCTTTACTAATTAAGGCTGGCTCCGGCGCCCTAACCCTAGGCATACCGAGCTCTCCTGGAGTTCCAAGCTGTCTAGCGGACCACACAGTGACCCTTTCTTATAACGATATTGATCAAGTCAGACAAGTTTTTGCTGACGTTGGTGATGAAATCGCCTGTATTATCGTTGAGCCAGTGGTCGGCAATATGAACTGTGTTCCTCCGATCCCAGGATTTTTGGAGGCACTGCGCGAGTGCTGTACAGCCAGCGGGGCTCTACTTATTATCGATGAAGTCATGACCG
Organism: Porticoccaceae bacterium UBA4026; assembly: GCA_002382445.1. Taxonomy (GTDB): domain Bacteria; phylum Pseudomonadota; class Gammaproteobacteria; order Pseudomonadales; family Porticoccaceae; genus HTCC2207. Next base: position 117,661 of record DGAQ01000002.1, on the reverse strand, counting down.
GTTTTCGAATTAGCCAACAGGGCGCTATTGGTCACTATGGCATCGATGCCGACCTCATATGCTTGGGCAAAGTTATTGGCGGGGGCATGCCCGTTGGAGCCTTTGGCGGTAAGCGCGAAATTATGCAGCATATTGCCCCGCTAGGTCCGGTCTATCAGGCAGGTACTCTTTCAGGAAATCCGGTGGCGATGGCGTCCGGACTGGCGACATTAGAATTAATTTCCAAACCTGGCTTTTTAGAGCCCGTCATGAACCGAACCACCCGATTAGTGGAAGGCCTGGTCGATCGAGCAAAGCAGGCGGGCATCCCCCTGACAAGCAATCACGTGGGTACTATGTGGGGGATCTTTTTCTCTGAAGAGGAAAAGATCATTAATTACAGTCAAGTAATGAAATGTGACACCGAACGTTTCGGTAAATTTTTCCACGGCATGTTGGAGGAAGGTATTTATTTAGCGCCCGCTTCCTTCGAAGCCGGATTTATGTCTGCAGCCCATACAGACCAAGATATTGATGACACGTTAAATGCTGCCTCTCGAGTTTTCGCGCGCATTTAAAAGGCGCTGAGGTAAGCGATAATTATGTGGGAAATCGCTTTTTTGCGTATCATACAAAACTTGAACGAATGACTGATTAAAAAATGATGCTCTCCTGGAGACTCTATGAGTTTTAAAAGTAACCGCGGACCCTACCCCTACACACGTATGCGACGTAATCGCGCAACGGCTTTTTCACGTCGTTTAGTCAGGGAAGCTAGGTTGTCTGTGGATGATTTAATTCTTCCTTTATTTGTTATTGAAGGGTCAAACCAGTCTGAGCCTGTGGCGTCTATGCCTGGCGTTAATAGGCTGTCCATTGACCTGCTAGTTGAGGAGGCTCAGCAGATTGCAGTATTAGGTATTCCTGCTATAGCGCTTTTTCCTGTGGTAAATCAAAAAATGAAAACCTTGCTAGCCGAAGAGGCCTACAATCCAGAGGGCTTAGTGCAACGAGCAGTCCGAGCCATAAAGAAGGCAGTACCTACATTAGGCATTATCACCGACGTTGCTCTCGACCCCTTCACCTCCCATGGCCAAGACGGTATTATTGACGGAGAAACTGGCTATGTTCACAATGACATCACCAATGAAGTCTTAGTTCGACAGGCAATATCTCATGCGGAAGCCGGTGTGGATATTGTAGCTCCTTCAGATATGATGGATGGTCGAATTTGTGCTATTCGCGAAGCGCTAGAAGAAAATGGTTTTGAAAACACTCAAATCTTAGCTTACTCCGCCAAATATGCCTCTAGCTACTATGGTCCATTTCGAGACGCCGTGGGCTCTTCAAGAAATATTCAAGGCGCAGACAAAAAAACCTACCAGATGGATCCCGCCAACGCTGACGAGGCTTTGCATGAATGCGCGCTGGACCTCGATGAAGGCGCAGACATGATTATGATTAAGCCCGGCATGCCCTATCTTGATATTCTTCGTCGCGTTAAAGATGAGCTAAAAGTACCCACACTTGTCTATCAAGTTAGCGGCGAATATGCCATGCATTGTGCCGCTTTTGACAAGGGATGGTTGAACCGGGAACAGATTATTATGGAATCTTTACTGGGGTTTAAACGTGCTGGCGCCGACGGTATTTTGACCTATTTTGCTAAAGAGGCCGCTCAAATTCTTGCGAATGGTAGACAATCTTGAGACTCGATAAATATATCAGCAATTCAACCGACTTTTCCCGCGTGGAAGTAAAGCGTATGATTAAAGCTGGAGTGGTCTGTTTGGATGAAGATCCATGCACTAATCCAGCAATTAAAATTACTTCTGATCAATTAGTCAGTCTTGACGGGGCGATTATCAGCGTCGCAAAAGATCGGTATTTTATGCTCAACAAACCTGCTGGTGTGGTCTCTGTCACCAAGGACCACCACAACCCAACAGCACTTAGTCTTATTTTCGAACATCGCAGCGAAGAATTGCAGATTGCAGGCCGTCTCGATATAGACACGACAGGTCTTTTGTTGGTCACTGACGATGGTAAATGGAATCATAGATTAACGTCGCCACGCTCCGACTGCAGAAAGATTTACCAAGTTACATTGGCTAATCCTATAGGTGCAGATTACCCTGAAAAACTCGCTGCGGGTGTGTTGCTCGACAGTGAAAAACATCGTTGTTTGCCCGCTATAATGGAGCAAGTTGATGATCACTGTCTTACCCTAGACATCGCCGAAGGTAAGTATCATCAGGTTAAAAGAATGTTTGCTGCCCTCGGCAACCACGTAGTGAAATTACATAGGTCTCAAGTGGGCGAAATCGTCCTCGATACGACCTTGGCAGAAGGCGAGTATAGGCCTTTAACTGAATCTGAGGTTGCCTGTATCTGATGAATAATGGATTTGACTTACCACGCGCCTTCACAGACCCTAACGTCTCTCGGCTGTCGCTGTGGCTGCATAGTAACCAGGGTAAATGTTTGGTGGTTACCGACGAGAACTGGTCTCAGTTCAACTGGCGCTCCATAGCCGATCGTCAGCACCAATCATTGGAAATATTTAGCAATCGTTATGATATTACTCAACAAGCCATAAAAGCTGGGTTAGTGGCCAAATTTAATGACTTTGATTTTTCCGCATTAGAGCCTCACAGCTATGATGCAGTTTTATATCGAGTATCAAAAGAGCGAGCTTGCAGCCACCACGTGATTAATCAAGCCTCAAAGTTACTAAAAATGGGTGGCACTTTATTATTGAGTGGTGAAAAAAATGACGGCATAAAGACCTATGTTAAGCAAGCTTGTATTTTGTTTGGCGATCGCACGGCAGCTGAGAAACAGGGTAAGAGCTATTTAGCGACAATTACCCTGCATCAGCTCGACCAGGCCTTTTTGGATGATAAAAACTACCCGTCCACCAGAGACAGCAAAACCCTGCCGGCATTCTCCAAAATCACTAAACCGGGAATTTTCGGTTGGGATAAAATTGATCGAGGTAGCGCATTTCTGTCAGAACATATACCGACGTTTCTAACCCGATTTGCTGAGCCGCCAAAAACCCTTCTCGATCTCGGCTGCGGCTATGGTTATTTGGCCTGTCAAGCAAGCCAGTATAATTTTAG
>DGAQ01000002.1:83858-114396 GCA_002382445.1 Porticoccaceae bacterium UBA4026 | reverse complement strand
GAGCAAGCCAGTATAATTTTAGCCACGTAACGGCCACCGATAATAATGCGGCAGCATTACTCGCAGTAACAGAAAATTTAAAAGCTACTGATACTGACTATCAGGTTGTTGCAGCTGATGCTGGAGATAATATTGCTCAGTACTTTGACGCTGTGTGGTGTAACCCTCCCTTTCATCAGGGCTTTTCTGTTGATGGCGATATGTCCGACAAATTCCTTAAGGCCGCAAAAAGGCTGCTGTCCTCATCCGGTCGCGCGTTGTTTGTGGTCAATACATTTATCCCTTTAGAACGCAGCGCAAAAAAGCACTTCAGATCAATTGAGGTGTTGGCCAACAACGGTTCATTTAAACTAATTTCCTTAGCTAAATAAAAACTATTATGAGTGATCAGCGCGTGAAGTGCGGTAAATGAAAACACCAAAGCGATTACTACCACTGATTGAGGACGGCTTGATCGACGAGGTCATTGGCCAGCTGATGAGCGGTAAAGAGGCTACTGTCTATACAGTCAGGTGCGGTGAGGAATTACGCTGCGCTAAAGTCTATAAAGAAGCGATGAAACGCAGCTTTAAAAAAGCCACACAATATGTAGAGGGACGCAAGGTTCGTAACAGCCGTCGAGCGCGCGCCATGGAAAAGGGCTCAAAGTACGGACGCAAACAGCAAGAAGAAACCTGGCAAAATGCCGAAGTGGATGCTCTCTATCTGTTAGCAAATGCGGGTGTTCGAGTCCCCAAGCCCTATGGCTGTTTTGATGGCGTTTTACTGATGGAACTCGTCACCGATGGAACAGGGGCCGTGGCTCCGCGATTGAGCGATGTGTCAATGAGTGAGGAGCAAGCTCTCGAAGACCACGCCTTAGTTATGCACTACGTAGTCTTAATGTTATGCGCGGGTATTGTCCACGGCGACCTGTCTGAGTTTAACGTCTTAGTAGATGATTACGGTCCAGTGATTATCGATCTCCCACAGGCTGTGGACGCGTCAGCCAACAATCATGCCGAGTCAATGCTAGAGCGAGATGTGAATAACATGACTCAATACTACGGCCAGTTTGCACCAGAATTGTTAGACTCCCAATACGCTAAAGAAATTTGGGCTCTGTACGAAGCTGGGGATCTAAAACCTGGCGTTGAATTAAATGGCAATTTCGCAGAAGCTACCGAACTTTCAGACGTGGACGGAGTGCTTGAAGAAATTAAAGCGGTACTTTTCGAAGAGCGAAAACGCCAAGAAAGACAGGCAGAAGATCAAGAATCATCATAAATTCATAGCCCCATCGCTAACTTAATTAGTTCGTTTTTCACGGCATTGAACTTGTTTAGCCTCGACATGCCCAGACTACGTAAAAATCTCAGTGGTAATGGGTCTGCAATAAATAATTTATTAAGAGCTTCCATGAGCGCCATCGCCGCCAGGTTATCAGGTTTTCGCCGACGTTGGTAACGAGCCAAAATAAGCTTATCCCCAATATCGTTACCTCGCCTGAGCGCTCTAACAAGCTCTTCTACTAAAACCTCTACATCTGAAAATCCCAAATTGACGCCCTGACCCGCCAGGGGATGTATTGAGTGCGACGCATCACCTACCAGCGCAATCCTCGGCATTACATAATCAATGGCATGACGTTGTATAAGAGGAAAACTAAATCGCTTATCTATAGTTACAACATTACCCAAACAATACTCACTAGATTTAGAAAGCTCAGCACCAAATTGCTCATCACTAAGAGCCATGAGCGACTTGGCCGTCGCTGATTCCTGAGACCAAACAATAGAACTTCGGTGCAAGTCACCATTATCATTTAAAGGCAACAGGGCTAGAGGACCCTTTTGCGTGAAGCATTGCCAAGCGGTTTGTTGATTAGAGTTTTGAGTTTCAATAGTCGTGACTATCGCCTCTTGATGATAACTCCACTCTTTGGTCTCAACTTCAAAATGTTGCCGAACTTTTGAATTGGCGCCATCGGCTGCTATCAACAATGCCGCGGTCAACCACCGACCATCATCGAGGTGAACACTAATGCTTTGGTCATCATTTTGGTAATCACAGATGGTCGCTGGGCAAATAAGGTCAACATTATCCAATATCTCGATCTGAGTAAGAAGCGTTTGAACAATCACTGAATTTTCAACGATGTGTCCAAGATTGGGCTGGTGTATCGCGTGACAATTAAAGTCTATTCTACCTGTGCTCTCAGCGTCCCATACCTGCATTGCCAAATAGGGACTAGCGCGCAGTTGCTCTATGTTATGCCAAACTCCACATGATTCCAGTATCTGCCGAGATCTCTCAGTTACCGCAGCAACCCGAGGATCAAACACTTTATTATCAAAGGGTTTGCCAGCGGTAGATTCTATCAAGGCAATTTTTAGAGCCCTATTTTGACTAGCGTATTTTACCTGGGCCAACAGGCAGGCTGCACTGGCACCGACCATGCCGGCACCAACAATTATAACGTCGTAATCTTCTCCACCTAAGTCAGTCATGTTTAGCCTCCGCATTTAACATACCCATGCCAAATCTAGCGAAGCGCTGACGCAGCCCCGGGATTAGATCCAAAATGAGTAACCCAGAGTTCCGCCCTAAAGCGGTAAGCAACGATGAATGACCAAAGGATTTAGTTAAGCGATCACTGAACATTAGAGTATTGCGTTGGTCATCCAACTGCTGTTGATAATATTCCTCTAACACCTCTAAAGACCCAATAGGTCGACTATTAACTCGCGCGCGCTGAACGGTAGCCGCTAGAGTAGCAGCGTCACGGAGAGATAGATTAAAACCCTGACCAGCAACCGGATGCAGGCTGTGGGCCGAATTCCCCATCAGTACGACGTTTCGCCGAACCTGTTCACTCGCCAAGCCCAGCGACAAAGGATAGGAAACTCGCTCCCCTGCAGTCCTAAACCGGCCAAGTCGATAACCAAACTTTTTCTGTAAGCTGTGGAGGAAATCAGCATTACTTAAAGCCATCAACTGCTCAGTATTTTCAGTGGACCGCGCCCATACAAGAGCACTTCGATGCTGGCCCTCATAGTCTGAAAGCGGCAACATCGCCATAGGTCCCTGATCGGTAAATCGCTCGTAGGCGATGCCATTATGCGCTTTTTCAAGCCCGATATTGGCAATGATAGCAGTTTGATTGTAGGGAGTAGTATCGCTAAATATACCCAGTTTCTGGGCCGTCTGTGAGTCTGCTCCATCAGCAATTACCACTAAACCCGCCTTGACTGAGTGATTTTCGAATTCACCATTAGAAGTAACGCCACGATGTAAGTCTAACTGCATGCCGGAAGATAGAGGTTTGAGTTTCGCAACCGCTGAATCCATCTGAACCTCAACACCAGAAAGGCTGAGCTGCTCAATGAGTACTGAACCCAACCAGCGGTTTTCAACCACATAACCAAGAGCCTCAACATTGGCGTCTTCCGCGGTCATGCGCGTCAAACCGCCATGGCCTCGATCGCTAACATGAATTTGGTTTATTTCGGACAGATGTAATTGAAGTCTAGCCCAGAGGCCAACGGATTGATAAATTTTACGACTAGCCCAAGACAAGGCTGTAGACCTTGCGTCAAAACTGCCGCTGTAACTAGGTTGAGCTACTGAATGTAAGTTCATGGCCAGAGATTCAATCAGTAAAATCTTTAGGCCCCGTTGCTTAGCTAATAACAATGCCAAGCTAATACCTACCATGCCTCCGCCGACGATGGCCACATCGTAATTAGCACATGACCGCTCTAGTTGTTCGTTATTTTCCTGTGCCATCAGCGACTCATTGAGTGGCCATTAAGGCTTCAATTTGGTCTCGGGCTTTTGGCACCCCAGCGCTCATGATCTCATTACCCTCTTTAGTGACCACCACATCATCCTCAATGCGCACAGCGATGCCGCGCCATTTTTCATCGACGTTAGTGTTATCCGGAGAGATATAAATTCCCGGCTCAATAGTTACCACCATACCCGGTTCATAGACGCGCCACTTATTTTCAATTTTATAATCCCCAACATCATGAACATCCATACCCAACCAATGGCCTGCTCCATGCATATAGAATTCGCGATGAGCTTCCCCCGCAATCAATTCATCAACATCGCCTTTCAAAATACCAAGGTCTACCAGACCTTGAGTAATCACTCGTATCGTAGTCTCATTAGCTTTGTTGTACGCAATGCCCGGACCAATCACTTTAATGGCCTCTTCCTGTGCGCGTAACACAACGTCATAAATTGCCGCTTGCGCATCGCTAAACTTGCCGTTAACAGGGAACGTACGGGTGATGTCAGCGGCATAGTCTTGATACTCACATCCGGCATCAATGAGCACCAGATCTCCGTCTTTAAGCTTATCTCTGTTTTCAATATAGTGCAGTATGCAACCATTTTTACCTCCACCAACAATGCTGGAATAGGCTGGAGCTGGGGCGCCAGAAATCATAAATTCATGCTCTATTTCCGCCTGTAAATGATATTCATATAATCCTGGCCGACTTAATTTCATTGCACGGCAATGGGCACGGGCAGATATTTCCCCTGCCTTGCGCATAACTTTAATTTCTGGAGCGGTCTTAATCAATCTCATCTCATCAATAAAATGGTCAAGATCGACAAATTCACTAGGAGGCAGTGCACCGGTGCCCCTTTGACTGCGGACCTCATTGACCCAGGTCATGAGGTGAGCATCAAAATCAGGATCCTTGCCAATTGCATAATAAAGACGATCTTTACCTTCCAGTAGGCCCGGCAAGATGTCATCAATATCGCTAATAGGGAAAGCATCGTCAGCACCAAAGTTAGCCACTGCACCGTTTGGACCCTCTCTATAACCATCCCAGGTTTCTCGCAGCGGATCTTTGTCTCGACAGAATAGGATCACCTCTCCTTGAGGTCGACCCGGTATTAATGCCATAACCGACTCTGGTTCAGGAAACCCAGAAAGGTAAGACAGCGTTACGTTCTGTTTATACGGGTAGTGCGTATCTCTGGAGCGAACTTTTTCAGGCGCGGACGCTATAATCGCAATGCTATTAGTCTGCATTAGCGCCATTAAGTCTTTTCTGCGGGCTGCGTATTCTTTATTAGTAATCGTCATAGTAGGATACCTGCGGTGTTTTTTGATACTGCTAAGTTAATGGATAGTAGGCTCAAGGTCAGCCTTCAGTTCAGGATGCAAGTCGGTGAAAATGACCTGAACAGCTATGCGTATATATTCAACTAATTCGGTGTAGTCGCGCTCACCTTCATCCTCAGCTTCAAAATCCACCGAAATTTGTCCAATGGCGGCAAGATCATCTAAGGCTTCTTTACCTTCATCTGTAATTTCAAAGTTACTTCCCATGCCTTCAGCCAATCCAGAAATATAATTACTAGCCCATTCCCCGACAGCACTCAATCGCTCGCCCAGAGGCAATTCATCTTCAGGTAGCAAAGGCTGAAAGATAAATGAGACATCTTCTAAATTACTTAAAGATGATTCAAAAAAATCTCGCAGGGCGGGCTCTGCTGCTTCACACTGCTCATCGGAAAGGGTAAGCCAACCGGACGACGTCTCAATTAAATTTTCAATATCCACCGCACCACAGGTCAAGCGCCCGCAGAGAAAGCCATGAAAGGCAGAAGGACTCGCCGTTATTTTAACGGCATAAAACAAGTCTTCAAGCTGATCAAACGTCACATTAATAACCCTTTAGTTTAGCCTTGCATTCTAACATTCTTAGTATAAGGGTGCATCTGCGTTTCGTATAATCTTATCATCTTGTAATTGACCATCCCCTTTACAATGCCTATAGTTATACGGTTTTATTCTCCTTTCTTTGCAGCGGTACGTTTTCAGCCATGATCGATAATGACAATTTTGAACAAAATCTAGACCGCTTGATCGAACTCTGCCAGCGACTCAAGCGAGACAATCAGGCTTTGCGCAATCGCGAAGTTGGTTTACTTGGGGAGCGCAGTCAACTTATGAAAAAAAATGAGATGGCGAAGCAAAAAGTTGAAACTATGATTAATCGATTACAAGCTTTAAGTGCGGAGCAATGATGGCAAATATTTCATTAAAAATTCGTATTCTTGGCAAAGAATATCAGGTTAATTGTGCTCCTGAAGAACGTGAAGGGCTTGAGTACTCCGCCAAAATGTTAAATGAAAAAATGGAAGAAATTCGACAAGGTTCCCATATTATTGGCTTAGAGCGTATCGCCGTTATGGCTGCACTCAACTTGGCTCATGACTTAATTCGAACCGAGAATGCCGCGCAGAAAAATACAGAGGCATCCGGGGTCCTGAACTCGATGAACTTGAAATTAAACTCTGCCCTCTCCGACTTGACTAATTGATCGAACAACACCGTAAATAAAATCATCTAGACGGTAAAAAAAATTATTAATCTCTATCACTGTCACTATTTTTAACGAATGCTCTGTTATAATAGGTCCTCCTGAGGTGTTTGCCAGCTAAGAAGTCCCTGAGCCGATAATTATTATCCGGCTTCTTTCTGCCAACATTGTTGTGCAATTCCGTGCGTCGGAAAGCCTGATATGTTGCGAAAGTCGCCAACTTGAACTCTTCGGTTCAAGGCCACATTGGCAGCGGCACCCTGGGGTCTTATCATAGGCAAAAAGAAAATGGATAGTGGCGAAATTCGCAGCCAGTTACGCTTTAAACGACGATCGCTGACATACCAGCAGCAGCAACTTGCCGCACAAGGTCTGTCATCCATAATACAGGGAGAGTTACTTTTTACCCAAGGCAGCCGCATTGGCGTATACCTTGCTAATGATGGCGAAATAGATCCTTCATTGCTTGTTTTCAATGCTAGAGCAGCAGGTTGCTACTGTTTTTTACCCCTTATAGATCCCCTGAACACAAATTGTCTTTACTTTGCGCAGTACCATTCCGACACTGAATTAAAAGCTAATCGTTATGGTATTTTGGAACCGGTGGTGGAGCAATCTGCCATGCTATCGGCCAAAGATCTGGATATCCTGTTGATGCCGTTAGTGGCCTTTGATAGAGAGGGAACACGGATGGGTATGGGTGGTGGATTTTACGATCGTTCACTGGCATTTATGGCGGAATCAGTACATGTAAAACCAACATTGATTGGCTTAGCTCACAGCTGTCAAGAAAGACCCCAGCTTGTGCGCCAGCCATGGGATATCCCACTGCACCTGATAGCCACTGAAAAAGAGATAGTATGCGTAAAACAAAAATAATTTGCACAATTGGGCCCGTCACTGAATCCATAGAAATGCTGGAGAAACTGGCCTCAGCGGGAATGAATATAGCGCGGCTAAACATGTCTCATGGTGACCATGAGTCTCACGCGAAAATCATACGATCTATCCAAACGCTGAACAAAAAACTAGATCACCCAGTCGCTATTTTACTTGATACTCAGGGACCTGAAATTCGCACGGGAGACATGGTTGACGATTTACACCTTAATGAAGGTGACATTATCTCTATCGTTGCTCGTGGGGCAGAGAACGTGGAAGAATCTTCTATTCACATAAATTATGATGACCTCATTAATGATGTAGAGATCGGCGATACCATCACTGTAGATAACGGCCTGATCAACCTTCAAGTTTTGGCAAAGCAAGATCGCGTAATGCAAGTTAAAGTGATTGACGGTGGACTGTTAAAAAGTAAGCGCCACGTTAACTTGCCAGGGATCAGAGTTAATTTGCCCGCCATTACTGAGAAAGATCGCCGAGATATTGAATTTGGGGTAGAGCAAGGCGTCGATTTTATCGCCCTTTCCTTCGTAAGAGAGGCCGCCGATATTCACCAATTGCGAGGATTACTGGGGGACAAATCGGATAAAATTAAGATTATTGCCAAGCTGGAAGATCAAGAAGCAATTACCAATATGGTCGAGATTATTGAGGCTGCTGACGGCATTATGGTGGCCCGAGGCGACTTGGGTGTTGAGATTCCTTTAGAAGTTTTACCGCGCGTTCAGCGACGCATCATTCGCACCTGCGCAGAGATGGGTAAACGAGTCATCGTTGCGACCCATATGTTGGAATCGATGATCCAAAATCCTATACCAACTCGCGCCGAAGTAACTGACGTGGCTAATGCTGTGTATGAAGAAGCCGATGCGATTATGCTGTCCGGTGAAACTACCGTAGGAAAGTATCCCGTTAAGTGTGTTGAGATTCTCGATCGAATTGCACGATCGACTGAAAGTAGTCGTGGACTGCTGTTTACAGATAATTTGATTGTCAACGACGATAAGCAGCAGATCGCCAAAGCGGCTGTCACTTTGGCTGAAGCTATCGAAGCCAAAGCGATTATTGTGCCAACTCGGCGAGGCCGAATGGCAAATCGGGTGACAAATTGTCACCCCCAGAAATCTATTATTTGTGCATTTACTGACAATAGCCTGACAAGGCGCCAACTGATGTTAAATCGAAATGTCTTGAGTTATCAGATTACATTTAGTGAGGATCCTGAAAAGACCCTAGCGGCCGCAGCGGCAATAATGCTTCAGCGAAATGATTTTTCTGCAGATGATCCTGTCGTGGTAATTTCAGATGCATTGGCAGGATCAGGTTTTGAGGCAATTCAGATACGTAAAATTTCTGACCTACTTTGACCTAGAATGAATTCGAGGACGCCCCTAACTACCCAAAAAAAGCTGGTAAGCTACATTATGCGTCTCGTCTTCATAGCGATAACCTAGCTCATCCAAAAAGCGCTTGACCTCGAGTCCGTCTTGCTTAGATGCCTGAAACCCTACGAGCACCTTACCAAATGCCGACCCATGGTTGCGGTAATGGAACATTGAAATATTTAGCCCGCTACCCAACTCAATTAGAAAATTAGCTAAGGCACTGGGACGCTCAGGGAACTGAAATCGAAACACCTGTTCTTCACCCACCTGTGGTGAGCGGCCACCGACCATATGCCGTATATGAGATTTCGCTATTTCGCTATCAGTTAGATCGGAAACTGGATAGCCTTTCAGTTCTAGCTCTTTAACTAAATCAAATCGATCACCATCGTCGGACACCTTGACGCCAACGTAAATCTGCGCATGCTGGGAATCACTATATCGATAATTAAACTCAGAGATAGTCCGTCTTCCAATCGCTTTGCAAAAGTTTCTAAAGCTACCCGGTTTCTCGTCTAAGGTAACCGCCAATATGGCTTCGCGCTTCTCGCCTATCTCTGTGCGTTCAGAAATATAGCGCAGTCGGTCAAAATCAATGTTGGCCCCGCACAAAACTGCCACTAAAGTCTGCCCTTGGACACCATTTTTTTCTACATATTTCTTTAGACCGGCCGTCCCCATAGCGCCCGAAGGTTCACAGATAGCCCGAGTATCGTTATAGACGTCTTTAATTGCAGCGCAAATTTCATCAGTGCTAACAATAATAACCTCATCAACCAAATCTTTAAGAATACGGAAATTTTCCGTGCCGACCTGTGCAACGGCAGTGCCATCAGCAAAAATGCCAACTTCTTTTAACCTTACCGGTCGCCCCGCTTTCATGGCGGCATCTAAACTGGCCGCATCATCAGACTCTACAGCGATCACTTTGACGCCTGGCCGCACATATTTGACATAGGCTGCAATTCCAGCACATAACCCACCACCACCAACTGCAACAAAAATAGCATCCAAATTTCCTGGTAACTGACTCAAAATTTCCATCCCGACCGTGCCCTGCCCTGCAATAATATCTGGATCGTCAAACGGATGAATGTAGGTCAGCCCTTCCTCTTCAACAAGTTGATCAGCATAACCTGCTGCTGTGTCATAATTGTCCCCAAACAATATGACCTTTGCCCCCCAAGCACGCACAGCATCCACCTTAATAAGCGGCGTTGTTTTGGGCATAACAATAGTCGCATTGATTCCCATCTTTTGTGCCGCTAAGGCTAACCCTTGAGCATGATTTCCTGCCGAAGCTGCAATCACTCCCTTTGCTAGCTCCACTTTAGATAATTGTCGTAACTTGTTGTAAGCGCCCCGCAGCTTGAAAGAGAAGACTGGCTGTAAATCTTCGCGCTTCAACAGAACAGTGTTATTTAGTCGCTTTGAAAGCAGCGGTGCAGCATCTACGGGCGTTTTTATTGCCAAATCGTAGATACGGGCATCGAGAATTTTTTTAACGTAGTTCTGCGCCATGACTAACCCAAGTTATTGATCAAAGACGCAATGGTAATTTGATCTGGGTCTTTACACCAGCTCCTTGTTTTGGCGCTAGCGCAAAGTTCCCTAATGTCAGCGACGATCCTGATTTATAAAATAAATCACCGTATACTTATCCGAAGCTTTTAGTCACCAAAGTTTGGGGAGTATTAAATGAATCAAGATCAACTTAAACAGGCAGTAGCTCAAGCTGCTGTTGATTATGTCGTTGGAAAAATTGAATCGGATAGCATCGTCGGTATTGGCACTGGCTCTACGGCAAATTTTTTTATTGATCTTATCGCTCAACACAAACATCGATTTCTAGCCACTGTGGCTAGCTCAGAGGATTCTGCCGAGCGTCTGCGTGGTCATGGCATTCAGGTTTTTGAGTTAAATTCTGTCTCTGAAGTCACGATATATGTCGATGGCGCAGACGAAGCTAACCGCCGCTTGGAGTTAATTAAAGGCGGGGGTGCGGCCCTAACTCGCGAGAAAATTGTGACTGCAGTGGCCAATGAGTTTGTCTGTATTGCTGACGAGAGTAAATGGGTCAAAAACTTAGGTACTTTCCCTCTTCCCGTTGAGGTCATCCCAATGGCCCGAAGTCACGTTGCCCGAGAGCTGGTTAAACTCGGTGGAGATCCAGTGTGGCGTGAGAATGTTATCACTGACAATGGAAGCCTAATCCTCGACGTACACCATCTTCATCCGATCGGCTCCGCATGCGAGTTAGAGGAGAAAATTAATCAGATTACCGGCGTTATCACCAACGGTCTATTTGCCCTAAAACCTGCCGATGTTTTATTTTTGGCGACTCAACAGGGAATTGTTACTCATTATCCTGCACACTAGACGATACTAGCCTTGAGACATGAGTTCTCGTAAATCAATAATTGCCGCATTAGCGCGACTGATATAGGACGCCATTACCAAGGAATGATTGGCCAGCAAACCAAAGCCTTCTCCATTAACAATCATTGGTGAGCGCAGCGGTCTCTGTGTCATTTCAAGCTCACGAATAATTTGTTGCAGGCTTGCGGTGGCATTTTTTTTCGCCAACACATCTCCAAAATCAACTTCAACGGCTTTTAAAAAATGAACTAGTGCCCATGATGTACCTCTCGCCTCATAGAACACGTTATCTATTTGCCACCAGCTGGTTTTAACCATTAATTCGTGAGGCACCGCTGTAGACTGCCGAGCGCCCAAGCTTCCCGAAAGATCAGTGTTGATGCGCCGCTGACCGACGCTCGCAGCTAGACGTTGAGATAAACTACCCAACCGCTTTTCAACAGTACCCAACCAATAACGCAAATTATCCGCTCTAGCGTAAAATTGCGCATTAAAGGCCTCCTCATCACTCAAACGCTCGAGATAAGAGGCTACATAATTGCGCCCTTCTCTGTACTCCCGCTCGGGCCAGGGCGCGGCCCAACGCACATGGTCAACATTAAATCGCGGCTCGGCCATCGATAGATCAGAATCCTCTGCAGACTGTGATTGAGAGCGACTAAAAGACTCTCTCATCGCCTTACTGAGATCTCTAACTTGAATCATTACGCCATATTCCCAGCTCGGTTGATTATCCATCCAAACTCCTGGCGGCATAATATCGTTACTCAGATAACCTCCTGGCTTATCTAGTAAAACATCGATTACTCTAATTAAAGTGCTAGTCGTGGCTTCACCGATGACAATTCCGGTATTAGATTTTATTTGGATATTGAACTCAGCAGGCTCTTGACTCCAATGCCAGCCTAAAACCAGCAATAAGAGCAGAGCAAGTAACGTGATGTATAGGCCAGCACGTAATTTTGGTGGGGCATTTTTGCCAATATAATCTTCAGATAATGTTTCACTAGCACCACTAAAAAATAGTCGCCATGCGGTTGTTATTTTTTTGAAAAAAAACATTAATGATGATCCATTGTTTTCGGTTTGACCAAGCCTCGTATCTCTAACTCCACGCTGTAGTCACCGCACTGATCTGTGCGTAATTTTAGCTGGGCCTTTTGACCTGCCATCAGCGGATCACCCACATTAAAAAACATGACATGAAAAGCACCTGGTTTAAAAATTACTGTGTTACCAGCCGTCACTAGCACCGACTTCATAGGGCGCATTTGCATCATCCCATCAACATGTTGATGTTGATGGAACTCGACACGATCAGATAAAGGAGAACTAAGAGAGACAAGCCGGCAATCTTCATCACTCCTATTGGTTACACTCATAAAAGCGGCTGTCACCTTTTGACCGGGAGGCATGGTACGCAAATAGCCATCGCCAAATGATAAAGCTTTCGGCCGCAGTTGTTCTGATGCCTGCCCAATTTCGATAAAAGTCAACTGAATTGCCGCCACTATAAGAGCAAAAACCACAAGTCTCATAAATATTCTCCTTAGTTGAATTATACATGATCAAAATATTTAGGTCTGTGCATTAAGATGTTTTGTGAGATCGACCGCTAAATACTGCCACCACAGCCCCAAAACATCCATGTCCCACAAAATAAGGATACAATAAACCCTAGCAACCGTAATCAACCTTTGATTGTCCAAAAAAAACGCGCCTAAGCCCAGGAAGCCAAAGATGAGCAAATTGTTCAAAACAACGTTTTTCTTACTCACCTATTTATTAGCATCGTTGAGTTTCGCGCAAAGTTCCTTTTCCGACAATGTCTCATCGTCAGTTAACAATAATAGGCTCCTATCGCCAAACGCTTTATTTTTACCCGTAGAGCAAGTTTATCAAGTAACCGTTGACGTCGGAGAGAACCAGTTAATCCTGAACTGGTCGATTGTTGAGGGGTACTATCTTTACCGTGATCGATTTAGCTTTAGTGCCGTTGATGCAACCAGCCAACTAGGAGCACCTATCTTTGAGACTGGAAAACGTAAGTGGGATGACTTTTTTGAAGAAGAATTAGAAGTCTATTATACAAAAACATCCATCGCACTTCCCTACGAGGGCGAAGGCGAGCAGATGGAAATTCAGGTAGAGTCCCAGGGTTGCGCGGATGCCGGACTCTGTTACCCACCGTATAAACAATGGCTAACCATCAACTTAGTCAGTGGCAAGGTCGATATTAGCAATACCCCCTCTTCTTCTGCCCAAGCTGCCATGCAAGGTGGCTCGAGCAGCAATATTGGTCAAGAGGAGTTCTCTTTAGGCTTGATTCTCATATTCGCCTTATTGGGGGGCATGATATTGAATCTAATGCCCTGTGTTTTCCCAGTCCTCTCGATAAAGGCTCTCAGCTTTACTATGACGCACCAAACCCAGTCGAGCCGGCGGTCCCATGGCTTGGCGTATACCGCAGGCGTTGTCGCTAGCTTTGTTGGAATTGCATTTGTCATGCTTAGCTTGCGTGCGGCCGGCGAAGCCATTGGATGGGGCTTTCAGCTTCAGTCACCACTATTTGTCACCTTATTGATTTACCTGTTTTTTATTATGGGATTAGCTTTTTCTGGCTATCTAGAAATAGGCTCTGGCCTGATGTCGATAGGGCAGTCTTCAGCGCGAGATGAGAGCCTTTCCTCTTCTTTCATGACCGGCGTCTTGGCCACCACCGTTGCTAGCCCTTGCACAGCACCCTTTATGGGCCCAGCACTTGGCTTCGCAATAGCTCAGCCAAGCTATTTAGCGCTATTAGTGTTCGCCTTTCTAGGCCTAGGTATGGCGCTGCCGTTTGTTCTGTTGGCCTGGATTCCTAGCCTAACCGCTAAACTACCCCGCCCAGGCGCTTGGATGGACAGCTTCAAACAATTTCTAGCCTTTCCTCTCTATATCACGGGGATATGGCTTCTCTGGGTCGTGGGTAGGCAGACTAACGTTGATATTGTTGCCATTATCATTCTTGGCTTAGTATTAATTGCCATGGCTATTTGGCTAACCAAATTAAGGCAGGCCTCGGGGCAGAAGATCACCTCCTTTTCTTTTACAAATGTATTGGCGGCATTATGCCTCATGGGTGCCTTAACTATCCCTGCTTGGTCAATCACTAAAGAGGCTGAGCCTGCGCAGTGGGAGCCCTATTCCCAGCAACGCCTCGATGAATTAAGGCAGGCGCAAAAGGCTGTGTTTGTCAATTTAACAGCAGATTGGTGTATTACCTGCCTAGCTAATGAGAAAATCGCTTTTACTAATGCGTTCTATCAAAGCTTGAACGACAATCAAGTAACCTACCTGAAGGGTGATTGGACTAACAATGACCCTGAAATCACAAAACTACTCAACCAATTTCAACGCAGCGGCGTTCCCCTCTATCTTATGTACCCTAGCGGTGATTCGGTTGCCGAGGTATTACCGCAAATTCTACTTGAAAGTACCTTACTTAAAGCAATAGAGCGCTCCAAATAATCATTTTAGCGTATTTTGTTGCATTTTAGCGCCGCTTTAAAAGAATTTAGCCGATTTTGTCGAATCAGGCGACTTAATGGAGCCATTATGTCGCTAAATGCTCTTAACGTCGCTGTAACCGCAAAATGATTTAGTCTTAAGTCGTAAATCTCTGTAAAAACTACAGAAAACCGGCTCAATTTCTGCCAATTTCGTCGAAAAGTAAATTTATGGCTACAGCCATAGACAGTTTATGTCTTTTAGTGCAGACTTCACGCTTAATTCAACATGCACTGAGAGTGATTATGGCCAACTTATTGTTACTACACGGCCCAAACCTTAACTTGCTTGGTGCTCGTGAACCAGAGATTTACGGGGGCCAAACCCTAGATCTCATTAATCAGAGGCTAGTTAATAGCGCCGAGGATGCTGGGCATAGACTCAACGTCCTACAAAGTAATGCTGAACACGTGCTTATTGATGGCATTCATAGCGCGGCTAATGAGGGGGTCGACTTTATTATTTTTAACCCTGGCGCCTTTACTCATACGAGTATCGCGCTTAGAGACGCGCTACTCGGTGTTAGCATTCCTTTTATCGAAGTACACCTGTCCAACGTATACGCGCGGGAAGAATTCAGGCACTACTCTTACTTTTCCGACATCGCCGAGGGTGTGATTTGTGGTTTTGGAGCAAAAAGCTATGATCTTGCACTGGACGCAGCCTTAAGTAAATTTGACCAACAATAATAGATTGAGAGGCAACAATGGATATCCGTAAAGTAAAGAAGCTCATTGAACTGCTTGAAGAGTCTAATATTAACGAACTTGAAATCACTGAAGGTGAAGATTCAGTTCGAATCAGTCGCGGAGCTCAAGTAATCTCGTACGCAGCACCACCGGCCATTGCAGCGGCCCCTGCGGCGACACCTGCCATTAGCGCTGCGCAGGCTATAGAGCCACCTGTCCCCACAGAACCTCAGGGTCATATCGTACATTCTCCCATGGTCGGTAGCTTCTATGCTTGTCCTGCTCCCGGCTCTCCGGCATTTGCAAGCGTGGGTCAAACCGTATCGCCCGGAGATGTGCTTTGTATTATCGAAGCAATGAAAATGATGAATCAAATTGAAGCGGATAAAGGCGGTGTTATTGGGGCCATGCTGGTCGAAGACGGCGATCCCGTAGAATTCGATCAGCCTTTATTCACCATTATTTAATAGCGTCAGGGAACTAAATCATGCTGGATAAAGTGCTTATCGCCAATCGCGGCGAAATTGCCTTACGAATCCTCCGCGCTTGCAAAGAGCTGGATATAAAAACCGTTGCTGTTCACTCAAAAGTTGATGCTGCACTTAAGCACGTTAAATTAGCCGATGAAGCTATTTGTATTGGTCCAAACCCATCGGCACAGAGCTACTTAAATGTTCCCGCACTTATTAGCGCGATGGAAATAACCGGCGCTTCTGGCGTGCACCCTGGTTATGGTTTTCTGGCAGAAAATGCTGACTTTGCCGAACAGGTTGAGAAAAGCGGATTCGTTTTTATCGGTCCAACTGCGGATGTAATTCGCGTTATGGGGGACAAAGTCGCGGCCATTAAGGCCATGAAAGCAGCGGGTGTGCCCACTGTTCCAGGCTCTGATGGCCCATTATCCAATGATACTGCCACTTTGTATGCTACCGCCGTGAGAATTGGCTACCCCGTTATTATTAAGGCCGCGGCAGGTGGTGGTGGCAGAGGTATGCGTGTCGTTGAGAATGAAGAAGCCCTAGTCAATGCCGTCGCTATAACCAAAACCGAAGCAGCGGCTGCTTTTGGTGACGGCACAGTGTATATGGAGAAATTTCTCCAGAACCCTCGACATGTTGAAGTACAGATACTCGCTGACGGCCAAGGCCGCGCTATCCATCTTGGCGATAGGGACTGTTCTCTGCAACGGCGACACCAAAAAGTAATAGAAGAAGCGCCCGCCCCGGGTATTCCAGAGGATGCTAGGCAGGCAGTTTTCGAGAGTTGCGTAAACGCCTGCATTCAAATCAACTATCGCGGTGCCGGAACCTTCGAATTCCTTTATGAGGATGGCCATTTTTACTTTATCGAAATGAATACGCGGGTCCAAGTAGAGCATCCTGTTTCAGAAATGATTACCGGCGTTGATATTGTTAAAGAGCAGCTCTTAATCGCAAGCGGTCGGCCTCTAAGTTTTAAGCAAGAAGATATTATCTTCCGCGGCCACTCATTTGAATGTCGTATTAACGCCGAAGACCCTGTTACCTTTATGCCTCAGCCAGGTACTATCAATGCCTATCATGCTCCAGGCGGTAATGGTGTTCGGGTTGATTCTCACATTTATAATGGCTACACCGTGCCCCCTAATTATGATTCGCTCATTGGGAAAGTCATTACTTATGGTCACAATCGAGAAGCGGCACTGTCTAGAATGCGTATCGCCCTTGATGAGATGGTTATTGACGGCATTAAGACTAACATTCCCCTTCACGAAGACTTAGTCAGAGATGAGGCCTTTAAGCAGGGCGGCGTCAATATTCATTATCTTGAGAAAAAACTTGGCCTATAGGCTCTTCCTCTATTGTTCCATGGACCAAAAGGACGA
Source organism: Porticoccaceae bacterium UBA4026 (assembly GCA_002382445.1). Taxonomy (GTDB): domain Bacteria; phylum Pseudomonadota; class Gammaproteobacteria; order Pseudomonadales; family Porticoccaceae; genus HTCC2207. The sequence continues at coordinate 97,292 of DGAQ01000002.1, read as the reverse complement.
CGGACTTTAAGTATGGAATGGATTCAGTTAATCATTCTCTCATCCAGGCAAGACAGTCATGAGATAGAAAACGCTCTTATTGATCTAAATGCCCTATCAGTGACGATTCAGGATGCAGCCGATCAACCCATCCTTGAGCCAGCTGTCGGTGAAACACCACTTTGGGATCAATGTATTGTTACTGCTCTGTTCCCAACAACCGTAGACACTCAAGCGATTAATTTGCAGTTTTACGCGTCCATTTCATCTTCTCCGCAAATACGCTGGGAACAACTCGAAGATAAAGACTGGTCTGAAGAATGGAAAAAACATTTTAACCCCCTGAAATGCGGGGATCGCTTGTGGATATGCCCAAGCTGGATTGACCCGCCAGATCCTCAAGGTGTCAACTTAAGCCTCGACCCTGGCTTAGCCTTCGGCACTGGCAGCCACCCCACCACTCACCTGTGTTTAAGATGGTTAGATCAACAAGACTTAAAAGGCAAAACGATTGTCGACTACGGTTGCGGCTCTGGCATTTTAGGCATCGCCGCTCTGCTGCTCGGTGCCAAGCAAGTCATCGCTGTCGACAATGACCCCCAAGCCTTACTCGCCAGTCGCGACAACGCCCAGCGCAATAAGATTGCTGATCATCAACTCGTCACTTATCTTCCCAATGAGATTCCCGATGATATCCAAGCTGAAGTGATGGTGGCCAATATTTTAGCCGCACCTCTAATTGAGCTTGCACCCAAACTCTGCGCCATGACTGCGGCCAATGGTTTATTATGCTTGGCTGGGCTTTTAGATAGACAAATTGATGCCGTCTCGGCGCCCTACTCTACCAATTTTACCTTTTTCCCTCCAGCTATCCAGTCTGAGTGGGCACAGTTAAGCGCCAAAAAAGTGAACCAACCCTAAATCAATCCGTTCGTCGCGTTTTAACGTCTAGATAGCGCAGAACTATCAATAACCCAAATATTTCACAATTGATCACTTTTTAATCAATCGTTGAGAGGGTATGATTACCGACTCTTATCATGGTAGCAGAAATTAACTTGTTCAATATTGGCCCCTATCACATTCACAACCAAACCGTGCTTGCACCCATGGCAGGCGTGACCGACTTGCCGTTTCGCCAACTGTGCAGGAAAATGGGTGCTGGTTTAGTCGTATCTGAGATGGTAGCCGCCGACCCGGCCACCTGGTCGACCAGAAAGTCTCGATTGCGCGTGCAATTTGGTGATGAACCTGCCCCAAGGTCAGTGCAGATAGCTGGATACGATCCTCAAATGATGGCAGCGGCCGCTAGATTCAATGTGCAACAGGGTGCCGAGATTATTGATCTAAATATGGGGTGTCCTGCCAAGAAAGTATGTAACCGTGCCGCAGGATCAGCGCTACTGCAAAATCCAGGACTAGTGAAAGATATCTTAGACGCGGTAGTTGCCGCCACCGACGTCCCCGTTACCTTGAAAATTCGTACTGGCTGGGACAGACAAAATCGCAATGCGGTGACGATTGCAAAAATTGCAGAGGATGCCGGTGTTTCAGCCCTCGCCGTCCACGGTCGCACTCGCGCCTGTCGTTTCGTCGGTGAAGTTGAGTACGACACCATTGCCCAGGTAGTGGAAGCGGTATCTATCCCAGTATTGGCCAACGGCGACATTACCGATCCGGAAAAAGCTGTCTCTGTGCTTAAACACACTGGCGCTGCTGCAGTAATGATTGGACGAGCCGCTCAAGGTAATCCGTGGATTTTTAATCAAATAAATCACTTTCTTAAATTCGGAAATCACCTAGCTCCGCCCAGTATGCACGAGTGCGCAATCATCATGTCCGAACATCTGCTAGCACTACATGAGTTTTATGGTGAAACCGGTGGGCTGCGTATTTCACGAAAACATATTGGTTGGTACATTAATCCGCTGTCCGGTGGGAAAGACTTTACCCGTCAGTTCAACACCCTTGAAACCACCGAACAACAAAGAAAATTACTCAAAGATTTTTTCTTCGAATCTCGCTATGAGGAAAAAGTCGCATGACTTCTACTAAGGACACCGAGGTGTTAGATAAAAAAGACGTTAACAGCTACCTAAGGACCCCCGACTATAATCCGCCGACTCACCAGATTACAAAAGACACTCAAGATTCTTTAAGAGTCAGTGTTGCCGATGCTATGCAGCGTTATTTTAATGACCTAGATGGTCAAAGCACCATCAATCTCTATGATCTGGTATTAGCTGAAGTCGAGGCGCCACTGCTGGCGGCAGTCATGGCCTATACCCGGAAAAATCAGAGTAAAGCGTGCAAAATACTCGGTCTTAACCGAGGCACTCTGCGTAAAAAACTTAAACAGTACGATCTTTTGTAACCCAACTCGAGGACTCCATGAGCGATCTAAAAAAAGTCACGCGCGCACTCATTAGCGTATCTGATAAAACTGGCATTGTTGATTTTGCCCGAGCTTTGACAGCTCAAAATGTAGCATTATTATCCACTGGAGGAACCTTCCGATTACTGAAAGAACACAACATTGCTGTCACTGAAGTCTCTGACTACACAGGCTTTCCAGAGATGATGGATGGCCGTGTAAAAACCCTACACCCAAAAGTTCACGGTGGTATTTTAGGTCGTCGCGGCACTGATGACGCTGTCATGGCAGCGCACGACATCAAGCCCATCGATATGGTCGTGGTTAACTTGTACCCCTTTGCCGCCGCAGTTGCCGACCCTGACTGCACCCTGCCCAACGCGATTGAAAATATCGACATTGGTGGCCCAACCATGGTTCGCTCGGCAGCGAAAAACTACAAAGATGTGGCCATTGTAGTGAATAACAGCGACTACGCCATGGTGCTTGAGCAGATGCAAGCCAACCAAGCACAGCTTAATTACAGCACCCGCTACGAACTCATGGTTAAAGCTTTTGAACACACCGCTGGCTACGACGGCGCGATCGCCAATTACTTTGGTGCGCGCGATACTGATAACAACGCTCGTGACTTTTCCAATACCTTTAATGTGCAGTATTTCAAGACCCAAGAAATGCGTTACGGCGAAAATCCACACCAAAAAGCCGCTTTTTATACCGAGGCTAATCCAACCGAAGCCAGCGTGGCGACTGCCAAACAACTGCAGGGTAAAGAGCTGTCGTTTAACAATATTGCCGACACAGATGCCGCGCTGGAATGTGTCAAACAGTTTGACCAGCCGGCCTGCGTTATCGTCAAACACGCCAACCCTTGTGGTGTATCAGTGGCGGTTGATATTGCTACAGCCTATGATCTGGCGTTTGCCACCGACCCGGAATCTGCCTTCGGTGGCATTATTGCCTTTAACCGTGAGCTTGACGCCAAGACCGCTGAAGTCATCTGCGAAAAACAATTCGTTGAGGTCATTATTGCACCTTCAGTTTCTGCTGAGGCAGTGGCTGTTGTTGCCGCAAAGAAAAACGTACGTCTGCTAGAGTGTGGTGTTTGGAGTGGCCAACGGCCACAAGACTATGACTACAAAAGAGTCAATGGCGGCCTATTAATTCAAGACCGCGACAACGGCATGATTACCGAGCAAGAGTTAAAAGTGGTATCCAAAAGAGTGCCCACAGCGATGGAAATGACTGATATGTTGTTTGCTTGGAAGGTCGCCAAAATGGTCAAGTCTAATGCCATTATTTATGCCAAGAACAACCAAACAGTGGGTGTGGGTGCTGGTCAAATGAGCCGCATCAACAGCGCACGTATCGCCGGCATTAAAGCTGAGCATGCGGGTCTAGAGGTGGTTGGCGCCGTCATGGCCTCTGACGCATTTTTCCCCTTCCGTGATGGTATTGATAATGCAGGCAAAGCAGGTATTAGCTGTATTATTCAGCCCGGCGGTTCAATGCGAGATGATGAAGTAATTGCCGCAGCGAATGAATATGGCATGGCCATGGTGTTCACTGGAATGCGCCACTTTAGGCACTGAGTCTATGGGCTAGAGTTTTCCTCTACTGGCAACAATTTGTCCTAAAACCCAAATTTTGCCGACAGTCGATTTATCATTAAGTGCTCATCGTACCCTCTTACTTAGTCGAAATAATCCCGCCTAGCTCTAAATTATGATCAAGTGATACAGTAACCGCTTCTACTAGCGACCTAATAGGAGTAAAGATGATAAACCGTCGCCGATTTTTGTCTTACCTTGGAATATCGACACTGGCCATGTCTACCGCCGGTTGCGATGACAGGCCCCCCGAATATCGATATAACGCTGATGATATCGCATTGCTAGCACAGCAACGCGCTCTAGAGGCTGCGGCTACAGGTAATGGCGCATTTGGTCCGCAGCGATATGCGGGTTATAGCGGATTATCGAGTTTGCCATGGTTCGACCTAGATCAACGGGGACAACTGATTTGTACCGACGAGAGCCTGCCCATGGCGATCGATATGCACGCCCATCTCGGCATGTCTGTGCTGTTTAAGCCAAGCTTAAATTTGCAGGCCAAAACAGACAGGGTGATGCATTTACTCGACTGTGATGGTGACAGCCCCCATTGCGATCTAGATCTGGATATTTATATCAATGGAAACTTTAGTGATAAAAATTTAAGCAAGTTAGAGAGAACTATCGTCGCCCAAGGCTTGTGGGGCAGTGAGATTACGCGAACACATACAATCGCAAACCTGATCAATGAAATGAATGCCATGCGTGTTGAGCAAGCGGCTATTTTGCCGATCAAGTTAGGCTTGCCGTTTGGTGATGATCAGACCGAATTATGGCGCTCTGAGATCGAAAAAGCGAATCAACAGAAGCGATTATTAGCTGGTTTCTCGGCAGACCCTATGGATGACAACTGTATCGAGCAAATCCGTGTTCATGCGCAGTCAGGTCTAAAGCTTATGAAGTTGCACCCAGTGGTGCAAAAATTTTACCCTGACCATCCAGCGCTAATGAAAGTCTATGAGGAGGCTCAATCTTTAGGCGTAAGCATATTTTTCCACGGCGGTCGTGCCGGTATAGAAGCTGAGTCGTCACAACGTTACGCCATGCCTAGACACTACGAAAAAGCATTGCGAGATTTCCCTAAGATTAAATTTATATTAGGCCATGGCGGTGCCCGTGACGTTGATGCAATGTTGCAGTTGCGCCTAAAGTATCCTAATACTTGGTTAGGCACTCATGGTCAAGGGGTCACTAAACTCGATCAAATCATTGACAGCACAAAGGGTAAGCGGATCTTATTCGGTACTGATTGGCCTTTTTATCATATTGGCTCAGGTCTCGCTAAAGTGCTAATTGTCACTGATTCGGCCTCTAGACAGAGCCATCGATATGATTTGCTGCGAGGTAATGCGCTTGAATTGCTAAACTCGATTTAGTGCCGCAAATGAAATTACGTCATGCGTTCACATTTTGAGTGCTGTTGGTACTAGGGGTGTCACTCGAATGTCAGTAGACCAGAATGGCTTAGGCAGCACGGTGGCCCAGTTAACCTGTATATATCGATCGGTTGCTACCCTCGTTTACAGCATCGAGATCATCGCTAAACTAACCTTTTTTCTTGTTAGCGGTAGTATATGGATAAAAGTGTTCTGAGAACCCATACAGTCATTTCATCCTAGTCTAAGTATCATTATAATCCTTGGTCAATTTGTCGAACTATTTTTAGGTAACCGTTTTATGAGCCTCAATGCCGTACCCGCAGGTCGTAACCTGCCAGAAGAAATTAATGTGATTATCGAAATTCCAGCGCACTCTGACCCAGTAAAATATGAAGTAGATAAAGAGTCTGGTGCAATTTTCGTAGACCGTTTTATGGCGACATGCATGCACTACCCCACTAACTACGGTTATGTACCCCATACACTATCTGAAGACGGTGATCCCGCTGACGTACTCGTATTGACTCCTTTTCCATTGATGGCAGGCTCGGTCATTCGTTGCCGCCCTATCGGTGTACTAAGAATGACTGACGAAGCAGGTGCTGATGCAAAAATACTGGCATTGCCGGCCGATAAACTATCAACCATTTATCGTGGTATTACTGACATTGATCAAATTCCAGAATTAACTAAACAGCAAATTGCACACTTCTTTGGGCATTATAAAGATCTGGAACCCAATAAATGGGTGACTATTGAAGGCTGGGAAGGCGCGGCCGCTGCCAAAGCGGAACTCATTAAAAGTGTTAAATTATATGAAGAGGCGGAGGAAAAACCTGCGTTCTAATTCTTTTTACTGCGCTGTATTTAGACGTCACTCTTGGTTAGCGCAAAAGCTGCCAGTGCCCGCTCTCTGGATTGCCTAATGTCCACCACCGGTGCTGGATAGTTTCCGCCAATCTCTACTCCGGCCTTAACTAGCACTTCGATCGGCGCTAACCAGGGTGTATGAATATATTTTTCTGGCATGTCGGCAAGCTCTGGTACATAGCGACTGATATAGCTTCCCTCCTTGTCGAACTTTTCACTTTGAGTAATGGGGTTAAAGATTCTGAAAAATGGAGCCGCATCAGCTCCGCAGCCGGCGATCCACTGCCAACTAGCACTGTTGCTAGCAAGGTCGGCGTCAACTAAACAGTCCCAAAACCAAGCCTCGCCTTTATGCCAGTGAATGAGTAAGTTTTTGACTAAGAAGGATCCCACCACCATGCGCACGCGGTTGTGCATGTAGCCAGTGGAATACAATTCACGCATGCCTGCGTCCACCAATGGGTAACCCGTTTTACCTTGTTGCCAAGCTTTTAAATCCGCATCGGTATTATCCATCCAAGGGAAGAGATTAAAACGTACCTGTAGGTTTTCTGTTGGCAAGGTGGGAAAGTGATATAGCAAATAGTAAGAAAATTCTCGCCAACCAAGCTCACTCATAAAGGTGTCTAAACTCTCTTCATTGCTAATAAAGGCTCCTGCCTCCGCGGCGCGATGCCAGGCAATATGGGGTGAGATTTGCCCAAAATGCAGGTACGGGGATAGTCTCGACACGTTCTTTTTGTCGGGGAAATTTCGGCCTTCGCGATAGTCTTGTAGCTCGTCCATAACGAACTCATCAAGGCGCTCATGAGCGGCGGCTTCGCTGATTTCCCAGCACGCCTTTATTTTCTCATCCCAATTTATTTTAGGCAGTAAATTTAAGCCTTTTATACATAGTGAGTGGTCACTATTCATATGTAATTTGATGTTTTTAGGAATCTCCATTGGCCGACGTGGCGCAGCGGATGACATACAACCCCGTCGGTAATAGGGTGTAAATACTTTGTAGGGGGTTGCGTCTTTTTTAAGCACCTGCCATGGCTCCCACAGCAGTGAACCATTGAAACTCTGCACCTCAAGACCATCTTCTTTAAGTGCAGATTTAATGCTGCTATCGCGGGCAATGCGCCAGGGCTCATAACAGCGATTCCAGGTAATAGCCGCAGCGCCTGTTTGCGCGGCTAGGTCACGCAGTATAGTCAGAGCATCACCCTGATAAAGTTGCAATCCCTGACCGAGAGAATGATTTAGATCTTCCAGCGCGTAGTGCAGCCACAAGCGACTAGCGCCGCCCATCCTCCAATCCCCTGCACCTTGGTCATCAAGAATGTAAACCGGAATAATCTCACCCTGTTCACAGGCAGCGCATAGTGCTGGATTGTCAGCCAATCTAAGGTCTTGGCGAAACCAAACAATAATTGGATGCTTTGATGAACTAGAGATAATGGCGGCCTTGTTCTTATTATGGTGTTATCAGCTTACGACCGGGGTCAGGCTTTAGATTTAATCAGGGTAACATTTCCCACCGGATTGGGCCGCCTTTTTTACTGCTTAGGTGCCTCAGTCTGCTACAATTCCTTTTTTAAATTTACGTCTGGAATGCAATTAATGAATGTATTGGTTATTGGCGCTGGGGGCCGTGAACACGCGCTGGCTTGGAAAGCGTCACAGTCTGCTGATGTGGGCACGGTTTATGTCGCTCCGGGCAATGCCGGCACAGCAGTAGAGCCTTCACTAAAAAACATCCAGCTTTCAGTGAGCGACTTTGCTGGTCTCGCTGAGTTTGCCGAAAACAATAATGTCGGCTTAACCATTGTCGGCCCCGAGCAACCTCTAGTTGACGGTATTGTAGATTTCTTCCAAGAGCGCAACCTGCCTATTTTCGGTCCCTCTAAGGGTGCAGCACAACTTGAGGGCTCTAAGGCGTTCACCAAAGATTTCCTTGAACGGCATAGAATTCCTACCGCAGATTACGCTAACTTTACCGATATGGAACAAGCGCTCTCCTACCTTCAAAAGGTAGGTGCCCCGATTGTCATTAAAGCCGATGGCCTCGCCGCTGGTAAGGGTGTAATCGTTGCAATGACTTTGACCGAAGCTGAAGATGCCGTACGCGATATGCTAGCCGGAAACGCTTTTGGTGAGGCTGGTCATCGTGTAGTAATCGAAGAATTTTTAGACGGCGAAGAAGCCAGTTTTATTGTCATGGTGGATGGAACAAATGTATTACCCATGGCGACTAGCCAAGATCACAAACGTGCAGGCGATGGTGACACTGGCCCCAATACCGGCGGTATGGGTGCTTACTCTCCAGCCCCTGTAGTTGATGATGTTATTTATCAGAGAGCCATGGATGAAATTATTTATCCTACAGTCAAAGGAATGGCGGCTGAGGGTAATGACTACACTGGCTTTTTGTATGCTGGCCTAATGATTATGACAGACGGTACACCTAAGGTTATCGAATACAACTGTCGCTTTGGTGATCCTGAAACCCAACCAATATTATTACGCTTGCAATCAGATTTAGTGGCTCATTGTTTGGCTGCTCTGGATAAGAGCCTGGACCAACAAACAGCCCAGTGGGACCCAAGACCTGCGATTGGTGTGGTATTGGCTGCGGGTGGTTATCCTGGCAGTTACTGTGGTGGCGATGTGATTTCAGGATTGGACAAGAGTACCAATGACTCCAGTCAAAAAGTATTTCACGCCGGCACCGCCATGTCTGACGGTAATGTTGTCACCAGTGGCGGTCGAGTACTCTGCGCGACTGCTATGGGAAACACGGTCTCAGAGGCTCAAACTCAGGCTTATAAGATAGCGTCTAAGATTCATTGGGATAACATGTATTTGCGCAACGATATCGGTTGGCGCGCCATTGCCAGAGAAAAAACACCTAGCTTTTAGACGCACGAAAGAGGGGTTTTATGCACAGTGTTAATGCTTTTTTTAACAGTGATATACCCTTTGTTTCTTTCAGTCAGCCCCATTGGGGGGCGATGGTTGTTTTTGTCATTTTCCTGCTTATCTTTGTCAGCGTACCTCAACGCTTAACAGAAGAGCAAAATCTGCTGCTGACGCGTGCAGCGTCTATCTTTCTCAGCCTGACAGTAGTCATTTGGACTGCCATACATATTAGCTATGGCAGGTTCAACGCGGCGGATAATTTGCCGCTATCTATTTGCAACCTGTTTTCTTTGATAGCGCCCCTTCTTTTTTGGCAGCCTAATCCTCGACGCTTTGAAATCATCTATTTCTTCGTCTTGTCTGGCACGCTACAAGCGATAATCACGCCGGATCCAGACGCTGGCTATCCCAGTTATGAGTTTTTAAAGTATTGGATTGTTCACGGTGGTTTGGTAGTAGTTGTGCTTCATCACCTACTTGCTTTTAAGCTCTACCCCAGGCCGCAGGGCATTTTACGGACCTTTATGTGGCTGAACATCTATATCCTCTGCCTAATCCCCATTAACCTTTGGTTAGATGCTAATTATTTCTACATGATGAATAAACCGCCGAACCCTTCCCTACTCGATTTCTTTGGTCCCTGGCCGATTTATATCGTCGTCACGGAAGTTGTGGCTATGGGGTTTTTCGCCCTAGCTTATCTGCCTATATATATCGCTAGAAAGAAGAACCCAAAACTGGATACAATAGGCCCTTAAAAATAATTGGACAATGTTTGTGAGCAACAGAAGATTAACGGCCCTCGACAATATTTTGACTCAGATAGATCAAGGTTTACGTACCGCATTTAGCAGCGCGCCGCAGCCTGAGAGAACGTCTCCAGCGGATACGCTTACAGATATAGACCTTAATGATAAGGACCGCGCCCGTTCAATCGGTCTTATGCGCGTTAATCATACCGGTGAGGTCTGCGCTCAAGCTCTTTATCAGGGTCAGGCGCTAACCGCACAGGTGCCTGAAGTCCGCGAGCAAATGAAGCACTCAGCTGCAGAGGAAATTGACCACCTAGCTTGGTGTGAACAGAGAATTAAAAAGCTTGGCGGCGAAACTAGCCTCCTAAATCCAATTTGGTATGCAATGTCTTTTGGCATTGGCGCCGGAACCGGGCTTATTAGTGACAAGTTAAGCTTAGGGTTTGTTGCCGCGACTGAAGATCAGGTATCTGCTCATTTGAGTAAACACCTATCTGACTTGCCGAAAAAAGATTTACTCAGTCGCGCTATCGTTGAGGAAATGCTGGTCGATGAACAACGTCATGCCCAGGCAGCGCGCGAGGCTGGAGGTTATGAATTCCCCTCTCCAGTAAAAAAATTAATGACCCTAGCCTCATCCGCTATGACTCTAAGTAGTTATCACTTGTAAGTGGCCGCAAAGTGCAGAAACTACGGGTGTCAGCCCTCGTAGTCATTCAACCAGAGGGGGCTGATAATGTTGTATTGCATCTCTAATAGTGTTTCTATCTATAAAAAAGAGATCATTTAAGTATCTGCGGTGAATCTTAATTTTTACAGGGAAAGCCATATATGCTCAGTAGACTTCTTATTTTCATCTCAGTTATGCTTTTATGCACCCTTATTGGTATCACCTAAATCGCATAGCTCAGTCAGTCTAAATTTATCGAAAGTGCTGATTATGACGGCTATTTTTCATCTATATCTACAATGAAATTGCTCACCTTCGGACCGATAGGTGCTATGACAGTATTTAGAATAGCGGTCACAGGAAGGGATACTCTTATAAAATCTACATCCAGTGAGACTAGTAATAAGGGCCCAATCAATAAGTCTACCTCGCTAATGTGCGGTAATCAGAATGATTATCCGGAAAACTCTACTATGGATGTAATCCACGCTGAAGAACTAACATGCTAATAAAAGACGACTATGACATCTTTGCTAGGCACCTAGATAGAAACGACTTAAAACTTATTATTATGTGCAGCTTGGCCTTAATGACCTTTGGTCTAGCAGGTGTAGGGACTATTTTTTTGATGCGCTTATTTTCATACTTAGCAGCCGGCCGAGATCCGTCTTCAACACACGGAATCAGCCTTATTGAATCCTCACGACTTGGCGGTTTATCTATAATGTTAATAGTCGGGTTTTATGCTTTAGGGATGATTCTACTGACCGATTACACCCCTGGCATCGTTCGCTCTAGCCAAGAACTTGCGCTTTGGTCGGCTATTTTTTTGTGTGCCAGCCTTGGATTAATTGAGGACTTCAAGGCGGATTTCTTAAGTCCACTGTTACGACTGTTCTCTAAGTTTTTAGTATTTGGCCTTCTGCTAGGGTTCTGGCCTGCCCTTATTCCAGATGAGGTTGGTGTAACAGGGATTGATCAACTACTCGAAGTGCCGCTGATAGCTTGGGTATCTGCCACCGTTTTTTGCGTTGGCTTTATCAATGCTTTCAATATGTCCGATGGAGCTAATGGCCTAATTCCGGGGATTGCAAGCGCGGCCTTTGCGATATTTTTTCTAGAATATGGTCGTCCCATCGAAGGATTGCTGTTCTTCGCCTGCTCTATGTTTCTCATCTTTAATGTCATTTCAGGATGGTTTTTCCTCGGCGACATGGGCAGCTACGGTCTAGGGGCAGCCATTGCTGTCTATGGCCTAAGCGGCGTTGCTACCGGACATTTTTCAGCTTCATTTATGGCGGCATTATTGGCTTATCCCTGTCTTGACTTTATAACCAGTATATTTAGACGAGTTGCCGCGGGCCGCTCACCATTTACTGCTGACAATGACCATCTACACAATCGCCTTCATTGGCAGCTAAAAAAACAGTTTAGATCGCGCGTTGTGGCTAATTCGTTGACAGCTCTTTTGATTAGCGGCAGTTCTGCTGGCATTGTTCTGTTTGCTTACATCTTTTCTTGGCGTCCTGCGTTCAGTGACGATTGGATATTTTTATTTGCACTTCAAATTGTGCTTTACGCTACTGTATTTAGGTTAGCTGCCCGAGGACGACCGACATCCCAATTTTCAGAAGCGGTATAAAACGCCCGATTCATCGTTATATTTTATAGAGTATGTCTGGAATTTGGCGCTAAACCTCAGTGATTGTTCCTCTTTTTTGAATCAAACCGACTATTTTCTCTGAAAGCCATTGATGAATCGGCGAGCCGGAGGTACGTTGATGCTGAAGCAAGACTAATTTAATTTTGCCCTCATGGGGAATCTCTTTAGGGAATCGTTTACGTATAATCCGGTACATTTCGCGCTCCATAGTCTCTCCGTACTTAGCCGCAACCATAAGACAGTCCGTATCACATACGGTTTCCATGGCCGTCATCAACTGATTGGTGACCAGAGCTTTTTTTCGCTTAAGTCCCAGCTCTCGCAGGGCTCGATCAAAGCGAGCATCTGTTCTTGCGCTAACTCTCTTAGAAATTAAGAGATAATATTGGATAAACGGATATTCAAGAATTTCGGCAAGCGTGACTGTCTGTTTATTAGCTAATGGATGACCTTCACGCATCCAAATCGAAGGCGTAAAAATAGCTAGGGGTGTTGTCATGATGCCGTCCGTAGTGGTCTTTTCAATATCAATTGCAAAATCTAAAACACCTTCAGCCAACTCACCCGTCACTGAATCAGTTTCACTCGAGATAGATAGAATCACTCCTGGAGCATATTCGGTGACCACTTTGGTTAATTCTGATATTAAAGAAATAGCGACAAATTCAGGCACTGCGATAGTAACTTCACCAGTATAAGTTGCAGGATCAAACACCCCCTCGGTTACCATATCCAGAATTCCGTCCAACAATCTCGGCAACCGTAGTTGAAGGTCCCTTGCTTTTGGAGTCGGCACCAACTCATTACCCGTTCTAGTAAACAGCGGATCGTCAAGTTGATAACGTAATCGCTGAAGCACTCGACTCATAGCGGGTTGACTAATAAATAGGCGCGCTGCCGCGCGAGTAACACTTTTCTCTTCAAGCAGCGCCTGCAGCGAAACCAGTAGGTTTAAGTCAATCCTCGAAAGTTTTTGTAAATTCATCTTAACCTCTCAATAGGGCATACCAAAAATGCATACAGTTAATGCAATAAATGCATTGGGATTATGCCTTCACAGCAACTATATTACCAACCTCGAAGCAGTAATTAGACATTCCGAAGTCAAAACAGTTAAGAAGTAAGTTCGGAGATTAACTCGAGAAAGTACGACTAAATTCGTTCGCGATCATAACCCCTCTTAATCCTGCTACAGGATTTTTTTAGGGACCTTTCTAAGGTCCCTTT
>DGAQ01000002.1:83465-83622 GCA_002382445.1 Porticoccaceae bacterium UBA4026 | reverse complement strand
TTTTTATGTTTTGAAAAACCTTTTGTTATACCATTTTATACATATAGTTGATGCGCGTAATGCATTTGTTATATGACCCTCAAATCAATATAATTATTGGATCGGAGCAATGACGCTCTCAGTGGATTAAGGAAATAGAAATGACACTCGTGTACTT
>DGAQ01000002.1:82843-83152 GCA_002382445.1 Porticoccaceae bacterium UBA4026 | reverse complement strand
GCGCTGCAATTGCGAAAGATGACTTCGTAAAGTTGAAAGCACCAGAACTAAGTAATAAGCCGTAAAGAAGATAGCTTTACCAAATTCAGTTTGAACCAAACCCCTCTTAATCCTGCGATAGGATTTTTTAAGGGACCTTTCTAAGGTCCCTTTTTTTTATGTTTTGAAAAACCTTTAGTTATACCATTTATGCATATAGTTGATGCGTGCAATGCATTTGTTATATGACCATCAAATCAATATCATGTTTGGTTAGGAGCAATGACGCTCTCAATAGATTAAGGAGATAGAAATGACACTCGTGTACTT
>DGAQ01000002.1:513-82651 GCA_002382445.1 Porticoccaceae bacterium UBA4026 | reverse complement strand
GCGCTGCAATTGCGAAAGATGACCTCGTAAAGTTGAAAGCACCAGAACTAAAGAATAAGCAGTAAAGAAGATAGCTTTACCAAATTCAGTTTGAGCCAAACCCCTATTAATCATGCGATAGGGAGTTTTTAGGGACCTCCCAAAGGTCCCTATTTTTATCCTTTTTTTCTCCGCAAATTTTAGAAACCCGCATCGCCAAATTTTTTTTCCAATTTATTAATACATAATTGCATAATAAAGGGTTATTATTTGTCGTTGACAAGGTGGCGTTGTCGGCGGTGTATGTTTCGGTATCGCCCTAAATCTATAATTCAGGAGTTGTCATTACTATGCCCATCATACCTATTACCATTGAGAACGAAAAACCATTTCTATCTAACTTTCATAGAAGACGTTATCCGGCAAAGAGCACAATTATTTATGCCGGCGATAAGGCGGACGTACTCTATTATCTCGTTAAAGGAACTGTTAGTGTCTTAGTGGAAGATGGGAATGATGAGAAAGACATGATTGTGACTTACCTTAACCCAGGCCAGTTTTTTGGAGAAATGGGTCTTTTTGAGGAACATCCGCGTACCGCTTGGATTAAAACCAAGACCGAATGTGAGGTCTGTGAAATTAGTTATTCCAAATTCACAGCGCTTTACCAGAAAAACCCGGAAATCCTATTTTCCATCACTAAACAAATTGCCGAAAGACTCAGAGAAACCACCCGCAAAGCTAGCGATCTGGCTTTCTTGAGCGTCACTGGGCGCATTACTCAGGTACTTAAAGATCTAGCCAATCAACCTGATTCGATGACTCACCCAGATGGAATGCAGATTAAGATTACTCGCCAGGAGATTGGACGAATTGCGGTTTGCTCGCGTGAAATGGCCGGGAGAGTCATCAAAGAACTTGCAAGCCAGGGCATCATATCTGTGTCAGGCAAAACCATAGTGCTCTTCGGCGCCCGGTGAAAATTATTGTCAATGAGGACAGATTCTAAAATATTTTTTGTGTCGACTTTGTCACTAGCCTAACGCTAGTTGAATAATTCTTTTAACTTCTCGCCAGGTTGTTCACTTCGCATGAATGCTTCGCCAACTAAAAATCCATGGACCTTCTTCTCACGCATTGCCTCAACATCGGCAGAGGTATGAATACCACTTTCTGTCACGACGATTGCTTTCGACGGAATTTTATCCAACAGTCGATAAGTATTCTCTAAAGAAACATCAAAGGTATGTAGGTTACGGTTATTAATGCCAATCAGAGGGTTCTCTAGCTGTATAGCTATTTCTAATTCGTGCTCGTCATGCACCTCAATTAATACATCCATCCCAAGGGAGATTGCGAGTTTATGCAACTGCTTTAACTGTAATTCGTCAAGCGCAGACACGATCAACAAAATACAGTCGGCTCCAAGCACTCGGGCCTCGTAAATTTGGTACTCATCGACAATGAAGTCTTTTCGAATAACGGGTAGATTGCAGGCATTACGAGCCGCCTGTAGATGCTCATCTGAGCCTTGAAAGAAATCAATGTCAGTCAACACAGATAGGCAACATGCCCCTCCCTTCTCATAACTCTTAGCAATCTGTGCTGGGTCAAAATTGTTGCAAATGACTCCTTTGCTCGGCGAAGCTTTTTTGATTTCTGCAATAACTGCGGATTCCCCAGCGCTTATCTTTGCCTTAATAGCCTGGGTAAAACCCCTCGGTTTAGAGGCTGTTACCTGAGTCTCCATCAAAAAAGATAGAGGCACCAAAGCAGCGCGCTCGGCAACTTCTATTCGCTTTCGAGCCAAAATTTTCTTTAATATAGTCGGTGTTTCTAGGGTCATGCGTGTCTCTCTTTTAATCAAACTAAAGGCTATTGGTTAGCGTCACGAGTTGGTCCATTTTTGCACTCGCCGCTCCAGAGACAATTGATTGCTGCGCCAGAGTAAATCCCTCTTGGATAGTATCTGCACAACCAGCGACATAGAGTGCAGCTCCGGCATTAAGAGCGACCAGGTTAGTCGCAGCGGGCAGGTCTCCATTCAGTGCCAAAGTGATCATGGCGAGTGATTCTTGAGCGTCCGTCACAGACAACCCTTCTAAAGATTGCCGTACACTAAAATAGTCATCTGGAAACAGGCAATATTCTGTAAGCTGCCCCTCTTTGTACTCTGCAACAAATGTTTCCGCCGCGATGCTTATTTCATCCAGACCATCGGCGGAATGCACCACCATCACATGCTCTGCCCCCAAGCGGCCAAGCACCTGCGCCATTGGTCGGCACAGTGATTTATCGTAAACTCCAATCAATTGTCGTTTAACGCCGGCGGGGTTAGTCATAGGTCCAAGAATATTAAAAATAGTGCGTAGCCCCAGCTCTTTCCTCGGCCCAATCGCGTATTTCATAGCTCTGTGGTGGGAGGGTGCGAACATAAATCCGACACCTATCTTATCAACACATATAGCTACCTGTTGGGCGCTGATATTTAAATTTACGCCCGCCGCTTCCAGGACGTCAGCAGCGCCACTTTTGCTACTTACCGAGCGATTACCGTGTTTTGCAACCTGCCCTCCGGCCGCAGCCACAACAAACGTTGCCGCCGTAGAAACATTGAATAAATTAGATTCGTCGCCCCCGGTGCCAACAATATCAACTAAATGATCGCCGTAGACCTCAACGCCTTTGACAAGCTCACGCATGACTTCAACAGCGCCTGTAATTTCATCAATGGACTCGCCTTTGATACGCAGCGCAACTAAAAAAGCGCCTATCTGGGCGTCACTCGCACCGCCACACATTATCTGGCGCATGACTTCACGCATCGCCTCTCTGCTCAGGTTTCGCCGATTAACAACTATCGCTAAAGCCTGTTTTATATCCACTGGTTAAGTGTCCAAAAAGTTGCGCAATAAATCATGTCCATACTCAGTGAGGATTGATTCCGGGTGAAACTGAACACCTTCAATGGCCAACTGTTTGTGCCTTACACCCATGATCTCATCTAATGAACCATCTTCATTTTCAGTCCAAGCGGTAATCTCAAGACAGGGTGGCATGCTGCTCTGTTCAATCACCAATGAGTGATAGCGAGTCGCCACAAAGCGCGCTCCGAGACCCTTGAAAACACCCCCATTGCGATGACAGATTTTTGAGGTCTTACCGTGCATCACCTGCTTAGCCCGCACAATGTTGCCGCCAAACGCTTGGGCAATGCTTTGATGGCCCAGACAAATGCCTAAAATAGGTATTTTGCCGGCAAAGCGGGTTATGGTCTCAACGGAGATTCCCGCTTCGCTTGGGGTACAGGGCCCCGGAGAGATAACTATCTTTTCCGGTGCTAATTTCTCGATTTCTTCAAGGGAAATTTCATCATTTCTAAAGACCTGAACATCCGCATTTAATTCAGCTAAATACTGGACAATGTTATAGGTAAAGGAATCATAATTATCAATCATTAAAATCATTGGACTGCCCCACAAGCCATCGCCGCTGCGTGCATTACCGCCCGAGCTTTATTCATAGTTTCTTCCCACTCTAGCTCAGGGACCGAATCGGCAACAACCCCACCACCAGCTTGCACATGCAACATGCCGTCTTTAATAACAGCTGTACGAATAGCAATCGCCATATCCATATTGCCGTTCCAACCAATATAGCCCACTGCTCCGCCATAAATGTTGCGTTTCACTGGTTCGAGCTCATCAATAATCTCCATCGCTCTGATTTTTGGTGCTCCGCTCAATGTTCCCGCCGGCAATGTCGCCTTTAGAACATCAATTGCCCGCACTCCGTCCTCTACTTGACCGACCACATTGGAGGTAATATGCATGACGTGAGAGTAGCGCTCCACCACCATCTTTTCTGTGACTTCAACGGAGCCAGACTGACTAATTCGACCCACATCATTGCGACCTAAATCGATCAACATTAGGTGCTCAGCTATCTCTTTAGGGTCAGCCAACATCTCTTGCTCTAGCATCCGATCTTCAGCATCATTTTCCCCTCTGCGGCGAGTACCTGCAATAGGTCTAACGGTGACCTGATCGTCTTCTAGTCGAGCTAGGACCTCCGGCGATGAGCCTACAATATGGAAGCCATCTAGATCGAGAAAATACATATATGGAGAGGGATTAAGGCGGCGCAGCGCTCTATAAAGATTAATTGGCGCTTCTTTAAACGGAGCCGTAAATCGTTGTGACGGCACCACCTGCATGACGTCACCTGCAAGCGTATATTGCTTAATCTTCTCGACCGCTAATTTATAACTCTCTTTACCAAAACTAGATACAAATGCATTCTCAGACAGACCCTGCCCCCTCATGTTCATCGGCGGCAACACCGGTGGTGGTCGGGCTAATTTAGCCTCTAAGTCATCAAGCCTAGATTCCGCAACCGTTAAGGAATTCGGATCCTGAGCATCGACGTGTACCACCAACATAATAGTGCCCGAAAGATTGTCAAAAATGGCAACCTCATCGGAGGCCATTAGCAATATATCAGGAGTTCCTAGTTTGTCTGGGGGCGAGCTTTTGGCCAGTCGAGGTTCAATATATCGAACGGTGTCATAGCCAAAGTATCCAACAAGGCCGCCAGTAAACCTAGGTAAATCATGTAAATTAGGCATACTAAAAAGCTGTCTGAACGCCTCAACCTCACCCAGAGGGTCGTCAGTAGTTCGGCTGACCATTGGCTTGCCATCTCGAACAATTTCTAACCGATTGCCAAACAACTTAAGTACCGTTGAGGTGTGTAGCCCTATTAGGGAGTAACGACCCCATTTTTCGCCACCCTGAACCGACTCAAACAAATAGGAATTAGGCCCAAAAGCCAACTTCAAATAAACGCTCAAAGGCGTTTCCAAATCAGCTAAGACTTCTCGAGTAACGGGGATTCGATTAAACTTTTGGCTTGCCAACTCGGCAAATTTATCAGAATGCATTGCAATTTCCTTGTTTTGTATCAGCTTAATTAATACAGGCAACAGAGTGCCCAGAGTTAGCTAGCCACGCCAACAACCTCTCCACATATTAAAATTAAATTGAACAAAACAGTTGCTTCCCAAAGCCCTTCTCCCCATCGCCGGTGATATTGTAGTCAATATTACATCGGCAATAAACCTAGTTAGTTTATTACTAGCCAAACTACTCTACTGTGGCCAACTCTGCTCGAAGTTTGGCAATCACCTCAAAGTAATCTGGTTGACTAAATATTGCTGACCCCGCAACAAAGGTATCAGCGCCCGCGGCGGCAATCTCAGCGATATTGGCAATGCCCACGCCGCCATCAACCTCTAAACGAATATCATAGCCACTGCTATCGATCATTTCCCTGGCTTGCTTTAATTTGCCAATTGTCGAGGGTATAAATGCCTGACCGCCAAAGCCTGGGTTGACGGACATTAACAGTAACATATCGATTTTATCCATCACCCACCGAGTAGTATCGAGACCAGTTCCAGGGTTTAGCACCAGCCCAGACTTACAGCCAAGCTCTCGTACTAGCTGCAGAGACCTATCGATGTGATTAGTTGCCTCCGGGTGAAACGTAATGTAACTAGCACCCGCATCAGCAAACATTTTGATCAGGTCATCTACTGGACTGACCATAAGATGAACGTCAATCGGTGCGGTAACACCATGATCTCGCAATGCCTTACAAACCAACGGCCCTATAGTCAGATTAGGTACATAATGGTTATCCATCACATCAAAGTGGACAATATCAGCGCCTGCCGCCAATACTTTATCGACCTCATCTCCGAGACAAGCAAAATTAGCCGCTAAAATAGAAGGGGCAATTAAATAATCAACCATAGGACACCTAAGTTCGGTTAGTAGCATAAGTAGAATTTAGAAATCATTATATACTGCGACTTAGCGCAGGAGCAAAATAACAAAAAAGGCCGCTTAATTAAGCGGCCTTTTTGACACTAAAAATACTGCGTATCTGCTAGTCTTCTGAAGAAGTTTCCCTCTCATTTTCCATAGCCTTTCTTTTCTCTCGCATGCCCTTCTTTTTGCCTTCCCTCGACTTGCGAGCTTCTGTTTTCGTGACAAAGCCATCACCATCCGAGTCCATCTCTTGGAAGCGCGCACGACCTCTATCAGACATATTTTGGACCATCGCCTCATGCTCAGCATAAGATACTTTTTCATCGCCATCGAGATCAGCCTCTTTGAAGAAATCTCCTCTGCCACGCTCCGGTCCAGCGCCCTTATTTCTGTCGCCTTTATGGTGGTCAGCGAATACCGATACAGATACGAGAGATACCAATATAAAAACAATAATTTTATTCATTACACTTAACTCCTTGGTAGTTGTCTTTCTAAGAACGACACTCTCAGCAATTGGTTGACAACCCAGTAGTACTTAACAATAACCATAACAGGAGTAGAGCCACCTCAGCTGAACGGGTGGAATCCAAGTATTATCGCCTGGGCAACAACAGCAAAATGCTTTTCTCACTTCTTCTTGGCGGCGTTACCCGTCCCAGTTACCTCAGTTATTTTTTGAAAATATTCCGGATAGACCGATTTTTCTCTCGCGACTTCAAGAGTAAACATCAGATCTTCCACTCGCTTTCTTACACTCTGATCAAGGGTTCTCATTCCAAATTTAGACCCTGTTTGAAGCTCTTAATATATCTGGGCCACCTTATCTTCTCTCATAAATCACCAATCGCCGGCGTTCCAATCATAATTTCATGTGCAGCAATTCGTCCGCCAACTCGTCGCTTCATCAGGGACTGGGTTGCCACCGCCCGCAATGAATCTGACAACATCGAGCGAACCATATCCTTCTCTGCGGAGGGAAACACATCAATAATTCGGTCCACCGTTAAAGCGGCCGAGGCGGTGTGCAACGCAGCAAATACTAAATTTCCCGTTTAGTCCGCAGTCAGCGCCAGACAAATAGTCTCTAGATCACGCATTTTCCCAACCACACCCACATCGGGATCTTCACGCAAAGCTTGGCTAAAACTCTCAATGTCTCGATGCATCTGGCGCTGATTGATTAAGAATCTTGTGCTTTGATGGACATACTCAATAGGGTCCTCAATGGCCAGAATATGATAGGTCCGATTTTAATTTATAGGGTCTACCACAGCAATCTGCCGATCAATAGGAACCTCATATATGAGTTTATTGACAATACCAGAACGCATTATGGGCAAGTCCGATCAAAGTAAATCGCCATCAATTCGCAAAATAGGGAAAAGTCCTGGCGAAAGATGTAAATCCGAAGCGCCTTCTTTTATACTGAGCGGCAGTGGCTCACTTAGATTCATAGTAATAGTTCCTTTATTACCTGAATTAATGAGTTGTTAAATTATTAATTTCTGTTTCGCCATTAATAATCGCTGGCATTCGGAGAATAGAGCCCAGATAAAGCGAACTGGGTATTTTCCGCAGCAAGAACACAGTTCCATTGGTCTTGTGCGGTCTCAATCATAGTGAATTTTATCCATAAAGGCATCGTTATTATGAGCAAACTTCTCGGGGTAGTTATGGACCCTATTAGGTCCATTAATTACCACAAAGACACTACTCTAGCCTTGTTGCTTGCCGCTCAGAATCACGGCTATGAGCTGTTTTATATGGAGCAAAAAAGTCTATTTATCGACAGCAGGGGACCTGGCGCAAAGATGTCTCCCATTAAGGTGCATGCCGATGCCAATAGCTGGTATGAGCTAGGTGATAGTACTTTCAAACCCCTCGGTGATCTCGATGTTATTTTAATGCGCAAAGACCCACCGTTTGACAGTGAGTTCATCTATTCCACCTACATCCTCGAGGCTGCGGAACGTCTCGGCACATTAATAGTTAATAAGCCTCAGAGTTTGCGCGACTGTAACGAAAAAGTGTTTGCGACGGAGTTTCCGCAATGCACTCCCCCACTACTTGTGAGTCGCGATGAAGCGCTGTTAAAACAATTTCTAATGGAGCATAAAGAAGTTGTCTATAAACCTCTTGATGGCATGGGTGGAACTTCAATTTTTCGAGTACAGCAGGGTGACCAGAACCTCAATGTTATTATCGAAACACTGACTAACTATGGCCAAAAAACCATCATGGCTCAAAAATATTTGCCGGAAATTCTTAGTGGCGACAAAAGAATACTAGTCATAGATGGGGAAGTTGTTCCCTACTGTGTCGCCAGAATTCCTGCAGCAGGAGAATTTAGGGGTAATCTTGCGGCCGGCGGGCGTGGCGTAGTTCAACCATTAAGCACACGAGATCTTTGGATTGCACGGCAGATCGCGCCTACCTTAGTCAAAAAAGGCTTGTTGTTTGTAGGTTTAGACGTAATCGGCGATTACCTCACAGAGATTAATGTAACTAGCCCAACCTGTGTTCGTGAAATTGACAACGCCAAAGATACCGCTATAGGCGATCAATTGATGCGCGCAATTGCGAAACGGTTGGGCGTCTAAGAAAAAATACTCAGTGACTCGTTGACTCTAGTGTTGAGTTTCGATGAGTAAACCTTCATATTGAGAGCTATGAACATCCCAAAGAGAACTGTGACAAGTCTAAAAAACCACTTCTTATTGGCTATGCCTGGCCTTCGTGATCCCAACTTTTCTCGGTCAGTGGTTTACATTTGCGAGCACAGCCAAGATGGGGCTATGGGCCTCATTATTAACCAAGAGTTGAATATTCCAGTCAACGCCATATTTAGACAACTGGACTTAGACTATCACGATGGCTGTGGTGACAATCTTATTTTAGATGGTGGCCCGGTTGCTCGTGATCGCGGTTTTATCTTGCACCCGGCCAGCACTCAACGTTGGGAGTCTACCGTGGATATTTCAGATGAGGTTAGCTTAACCGCCTCAAAGGATATTCTTAGTGATATTGCTGTCGGCAAAGGCCCTCAACATGCCTTAATTGCTTTGGGCTATTCCAGTTGGGATGCCGGTCAATTGGAACAAGAATTAACGACTAATAGCTGGTTAACGATCCCAGCCAAATCAGCTATCATCTTCAATACTCAGTGTGGGAAGCGCGCCGACGTAGCGGCAGCATCCATCGGCATAAAACTTAATATGCTGTCGATGGATATTGGACATGCCTGATCTCAACAAACCTTTTTCATTGCTGGCCTTCGACTTTGGACTAAAGCAAATTGGTGTAGCTTATGGCCAAACTCTGACTAATAGCGCGAAGGGTATTGCCATCATTAAAGCCGTTGACGGTGTCCCGCAGTGGTCAGAGGTAGGTGCTGTCATTGAGTTGTGGACGCCTAATATTGCGCTGGTGGGCTTGCCAATAAATATGGACGGCAGCGAAAGTGTGTTGAGTGGTAGAGCCAGGAAATTCGCTCGCCGTTTGCATGGACGCTTTAATATCGATGTGCAGATGGTCGATGAGAGACTCACCAGCCGAGAAGCAAAATCATTTGTACGAGAACAATCAGAAAGGCAGCAAGGAAGAAGTCACGATCTAACAAAAATAGACCATATTGCTGCCGCATTAATCTTGCAAAGTTGGCTGAATGATCCTACTTTAGGGCAGCAGCCTTAGAACCAACCACTAATTGTGAAACAGGGTAAAAAGATACTGACCATGCAAGATCAAAGCGACAAAATAACGGCTCTCAGATCACGGCTAAAATTAGCTGCTGCCGAGGCTCAGCGGCCAGCTTCTGACGTAACCCTGTTAGCTGTCAGTAAGACTAGGACGCCCGAGCAAGTAAAGCGCGCTGTCGATTGTGGACTGACAAGTTTTGGTGAGAATTACCTTCAGGAGGCCCTTAAAAAGGTTTCTGCGCTAAAAGCCCTAGCCTTAGATTGGCACTTTATTGGGCCGATACAATCGAACAAGACTCGGCAAATAGCTGAGAATTTTGCATGGGTGCACAGTATAGACCGGTTGAAAATAGCTCAGCGCTTAAGTGCTCAGAGGCCCGTAACTATGCTTCCGCTTAACATTTGCTTGCAGGTGAATATTGATAATGAACCAACTAAAGCGGGGTTTGGGTCGAGTGAATTGCTACAATTGATCGCTGAGATAGCTAGGCTACCCAATTTAAAATTGCGCGGCCTAATGGCAATACCCGAAGCTAGAAAAGACCTACAGGAACAGCGCAGGCCCTTTCATCAATTACGTAAACTAAAAGACGAGATTAATCAGTCACTGGACAATTCTCAAAAACTGGATACCCTTTCAATGGGAATGTCGGCAGATCTTGAAGCCGCTATCCTTGAGGGTGCAACTATTGTTAGGGTGGGCACCGATATTTTTGGCCCAAGAAACGCAACAGCAGGGTAATGTATGAATTCGATCGTATTTATTGGGGGTGGCAACATGGCCTCTTGTTTAGTCGGAGGCACGATTGCAAACGGCTTTGACCCCGGTGATATTCTGGTCAGTGAACCCAACGAAACTAGCAGAGATAAGCTAAAACATGAGTTTGGGGTCGCTGTAAGCGAAGATAACCAGGCAGCTGTGGCGAATGCAACTGTCGTTGTCCTGGCAGTCAAACCTCAAATTATGCGAAAAGTAGCGCTGGCCCTCGCGCCAGCGTTGAAAGATCAGGCCGTCGTAGTGTCGATAGCAGCAGGCATCTCCGTAGAGTCGCTTCAGGGTTGGCTAGGCTCATCAGCAGCAATCATACGAGCTATGCCCAATACCCCCTCACTGGTTTTAGCCGGAGCAACAGCTCTATTTGCCAATCAGCTCGCCACAGAACCGCAAAAAGATATTGTCTTCAAGATTTTCCAATCTGTTGGCTACTGTTGCTGGGTTGAGCGTGAAGATCAAATCAACGCAGTCATTGCTTTATCAGGTAGCGGGCCCGCCTATTTTTTCCGGATTTTGGAGATCATGCAACAGGTCGGTCAAGAGCTAGGCTTATCTGAAGAAATAGCGCGTGAGCTTGCTTCTCACACGGCCCTAGGTGCGGCTCAGATGGCAAAAAAATCGACCAGTAGTCCATCAGAACTTAGACGGCAAGTTACATCCCCTGGAGGCACTACAGAGCGAGCCCTAAGTACTTTTCAAAAGGAAGGTTTGGAAACTATTTTCCGGCGCGCTATGACCAGTGCAGTTGAGCGGGCTGAAGAGATGTCTGAAAATTTTTCAGATTAGCGTATTTTTAAATAAGGGAGTTAGCTGATGAACGATGGTGCCATTAATATTATTAGGTTAGTCATTGATCTCTATGCCACGGTGCTGTTAGTCAGGCTATTGCTGCAATTAGTGCAAGCTGATTTTTTAAACCCGATTTCCCAAACGATATTCAAAATCACTGGGCCGGTTGTTGAGACGCTACACAAGTTATTTCCAACCATCGGCAAATTCAATACTGCAGCGCTGGTAGGCGCCGTTCTGATTAAGTGGTCTTTCTTTATTATAATGATAGGGTTTGAAAAAGTTTTAGTTGAACAATTGCCCACGTACCTGTTCGTCGCGGCATTGCAGCTGTTAGGCAGCTTAATCCAGATTTATTTTTATGGCATTCTCATTGTGGCGATTTCTAGCTGGGTAGGCACCACTAACCATCCAACGGTGAGGGTCGTTAATCAAATAATAGACCCTTACATGAAGCCATTTAGAAATATCATTCCACCGATTGGTATGATCGACCTTTCTCCCATGGTGGCAATATTTACGCTGATGTTTATTCGGGGACAGGTATTACCTATGCTGAATGGTTTGATCTAATTTTTTCTTTATCCTAGCCCATCATGCCGATATTGACCTATTAACCGCAGGGTAATATCTTATCAATGAGGCGCCTGATTTAAGCATGCGCCTGGCCTGATCCAGCAAAGGGTATAACCAATAATTATGACTGCGCATCGTTAACCTAATGGTACTCTTAATGCTTAAAAAATCTTCGAAACCAAGCGGCTGTTTTTAATACTATGCCACCAGATACCGCCCTGCCATTCAGCGTTCACCATCCACTCGGCACGACTGCGTCTCAAATAGCTGTCATAAATAAGCCTATGGATTTAGTTTGCGGGACTACTTTACCCTTTCATTCGCTGGTGTTTGAAACCTATGGAATACTCAATAAAGCGCGCAATAATGCAGTTCTTATCTGTCATGCTTTAAGCGGCGACCATCATGCCGCCGGAATTGATAAAGATGGAAAAGTAGGCTGGTGGGATCACTACATTGGCCCAGACAAAGCCATAGATACCAATAAATACTTTGTCATATGTCCAAACAATATTGGCAGTTGCTGTGGCAGCACAGGACCCACAGCTACCGACCCAGAGACTGGAAAACCCTACGGTAAAAACTTCCCGTCAATACAGGTCAGAGATTGGGTTGAGTCTCAAAAGTATCTAATGGATCACTTAAAAATAGACTGTTGGGCCGCGGTAATAGGCGGTAGTTTGGGCGGAATGCAGGCAATGTGCTGGTCCTTGGCCTATCCTGAAAAATTGCAGCATGCTGTTGTTATCGCTGCTGCGATGAAATTATCTGCACAAAATATTGCCTTTAATGAAATTGCCCGTCGCGCTATACAATCGGATGCTGAATTCAAAGATGGTCATTATTTAGATTATCAAACCAGCCCCAAACAGGGTCTTGCGCTAGCGCGCATGATTGGGCACCTAACCTATTTATCTGACGACGCTCTTGGCCGAAAGTTTGGTCGTCTAGTCAATAGTGATGGTTTAGGCACCGCTGAAAAAGAGCTAGGTGAATTCGAAGTGGCCAATTATCTTAACTATCAGGGTGATAAATTTTCTCAGCAGTTTGATGCCAACAGTTATATCTTGATTACCAAGATGCTCGATCACTTTGACCTAGCTCAAGACTATAACAACGACCCAACTGAAGCTTTCAGTCAAGCAAAATGCCAGTTTTTAGTTATTTCCTTTAGCAGTGATTGGCGATTCTCACCGCTATGCTCAAGACAAATTACCGATTCTTTGATCGGTGCCGGCAAAGCAGTTTCTTATATCAGAATCGAATCTGATCAGGGGCACGACGCATTTCTTTTACCTGATACTCGATACCAAAATGCCCTTGGTATTTATCTTAGTCGAGCTGCAAGTGAGTTGGAGGCTAACTCTTTATGAGCGATGATATTGGCCCTATTGGTGCATGGATCACGCCTAAATCGCGTTTACTTGACCTAGGCTGCGGTGACGGCGATCTACTACGAACATTAATCGATGACTATCAGGTTCAAGGTTACGGATTGGAAATTGACCCCGATTCTATTAACCAGTGCATTCGAAAAGGTCTTAACGTCATCGAGCAAGACCTTAACGGGGGGCTAGAGAATTTTGCCGACAAGAGCTTTGATACCGTTCTAATGACCCAAACCTTGCAATCCTTGCGACATCCGCATTTAGTACTCGACGAAATGCTAAGAGTCGGTAGGCGCTGTATTGTTACCTTCCCCAACTTTGGTCACTGGCAGACTCGCGTGTTTTTCGCGCTGCAGGGTCGCATGCCAGTAACAAAGCAACTTGCCTATCAGTGGTATGACACGCCCAATATCCACCTTTTTACTTATAAAGACTTCGAGGCACTCTGCTCTGAACGCAACATTAGAGTATTGAGAAGAGCCTTTGTCGGCAGCCCATTGCTCGGGTTAAATAGGCTCTTTCCTAACCTATTCACCAAAACAGCGGTTTATCATCTGACAAAATAAGGCTTTAATAGTCAGGCAATAATCATAACGAGGATCAAACTGATGAAAAGAACCATTCTAACAGCTTTGCTGTTGGCCATGCCGCTGATGGGAGAAGCATTTGAAGATAAACTTTATAAGCAGCACGGCGTCTACAAAATTTTTTATAGTGCCTTTAATAGCTCCTTTATCGAACCCGATATTGCGGTGATAAACAATATTGTCAGAGGCAAAGGGAAAGGCATGGTTAATATCGCAGTAATGGAAGAGCTAGCCATCGGCACGCCCGCGACGATCACTGGCCAAGTTTTCAATATTTTGCAACAAAGTCAGACCTTGGAGTTTGTGGCCGTTAAAGAAGAGAAATCACTCTATTATCTCGCGCCCTTTGAGTTTGAAAATCAAGATTATTTAACCTTTAAGATCACCGTTAAGCCTAATCATGGCGAGCCAAGCTATGCCTATGATTTTAAATTCCAGAAAAAAATGTACCATGACTAATCAGCAATTGGGACGTTAAAAATGATCAAGCCAAAAACGCTGGTATTAGCCAGCGCTAATCCTGGGAAAATTAAAGAGCTACAAGAATTATTGGCCGAGCTAGGGCTTAGTATCGTCCCCCAGGGCGATTTGAATATTCCGGACATAGAAGAAACCGGTTTAACGTTTGTCGAAAATGCCATTCTAAAAGCTAGAAATGCTGCAGCATTCGCCGGCCTTCCAGCTATTGCAGATGACTCAGGCCTAGAAGTCGATTATCTCCTAGGTGCGCCCGGCATATACTCCGCCCGATTTTCCGGTGATGGTGCAACTGACGCTACTAATCGCGCAAAGCTGTTGAATGCATTAGCCGACGTCCCCTTTGATCAGCGTGGCGCGCGCTATCAAGCAGTTATTGTCTACCTCCGTCACGCAAATGATCCCACTCCAATCATTTGCCAGGGAACTTGGGAAGGCAGTATCGCAGTCGAACATCGGGGTACAGGCGGATTCGGTTACGATCCAATATTCTACGTTCCAGAAATGGCTTGCCATGCTGCCGAACTAGACAAGGCGACAAAACATAGCCTCAGCCATCGGGGCAAAGCCATTGCCCAATTTTTGCAGCAAATGAGTTTGTGATTCATTTACCTCCCCTCTCGCTTTACGTTCACATTCCGTGGTGCGTGAAAAAATGTCCCTACTGCGATTTCAACTCCCATGTAGCAAAGGATGATATTCCAGAGAAAGAGTATGTTGCCGCACTGATCGAAGACCTCAAAGCGGACTTGCGGTGGGTACAAGGCAGGAAATTAAGCTCAATTTTTATCGGCGGCGGCACCCCCAGCCTTTTTTCTGGACCGGCAATCGAGGCCATCTTAGTTGCCGCAGAGGAATTAATAGGATTTCAGTCGGATATCGAGATTACGCTTGAAGCGAACCCTGGAACATTTGAGCAAAACAAATTTGCCGATTTTTACAGTGCCGGAATCAATCGACTCTCGATCGGAGTACAAAGTTTTGACGATTCACATCTTCACCGCCTCGGTCGAATTCATGACGGTAGTCAGGCCCTAAGAGCCATTGCCACGGCTCGGTCGGTGGGTTTTGATAATTTTAATATTGACCTCATGCACGGTTTACCCGATCAAACTATCAGCCAAGCTGAGGCTGATATCACTATAGCTATGGATGCCGGTGCCGAGCATATTTCCTGGTATCAGCTCACTATCGAGCCAAACACCGAATTCTTCTCAAGACCTCCAATATTACCCGTTGAGGATCGTCTAGCGGACATTCAGGAAGCCGGTATGGCGATACTTAGAGAAAAAGAATTTGACCAGTATGAAGTGTCTGCATTTGCGCTAAACGGGAAAAAGGCGGAGCACAACATCAACTATTGGCAGTTTGGTGACTACATAGGTATCGGCGCGGGGGCTCACGGAAAGCTGAGTCTTCCCGAACAGCAGCAAGTGATTAGGACAGCGAAAACACGACAGCCCGATCATTATTTAGGTCGCCTTGGGACTGCTCTCACTCACAGTAAAGCCATCGACCCCGATGAAATGACATTAGAGTTCATGATGAATGGTCTGCGCTTAAGACAAGGCGTGCCGGTAGATTACTTTATGACTAGAACCGGAGTCGACCCTAAGTCTATCCAGAAAACGATTGGTCAGCTGCAATCTCAAGGGCTGCTGGAATCCAATTCAGATCGCTATCGGACGACCCCTTTGGGTTATCAATTCTTAAACACTGTATTGCAGTCTTTTTAGGATCGCTTTATTGTATCCCCTTATCTGAATTTCCATTAAAAGGAGTTTTATTTTGACCATTAGCCAAAGACTCACGCTATGGGCAAGAATATTAACCTTGATCGTTGCCGCTCTTTCAACAGCGGCCGTCCTTGCTAAACCGGCTTCCGAAGAGAGTGATCATTGTTATATTGAGGGGCTTTCAGACCGCCTACGATGCGGCTATGTTGCCGTAAGAGAAAATTCCGACGAACCTAAGGGCCGAAAAATTAATATTCATTACGCGGTAATTCCAGCCGTTAAGAATATCTACCCTAATCAAGCATTTCTTGCTGTTGCTGGCGGTCCAGGTCAATCAGCGATTGATAACGCGCCACTGTTTAATAACACTTTCGCGCGAATTCGAGAGACCAGAGATATTTTATTGATCGATCAACGAGGAACCGGGCGCTCTAATATTTTGGAATGCCCAGAAGATAAAAGTATCTCTCCACTGCTAATGAATGAAGGCCACTTTGACACCATCGCCGAAGCTAACAAGTGTCTTGCTGCCATCGACGTTGATGTCACTCAGTACACTAGCACTAACGCCCTCAAGGATTTTGAGGCGGTGCGAACTGCTCTTGGCTACGACAAGTTACATGTCTATGGTATTTCCTACGGTACCCGCATGGCACAGCTGTACATGCGTGACTATGCTGAAGCGCTAGCCACCGTAACTCTAGATGGCGTTGTACCTATGCAGCAATCGGTTTTAGCCATTGGGTTAGCTGTCGATCGCGCAGTCGACTTGTTAATTAGCGAGTGTGAAACCCTGAGTCAATGCCAAACACAATTTCCTTCTCTTCGGAAAACCTTAGCTACTATCGAAGCCGAACTAATGCTCTCGCCGGTTAAAGCTCAAATCTTTCATCCAATGACGGGACAGCCCACAGAGTTTTTGCTAACCCACAATAAATTTCTTAGCGTTATTCGTCTCGCTCTGTACTCACCCACCACAAGGGTGCTACTACCCTACGCCATACATCAGGCGGGGGGAAAAAATTACCAAGCAGTCTTAGGACTCTATTCTTTAACTATGGAGGGGATCGATATAGCCATGGGCATGCATGCGTCTGTCGTCTGCAGTGAAGACATACATCGGCTTTCTACCGATTTAACAACAGAGCTTGAGACGTCCTATGTAGGCAGAACGATGTTCGCCGAGCTCTCTAAGGTGTGCTCAGTTTGGCCTAGTAATAAGGTCGACGACACCTTTTCTGCACCGATTTCTAATGATATTCCCACCCTGCTACTGTCGGGCGAACTAGACCCAGCGACTCCTCCCGATTGGGCAACGCTTGCAATGACCGATATGAAAAATGCCAAGCACCTGGTTGCGCCCCACGCCGCTCATGGCGTGGCTATGCAGTCTTGTGCCAATCGCTTAGTGGCTCAGTTAGTCGATGAGGGCTCTATCGAGGAATTAGATGGTGACTGCCTTAAAGAAGACCGGCCAAGAGGCTTTTATCTAAATGCCAATGGTGTAGACATATTCACGCCACCTATTGAGGCGCCACTGCGGACAAACTCTGAGGAACAGCTATGATCTCGGTATCTAACCTGTCAAAAAAAATCGGTGATGTACAGGCCCTCGACAACTTAAGCTTCAATGCAGAAGATGGGCAGATAACCGGACTTTTAGGCCCCAATGGTGCTGGGAAAACCACTTGCCTGCGGACTATTTTTGGACTTCTCAAAGCGGACCAAGGACGCGCCACAATTAGCAACATCGACGTTGCTATTAATCCTGTTGGAGCCAAGCAACAATTAGGGCTGTTCCCAGACCCGTTCGGCATTTACGAGCGGCCGACTCCTCGAGAATATATCCGTTA
Source organism: Porticoccaceae bacterium UBA4026 (assembly GCA_002382445.1). Classification (GTDB taxonomy): domain Bacteria; phylum Pseudomonadota; class Gammaproteobacteria; order Pseudomonadales; family Porticoccaceae; genus HTCC2207. The sequence goes on along the minus strand of DGAQ01000002.1, from coordinate 64,956 downwards.
CTTTGCCGAGCTGAGCGGTTTATCAAGAACTGCAGCACTGAAAGCGACAAACCGAGTTATCGGTGACCTACAACTTGCCGACATTGCCGATCGGCGATGTAAAGGTTTTTCCCAAGGCCAAAGGATGAAAACAGCGCTGGCCCAAGCGATTGTTCACCAACCGAAAAATATCGTCCTCGATGAACCGACTCGCGGGCTAGATGTAATGAGTACTCGGATACTCAGAGACATGCTGCGCAAGCTTAAAGCTGAAGGGCATTGCATCCTATTTTCCAGCCATGTAATGCAAGAAGTGGCCTCTCTCTGTGATCGGGTGGTGGTAATGACTGAGGGCAGGGTTGTCGCAATAGGCAGCCCACAGCAACTTTGTGAGCAAACTAACCAAAGTTCCCTAGAAGAAGCATTTATTACCCTCATTGGAACAGGTGAGGGGATAGCAGCATGAATAATCGTTTTTGGAGCTTGCTACGCAAGGAGTTAATGGATGCCATAAGAGATAAGCGGTCAGTCATCGCTGGTCTTTACTACGCGATTTTTGTGCCCATATTGATGGCGGTTATGATGATGGTAATCATCGACAAACTAACGAGTCCCGAAGATTTTAAAATTACTATTAACAACTCCTCTGCGGCAGCCGACCTTGTGGTCTATTTGGACAACCAGGGTATTAGGCACAGCAGTGATAAGACAGAAACTAAAGCTATTGAGCTAACCATCGGCGCTAGCTATGCTGAGCAGATGCGTCTCGCAGAGCCCGCAGAGGTTATCTTGATTGCTGACGGGTCAGAAGAAAATCTGCAAAGCGCTATCCGCAGAACCGAGAGAGCCCTGCAAAGGTATAGTGCGGAGATGGCAAGTTTACGTCTCATCGCCCGAGGCATTAACCCCATAATAATGAACTCACTGAACGTGAAGATGCAAGACCAAGCCACCACTGAATCTAAAGGCGGCCAGCTGATAGCGATGATTATTTTGGTTATTTTGTTATCGGTCTTTGTCTCAGGGATGAACCTTGCTATTGATACCAGCGCGGGAGAGCGAGAGCGAAACTCCCTGGCCCTTCTGCTCAGCCATCCTATTAGTCTACGCCAACTGGTTGTTTCAAAAGTATGCGCGGTTAGTGTTTTCGGCATGTTAGGACTGGTGTTAGTGCTAATAGTGTCAAAATTTGTTTATCCTATGGTGCCCTGGCAAGAATTAGGCTTTAACGTGGATATCAACATTAATTTCATGATGGCCGCACTCATAGCCGGAGCCTTTGTTGCTGTTTTAGCAGCCAGCATGCAGCTGTTTGTCTCCTTTATGGCGAAAAGTTTTAAAGAAGCTCAGACGTACATCACCTTCGTTATGTTCGTACCGATGATCCTTTCCTACGCTGTCACTTTTGACTTCGCGACAGATGAGTTGCGCTGGGCGCCAGTCACTGGACAATTACAAGCTCTGATCGACGTAATGAAGGGTAAAGAAATCCCGCTGCTTCAACTCGCTGTTTCCTGCCTGTCGACATTGCTTATTTCTATAGCTCTGATGTTAGGTATGGAGCGTTTATTAAAAAGCGAAAAGATTGTTTTTGGCCTCTAACATGGAATGCTGAGACTATCCAAACTGGGTTGATAATTGCCGATTAAATAGCGCCTTTAGCAATTCGATATTTTTCACACCGGGATAGGTGGGACGCATTATCATCGTCAGTTCTCGATGAGGCCCCGGCTCACTAAGGTGCACACTACGCAAGGACTTATTGACAGCCATCAAGGTAGCCAATGCCATCTGCGGCACCAATGTAGTGCCCATCTTCCCCACCACCAATTGAATCAATGTCTCTAAACTTGACGCAGCCACACTATGATAAGAGCTCCCAGATATCATGCAGGTATCGAGAATTTGGTCTTTCAAGCAATGTCCATCTTGTAACAGCATTAACTGCGCTTGATCTAATTCACCTGCAGAAATTTTATCTCTCCCGGCAAGGCTGTGATCCTTGTGAGTGATCCAGTAGAAGTCCTCCTGCCAAAAAGTAAAGGTTAGCAAGCCTTCAAGTTCATAAGGCAATGCTAATATCGCAGTATCTATCTCCCCACGCTTAACTTGCCCAGCCAATACCTCAGACTGCCCTTCGATAATCGTTAATTGCAGCTTAGGATACTCGCGGTTAATGGCTGGTAAGACAACAGGCAAAAGGTAAGGTGCGATTGTAGGAATGATGCCGATAGACATGGGCCGACTCAACGGTGCTTGCTGAGTTTCTGCTAAATGCTGGATATTATCAACTTGCAGCATGATGGTTTTCGCCTTTTCTAGCACCTGTCTACCCAACTCAGTGACCAAAACTTTTTTATTATCTCGCTCAAATATCTGAAGTCCTAATTGCTTTTCCATCTCGGTGAGGGCATTGCTTAACGTAGAAGGAGAAACAAAACAGGCGTCTGCCGCGCGCTTAAAATGCAGCGTTTTCTCCACCGCCAAAGCGTAGTGTAATTGCTTGAGTGAAATCATTATTCAGCTGCCATATTAATTTATGTTCATTTTAATCGAACATAATGATTCTTATTAATATATTTATCAATACATAAAAGATTTGTATTGTGGGCCTGTGTTTGTGATTACTCACAAATAAAACCCTAGGTCACTAATGGTTAGCATCGCTTTTTTGCGAAAGAGCCAGCACAAGAGGCAATAAAGATGAGCAACGATACCCAAGGTAAATGCCCCGTTATGCACGGTGGCTTAACAAGCAATAATTCAAGCGGAACCAGTAATCGTGACTGGTGGCCCAATCAGTTAAATTTAAGTATTCTTCACCAGCACGATCACAAGTCTAATCCTATGGATGAAGATTTTGATTACAGCGAAGAGTTCAAAAAACTTGACTATGCAGCGCTGAAACAAGATCTGCATGACCTAATGACAGACTCTCAAGACTGGTGGCCAGCAGACTATGGCCACTATGGGCCATTCTTCATCCGTATGACCTGGCACGCTGCTGGAACCTACAGAACGGGTGATGGGCGCGGGGGCGGCGGCACTGGTGCACAACGTTTTGCACCACTCAATAGCTGGCCTGATAACGGTAATCTCGATAAAGCCAGACGACTTCTGTGGCCTGTTAAGCAGAAGCATGGCAACAAAATAAGCTGGGCAGATCTGCTTATTCTTGCAGGTAATGTCGCCATCGAATCTATGGGCGGTAAAACCTTTGGTTTTGGTGGTGGGCGTCCTGACATCTGGGCCCCAGAAGAGGACATTTATTGGGGTGCGGAAAAAGAGTGGTTAGATAACAAGCGTTACACCGGTGAGCGCGAGCTGGAAAACCCATTAGCTGCGGTACAGATGGGTCTAATCTACGTTAATCCTGAAGGACCGGATGGCAATCCAGATCCACTTCTCAGTGCCTTTGATGTGCGAGACACTTTCGCTCGTATGGCGATGAACGACGAAGAAACTGTTGCCCTAGTGGCTGGCGGCCACACCTTTGGTAAGGCCCACGGTGCTGGCGATGCCGAACTGGTTGGCGTTGAACCTGAAGGCGGACCTATTGAAGATATGGGCTTTGGCTGGAAGAGTACCCATGCCTCGGGCCAAGGCAGTGACACTATCACTAGTGGTTTTGAAGGAGCTTGGACTGCAAACCCCACTACGTGGGACAACGGATACTTTGACCTTCTTCTTGGCTACGAGTGGAAGCTGGTGAAAAGCCCTGCAGGTGCGCAGCAATGGCACCCAATTGATCCAGATGAAAAGGATTTGGCGCCAGACGCCGAAGATGCCTCTAAGCGCGTAACTACATTCATGACCACCGCTGACATCGCCATGCGTGAAGATCCTGCCTACCGTGCCATTTCCGAGCGGTTCCACAAAAACCCTGACCAATTTGCAGACGCCTTTGCGCGCGCTTGGTTCAAGTTGCTGCACAGAGATATGGGCCCCATTGCTCGCTATCTTGGGCCAGAAGTACCTGCCGAAGAACTCATTTGGCAAGACCGCGTGCCTCAAGGTGCTGCAGATTATGATGTTGATGCCGTTAAGGCAAAGATTGCCGCTAGCGGTTTAAGTGTTCAAGAAATGGTTGAAACGGCTTGGGCAAGTGCATCTACTTATCGTGGTTCAGATATGCGTGGTGGTGCTAACGGTGCGCGTATTCGTCTTGCACCGCAAAAAGACTGGGCTGCAAACAAGCCAGAGCAACTCTCTAAAGTATTGGCCGCACTCGAAGCTATTTCTGCAGAGTCTGGCGCCTCGATTGCCGATGTCATTGTACTGGCCGGCAATGTTGCCATTGAGCAAGCATCTGGCGCTAGCGTTCCATTTACGCCTGGCAGAGGCGATGCTTCACAAGAGCAAACCGATGCGGGGTCATTTGATGTACTCGAGCCTATTGCTGATGGCTTCCGTAACTATCTGAAAAAAATGTATTCAGTTAGTGCTGAAGAAATGATGCTCGATAAAGCACAACTCCTTGGCTTAACCGCTAAAGAGATGACAGTGCTGGTTGGCGGGCTTAGATCTCTGGGTATTAGTGCAGATGATCGCGGCGTCTTTACCGACAACCCAGGCACACTTAGCAATGACTTTTTCGTCAACTTACTAGATATGGGTGTTGCTTGGGAGGCCACTGGTGGCAACAGTTATCAGGGTACTGATCGCGCCAGCGGTGAGAAGGTAAGAACCGCGTCAAGGGTTGATCTTGCCTTTGGTTCTAACTCTCAGCTTCGCGCAATCTGTGAGGTCTATGCCACAGCAGACGCAAAAGCAAAATTCGAGAAAGACTTTATTGCCGCTTGGAACAAGGTAATGAATGCTGACCGGTTTGACTTAGCGTAATGTTATAAGGCTACAACGAAAAGGGCTTGGTTAACCTTAGTTACCAAGCCCTTTTTTGTGGGTTAAGCAGAACCTAAACACCCCGCTGGCTAATTACCACATCAAGACACTAAATAATTTGGTTTTTATGATCAGCCCAATACTTATCTTTAAGAAGACGCTTATAGCGTTTGCCCCTAGGATGACGAGGAAACTCCTTGGCCGCTTAAGGAGCTGGCCAGCAATGATATTCGGCTAACAATTTGATGACATTTAGACCAGTAGAGCCCATTAGCTTTCGTTAATGGGCTCTACTTTTAAATCAAAATTGCAGTCAACTGTGCATATCATTTGAAGCCTAAGCAAAGTCGATGGTATGATCATGGCCTGATCGGCATATCGCTGTTAAAATACCCATTTGGAGAACTCACTCAATGAGCGAAAATATTGTTCACGTTACAGATGCCAGCTTTGAAACTGATGTCTTACAGTCTGAAACCCCTGCTTTGGTTGACTTCTGGGCTGAGTGGTGTGGCCCCTGCAAAATGATTGCACCAATCCTCAGCGAGGTTGCAGACGAATACGCAGGAAAAATAAAGATCTGTAAAGTTGATGTAGACAGCAATCCGGAGACTGCCGCTAAATTTAATGTTCGCGGCATCCCAACTCTGCTCGTATTTAAAAACGGAACTGTAGAAGCAACCAAAGTGGGTGCTCTATCTAAAAGCCAATTAGTCGAATTCGTTGATGGTTTAGTCTAAATATCCTTTGGGCCTAGTTCACTGGGCCCGAAATATTTCCTTGCGCTTTCTATGATCATCGCTATACTCAAGCTCTAAGAACAAATTCCAGCCGCATCTGACGTCTCTGAACATAACCCTTTGCGCCGACCAGGCTTTTAAATCATCCATTTCCCAAACTAGCTGTCAGCTAAAATTTCGCAATTTATTTGCATAACAAACCTAAAAATAACCTATCTATGAACCTATCAGAACTAAAGCACAAACCTATTGCAGAACTACTAGAAATGACACAAGCCTTAGGCCTCGAAAACCTAGCTCGTTCTCGGAAAAATGACATTATCTTTGCTCTTCTTAAAAAGCATGCTAAAAGCGGTGAAGATATCTATGGCGATGGGGTGCTCGAAATTCTGCCGGATGGTTTCGGATTTTTACGCTCCGCGGATGCGTCTTACCTAGCTGGCGCAGATGACATTTACGTATCACCCAGCCAGATAAGACGCTTTAACCTGTGCACTGGTGATGCTATCTCTGGGAAAATAAGACCACCAAAAGACGGTGAGCGTTATTTCGCGATGCTTAAAGTAGATACGATTAACTACGATGCCCCCGAAAACGCGCGCAACAAAATTCTTTTCACCAACCTAACCCCTCTTTTTCCAGACGATCGTCTAACGTTAGAAGCCGGTAACGGCTCTTCCGAAGACTTAACCGGTCGTATTATTGATCTAATTGCTCCGATTGGTAAGGGTCAGCGAGGTTTGATTGTTGCACCGCCGAAAGCCGGTAAAACCATTATGATGCAGAATATCGCTCAATCGATTGTTCGCAACAATCCGGAGTGCTACATCATTGTATTACTCATTGACGAGCGCCCTGAGGAAGTTACCGAAATGCAACGCACGGTGCGCGGCGAAGTCATTGCTTCTACCTTTGATGAACCACCGACTCGCCACGTGCAAGTTGCTGAAATGGTGATCGAGAAGGCTAAGCGATTAGTCGAGCATAAGAAGGATGTCGTAATTCTGCTCGACTCGATCACCCGTCTAGCTCGCGCCTATAACACCGTAATCCCTTCATCAGGCAAGGTGCTTACAGGTGGTGTTGATGCCAATGCTCTTGAAAAGCCTAAGCGTTTCTTCGGTGCTGCGCGTAACATTGAACACGGCGGCAGCTTAACCATCATCGCTACTGCGCTGGTGGATACTGGCTCCAAGATGGACGAAGTAATCTACGAAGAATTCAAAGGCACCGGCAACATGGAATTAATTCTCGATCGCAAGATCGCAGAAAAACGTGTCTACCCAGCGATTAATGTCCGTCGCTCCGGCACGCGTCGTGAAGAGCTGTTGATTGAAGAATCAGAACTGCAACGTATTTGGATTCTGCGCAAACTCCTCCATGATATGGAAGACATAGGTGCTACAGAATTTATGGTTGAGAAGCTTAAAGGATTCAAAAATAATACCGAATTCTTCGGTGCCATGAAACGTAAGTAACAATCTCTAAGCAGAGATACCGAGCTCATCGATTATGAAAAGCGCTGATCTTCGCGACTTTATCGCTCTTCTCGAACAACGGGGAGAGTTGGTCCGTATTAGCCAAGAGGTCGATCCCTATTTAGAAATGACCGAGATTAGCGACCGTACACTGCGCGCAAAAGGCCCAGCACTGCTTTTTGAAAATCCCAAAGGCTATAAGATTCCCGTGTTGTGCAATCTATTCGGCACCCCCGAACGAGTTGCTTTAGGTATGGGCCAAGAAAACGTGAGTGCCCTTCGCGAGATTGGTGAATTACTGGCCTTTTTAAAAGAACCGGACCCCCCCAAAGGATTGTTAGATCTGTGGGAGAAGCGCCACGACTTTAAGCAGGTACTTAACATGCCGGTCAAAGTGGTCAAAAAAGCTCCCTGCCAGCAAGTGGTGCTTGAGGGTGATCAGGTTGATCTCGACCAACTACCTATTCAAACCTGCTGGCCCGGTGATGCCGGACCGCTCGTTACTTGGGCATTGGCGGTGACTCGCGGTCCAGAAAAAGAGCGTCAAAATCTTGGTATCTATCGCATGCAAAAGATTGCCAAAAATAAATTAATTATGCGTTGGTTGGCTCACCGTGGCGGCGCTCTGGACTATCGCGATTTTCAAAAGAAAAACCCTGGCAAGCCTTACCCTGTAGCCATTGCTTTGGGTGCTGATCCAGCAACAACATTGGGTGCAGTAACGCCTGTGCCAGACACGCTATCTGAATACGCCTTTGCAGGCCTGTTGCGTGGCGAAAAAACCCAAGTGGTAAAGTGCCTTGGCAGTGATTTACAAGTGCCTGCCAGTGCAGAATACATTCTTGAAGGCTTCTTGCATGGCGATGAAGCTGATGAAGGGCCCTTTGGCGATCACACTGGCTACTACAACGAGGTAGAGTCGTTTCCGATATTTACCATCGATCGTATTACCCATCGTGAAAATCCTATTTATCACAGTACCTATACTGGCCGCCCGCCAGATGAACCGGCTATTTTGGGCGTCGCATTAAACGAAGTGTTCGTGCCTATCCTGAAAAAGCAGTTTCCTGAGATTGTCGACTTTTACCTACCGCCTGAAGGCTGCTCGTATCGTATGGCGGTGGTCAGCATGAAAAAACAGTACCCCGGCCACGCTAAGCGAGTAATGATGGGTGTCTGGTCATTTTTACGGCAATTTATGTATACCAAATTTGTCATTGTCACTGATGATGATATCGACGTGCGCAACTGGGAAGATGTTATCTGGGCAATGACCACACGTATGGATCCTTTGCGGGACACGGTTATGATTGAAAATACCCCTATCGACTATCTAGATTTTGCCTCACCCGTATCTGGTTTAGGTTCAAAAATGGGCCTAGACGCCACCAATAAGATGCCCGGTGAAACCAGTCGCGAATGGGGCGAGCCTATTCTCATGGACGAGGCCGTCAAGCAGCGTATTGACGAACTTTGGGACGACCTTGGCATTGATAAATAGGATATAAGATCTACCCCTCTGCCTCATAGTATTAAGGCACATTGCTTAACTGTTGCACATGCGCTTTTGAGTCGCTCTGCTATTGTTTCCATGTTGCAACATTATTTACGGAGAATATTACTTGGATATTACCGAAATTTTGGCTTTTAGTATTGAGAATAAAGCGTCTGATTTACATCTTTCGGCTGGGCTGCCGCCTATTATAAGAGTCGATGGTGAAATGCGTCGCTTGAACATTCCTGAACTTGATCATAAACAAGTGCATTCATTGATTTATGAAATAATGAATGACGGGCAACGCAAAGAGTATGAAGAAAACCTGGAAACCGATTTCTCCATTGAAGTAAAGGACTTGTCTCGCTTCAGAGTTAACGCTTTTGTGCAAAATCGCGGCGCGGCAGCGGTATTTAGAACGATCCCAAGCAGGATATTAAGCCTGGACGAATTAGGTGCGCCGAAAATATTCAAAGATATCATTAATCAACCCAATGGTCTTGTGCTGGTAACCGGAGCGACAGGCTCTGGCAAAAGTACAACTCTGGCCGCTATGGTTGACCACATTAACGCCAACAGACGACATCATATTTTAACCATCGAAGATCCCATCGAGTTTGTCCATGAAAACAAACTATGTGTGATTAACCAGCGCGAAGTTCATCGAGACACCCATAGTTTTAACAATGCCTTGCGGTCGGCGTTAAGGGAAGATCCAGATGTTATTTTGGTTGGCGAATTACGTGACTTAGAAACCATCAGGCTAGCGATGTCAGCAGCTGAAACCGGGCATCTAGTTTTCGGTACCTTGCATACCAATTCTGCACCCAAAACAATCGATAGAATAATAGATGTATTCCCGGCAGCCGAAAAATCAATGATCCGTTCGATGCTGTCCGAATCGCTAAGAGCCGTTATTTCACAAACGTTAGTGAAGAAAAACGGTGGCGGCCGCGTGGCCGCCCATGAAATTATGTTGGGTATCCCCGCGATCAGAAACCTAATCCGCGAAGACAAGGTCCCGCAGATGTATTCGGTCATCCAAACAGGCCAAGCCCAGGGTATGCAAACTATGGATCAATGTTTGCAACGACTAGTGGGGCAGCGTTTGGTAAGCGCCCAGGATGCAGCTTCAAAATCTATTGATAAAAAACCTAAATTTGTTCTTTAGTTTTAATTAATTGAGGAATTTTCGATGGCCTTAACGCCTTATTGGCATGCCATCGAAGATGCTGGGCCAGGTAATTTACTGGGCAGAAGCCATGATGGCAAGGGTCTGACATATACGGTTGTTAGGCTCTGTGAGCATGTGCAGTAGTATAACCAAGTGAAGCAGAAGGATGGTTTGTCACTTAGAGCTCACAGTGATAACCTGACGTCTTCCACCTATGATAGGTTAAAAGTCAATCCTAGGAGTCATCTTATGAAAAGCATATCAAAAATATATTTAGTCGCAATCATTGTATCCGTCAGTTTGGCTAGTTATGCCCATGAAGGTCAGGAAGACGAAGATATACTCATTAAAAACCTAGGTAACCTGGGTAAAGTCAATTTTTCTGTATCCTGCACTCTAGACGCACAAAAAGGCATGAATGCGGGCGTTGGCTTGTTGCACCACATGATGTACGCTCAAGCGGAACTTTTATTTGCTCAGTGGATAGAGAAAGAACCGGATTGTGCAATGATGTATTGGGGATATTCAATGAGCCTCTTTCATCCTTTGTGGTCTGACTCTATTAAGGTCGAAGCTTTAACTCGAGGGCAATCGGCTCTTGCTACAGCGCGAAAACTGAAATCCACCACACGAGAAAAAACTTACATCCATGCAGCATCACAATACTATGAAAATGGGGAAATGGTCTCGGATCAAACCCGAACAGCAAAGTGGGCTAAAGCTCAAGCGATAGTCTATCAACAAAATCCTAACGACATAGACGCCGCTGCATTTTTCGGATTATCTAAACTTGCCATAGCATCTAAGAAAGATTCAACTTTCAGCCAAAACAAACAAGTCGGTGCTTTTCTAGACAAATTCCGTAGGCAGTCACCGACTCATCCTGGCGTAATTCATTATACTATCCATGCTTACGACAATACGCTCTTGGCCAAGCTTGCTGTTGAAGCGGCAAGAGATTATGACAAAATCGCGCCTGATGTCCCTCACGCCCTGCACATGCCAAGCCATATCTTTACCAGGCTGGGGATGTGGACTGACGTGATAAGTTGGAATATTCGCTCGGCAACAGCGGCGTTAAATTATCCAACGAATGGTTCGACTACCATGCACTATGTTCATGCCATGGATTATTTGGTCTACGGTTATTTGCAACTAGGTGAAGGAGATAAGGTACAGCAAGCATTAGAGCAAGTAGAATCGAAACATCCGCATCAGGCTACTTTCCCGGCCGCCTATGCTCTGTCGGCGATGCCTGCAAGGCTAGCGTTAGAGCAAAGAAATTGGCAACAGGCAAGCCAGCTAAAAACGCAAGAACCTAGTTACATTGCTTGGCAGAATTTCCCTGAAGTAGAAGCAATCACCTATTATGCTCGAGGGCTTGGAGCGGCAAGAAATAACGACTTGAAAGCAGCAAAGGAAAATCTAAAAGTACTGGATACTTTGTATGAGAAAACAAAAATAAAAAGTCCTGATTATTGGGCAACACTCGTAGATGCTCAGCGAAAAGTTGTCCAATCATGGATTACTTTTAGTGTTGGCGAAAAGACTCAAGCCTTAATTGAACTTCGTCAAGCTGCCGATATTGAAGAGTCGCTAGACAAAGCCCCAGTAACGCCAGGGGCGGTTATTCCGGCGAGAGAGTTGCTAGCAGACATGTTGTTTTTGAATGGTGATTACTCTGGTGCGCTAACCGAATATAAATTGAGTTTGACTATTAGTCCCAATCGATTAAATAGTGTATCCGGTGTAAAGAACGCACTATTAAAAATGAAAGAATGAAATATTTTTAAAAGAAACATTGGACACGCTAAGATAAATATCAGACCGCAGGAAACGGACTGTAGAGCCTTTGAAGACTTAATATGGCGGTGAGAGAGTACCTCATCGTCTACTTTCGGCTCCATTAACAGTCATAGCTAAGCTATTTGCTGGTCTTGCAAGATCCCCACTCACTGTCAAGACCTTCAATATGTCTACTGTTTTGTCCACTCTTACCGAAACTAACATACCGAGTGTACCTGAGCCTTTTGCCCAACAGCTCCTGGCAAAATCCATTGTCATAGTGCTCTGCTAGACAGTGATAATCTTTCCCAGGGACACCAAATGCACAGTCAATTTAAGGCCTAATACAGGCTGGCGGAGTCGGTCTCTGAAGAGCCGTTGGATCGCTTCGCTAAAGCTCTTATGGGCTTTGGGCGGTGTTATAGGGCCTTGTGTAGAGGATTAAAGTCCTGTAATGCCTCAGCGTGGGCGATGGGCGACGTCCGATCGAGGCGTCTTCAGGCCGAAAAGGCGGGAGAAGTATCCGTACCGGGGGTCACGTATGAGAACGTCAGGGTACTCACTAAGGGATGTTATGGTCATCTATGAAGCGCGAAGGCGTGAACAGTAACAATGATAATTACTTCGCTACTCGTTGCGGTCAGCACCACTACTGGCCTCCCGCTAGACCCGCTTTACAACAGCCACTGACTATTTCTATCTGTTATCGGCATATATAGTAGTGTTTAAAAACTTTATTGGCAAGGATCTCACGTCGAACCAAAAACTGGTTTTCCCCGATATGGCAGAACTAGCAAAGGCGGAGAGAATTCAATCCGTACCCTCCGCTCAACTTTTAGGTCCCGCGGACTCTCAGGCGCAGAGATACTAATAAGGTATACTCCTGCCTTACAGCATTTAGGGATTTCTAAATCCATGACAGCATATCTTTCCGGCTTTGCGCTTGGGCTATCGTTGATTTTGGCGATTGGCGCACAAAATGCGTTTGTCTTGAAACAGGGTCTAAAAAAGCAGCATGTCTTTTTAGTCTGTAGTCTTTGCGCTATTTCTGATGCCATACTCATTACTTTTGGCGCCATGGGTTTTGGCGCACTTGTTGAGCAATATCCTTGGGTCGAGAACATTGCCCGCTATGGCGGAGCAGCCTTCCTGGCTGTTTATGCTGCAATGAGTTTTTACTCTGCCTATAGTCAAAAACATAGTCTAGTCCCGAGTGATAGTGCCCCGGACTCCGCGTTAAAAATTGCTTTACTTTGTCTTAGTTTTACCTGGTTAAACCCTCATGTTTATCTCGACACTGTCATATTTTTAGGCTCTGTTTCAACGCAATTTTCAGCTGACATAGAGGCCTTTACACTAGGTGCTGTCAGTGCCTCTTTTGTGTTTTTTTACAGCCTAGGTTACGGCGCGCGCATTTTAATTCCGGTATTTGAACAACCTCGGGCATGGCAAATACTGGAAGTTTTCATTGGCCTATTGATGTTGATCCTGGCCGCTAGTTTGATTTTCACTTAGAGAGTTTTAATAGGGCAAGTAAATGAAAAAAGTAATGATGCTCTTTATTTATGCTGGCCTATTTCTATTGGTCATGTCACTGGCGGTCTATATGGCGGCGCGCAATGGTTTAAAAGAGCTTAATGAACAAGCCCGTGAGGAGATTGGCGGGCTCTATCTGGACACTGAATATGGCACGCTCTCTTACACTCGCGAAGGGCCAATCAATTCGCCGGCTGTCATATTAGTACATGGTTTTAGTACACCAAAATTCGTTTGGGACCAGATCACTCCGTCACTCGTTGCTAAGGGTTATCAGGTTATTACCTTTGATCATCTAGGGCGCGGGTTCTCTGATCGTCCAGCCGGACCTTACAATGCTGAACTCTACCAAAGTGAGTTAGCGGGCGTGATAGCTAACCTAGAACTTAAAACACCCCTAACCTTGGTTGGTTATTCAATGGGTGGCGCTAATGTTGTTGATTATGCTGCTTCGCACCCTGAGCAGATTCAACAGCTTATATTGATCGCACCGGCGGGCTATATGGATGACCCCGACTCTTCGGCCCTAGCTGCCAAACCAATTATAGGAGAATGGCTCGCCACTGTGTTTGGCAATCAATATGCAGGCACTGCTATCCAGAGCGAAATAGAAGAAGGTCTGGCGCCAAAAGATATGTATGAGAAGTTTCAAAAACAAGCCTCTTTTAAAGGCTATACCGAGGCATTGCTATCAACTCTGCGCCATTATCCAATGCATGATTTGGCCCATCGCTATAAGATAGTTGGCAAGGCTGGCATCCCTGTTTCAGCTATATGGGGCACGGCAGATGAAGTAGTGCCCTACTCGGGTGCTGCTGAAATGGCTGCAGATGTTCCGCAGTTGAAACTTGAAGCTATTGAAGACGGCAATCACAATATAGCCTATGCACAGGCGCAGTTAGTCGCCAATAAAATTTTAGCCGCCCTTCAAGGTCGTAAGGATGGCTAAACTGAGGCCACAAATCAGCATTCAATACTTTAAGCATTCTTATGCTGAATTTATCTTGGGCTCCTACGATAATAAGCTCTGTCTCTGTGACTTTCACTACCGCAAATTACGCTCAGCTGTTGATGATCGAATTCAAAAGTTGCTCGGTGCCCTGTTCATTGAAAAAAATAGTGATGTCATCGAAACCACCAAAGTCCAATTAAACGAATATCTTTCGGGAGCCCGGACATCTTTTGATCTTCCTCTGATAACCGCGGGAACACCTTTCCAAAAAAGTGTATGGGATGCCCTGCAGACTATTCGCTACGGTGAAACTCTGTCTTACCAAGATTTAGCAACAACGATTGGTAATGTGGGCGCGGTAAGAGCTGTCGGCACCGCCAACGGTGCCAATGCATTAGCTATTATTATCCCCTGCCATAGAGTGATTGCCAGCGATGGGAGCATGGGTGGCTATGGTGGTGGCTTACCTTTAAAAAAACGTCTTTTAACGCTCGAAGAAAAAGTACTGACCTACAAAAAAATTTGAACAACGGTAACTGTTAAGGATAAATAATATGGTTGAGCTTTATCTGCAATACGAATATTGGGTCGCCGTTGTGCAGTTAGTGCTGGCAATGTTAGGTATGGGGGCTGGACTGCAAGTAGCTGATTTTCAAAAAGTCGTGCAAGAACCCAAAGCGGTGAGCCTAGGGTTGATGATGCAGCTAATAATAGCACCGCTTATTGCCTTTGGTTTTATTAGTTACACAAATCTCCCCCCCGGCATGGTCATTGGCATCGCTATTATTGCCGCTATTCCCGGTGGCGCAGTGTCGAATATTTTTACCTTTTTAGCCCGAGGCAATGTACCCCTGTCGATCAGCATAACGGCTTTAACATCGTTCGCCTGTTTGGTCACTACACCACTAATACTCGAATTTTTAGTGGCTGACTTTATGCCTGCCGATTTCTCCATGCCCGCCGGGCAAGTGGCGATTGAGATCGGTTTTTGTCTGTTAGTACCCTTGCTATTGGGTATGAGTTTTTTGAAAAAATATCCGCAATATGCCCAACCCTTTTCCAACTTTTGTGTAAGGGGTTCACTTTTAGGTATAGCTATTATCGTTCTTGGCTCTCTCGGTGCTGGGCGTATTAATTTTTCCTATACAACCTCTACGGACCTTGTATTACTGAGTATGTTTATACTCAGCCTCACCATTGCGGGCATTTTCGTCACCAAAACCTTCAGTCTTAGGGGCCCAGAGCGCACAGCTATTGAAATGGAGGTGGTGGTTAGAAATGTCAATTTGGGGTTATTAATAAAGGTTTCATTATTCCCAACCCTGGCTGGACAGCCAAACCCGCTTGCAGACATGGTGTTACTGTCACTACTTTTATATGGCGGCTGGCAACTGATTATGGGATTTGTATTTATTGTCTGGCACCGACGATTGGTCGATTAACCCCATAAATTCAAGGGTAAGCTCTAGGTAGCATGAACCGACCGCAGCAGTCGGCCCATTGGCTTTTGCCCCAAGTCAGGTGCAAAATCATTGTCCTCCCACGCCGTATGACCGCCAATCATCACCAATGGCACCACGCCATCTGATCGATTAACTAACTGCTCATGCTGAAATTCTTCACGGTGAATTCGCTGTACATTATTCTCGCCGTCATAGCTTGCCAGCTGCTCTGGATCGATCAATATAAGGTCAGCAACATCGCCTTCATAGATAGTCCCGCCAGCAACACCAAATACATCTGCCGCATCTTTAGTCAGCCGCTTAACCATGTAACTAACATCGCCATCGCCACCCTCAGCCGCTAGCTTCAAGCTTCTCAGGTTGACATCATAAAACGCCATATTGGTTAAGTGAGCACCGCTGTCGTTAAACCCGGGCAGCAACTTAGGGTTCATCAACAACTCTCGAACTACCTTTAAATCACGATTTGCCGTCACCGTACTCCAGGTTAAATCTGTATCAAAGGTTCTCAGCATTTGCAGCATGAAGTCGCCTTCATCGGCAATCCAGAAAAAATCTGATTTCACTAATTTCTGCTCTGCTTTACTGACCGGCTCTTTGCACTGATCTTGCTTAATAGCCACAACACGATCTAAAACCGCCTGAAAATCCATTCCCTCCCAATTTTTTTGCGGGCATCTATCCACTGTCATATCAGCTAGTGTTCGATTGAAAGCAAAATCCTCGATATTTAGTTTGCGTTTTAGTCGATCAAGATTCCAGCCTTGCTTACCCCTCATCCACATGTCTTTGAATGACCTAATATAGTCAGTCTCGTGCATGATTTTACGCCGCCCTTCACGATCCTCAATATCCGTCTCATTCAGCCGACGCAGTTCTGGAATTTCTTCCGCAATCGGGGTAATCGCCCCATCAGACCAAACCTTAAAAGGTGCACCCAACGCTTGCATATGAAAATCGCCCTGCACCAAGGAAGAGTTAAGTAAATTTGATAATGTCTTTACCATCTTAGACAGCTTCCAGTTATTGGCAATATCTAAGGCTGCCACAACAGTGGTTCGCAGCGGTTTCCCATGAAGCCTGCCACTGGTCAGTAAAAAAGTCCTTAAAGTGCCTATAACACTGTCTTTTGGTGGGGTCGCCTGCCAAGTAGACCCCTGCTCTCTGACTACCTGAGCAAGCTGTTTAAGTTCGCCATACTTTGCGAACTGAGTCGGAATAGTCTTCTCACAGTGAGGTTGAGCCGCCAAATAATGGAAAGGCAGTGCATCGGTTGAGAACCCAGCATAGCCACACTTAAGGGCGGCTGAAAGTGTCTCTTTCATACTGTTAATTTCATGACTGGTGGGATCTCGAGTCACGCTGTTATCAAACCCCATCGCGTCGATACGCAACATTGAATGAGGGAAAAGAACCGCCACATTAGGCCCCAGATTCAATTCATCCAAATGTTCCAAATAAGCTTTTGGATTATCCCAAGTGATATTGTCGGCACAATTTTTGAGTACCGACTTGGGGATATTTTCAACTCTCGCATAACAACTCACTATAGGGTCATTAGTGCCGTCGCGCTGAGCACCAAACGCTAGCCCCAAACTGCAATTGGCGATCACCACTGATGTGGTACCGTGGCGCGTTGATTCAGGTAATCCTGGTGCAACTTCTAACTCTAAATCGTAGTGAGTATGTATGTCGAATAAGCCCGGCATCAACCACATACCTTTTGCATCGATAACTCTGCGGGCATTCTCTTCATTCAAGTCTGTGCCGCGTGCGACGATACGCCCGTCACTGACCGCGACATCCTCAACAACAGGTGTCTCACCATTATTAAATACTTTTGCATTTTTAATGAGGGTATCAATATTCTGAATTTCCGTAGGCATTCGGCATGATTCTCTTAAGGTTTGAATCCGCTCAGTATTGCACTTAGGAGAAATTAAGGTCAAGCTTCTAGCCCTTAGTATAGTGACTTTAGAGTACTGATAACTAACGCTTGGAACGCCTAATGCACTCAAATGACAACCCTGACTACATCTCTCCAAAACAATGGCAGTCGCGGGGTGAGCTAGAAATTTTACTTGGCCACTCGATCTTTGTTGTCGATGAAGGTGCTACCCATTTACCGACTATTGTATTGCTACACGGATTCCCTACGTCAAGTTGGGATTGGGCTCCCATTTGGCATGCGCTCTCACAGAACTATCGATTAATCGCTTTAGACATGCTGGGCTTTGGCTTCTCGGACAAGCCCAACAGCCATCGCTATAGTATTCATGGTCAAGCTGACATTGTTGAAGCCTTAGTTAAAACAAAAGGTCTTGATAACTTTCATGTGTTGGCGCACGACTATGGCGATACGGTAGCGCAAGAACTGTTGGCGCGTCAGTTGACCGGCGCTGGAGCAGGAACATGGCTTTCCTGCTGCCTCCTTAATGGCGGGTTATTCCCCGAAACGCACCGAGCGCTGCTAACGCAAAAATTACTATTGAGCCCATTAGGTAAATTTTTAAATCGATTAACCGGTTACTCAAAATTCAGCAAAAATTTTAGTTCGGTTTTTGGCCCACAAAGTAAGCCTTCAGAACAAGACCTAGAAAATTTTTGGTGGCTAATTAATTTCAGCGACGGAAAGCACATTTTCCACAATCTGATTACCTACATGCGTGATCGGATTGAACATCGAGAGCGCTGGGTATCAGCACTACAAAAATCCACTATTCCACTGGGCTTAATTAATGGCTCTGTAGACCCAGTATCGGGTGACCATATGGTGGCACGCTATAAAGAACTGAATTGCCGATTAGATTATCTGGCTGAACTACCATTGATTGGCCACTATCCCCAAGTAGAGGCGCCCTCTTCGCTGTTAAAACATTATGAAACCTATTTAAAGTCACTTTCGACGAGTGATGCTATAGTGCCGAATGACTGAAAAACAGCCCAACAACCCATTGCACGGCATCACCTTAGAAATGGTGGTAACTAACCTCGTTGACCATTATGGTTGGGATGGCCTTGCGCAGCGCATCAGTATTAACTGCTTTAAGAGCAACCCCTCAGTTAAGTCGTCCTTAAAATTCTTGCGCAGAACGCCCTGGGCGAGAGAAAAAGTAGAGGGGCTGTATATATCAACGTTTGAGCCACCCTCTCCCTGGGGAAACCGAGCATCCGGTGGCAACAAAGCAGCCCAATAGTAGACTGACTTAAAAGGGTTTGTGATGACCTATATGCAATTAACCTATCTTCATCTCGGCACTTTAGCACCAGCCTTCGTCATCGGTACTTACCTGCTACTGAATCGTAAAGGAACACCCGCCCACCGGCTGCTGGGTAAAATCTATATGGTGCTAATGCTATTTACCGCCATCGTTACACTTTTTATGGAAGCCATTATCGGCCCTCTATTTCTAAATCATTTTGGTTACATCCATCTGCTAAGCCTGTTTGTTTTATATACAGTACCCACAGCGTATAGGGCTATACGCACCGGCAATGTCGGGGTACATAGGCGCAAAATGATTGGTTTATATGTCGGCGCTCTTCTAGTGGCAGGTAGTTTCACACTGACGCCTGGGCGCTTAATGCATAGTTGGCTGTTTGGTTAAACCTTATCTCGCCGCGGTCGAAACACATCGCTTGCGGCCCCAGATTCCAAGCAGTAGCATAGAGAGATACACACTCATTATTCGGATGCCGTTGCCATCAAACAACTAGCCATTAATTTATCGCTTATATTGACTCTCTGGAGCGCGGGCACAACCGCACTTTCTGATGAAATTAGAGTGGCCGTGGCCAGCAATTTTGCCACTGCAATGAAAGCCCTCACGGTGGAGTTTGAAAAGACAACGGCTCATCATTTCGTACTTTCGTTTGGCTCTACGGGTAAGCACTATGCGCAAATCAAAAATGGTGCGCCTTTCGATGTATTCCTCGCTGCAGACGCAGCACGACCCGCGCTTTTAGAAGAGCAAGGTATCGCTCTTATAGGCAGTCGCACTACCTATGCAAGAGGAAAGCTGGTCCTGTGGACTTCAAAGCCTGATGTCAATGATGTCAAAAAGACTCTATTGAATAGCCAAGACATTCGGCACTTGGCTCTGGCTAACCCTAAATTATCCCCTTATGGCTTGGGGGCACAGCAAGTTATGGTGAAGCTGGATATATGGCCAACGCTACAAACTAAACTAGTGCGTGGGGAGAACATCGCCCAAACGTTTCAATTCGTGCACAGCGGTAATGCTGAGTTGGGTTTTGTCGCCTATTCGCAAGTGGTCAACCCTAAGCGATCTGTGCAAGGATCATTTTGGCTGCCGCCCCAATCTCTTTATAGCCCGATTGATCAGCAAGCAGTATTATTAAACGACAAACAAGCTTCGAAGGACTTTTTGGAATTTTTAAAAGGCTCCCTAGCTCGACAGATTATTCAAAATTACGGATATGACTTACCATGATCCTCAGTGGACAGGATTTAACCGCGCTTTTCGTGACCCTTAAGTTGGCGTCGGTGAGTACGCTCGTGTTATTAATTATTGGTACACCTCTGGCCTGGTGGCTGTCACGCAGTCAATGGCGATTTAAGTATATTATCGAGGCCATTATTGCCCTTCCACTTATTTTACCCCCGACGGTGCTAGGCTTTTATTTGCTAATTTCACTTGGCCCTAATGGTCCGATCGGCGGCCTTGTGGATATGTTAGGTGGTGCGCCCTTGGCCTTTACCTTTACCGGACTTGTGATTGGCTCGGTGTTTTATTCCATGCCTTTTGTTGTGCAGCCGCTGCAAAATGCCTTTACTGCTTTTGGCCAAAGACCCTTAGAGGTAGCCGCAACACTTCGCGCATCGCCACTAGATCGGTTCTTTACCATTGCCGTGCCCATGGCTAAGCCGGGATTTATTACTGCGAGTGTGTTGGGCTTCGCTCATACCCTGGGTGAATTCGGGGTAGTGTTGATGATTGGCGGCAATATTCCTGGGAGTACGCAAGTCGCTTCAATTGCTATTTATGATCATGTTGAGGCCCTCGAGTATGGTCAAGCACATTGGTTAGCCGGCAGTCTTTTACTGTTCTCATTTCTGTTGTTGATTATTGTTTATGGTACTAACCGTCGCTACACGGTGGGCCAACCATGACGATAGCCGTGCGGTTTAATATTCAACGTGGTGAGTTTGCTCTCAACATCGACACTGTTATTCCTGAAACCGGCGTAACCGCCATATTCGGCCCCTCTGGCAGCGGAAAAACAACACTTTTAAGAGCTATCGCAGGGTTGGAGCACGCCGATAATGGCTACCTCAAAGTAGGTGATACTCTATGGCAAGGGAATGGAGTATTTTTGCCAACACACCAACGTAAAATCGGCTATGTCTTCCAAGAACCCAGCCTATTTAGCCATCTCACGGTGCAAGGTAATATCAACTATGGCGTGGCGCGTGCAAAAGATGAATCTTCTGCAGCCGTCCTGCAACAAGCCATAGACTTGCTTGGTATAGAGCACCTGCTAA
Organism: Porticoccaceae bacterium UBA4026; assembly: GCA_002382445.1. Lineage (GTDB taxonomy): Bacteria > Pseudomonadota > Gammaproteobacteria > Pseudomonadales > Porticoccaceae > HTCC2207. Next base: position 44,006 of record DGAQ01000002.1, on the reverse strand, counting down.
AGCGTATGCCATGGCAGTTATCGGGTGGTGAACAACAGCGCGTTGCCATCGCGCGCGCGTTAGCCGCAAACCCGTCAATGTTGTTACTGGATGAGCCCTTGGCAGCCTTAGGGGACGATCAAAAAGCCGACATATTGCCCTACCTTGAATCCGTTTATCAGCAGCTAGACATCCCAGTTCTGTATGTGAGCCATTCACGCAACGAGGTTGCTCGCTTAGCCGATCACATGCTGTTGCTTGATAATGGCGAGATAACAGCCTCCGGCAAGATGAGTGAAATATTCACCTCTCTGGATCTGCCGATGGCTCATCAATCTCGTGCTGAAAGTATTATTAAAGCCTCCGTGTCGCACTACGATGAAGAATTTGGCTTAGCCTCTGTGGCATTTCTAGGCGGTCAATTTTCAGTAGTGGCTGAACCTTTAATCGTGGGTTCAAAAGTCCGTTTACAGGTGCTCGCCCGTGATGTCAGCATTACTCTTGAGCCGCAACAAAACACGAGCATTCTCAATATTATTCCTGTCACCATCGATGCGATTGTTAAAGAAAGTAAATCTCAGATGACGGTGCGATTAATTGCCGATGAAACTGCTCTGCTGTCCAGAATTACGTGTAAATCGGCTTATAATCTAAATCTTAAAGAGGGCGATAAGGTTTATGCTCAAGTTAAAACTGCCGCCTTACTGACCTAACATTAAAGAGCATTCGATCATGTTAACGACACATTTTGCTTTATCGAATGAACTTGACTACCTACAAAAGTTTCTCGTGCAAAACGGCACCAATCAATGGAACTACCTTCCCGAGGATGGCATAAATCAGCAATTCAAACGCCTTTCTGTAGGGGCTGATTACTGTCTGGTAGCCAAGGATGGAGAGGCTATTGTTGGCCTTGCCATTTATTGTAAACTCGGAGATATCCCAGGTTTTTTTGATCACCATATTGGCCGAAATGATGTGATTTATGTGGCTGAAGTGGTTGTACATTCTCAGTGGAACGGAAAAGGTATTGGTAGCACTCTGCTTAAACAGATCGCAATAACAGCCAAAGAACTTGGCGCAAATGAGTTACTCATATCCCGGCATGAACAGAACCTAGCCTCCGCTGGTATGATGAGAAAGGCTGGATTCACCGAGCTAAATTGTTTTTCTGACCCTCAACGAAGGCAGGCAGGTAGTCGAAAAACCTCTATTCTCAGCCTTAACTTAAACACATAAAAATCGACTGATGAGACATTAGGAGTATTAGTATGGATATGATTCTTAAACAGTTTGATAACCCGGATGAAGTCACTACCTTTGACAAAGGCAAATTTGAAACGGTGACCATAGGCCGTGCGACTTATATGCCGGACTGGAAGTGGTCCTTAGATGTAGACCGACCCTTGGGTAAAGATTTTTGTGATGTTGAGCATGTCGGAATGGTAATATCTGGGTGTGCTACAGCGGCTTTTTTTGACGGCCCTGTTGTAGAGATGCATGAAGGTGATTTTTTTTACGTTCCTAAAGAGCCACATGACAGTTGGGTGGTAGGAGATCAGCCTTAGGTGTCTCTACACTTTTTAGGCGCGAGTCATTACGCTAAATAACGAGGTTTCAATGGAACAACCTAATCAGCTGAAAAGTCAGTTTCACCTGTTTACTCAAAGAAGGTTCCTACCTTTTTTTATTACTCAATTTCTCGGCGCGTTCAATGACAACCTATTCAAAAATGCCCTCTTGGTGATTGTCGTTAGTACCGCGGCAGCGGGGTCAAATAGCAGCACTAACTTCACCACTAACTTGGCCGTTGGCTTATTTATCCTGCCCTTTTTCCTATTCTCTACGACAGCCGGCCAATTGGCCGACACCTATGACAAAGCAATGTTGATGCGCAGAGTTAAGCTTGCTGAGATTTTTATTATGTTGGCCGGCGCCTGCGCTCTGATGACTGAGAATTTTAATTTCATGCTGGTCATCTTATTTTTACTCGGCACCCAATCAGCATTTTTTGGCCCTGCAAAATATTCTCTCATCCCTCAACATTTAAAGAACGATGAGTTATTAGCAGGCAATGCACAGATCAGCATGGGTACGTTTGGATCTATTTTACTTGGCACATTGATTGGCGGATGGATGGTAACGCTCGAGAATGGTATTGCTATATTAAGTGGCCTCATTATTTTTGTCTCAGTTGTTGGATGGTTGACTAGTAGGGAGATTCCAGAGGCTCCCTCAGAAAATCCTGGGCAAAAGCTACGGCTAAATCCATTTACCGAAACAGCGGGGAATTTCCGCATGGCACGAGAGAATCCTACGGTGTTTTACTGCATTATGGCGATCTCCTGGTTTTGGCTCTATGGCGGTTGCTTTTTGACCCAGGTGCCCAATTTCACTGTAACTATATTAAATGGTCACCCCCGCCTAATCTCTATTTTACTCGGCGCATTCATTGTTGGCGTCGCTATTGGCTCCTTACTCTGTAACCGCTTGTCTAGAGGCGCTATCGAACCAGGAATTGTCCCATTGGGCGCTCTCGGTTTGAGTGTTTTTGCCTTTGACCTGAGCTTTACCTCCATTGCCTATCAGCAAGCACATATGTCGCTCAGTGGAGTAATGCCAGGACAGTTCTTGAGCCTGAGCGGCGGCATCCATATACTCATCGATTTGATAATGATTGGTATGTTTGGTGGTTTCTTCATCGTACCTCTGAACTCAATGGTCCAGCAGCGAACTGCAGGTAGCCATCGCGCCCGCATTCTGTCAGTAAATGCTATTGTTAATGCCGGATTTATGGTCGGGGGGAGTCTGCTAGGAATGTTTTTCCTCAGCTTTTTGGGCTGGAGTATTATGGAATTTTTCATTACTGTAGCCATTATGAATATCATTGTGGTCGGAGTGATCTTTATTCGGGTACCTGAATTTTTTTCAAGCTTTGTACTCTGGTCCTCGAGCCGGTTTAAATTTTTATCTCATCGCTAACACGGAGTTCTAAGCGCACATGCAACTTTCATCAAAAATTTTATTAGGAATGGTACTCGGTATAATTTTAGGTTTAGTGCTAAATGCATTGGGTGGCGCCGATCCCGACCAAACGCCGCTTATCGCTTGGTTTGTCGATAATATTTTTGATGTGATTGGTAAGATATTTGTCATTTCCTTAAAGTTGTTAGTGGTACCACTGGTATTTTTCTCCTTGGTCTGTGGTTCTGCCTCGATGGGAAAGGACGTCAAGATGGGCCAAGTAGCCCTCAAAACCATCGCCCTCTACTTAGTGACGACGGCGATTGCAGTGAGTCTTGCTCTGACCATCGCCAACATCGTGGACCCTGGTGTAGGCATCAATACGGCTGAGGCGGCTAGCTATGTCGCTCAGCCCGCACCATCTTTTAAAGATGTCTTTATTGGAATTTTTCCCTCTAACCCATTTCAAGCCATGGTAGAGGGTAATATGTTGCAAGTTATTGTCTTCGCTATTCTAGTAGGCGTCGCTATATTGCAGGCTGGTGAATCGGGGAAAACGGTTTTGCGCGGTTGTCAGTTGATTAGTGATGTCATTATGAGAATGGTCGCTATTTTGATGAATTTGGCGCCCTATGGTGTGTTTTGCCTGTTGACAAAATTATTCACCAGCCAAGGTTTCTCAGCCATTGTCAATCTTGCCCTCTACTTTGGCACAATAGTGTTCGTTCTATTTCTCCACGTCAGTGTAGTGTATACCAGTCTATTTGCGCTACTTACACGCTTGAACCCCCTAACCTTATTTAAAAACATGCGTCCGGCTCTATTGTTCGCTTTTAGTACCTCGTCAAGCAATGCAACGATGCCAATCACTCTAAATGTAGCCCGAACAAGAGTGGGTGCGCACAATTCAATTGCCTCATTCACTATCCCTTTGGGGGCGACGGTGAACATGGACGGCACGGCAATTATGCAAGGCATTGCGACTGTCTTTATCGCTCAGGCCTATGGTCTTGACCTATCCATGAGCGAGTACCTAGCCGTTGTTGCGACTGCCACATTAGCGTCCATTGGCACTGCAGGCGTGCCGGGCGTAGGGCTAATTACTTTAGCAATGGTCTTGCAGCAAGTTGGCTTGCCTGTCGAGGGTATAGGTCTGATTATCGGTGTTGATCGCCTGCTGGACATGCTGCGAACGGTTGTCAATGTGTCAGGGGATGGCATGGTCACCGCGGTGGTAGCCGATAGTGAAGGTCTATTAGACAGGGACCTGTTTAATGACTTGTCAGATCAGGACGAGTACCAAAAAGCCGAAGCTAACTAAAATAATCCATTACCTCGTTTTTGCCGTATTTTTGGATTGAAAAGCAGAGTTTTTGTCTTGATGCTCTAATCTGTAAAGGCTTAAGATTCTGTCAACCATCCAGGCATTGATGCGTTTTGCTTCTATCGAAGATAATGTTAAATTACTGGCGGCTTTGATCTAGATTGATTGAAACCCTCTACATACTCCATTTATAGGTTAGCCGTTAATGTTTGTACTAAGCCGCAAGGGAATGATCGCAACAGTCGTTTTAATCATCGGGCTTCTATTACTCGCCGCGCTCGCCTATTTCAGCCCAAAACCTCAGCGAACCCCAAGGCCGCCGAAACCACCGCTTTCTGTGGAGGTCATGACAATCTCACCTGCGCCCCTTGCTGTAACCATTCTCTCTCAGGGTACAGTCGCTCCCAAGCGCGAAATTGATCTAGTGTCTCAGGTGGCTGGAAGAGTCGTCGAGGCCGCTGATCAGTATGCTAACGGCGGGTTTTTTAAAGCCGGTGAGAAGCTTGTGCAAATTGAGCCAGAAGATTATAAATTTTCGGTTACTCGAGCAAAAGCACAGGTAGCTAAAGCTGCTGAACAGGTGGCCCTGGAGCAAGGGCGCTCGCGACAAGCCAAGCGTGAATGGCGAGACCTTGAGGACAAAACTGCCAACGCGCTTTTTTTGCGACAACCACAGTTGAACTCCGCTCAGGCGGGTCTTGAGTCAGCGCAAGCAGACCTCAAAAAAGCACAACTGGATTTAGCGCGCACCGCCATTAGCGCGCCCTTTCGGGGGCGCATTCGCCAGACATTTGCTGATCTTGGCCAATACGTTAATCCTGGCTCACGAATTGCCAAGGTCTATAGCACCGATATCGTAGAAGTGCGTCTTCCACTGTCAGATCGAGAAGCGGCATTAGTGGATCTACCCGTGAATTTCGAAGACAACAAAACCATTAGCTATCCTAGCGTAACCCTGCGCAGTAGAGTGGGTGATCAGGTTTATGAATGGCAAGGTAAGATCGTTCGAACCGATGCCTCCATTGACGTTAAAAGTCGAATGACCTACGCAGTGGCGGAAGTAGAAAATCCATTTAAGTCAGATGTTACCGGTAATAGGCCGCCGTTAAATATCGGACTTTTTGTTGAAGCTGAAATTGCTGGGAGAATCATTGAGAGGGCAGTAACTATTCCAAAAACCGCTGTCTATCGGGGCAATGAGATTCTCGCCCTTAACAAAGACAATGAGGTGCATTACCAGTTAATATCGGTAATTCAGAGCAATGCAAACAGTATCACTGCCGTTGGGCTCACCCCCGGGATGCGCATTGTCTCTTCCCGTATTCCCCTAGCTATAGCCGGCATGAAGGTTTCTCCAAAAAAAGAGATCTTGGTCAAAACTCTTGATCCCGAAACTGAGGAATCAACACTTTGAATACTTCCATTAGATGGTTTGTAGGCAATCCTGTTGCAGCCAACCTGTTGATGATTATAATTTTAATCGGTGGGTTTTTTGGCGCCTATGGAATTGGGAAAGAGGTTTTCCCTTCGATATCGGTCAATTACATTACCGTCAATATGCCTTACCCTGGGGCGGGCCCTAAGGAAGTCGAAGAGCAAATTGTAGTGCGTATCGAGGAGGCTATTTATAACCTAGAAGGCATCAAAAGCTTGTCCTCAGAAGCCCGTAAGGGACGCGGTTCTGTCACCATAGAGATTGATACCAACTATGAAATGACTAAAATGCTCAACGACATTAAGAGTCGTGTCGATGCGATTACCACCTTTCCTAGAGACGCAGAACGTCCCATTGTGACTGAGTTGCTGGAGCGCGAAGAGGTTATCAGAATAGCACTGTTTGGCGATGCCGAAGAGCCTGTGCTAAAGGAATATGGAGAGCGTATTCGCGATGATCTTGCCGCAATGCGCGATATCGATTTTGTCGAGATATGGGGTGTTCGTCAGCCTCAAGTCGATATAGAGTTATCTGAAATTGATATGCGCCGCTATGGGCTTTCCTTTGACGATGTTGTCAGCGCAATTCGTCGTACCTCCCTTAATTTACCCGCGGGTACCATTCGCGCCGATAGTGGGGATATACAGGTACAAACTCGTGGCCAGGCCTACTACGAAGAGGATTTTAACCGTATCGCTGTGACCAGTCGCGACGACGGAACAGAGATTACCATTGGCGATGTGGCGGTGGTTAAAGATACTTTTGAAGAGCGTAATTCGCTGACTCGATTTAACGGCAAAACCGCTATTTTTCTTGCTATCAGTGTGGGTGAAGATCCCGACGTGATGGCAACCACCAAAGCCGTTAAGGACTATGTCGCAACAGGCGCTTCCTTTCTGCCCAACGAACTTCAAATGGACACCTGGCAAGACTTTTCAGTGCTGTTTGAGGGCCGGCTGTCACTGCTCACTAAGAATGCCATAGGCGGTTTGATCCTGGTCTTTATTATACTGATGCTGTTCCTCAGCCCTCAGCTAGCACTTTGGGTGGCCGTAGGTATCGGTGTTGCCTACATGGGTGCACTCTGGGTTTTGCCCGGGGTCGGCTTGACTTTAAATATGTTATCAATGTTTTCGTTCCTGTTGATTTTAGGGATTATTGTTGATGATGCGATTATCGTCGGCGAGAGTATTTTTAGGCACCAAGAGGAAGGATACGATCGGCTTACTGCCGCGCAAGCGGGCGCGCAGGCAGTTTCCAAACCCGTGTTTTTAGCGGTGCTAAGTACCATGATATTCTTCTCTCCGATTTTCTTTCTACCTGGAATCTGGGCACAATTGCTCTGGGCAATACCTGCTATCACCATCATCGCTCTTGGTTTTTCGTTAATCGAATCACTGTGGATTTTGCCCTCACACCTGGCCCAAATGAAACCTGAAAAAGAACGAACCTCGGAATTAAGTGCCTTGCACAGGGTGCGCCGATGGTGTGCCACGGGTTTGACTCGGGTCGGCCAAAATGTATTTCGCCCTCTACTGCAAAAAGCATTAGATTGGCACAACTTAACCTTGGTGGTGTTCTTTTTAGCCTTCGCTCTATCGCTAACGCTCGTCGGCTCTGGCTATGTTAGGCAGGTCCAAATGCCCAATGTTGCCTCAGACTTCATTCGCATGCGCTTGGAAATGCCCGATGGATATTCTAAAGAAGCCAAGCTAGAAATTATAAAACGTGCAGAGCGCGCCTCAACGCAACTTGCTGGAGATCCCATTATTCAAGAGGCGGTTAAAACTGATCGTCTGATTGCCAACCAATTATCGTTCATGTGGGGAGATACTCTTCGTCTGGTGGTTGAACTCAGCCCAGAGGTAAGTGGAAAAGTACAACCCAAGCTAGTGGCTGAAAGATGGCAATATTATATGGGGCCAGTGCCGGATGCGAAAAAGATTGATGTTGACATAACCCTGGGGCCTCCCCAGTCTCAATTTTCTATTTCATTAACAGCATCAAATACCGATCAGTTGGCAGAAGCCGCGCAGTTTGTAAAGCAGCAACTAGAGCAGTTGCCCGGCACCAGGAATATACGTGATGACTTACATTCTGGGCGCGCGGACATCGATATCAGTTTACTGCCTAACGCGGACAGTCTTGGTGTTAGCCTCTCTCAGGTAGCCACGCAGGTACGTCAGGGCTTCTATGGCGCCGAAGCCCAGAGAGTCCCGCGCGGCCGCGATGATGTGCGAGTAATGGTGCGTTATCCAAAAGATGCCCGGTCTCAGGTTGATACCCTTGAAGACATGCGCATAAGGACTGCCGCTGGCGTAGAAGTACCCTTTTACTCGGTAGCAGAAGCTACTTACGTTCCCGGATATTCCAGGATCAAGCGCAAAGACCGGGAACGAAGTATTGTTATCAGTGCTCTGCCTTCAACCGGTAAGTTGACCGTCAGTGAGATAGCCGACATCATGTATGGCGATGTTGCTGAGGAAATGCGTCTATTATTTCCTGAAGTGTCGATTAAAAAAGATGGTCAAATCGAAGATCAAGAGGAATTTAACAGTGCAGCGCTGAAGCTCTTTGGCTTAGCTATTTTATTGATTTACACCCTAATGGCCATCGAATTCAAGTCCTATCTAAAACCCTTAGGTGTTCTATCCGCCATTCCTTTCGGTATTATGGGCGCTATTTTCGGCCATCTCTTGATGGGCTTAGATTTCAGCCTTCTGTCACTGGTCGGCGTGTTGGCGGTGTCAGGGGTGGTTGTCAATGACAATCTGGTTCTGATCGATCGGATCATTCAACTCCGCGAAGAGGGAGAAGACGTTCATACGGCCCTCCTCAGGGGTAGTGTTGATCGCTTTAGACCCATCATCCTGACCTCACTGACCACCTTTGTTGGACTTACCCCAATTTTATTTGAGACCAGCGTACAGGCTCAGTTTCTGATTCCAATGGTTGCTTCGCTCGCTTTCGGGGTATTATTTGCCACGACCGTAACGCTTTTATTTGTGCCCTGCCTTTATATGGCTGGCGCCAGTCTTAAGCAGAAAATAAGGGGGTATGCTTCTAACTCAAATACTATGCTTAATTAAGCCGTTAATAGTAGGCAGTCGCCGATGTTGTGAGCACTAAAGACGAGGCAACTTCTTCGCGTTTAACCACACCACAAAGCTGCTCGATGAGCTCTAGCGCAAAATCGATAGCCGTGCCAGGCCCCTGGCTCGTTATACAATTTCCGTCTACCGCAACCCGAGATTCGCCGTCTACCTCTTTGGCTAGCAAAGACTGATGAAACTGCGGATGGCAGGTCGCTATTCTATCAGCCAACAGTCCTTTGGCCCCTAACACTAAAGCCGGAGCCGCACAGATGGCGGCGAACAGCTTCCCTTCAGATGCTTGCTTTCGAAGGAGTTTATCTAGAATTTCGCAGCTGGCTAGAACTTCTGAGCCCGCCACACCGCCAGGAAGCGCAATCAAATCCCATGATTTTTCTGAACAATTTTCAATAGCGGAATCAGCAACAAGGTAAGTTCCTCTTGACGCCGTTATTTGCAATGTCGTTTGCTCGCTAACACAGGCAACAGTGACTTCCACACCCGCCCGTCGCAACAGATCGATGATCGTTACAGCTTCAATTTCTTCAGTTCCATCTGCGATGGGAACCAAGGCTTGCTTACTCATTTTTTCCCCTTTTTATTCAGCATATGTATGAGTTACACTGTGCCCGAAAACCATAGGTCTGTCACGGAGATAGCATGAAAACTTACGTTTTGCAGGCGCAGAATAATTGCATGCTCGACAAGGAATTACAGTGGGCGCCGGAGATTATTGCAAGGCGTATTTTTAATACCCCCCACCGAGATATAGCGCTTAATCAACTGATTGAGCTCAACGCCAAAGATGTTAACCTGAGGGCTGACGTTGTTGAGTGCGATTTGGGACCAAATGGTGTTCCAATGCTATCCGTGGAAGTGACCAGTAAAGAACAGACCGCAGCCACCATCGGCCAACCCAGCGCTGCTTAAGAGGGAATAATGATTTGTCTTTAAACGCCAACCTTCAGTTATTCAGAGATCCCGCCCGAGCAGACCGATTAACCGGTATTGTGCGCGGTATCGAAAAAGAGAGCCTACGTGTTGACCCTAGTGGTCGTTTAGCGCAAACCCGACACCCAAAAGCACTTGGTTCGGCGCTAACCCACCCTAGTATCACAACCGACTTTTCTGAAGCACTGCTTGAATTTATCACTGCTCCCTCTTCCTCACCAGATAGTGTTTTAAATCAGTTAGAAGAAATTCACCGCATTACCTATCAAGAGATTGGAGATGAGTTGTTGTGGGTTAATAGCATGCCCTGTCAATTGGGATCAGATGACAGCATTCCCGTGGGTCAATACGGCAGCTCAAATATCGGTACCATGAAGAGTGTGTATCGACAAGGTTTAGGCAACCGCTATGGTCGACTAATGCAAACCATAGCCGGTATTCATTATAATTTTTCTGTGCCGGATTCCCTATGGGAAGATTTAAGAGATGCGGCTGGCAATCAGCAAGCACTGCAAGATTTTAAGTCTGATGGATATTTTAGTCTCATTCGTAATTTCCGACGCTATTCTTGGTTGCTACTCTATATGCTGGGCGCTGCGCCCGCAGTTTGCCGCAGTTTTGTCAGTAATCGGGAGCATCGATTAACGTCTTTTGGCAGTGATCATCACAGCTTATATCAACCTTATGCCACCTCATTACGCATGGGTGATTTGGGCTATCAAAGCCACGCCCAGAGTTCTCTGACCGTATGTTACAATGATTTACCCCAGTACACACAAACACTGCGAAAAGCATTAAAAATGCCGTACCCTGACTACGAAAAAATCGGTCTAAAAGATAGTCAAGGTAATCACAAACAGTTGAATGCCCATCTATTACAAATCGAAAATGAGTTCTATAGCTCAATTAGGCCTAAGCGGACCGCGTCCTCCGGGGAAACGCCATTACAAGCACTTGCAGAGCGTGGGGTGGAGTATGTTGAGGTGCGCTGTGTCGACCTCAATCCGCTATTACCCTGTGGTATCGACGTGCAAACCATGTACTTTCTAGATACATTCTTGTTGTTTTGCCTGCTTAAAGACAGCCCGAAAACCGATAGCGTGGAGTATGCGCTGATTCCACAAAATATCGACCGCACGGTCTACCAAGGCCGAGATCCAGAATTAAAGTTACTAGTGGGTGATTCTGAAATCTCCCTCCGGGAATGGGGTCATTCATTATTTGACGAAATGCGGCCGGTTGCAGAGCTTCTCAACAGTGCTAATCAAACTAAGGCCTATAGCCAAGTCTTTAATGTTATGGAATTAAAACTGACTGACGACAGTACCACGCCCGCCGCAATGCTTTTAGAAGAAATGAGAGCCAATAACGAAACCTATTACGCCATGGCCATGCGCAAAGCCGCTGAACATCGCGACTACTTTCAAGCCAATCCGCCCAGCGTAGAGACAACGGCTAAATACAAAAATTTAGCTGAAGTATCTTTGCAGCGCCAAGCTGAAATAGAGGCGAGTGACACACTATCATTTGATGATTTTCTCGCTGACTATTACCGTTAATGGCATAATAAACAGCACAAAAATCCACCCAACAACAGAGTAAAGCATGGTTTACCCAAATAATAGAACAGTGAACTTTTTGGTCGCCCTTGGCTGTGGTGGCGCGCTACTTATAGCAGTACTTTATTTTCAACAGCACCTTGGGCTAGAGCCCTGCTATCTCTGTATCACTCAACGTGTATTTGTCGCTCTTGTCGGTGTTATCTTTTTGCTGGCGGCGCTGCATAATCCGCGGCAAAAAGGGCAAAAGATCTATGCTGCTCTTGGGCTTGTAGGGGCTGTCGCGGGCGGCTATTTTTCGGCAAAGCAACTATGGTTACAGAACCTGCCGGAAGAAAACGTGCCAACCTGTGGTCCACCGGTAGACTACCTATTTGATGTCTTCCCCGCTTCAGAGGTAGTTGCCATGCTAATCCGCGGTGATGGTAACTGTGCCAAAATTCAGTGGGAGCTTTTCGGTATCAGTATGCCAGGCTGGGTATTATTTATTTTTGTGGTGCTGGCTGGTATAGGGTTATGGCAATTATTGCGCAAGGACTGAGCTTAATCAGGGGGCTTGCTGTCTTAGTCCTATTTCAATGGCTTGGAGAGCTAGTAGTTTCCTGGACTGGCATGATGATTCCAGGACCTCTAATGGGAATGTTGATCCTGCTAACATTTCTCGCTTACCCTAGCGGTTTTGCGCGGGTTATTGAACCGGTCAGTGCTCGTCTTATTCAAAATCTCTCTCTAGTTTTTATACCTGCGTGCGTAGGCGTATTTTTCCTTGGTCCCGCTATTAGTCTACAAATACCCTTGCTAATGCTGGTGGTCGTCTTAAGCACCCTAGTGGCGATAATTTTTATGACGGTGTTAATAAAAGCTATCGAAACGACTAAAAATGGCTGAATTGTTTGTCCTGCAATGGCAGCAGATTACAGCGACCTCTTGGCTAATGGTTCTCTCAGTGATAGGTTTTTGCGTCGGCATATCTGTTTACCGACGCAGTTCAGGCAAGCCGTTACTGCACCCCCTAATTATAGGCACACCCTTTATTGCCGCCATACTGACGCTCATGAGCGTTGATTTTGATCAGTATTACAAAGCTAACGGCCTACTGAATTGGCTGCTTGGTCCAGCCACTGTAGCCCTAGCAGTACCTCTCTCGAAATATTTAAAACCCATATCTAAGCTTTTACCTATATTAACGATTACCGTGCTTTCTGGTGGGTTTGTTGCCGCTGTTTCGGCCATTTCTTTAGCCTTATGGCTGACCTCCGAACCTATGATGATTTTGTCCGTCGCCGCTAAATCCGTTACCACCCCGATTGCTATGGCCATCACTCAGCAACTGGGAGGGCTAATAACACTCATTACTCCAATAGTACTTTTCACGGGAATTACTGGCATCCTGGTTGCACCTCGAGTGTTTCATGTCGTTGGATTGCGCGACGAGCGCTGGCAAGGACTGATTCTTGGTGTCACTGCCCATGCTATAGGAACTCTCAAGGCCTTCGAACAGAGCCCTCGCTGCGGTGCCTTTTCGACCATAGGAATGGGCTTAAATGGTATTTGGACTTCAGTGTTTTTAGTGCCAATGATTCAAGCATTTATGGTTTAAAAGATTATCCTTTTATTTGAAAAGATGTAAAATTATGTGAAACTGAGTCATTGCGAGATTAAGCTTATGGTTACGGAGAATCTAACGCTTCAAACGAGCTGGAATAACGCCGGTGAGGTTATTGATCGATGGCTCGAGGATCGCCGTGAGCTGCTGGCCATGTACTGTGAATTAACGGAGATTACCGACTTTACTGAAGTGGATAATCATCACAGTGAAGAATTAAAGCTTTTCTGCGAGATGATGGTAGATTACGCCTCAGCGGGGCATTTCGAAATATTTGATTATCTGAACCAAGAGGGCGCTTTGTTTAAAGATAAAGCAGGCCTCAAGAAAGGCAGCGAACTCATTGAAAAAATCCAACCTTCGACAGAGTTAATTCTAGATTTTAACGAGAAATATCTTATTACAGATGACCTAGACTCTCTGATTATTGACCTCGCCACTATTGGAGAGACCTTAGCTAAACGCTTTGACCGGGAAGATAGCTTGATCGATGTACTGCATAGTGCTCATGTAGGCAAATTACTCAACGAACCTCAGTCCGATATAGTCTGAATAAAAACGGTTCACATAAAAAAGCCCCGATTCCCGGGGCTTTTTTAACGGCAAAATAATCTAAAGTCATTAGCTCTCATCAGACAGATTAGACTGGAGTAGCTCAACTTCAAAAATGAGTGTTGCGTTAGGTCCGATGGGCCCCGTACCTCCAGGCCCGTAAGCCAAGCCTGCAGGAATATACAGCTCCCATTTAGATCCCTCATTCATTAACTGCAGTCCCTCGGTCCAACCGGCAATCACTTGAGTTACGCCAAATTGTGCGGGAACGCCACGCTTGATTGAACTATCAAACTCAGTGCCATCAAGTAGTCGCCCAGCATAGTGCACCTCAACAGTGCTCTCCACTGTCGGCTTTGGGCCCGAACCTGCTGTTAACACCCGATACTGAAGACCACTGGCTGTGGTGGTAATACCCTCCTTAACACCATTTGCGGCCAAAAATTCTGCACCTTCAATAGCGTTGGTATCGGCCTGGAGTCCGACAGTTTCCGCTTGTTCTTGTTGCATTGCTTGCTGTTTCGCAGTCATTTGTTCTTCAAAAACTTTGATTGTTGCAGCAATTTCCTCATCTGTTAAGCGCGGTAATACGTCAGTCAAAGCATCTTCTTGCCCATCAAAAAATGCATCTTTGTTAAAACCCATGTCCATACTTAGAATGTTTTTGCCGCTATCTAATCCCAACAAATAACTAATTTTTTGCTCTTGCGTATCCAACGAGACCTCTTTTTTAGTCGTAGCATCACAGGCGCCTAGCGCCAACAAGGCGGTAAGAGGGAGAATTTTTACTAGATTCATTTTATTTCCTTTATTAAGTATTCGACTGTTAGTGAGTAATTATTTAATTTAAGCCATTTGTAAGATAGCATCAACCCTGTTGTTCATTTCATTTTCGCTTTTCATCGGATGTAGGCCGCCTCTAGCTGGTTTTCTTGAAGATAAAATCCCAAACTCCATGACCTAATCGCTCACCTCGCTTCTCAAATTTGGTGAGAGGTCGATAGGCGGGTCTAGGTGAGCTCTCTCCAGGACCGGCACAATTTTCAAAGCCCGCGGCCTCACTTAGTATTTCCAACATTTGTTCGGCATAAGGTTGCCAGTCAGTGGCCATATGTATTATCCCATTGGGCCGCAATTTCTCTCTGACTTGCTGTAAAAACGAGGGTTGGACAATACGTCGTTTATTGTGCTTTTTCTTGTGCCAAGGATCGGGAAAGTACAGCTGCAAGCGATCAATGCTCGCCGGCGCAAAGCATTCATCAAGCACGTCATTTGCATCGGCTAGATAAATGCGCAAATTTGCCAGGCCTTCTACCCGAGCGGTATTAATAATAGTGCCAACACCCGGAGGGTGCACCTCAATACCGATAAAATCAGACTCAGGTTCAGCGGCCGCCATTTGTAGCAAAGAGTCCCCCATACCAAACCCAATTTCCAAAATTTTGAGGCCTGAACGGCCAAACACCTCATCTGTGTTAATAGCACCGTCGGCTAATTTCAAACCATAGATGGGCCAGCTGGTTTCAAATGCCTTGCGCTGGCCATCAGTCATGCGTCCCGCTCGCACCACGTAGCTGCGAATAGACTTCTTTCGATACTCTGGCCTAATGTCCATTTACTAGTCTCGCTTAGCAATAAAAAATAGCAGCAGCCATCCAATAATGAAGGCGCTACCACCGATGGGAGTGATCATTCCAAGAGCCCCAATGTGGGTAACAACCAACAGATACAATGAACCAGAAAATAATAAGATCCCAAGGGCAAAACTTATTGCCGCCCAATGGCGAATCTTCGGATTTACCCCTTGGTCTGGCAAGCAGATAAGACCGATAAGCGCCAGCGTGTGCAAAAACTGATAAAGCACCGCTGTTTGAAAAACATCCATGTAGCGTTCAGACAAACGTCCTTCTAACCCATGCGCAGCAAAGGCACCTAAGATCACGCACACTGCACCACTAATTCCTACAAGTCTAAGCCAAAGTATTTTATTCATAGCAATAAAAAAGCCGCACGTTTGTAAAGTGCGGCTTATTATAATAGTTTATTAAACTAAGCCTCCATTAATCCGCGAACTTTCTTCATTGCGTTCTTTTCTAACTGGCGAATGCGCTCAGCAGAAACGTCATACTCAGCGGCTAACTCGTGTAAGGTTGATTTTTTTTCACTCAACCACCGGCGCTGCAGTATTGAACGACTGCGCTCATCAAGCCTTTCTACAGCCTCGGCAAGACGGAAGTTATTGTCGCCTTCATAGTTCTCATTTTCAATTTGTTCAGCCGGATCTGCACCCTTAGATTCTAAATATAGCGATGGCGAGTAATAGGTGCTCTCTTCGTCATCTACAGGAGCATCAAAAGTTGCATCCCTTGACGTTAAACGCATTTCCATTTCCATCACGTCTTTGACTGCAACGCCAAGATCTTCTGCGACGGCTTTTGCCTCTTCAGCAGAAAGCCAGTCCAGTTCTTTTTTGGCACTGCGTAAATTAAAGAATAATTTGCGTTGAGATTTAGTCGTCGCAACTTTCACAATACGCCAGTTGCGCAAAATAAATTCATGAATCTCTGCCTTGATCCAATGCACGGCAAAAGATACTACCCGCACACCTTTTTCAGGGTTGAATCTACGCACGGCCTTCATTAGACCAACGTTGCCTTCCTGTATGAGATCGGCCAGAGGCAATCCATACCCGTTGTAAGATCGAGCAATGTATACAACGAATCGAAGGTGGGACATCACGAGTTGACGAGCGGCATCAAGGTCATCTTTATAATATAAAGCTTCGCCTAAAGCCTTCTCTTCATCGATAGATAAGATGGGCACAGTAGCAGTACCTTGAATGTAAGCATTCAGGTTTGCACCCGGGGTCATCCATTCCATTGTTTGGAGCGCTTTACTCATAATTTCCTCTTAAAATCGGCTGTCGACAATAATAACACTAATTGTCACCTAGTTCCTAGCCCTAAAAAGGCTGTCAAATTACCTCTAAAGCGCCTATTAGCAGGCCTTTGGTGGGCAAAACCTCTATTTTGGCTGTATTTTACGTAAATGTTGCATTACAGCGATCCAAGCGCCAATCAAGCCAGTCATAGCACCAATGCCGCAAAGTACCAAAACCCCAGACAGGCCAAGCCCTACAAGCTCAAATTGACTCTGGTATAAACTGGCCAGGACCTCTACCGAACGGCCAACCCAGATCACACAGCCAACAAGCATCAAAGAGGCAATAAGGGCCCCAAATAACCCTAATAGTGTCCCTGTATACAGAAATGGGCGGCGCACATAAGCATCCGTGCCGCCCACCAACTTGACCACAATAATCTCTTCCTGCCGGCCTTGAATAGCCAAGCGGATAGTATTGCCAACGATCAATAACACGCCAATGCCAAGAGCAAGGCTGATAGCCAGCACTAACTTTTCTCCAATTTCCGTTATCGCATTTAATCGCTGTATCCAGAGCATATCAACCTGTACATCCTCGACAGATTCCAGCTCTCCAATACTGGCCATTAATCTTTCCGCTTGGCTTACACCAGCCTCTCCAGATAGTAATGGTTGCACCAAAAATACCGCGGGCAATGGATTTTCGTCCAAATACCTCAAGGCAGCACCAAACCCAGATAAAGCTTTAAACTCCTCAAGTGCTTGCTCCGCTGAAACGTAAGTTACCGAAATCACGCCCTTCAACTCTTCCAGTTGCACGGCAAGATGATCAACAGCCTTACTATCAGCAGGTTTTGCCACAAAAACGGTAATCTGCGAGGAAGACTCAAGATCTCCTCCGATTTTTTGCACATTATTAAGCATTAATAGCATTGCCGAGGGTAATGCTAGCGCGATGGCAATCACCAAAACTGTCATTAATGTTTGAATTGGCTCACCGAGCATTTTAACAATACTACTGCGCAGAGTCGCACGATGATGGGCACGATACCCTCGCCAACGGTCGGCAATTCGGAGTTTTTGTCCCGTCGCGCCTCGCTGCGCCTGTGCTCTATTGCTTTTCTCAGTGGCGGTCATAGCGCACACCATCGTCAGTTATTCTGCCGTTTTCTAGATGCACGATCCTTTCATCCATGGTGTTGATCAAATTAATGTCATGGGTGGCAATCAACACCGTAACCCCGACACTTTGAAACCGTCTGAACATAGCCATAATTTCAGCAGATAATGTGGGGTCTAGATTTCCTGTGGGCTCGTCTGCTAACAGTATTTTGGGCTTATGCACCACCGCGCGCGCTATGCCGACTCTTTGCTGTTCGCCTCCAGACAGAGTGAGTGGATTGAGGGTCTCTTTATCAAGCAGGCCAACTCCATCCAGAGCGGCACGCACTCGACGCCCAGTTTCAGAGGCGGGGTATCCTGAGATCTGTAAGGGCAGAGCCACATTATCAAACACAGTGCGATCGGTGAGTAGCTGATGATTTTGAAACACCACGCCTATTTGCCGGCGGTAGTTTGGAATTGCCGATCTGGATAATCGGTTTAAATTTTTACCATTGATCAGCAATGTTCCAGATGTGGGCCGTTCCATTAGCATCAATAATTTGAGAAGAGTACTTTTACCCGCGCCTGAGGGGCCGGTAAGAAAGGCCATCTCGCCCTTATCAAGCTCAAAATTAACGTTACTCAAAGCCTCAAATCCACCCGGGTAGCGTTTACTCAAATTATCAAAGCGAATCATAACTATACCCGTTAAGCCTCTGTATTTAACAATGCCTGAACGAAATCTTTCGCGACAAAAGGTTGTAAATCATCCGGCCCCTCGCCCACACCAATGTAACGAATCGGCACCGCAAATTTATCTGCTAACGCAAAAACAATGCCTCCCTTGGCGGTACCATCGAGCTTAGTGAGGGCTAGCCCGGTAACACCGACCACCTGATTGAACTCGGCCATCTGCACCAGCGCATTTTGGCCAGTGCCCGCATCAAGTACTAGCATAATTTCATGGGGAGCTGTTGCGTCCAGTTTGCCGGCTACCCGCTTTACCTTTTTCAGCTCTTCCATTAGGTTACTTTTATTATGTAAGCGACCTGCCGTATCCGCGATAATGACATCGACGTTTCTTGATTTCGCCGCTTGAATCGCATCATAAATAACCGACGCACTGTCTGCTCCGGTATGCTGGGCAACGACGGGTATCTGATGGCGCTCTCCCCAAGCTTGCAACTGTTCTATCGCAGCTGCCCTAAAAGTGTCCCCAGCCGCTAGCATCACTGACCGGCCTTGACTCTTCATTTGCTTAGCAAGCTTCCCAATCGTCGTCGTTTTACCAACACCATTCACTCCAACCACAAATAACACAAAGGGTTTACCCTGCTTCTCGAAATCTATCACTTTCTCGGTGATACTTAATTTGTCTATCAATATTTTTTCTAAGACAGTCTTTAATGCAGCACCATCTTTAAGCGATTGCCGGTCACACTGTGCGGTTAGATCAGCAATAATTTTAGCTGTCGTTTCAATACCTACATCAGCTATTAACAGGGCGGTTTCAAGCTCTTCAAACAATTCATCGTCAATAACTTTGTTGCCAAGAAAGATGTTGCCAATGCCTTCCCCCGTTCTAGACAGGGCTTTGCTCATGCGCTGTGCTAGATTTGGCTTGGCCGTGAGCGACTGAGTTTCTACAGGACCTTCGCGGGATTCTCCGGCGCGGCGCTTAAAACGATCGAAAAAAGATCGCTTAGGTCCCTTCTCGTCGTCGCTGTTGGTTGGTGTTGAATCCATTTTAATCGATATACTTAGGTTCGTGAGATTTGGTGTATCCTACCATTTAGAGTGGGGAAGTAGCTAAAAGTAGTGCAACTGGAGCGCCAAATTGTCAATAAAAAAACTAAAGGCCAAGTCAAAGGAGAGTCAAAGCGTCAGAATTATTGGCGGCACCTGGCGTAGTCGTAAGATTTTATTTGCCGAGGTTCCCGGTTTGCGCCCTACGGGTGATCGTATTCGAGAAACCCTTTTTAACTGGCTGGCCACCAACATCTCAGGAGCCCACTGCCTAGACCTTTTTGCTGGCTCCGGCGTGCTTGGCTTTGAGGCCTTGTCTCGAGGAGCTGCTCGCTGCACCTCCCTAGAAAGCCATCCGACTGCAGCTAAAAAGCTGCAATCCGCGAAAGTGGCATTGTCGGCAGATATCAACATTGTTAATACTAACAGCCTCAGCTTTTTAGCTAAGCCCTCGTCAGGACAAGAGTTCGACATAGTATTTATAGACCCGCCTTTTGAGGCTGGAATACTCAATCAAAGCTGCTCTTTACTAGAGAAAAATGGTTGGTTGGCCGTGAATGCGTCTATCTACTGCGAGCTACACTTGACCGACAATACGTTCGTGCCACCATTAAATTGGCAACAAGTACAGGACAGGCACGCAGGGCAGGTGCGATACTGTTTGTTTTCTCGCATTGAGCCTAGCAACCAAATTGAGTAATATGCATCCTCAGAGAACACTCAGAAATGGAACATCGCTATGAAGACAATCGTATATCCTGGCACATTTGACCCTATTACCAATGGCCACATTGACCTCATCGAGCGCGCGTCTAAGCTGTTTGATAAAATTGTCGTTGGCATTGCTAGCAATCAGAAGAAAAGCCCCCTATTTACTATTGATGAGCGTATCCAGCTAGCCACTGAAGCGGTAAAACACTTAGATAATGTAGAAATTAAGGGATTTGATTATTTGCTCGTCAATTTTGTAAGGGACTGCAATGCAGCGGCCGTGATGCGAGGCCTTAGGGCTGTTTCCGACTTCGAGTATGAGTTCCAGTTGGCGAATATGAACCGCGCTTTAAGTCCCGAGATTGAGAGTGTATTTTTGACTCCCTCAGAGAAATTTTCTTACATCTCCTCATCTCTAATTCGAGAGATTTCTGCATTAAATGGTGATGCGAGTAAATTTGTACCACCTCATGTTGCCGCAGCCCTGCTGGAAAAGTTCCAATAGAAGCCTAAAGTCCCGAGTGCCTTAACTCTGGCACTGCGGGCAAAATACTGAACTGCGCTGCCCAAGCCGAATCTCCTTTAATACCCCGGCACAGGTTACACAACCTTTACTACCACGCCCGTACACCGCCAGCGTTTGCTGAAAATACCCGGGCTCACCGCTGCTATTAACAAAATCCCGCAAAGTTGTCCCTCCCTGCTCTATAGCAGCAGATAGCACGCCCTTTATGTGGCCACCCAACACCTCATAACGCTGTTTTGAAATCTTACCAGCAGGTCTGTCTGGCCGAATTCCGCTGCGGAAAAGCGCCTCAGATGCGTAAATATTGCCCACGCCAACGACGATTTTGTTGTCCATGATAAAAGGTTTAACGGCTATCTTTCGTCCTTTTGCTTTGCGCCAGAGCAGCCCACCATTGAAATCGTTTGAGAGAGGCTCTGGGCCCAGATTAGCCAGCTGCGGATGATCACTCAAACACCAAAGCCAAGATCCAAAGCGTCGCGGATCGTGATAGCGTAGACAGGCACCATTAACTAACTGTAATTCTATGTGGTCGTGCTTGCGCCACTCAGCGTTGGCAGTAACAACCCTTAAACTGCCACTCATGCCAAGGTGGACTAACATCGACCCGCGCTCTAATTGCATAATCAGATATTTAGCTCGGCGAGACAGGGCTATGATCGTCTGCCCCTTAACAATCGAGTCTATCCCTTCAGTCACCGGCCATCGCAAAGAGCCCTGACGGACGATTAGCCGAGCTATTTTTTGTTCATTTACAAAAGGCTTTATGCCTTTAAGAGTAGTTTCAACTTCGGGTAACTCAGGCATCGGATAACTCTAGTTTTAATTCTGTCGGGGTTTGGTAAGAATAATGCGCTCTCAGCCCTTTATTACCAATCATAATAGTATATGTTGTCTGTCTAAAGTTGCTTTTAGAAACTAGTATTTTTCAGAAAAACCAGTAAAATGCCGAGTCATGATAGAAAAAAGCTTCGAAAAGGAAATAAGTGCGCATGGCTCTAGGAAAAAGACGTAGATCAGAAGACGAAAATGAAATTGATATGACGCCAATGTTGGACGTTGTTTTTATAATGCTTATTTTCTTTATTGTAACTGCTTCGTTTGTGAACGAGTCAGGTTTGGGCGTTAGTCGTCCTCCAACCTCTGATCAGCCGCCACCAGATTCTGAAAATACTAATATCGTATTCCGTGTCTCTGAAAGTAACGAAGTGACTTTTGAAGGCCGTCGTATCGATATTCGCGCAGTACGTGCCAACGTCGAACGGATGCATGCCGAGAAACCGGAAGCCAAAGTCGTTATTAGCTCACACCCAAAAGCGAAGACAGAAGTTTTTGTAGAGATTTCTGATCAAGCTCGCGAAGCGGGTGTCTACGACATATCACTTTCGACAGACGAGTAAATCCAGAAAATTCTCGCTGCCCTAAATCCACCGCCTGCGTCTTCAGGCCAGGTCATTTGCTGGTAGTCTTTCGCCTGTGGCCTCGCCTGCCTATTTAACTAAGCGCAGCGCCTTACTTGTATTCCATTAACATTCTGACATGATAGAGGATCGCAAGGCCCTTGCTTTTGGACTTCTCTATGGAAGATCACCGTGGACATCTTAATCAAGCCGACATTGACTGGTTGCGGACCGAGTTGCACGACTTTGAGATTGCCGCCTCTAGCCCAGGTGACCCCAGCATCCAATTAACTCGGTATCTGACCTTTTACCAACTGCCCGCAGCGGCTATCGACGTGCAATTAATCTCTGGGAGGTCAGCTGACCGACAAACCCTCATCTTGGCTTGGAAGCCGAGGGTCAGTCGCGGCACAGCCATAGTAGTGCACGGGTATATGGATCATATTGGTTTGTACAACCATCTTGTTGAGCATCTTTTGCAGCAACAGCTCACCGTGGTTTGCTTTGATTTGATTGGCCATGGATTATCCAGCGGTGATACGGGCTCTATTAATAACTTCGGTCAGTATGTCGCCCAACTCGAACAGGTTATTAGTCTAGCCAAAAAACACTTCCCGGGTCCAATACACGGCATTGGTCAAAGTATGGGTGGGGCAATCTTGCTCAAACATCTAATCAACCAAACCGATAACCAGCAGTATCCCTTTAGCAGTCTTAATTTACTCGCCCCCCTATTGCGGCCATGGGCGTGGAAGCAAAGCCGCAGAGCGTATTTCCTGTCTCGACTATTTGTTAAATCCATTAAGCGCGTTTTTCGTCCCAGCTCTCACGATCGTGCTTTTCTCACTTTTTTACGCACCCGTGATCCCCTGCAGCCAAGGTCGGTACCTCTAAAGTGGGTAGGCGCGATGAATAACTGGGTATCAGAATTTGAACGTGCTCCGGCAAACAACTTTGCCATCAATATTATTCAGGGAGACAACGATAAAACTTTAGACTGGGTGCACAACCTCAAGGCCTTTAAGCAAAAGTTTAGCGCATTGTCTGTCACTATGATCGCCACCGGCAATCATCATCTAGTTAACGAGAAAGAAGATCTTAGAGTGCAAATCTTTGACGCGCTAACCCTCTAACTAATTATAAATATAGCTCGGCAGCCAAGTGGCTAACGCCGGCCAAAACGACAGTAGCAACATTAAAAATAGCTGCAGTATGATAAAGGGCACCACGCCGCGATACATATCAGAAGTTTCAACTGTATCTGGGGTGACTCCGCGCAAATAGAACAGCGCAAAGCCAAAGGGTGGTGTTAAGAACGAAGTCTGCAGATTGATGGCAATCATCACCCCCAACCACACAGGGTCTACGCCCATTGCCAGCAAAACAGGGCCCACAATCGGCACCACTACAAAGGTAATCTCTATAAAATCAAGAATAAAGCCCAGTAAAAAAATAACCACCATGACCAGCAGGGTGGCGCCAAACAGCCCTCCCGGCAAATTAGTGAAAAAATTCTCTACGATTTCTTCGCCACCAAAACCTCTAAATACTAACGAAAATACGGCGGCGCCGATCAATATCAAAAACACCATAGAAGTGACTTGGGTGGTACTGATGGCGACTTCGCGAAGCTTAGTAAAATTCAATTGACCTTTAATCGCGGCAAGCGTTGTGGCACCAAAAGCACCGACACCCGCAGCTTCTGTTGGGGTCGCGATCCCAGAAAGAATTGAGCCCAATACCGTCACAATCAAAAATACCGGTGGTAACAAATTTTTCATCGCCCTCGATAGGCTGGCCTTGCATACACTTTGCGGATTATTTTCATCTAACGACGGACGAGAAAAGATGACCAAATAAGCACAATAAAATATCACCAACATCAGACCCGGAATAATGGCTCCCACAAATAAATCTCCAATAGAGATCGTTTTGGGTGTGAAGATGCCCATATTTAATTGCGCTTGCTGATAGGCGCTAGATAGCGTATCGCCAAGTAACACCAAAGCAATAGACGGTGGAATAATCTGTCCCAGAGTCCCTGTGGCGGCAATAAGACCTGTTGCTTGGGCTGGAGAATAACCTCGCTTGAGCATAGTGGGTAATGACATCAGCCCCATTGTGACCACTGTAGCGCCAACAATGCCGGTACTAGCCGCCAATAGGGCCCCCACCAACACTACCGAAATACCTAGGCCGCTGCGAAACTCACCAAAGAGATCGGCCATACTCTCCAGCAGATCTTCTGACAACCTCGACTTCTCAAGCATCACCCCCATTAATATAAATAGAGGCACCGCAATCAAAGTGGTATTTTCCATAGTACCAAACAAACGATTAGGCAGGGCCTGTAAAAATGCCATATCAAAATGGCCAGTAACCGCGCCCACCATGGCGAAAATTAGAGCCGTCCCTGCCAACGAAAAAGCCACAGGGTAACCCGCCATTAGAACCAGGCAGGCAACTAGAAACATTAAGAAGGGAATAAAGTCGGCCATTAGATTAGCGGCTCATTGTTTCCAACTATCTGAGTTCCTGAAATGTCCCGGCCAATGACAACTAGGCCATTTTTAATAATTTCAGCGATACCTTGCAACAATAAACTAACAGGCATAAGTAACATGAGCGTCTTCAGTAAATAAACAAACGGCAGGCCATTATTCTCGACCGAGGTTTCTCGAATTTTCCAGCTGGCTAACACATAGTCCCAGCTAGTAACCAACACCAAGAAGCAGACTGGCACTAAAAACAAAATCCCGCCGATTAGGTTAATCCTTGCTTTAGACTTTCGCGAAAAGCCTCTATAGAAGATATCTACTCGCACATGGCCATCATGCTTTAGAGTAAAAGCTAGACCCATCAGGAATACCAGGCAGTGCAAATAGGTAACCGACTCTTGCAAAGCAATAGAACCGATCTCCAAAAAATACCTTGTAACCACCACCAAAACCACCAAAGTAACCATCACTATCGTCAGCCAAGCAATTAGGCGCCCAGTGATCTCAGTAAATGATTCAACAGCATTGACGACTATTACTAGTGATTTCAAGGGGTTTAGAGCTCCTAATTGCGATCGGCCAATAGTATACCGCCTGAATAACAAGGCCGATAGCACTCTATAGTTTAGGTGCTTCGAAATAGTCTAGCGATAATAATGACAGCCCTTAGGCGAGTTGCCACTGCAGTGATTGAAGACTACGCATGGCACTTTATCTGTGCATTGTTTACCTTGTGGCTGCTTGATACACAGACACGTCGATAGTCTGCGCTTTTTAATTAACTAAACAGTTGTTAGCAGGCTTGGTATACTGAGGGCGATTGTCAAACTTAACCTTCTCCATTGGGTCCCTAAAAATGATGCTCACCGTTATTTCTCCAGCAAAAAAACTTGATTACAGTAGTAAGATAAGTACTAGGGTACACACGCAACCTGCTCTTTTAGAACATTCGCAGGAGTTATTAGAAGGCCTAAAACAGTTGTCGCCTCAGGATGTCTGCAGGTTGATGGGCCTAAGCGATAAACTCGGCGCATTGAACTATGAACGTTTTCAAGAATGGAGCGCTCCGTTTAATGAGGGTAATGCCCGTCAGGCAGTGCTGGCTTTCAAAGGCGATGTCTATCAAGGATTAGACGCAGATAGTATGAGTGAGGCTGAACTCCGGTGGGCACAAAATCATCTGCGTATTTTGTCAGGTCTCTACGGCGTTCTTCGACCCCTGGATTTAATGCAAGCCTACCGTCTTGAAATGGGTACTAAATTCGCTACCCAGCGCGGCGGCGACCTCTATTCTTTTTGGGATGGGATTATTACAGCAGAGCTTAATGCTCTGCTAAAAGAGCCGGATGCGGTGCTTTTAAATCTTGCCTCGAACGAATATTTTAAGGCCATTAATCAAAAAAACATCCGTGCCCGCATTGTCACTCCGGTGTTCATGGACTATAAAACCGATAAATATAAGATTATCAGTTTTTTTGCCAAAAGAGCGCGAGGCTTGATGTCCTCCTTTATTATTAAAAATCAAATCACAGGCGTAGACGGCATCAAAGACTTTGACTCGGCCGGGTATGCGTTTAACGAGGGGATGAGTGAGGGCGACAAGTGGGTCTTCACTCGCGGTTGATTTCTAACGATGCGTAAACCATTTTCCCAAGCCTGCGAAAATAATCGCGAGCCTATCTGCCAGGTACTCAAGCGCATCTTTGCTGACAAGCGCGCTATTCTCGAGATAGGTAGCGGTACCGGCCAGCATGCAGTTTGGTTTGCCGAACAAATGCCTCATCTACACTGGCATACCAGCGATCGAACAGAGAATCACCCTGGTATCCAACAGTGGCTAGCCGATTTGGCTCTCAGCAATGTCGTCGCCCCAATAACCTTGGATGTTTCCCAGTTCAATTGGCCACAAGACAAATATGACGGCGTTTTTTCGGCAAACACTGCCCACATTATGTCTTGGCCAGAGGCCCAGCAAATGATTCGCGGGGTTGCTTCAATGCTGGCAGATGGAGGTGTCTTCGGCCTCTATGGTCCAATGCAATATTCTGGGGTGATTAAAGCAGCAAGTAATCGCGCCTTTAATACCCACCTTAAGGCCCAAAACCAACTGCAGGGCATTAGAGAATTCAACGACTTAAATGCGTTGGCTGCCGGTGAAGGAATGGTTTTGCAGGAGGACAATTCTATGCCCGCGAATAATAGATTATTAGTTTGGCAAAAGCGCGGCAACAATCGGTCGCCGACTAGTTAAGAAGCAGGTAGTCAAGAGCGACACCGATAAACACCACCATGCCCACTCTGTGGTTATTTAAAAAAGCGGCAAAGCAAGCATCCCTAGCTCTATTTCTCGTCGTCTGGTACTGATTATAGAAATAGCAAGCCGCGGCGCCCAAGCCCAGAAAATAAATCCAGCCGCGGCCAAATTCGATTCCTACTGAAATTAACAGCCCTAGCGTAGCGAGCTGCAGACCCGCAATAATCGTTCGGTCATGTCGTCCAAATAGAATAGCGGTCGACTTTATACCAATTTGTAAATCATCCTCACGATCGACCATTGCATAATAGGTGTCAAAGGCGATTGTCCAAACCACCACGGCGGCGAACAAAAGCCATAACTCTTTCGGCAAAGCCTGCCTCTCGGCTGCAAACGCCATAGGGATCGCGCAGGCCCATGCAACACCGAGGCCGATTTGAGGTAGGTTAGTAAAGCGCTTCATAAACGGGTACACCGCTGTCGCTGCTAGCCCTCCAAAGGATAATAAGATCGTTAATTGATTGGTCTGCAGCACCAGGACCAAGGCGGTGACAAGTAGGCCGCCGCATAAAATTAACGCATGCTTTGGCTTTATTTCTCCCGCTGGCAAAGGCCGCCCTTTGGTGCGTTCAACTAGCCCGTCTACATGGCGGTCTGCGTAATCATTAATCACACAGCCCGCAGCTCTCATAACGAGCAGGCCAACAACAAATATTGCTAAATTGCGCAGTGACGGCACCCCCTCTGCGGCAAACCAAAGCCCCCAGAGCGTTGGCCACAAAAGTAAATAGACCCCTATTGGCCTATCCATTCGCACTAGTCGCCACCAAGGATTTGATAGGCTTACCTTAGAGGCTTTGTCTGATTCGCTCATATTATGTTGTGAATCCTAAAGAGGGTTTTTGATTATAAGGCTTAAAATCCGGCAAAAATATTTCGCTGACCAACAGAGGTTTTTGGTCAAGCCGGAAGACTGATCTTCGCCCCCAAAGCGGAACTTTAATGTGACTTAATTTGTCTGGCAGGTGTGCCCTTTCCGCCGACAAAAAAGCGGCTTCGACAGGACCTCTAGTCATGCTAGGATCTCGGAACAAAAGGGCACCCAGAGGCTGGCTATCGATATTCCGTAAAAACTGCAGCCTCCCTGTCAGCGTTGATAATGGCATAATGCTTCGCGCAAAAACCCACGGCTTTCCATTACCAAGTAGCAATACCTGCCTTGAATAAACCGGAGTCTCGCGGCCTATCTTGAGCGCCTGCGCTTCGCTCTCGGTCGGCTTGGTTTCTATCTGGTCGATGACCTCGACGGCAAAGCGGTTTACACTGGCATCAATCAAGCGCTGGGTTAAGGACCCCCGGTCAGACAACCAGCCAATCCAGTCTGGCGGTATTGTTTTGTCAGGCACAGTCGCAAGAGCCTGCCATATAAAGGTGCTGGGTGGAATCAAATGTGTGTCCTGTAATATGGTCAAAACGGTCTCTTTACTATTTTGCGGTAGTATAAGGGCAGAACCCTAGGGATAAACTGAAGGCTCGCCATCAGGCCTAGCCCGAAAGCGCTTGTATTCCCACTGGTACTGCTCCGGCGCTAAATCGATAACTGCCTCAACCCCTTGATTAAGCGCAGCCAAACTTAGCTGTTGGTCGTCACTGTATATTTCTCTGGCAACCGGCAGAAAGTGTATCTCCCAGCCTCCAGGAACACGAAGTGCCGTGCACATCAAGGCCCGGCTGCCTGAGCGCTGCAGCAGTTTGTGGATAAGGGTCATGGTCTGAGTTTGTATGCCTAAAAAGGGCGCAAATTCACCACTGTTCAGCGGCGGCTGCTGGTCTGGCAAAATGCCAGTGATGTCTCCCCTTTGCAAGGCCTTGATTAGGGCCGCCACGCCGCGCAAATTAGTCGGCACCAAGGTTGCGCCCGCCTGCTCACGGGAGGCCTTTATCCACGCTTCGAGCTCTATCATTCTAGGCGGATCATATAAAGACGTCATTGCCGCCTTTTGAGAAGCCCACAAACCAAGTACCTCCCAATTTCCCTGATGGGGAATAATTAGAATGGTGCCTAATCCCGCCGACAATGACGCCTCGAAGAGTTCTAGGCCTCTGATAGCTAATATTTTTGTCTCCAATCCGATGTTGCCCTCTCGCCAAACTTTGGGGGTTTCAAAAAGAGTCTGCGCCAAATGCGACATGCGCTTAGCGCTGAGCCGATTAATATCCGCCTCGGTCATTCTTGGGTAACAAAGAGCTAAATTAATCTTAGCCGTTCTGGCCGGATGAAGATTCAAGATAACAATCAACGCACCAAGCCCTCTGCCAAGTGCTCGGGCCACAGTAAGCGGAAGCCAGGCAATGCACTTAAGCGCATACAAAATTAACTTATTTCTCATTATTGTCTTTCTTCAGGTATGTCGGCGCCCCGCAGCAACCGCAAAAAGAGCCCGTAACCGTTGATTGACGCTGCGTTTTGTTGCCTAGAACAGGATCTTATATACATTTATCACCCCAATAGCCTGAGAGTATTTAGCTGCGGCTAAGATCATTATATCTAATGCCTGATCAAGCAGGGCAGCTTATTCAACCCTTTGCCGCACTTATCCCCTATCTTTATTGCGGTGCGGCTTTATACTTGCATTTTTGATTGAACATTTTATTACCGTGGGTGAATGTTGTGGCCGAACTCAGTGCGCCGCCTGATACTTTTCAGGGTTTAATTTCCAGACTACAAAATTACTGGGCCGAGAAAGGCTGCGTAATCATGCAACCTCTCGATATGGAAGTGGGTGCGGGGACTTTTCATCCTGCAACGTTTTTGCGCTCGATTGGGCCAGAAGTCTGGAATAGCGCGTATGTCCAGCCCTCACGACGTCCTACCGATGGCCGATATGGTGAAAACCCAAATCGACTTCAGCATTATTACCAGTTTCAAGTAGCGATGAAACCCTCACCAAAAGATTTTCAAGAGCTCTATCTTGGGTCCCTGCAAGATCTAGGCTTAGATACCCTAATCCATGACGTGCGCTTTGTGGAAGACAACTGGGAATCGCCTACGCTAGGAGCCTGGGGCCTAGGCTGGGAGGTATGGCTAAATGGAATGGAAGTATCTCAGTTTACCTATTTTCAGCAGGTCGGTGGCCTTGAATGCTATCCTGTCACGGGCGAGATTACCTATGGCCTTGAGCGGATTGCTATGTATCTACAGGGGGTCGATAGTATTTACGACCTAGTTTGGGCTCATGGTCCACAGGGCGATGTCAGCTACGGAGACGTTTTCTTACAAAATGAAATTGAGATGTCCGCGTATAATTTTGAGCACGCCGATGTTGACTTCTTGTTCAAGAGTTTTGACCAGCATGAGAAAGACTGTACAAATTTGACACAAAAGGGCCTGCCTCTGCCCGCCTATGAAATGGTGATGAGGGCCTCTCATACCTTTAATTTGCTAGATGCTCGTAAAGCTATTTCCGTAACAGAGCGCCAACGCTTTATCCTGCGCGTGCGCACTCTGGCAAGAGCGGTCGCGCAAGGCTATTTCGATTCTCGCCTGGCCGCAGGTTTTCCACTGGCAGAGCCCTCTATTGCTGCAGAAGTAATAGCTCGTCACACAGGAGAATCTAAATGAAGAGTGATTTCCTATTTGAACTCGGTACCGAAGAATTGCCACCAAAAACACTACTGGCCCTATCGGAGTCACTAACATCTGGTCTTTTGAATGGCTTTAAAAGTGCCAGACTTTCGTTTGGAGAGGTCTCATCTTTCGCCTCGCCTCGTAGACTCGCCGTTGTAGTGCGCGACTTAGACGTAAAGGCTCCCAATATAGAGATCGTGAATTGGGGACCACCCACTAAAGTCGCTTTTGATAGCCATGGATCGGCTACTAAGGCGGCGCAAGCCTTCGCCACAAAAAATAATTTGGTTTTAACTGAGCTTATGAACAATGTCGAGCATGACGGCCAACAAGAAAAGTTGTGTCTACGCAAAACAGAGGAAGGGAGAGACACCGCTGCCCTTTTGTCGGAGCTTATTAACGCCGTCTTATTAGGGCTGCCTATAGCCAAACGAATGAGCTGGGGGAGCAACAAAGAGCTATTTGTTCGACCAGTGCAATGGGCCGTTTTGTTGTTTGATGGGAAGACCTGTGAACTGCCTATTTTGGGAATTACCTCAGGCAACCTGAGTCAGGGCCACCGCTTTCATGGGTCTGGCGATATTGCGATTGAAACCCCTCTTAGCTATGAGAAACAGTTACGGGATCAATTTGTTATCGCCAGCTTTGATCAGCGGCGAAACATTATTCGAGAGGGCGTGACGAACTTAGCGAAAACCATTCATGGCCATGCCGTCATTGACGGAGCTCTACTGGACGAAGTGAGCGCGCTCAATGAATGGCCGGTACCTCTCATCGGACATTTTGACCCTCATTTCTTGGAAATCCCCGCTGAAGCGCTTATCTCTTCAATGAAAGAGCACCAAAAATATTTCCACCTGACTGATAGCAATAATCAATTGTTACCCGCGTTTATTACTGTGGCCAACATACAGAGCAATGATCCATCTCAGGTGGTCGCTGGAAATGAGCGTGTAATCCGTCCGCGGTTGGCCGATGCCGCGTTCTTTTATAAAAACGACCGCTTAGTTTCTCTCGAGCAGCGCAGAGAGTCCTTAAAACGGGTCATTTTCCAGGATAAGCTAGGCTCGGTATTTGATAAAACAGAGCGCGTGGCTAATCTTTGCTCGCAGCTGGCCCCATTCACTGGTGCTAACGCAAAACTAGCGTACCGAGCCGGAGAGCTGTGCAAGTCCGATCTCGTCACAGACATGGTGGGTGAATTTGCCGACCTACAGGGCGTAATGGGCCGTTACTATGCGCTTCATGATGGTGAAGAGCCTAGCGTAGCAGAAGCGCAGCTAGAGCAGTACCTGCCTCGCTTTTCTGGCGACAGGACTCCGGAGAATGCCGTTGGGGCTACCCTCGCTCTTGCCGACAAGCTAGATACGCTGGTCGGAATCTTTAGTATAGGGCAGCCACCTTCAGGATCCCGCGACCCGTTCGCGCTAAGACGCGCTAGTCTTGGAATTTTACGTATTATTTTGGATAGAAAAATTGATATTGACCTAACTAAAGCTATCTCCCTCGCCGCATCCCAATTTGACTTAGATGCGGCTGAAATGGACAAAACGCGGAAGCAAGTACTTACATACGTATTAGAGCGCTTTAGGTCTTGGTACCGCGACGAAGGTTTTACCGCCGAGGTTTTTTTATCCGTTTCCACCCTAGATTTTGGTAACCCGCTCGATATTGACGCGCGAATAAAGGCCGTTGCCCAATTCTGCAAGCTACCAGAAGCTGATGCTTTGTCCTCAGCCAACAAAAGAGTCTCTAATATTTTGGCTAAGCAGCTCGGCACACGAACGCCAGAGCCTGTAAGCCACAATTTACTCCATGAATCGGCAGAAAAAACCTTGGCTCAAGCAATTGAAACGCTAGAAGATAGCTCCAAGCCGTTATTAGCGTCACGAGATTACAACACTTTGCTAAAAAACCTGTCGTCCCTGCGAGAGCCTGTCGATAGATTTTTTGAGGAGGTTATGGTGGTCTCTGAAGAGCCTGCGCTGCAAGAAAATCGTCTAAGCCTACTCAAAAGACTACGAGATTTATTCCTTAACGTCGCTGATATTTCACAGTTAGTCACAAGCAAATGATGAGCCGGTATGGAACTTTGAGCGCCACACAAAAGACCTTGCTAGCTCTGCGCGCAAGCACCTTCTATGTGGGATTTTTTACCATCATTCTGCTCATAAGTTGTGCCTGTTGTGTGTCGTTCGTCCTTGCGCATAAACAGTTACAGGCAGTGGCATCGGCGGGCAATTATTTGACGCTATCTTGGCTGCGTTTCACTTGTAATATTGATGTGAAGGTCACAGGGCGCGAGCACATCCCGGCGGGGGCTTGCGTTATATTAAGCAACCATCAAAGCGCGTGGGAATCATTGTATCTGCAAGGATTATTCCAGCCGGTCAGCTTTGTGTTAAAACGTGAGTTGCTTTGGATACCCCTTTTCGGTTGGACCTTA
This sequence comes from Porticoccaceae bacterium UBA4026, assembly GCA_002382445.1. GTDB lineage: Bacteria > Pseudomonadota > Gammaproteobacteria > Pseudomonadales > Porticoccaceae > HTCC2207. The sequence continues at coordinate 11,348 of DGAQ01000002.1, read as the reverse complement.
GCGCTTTTGCGTCCCATTGCTATCAAACGAGCCAAGCCCGCTGCGGCTATTCGGCAAGTACTGAAACAGGGTAAATCGCGCTTAGACGAGGGGCTCAAGGTTGTTATTTACCCCGAGGGGACGAGAATGGATCCCGGAGAGCTGGGAAAATTTAAAAGTAGCGGAGCTGCAATAGCCGCTTTGGCAGGCGTCCCTATTTTACCCGTGTCTCACAATGCTGGTGAACACTGGACTCTTCACGGATTTCTCAAATATCCCGGCACCGTTTACTTAAACATCGGACCGGCAATTGATGCCTCGAATAATAGTGCTCGAGAATTGACGGAAACCGCGCGGTCCTGGATTGATAGCTCGCTTAAGTAGCACGCGCGGCAACTATCTCCCTGCCTTTCCTCCTCAAAGCACCCTTAAACGTCCAGATTCACAACGGACAGCGCGTTTTTCTCAATGAACTCTCTTCTCGGCTCCACTTGGTCTCCCATCAAAGTAGTAAACATTTGGTCAGCTGCAATAGCATCCTCTATGGTCACCACTAGCATTCTTCGCGCCTCCGGGTCCATTGTGGTTTCCCAAAGCTGCCCGGGGTTCATTTCCCCGAGACCCTTGTAGCGCTGAGTATTGATGCCTCGGCGAGATTCCGCCATCAGCCAATCTAAAGCTTCTTTAAACCCACCAACTGGGTGATCTCGCTCTCCACGCTTAACATAGGCGCCCTCTTCGATTAATCCTTGCAGCGTGTTGCCCAACTCAACGATCGTCGCATATTCTGCCGAACCAAAAAAATCTCTGCTCAAGGTATGATAGTGAGGCACGCCATGAGCGGTAATCTCGATGCTGGGCAAGAATACATTGCGCTCTTTGTCCTCGGCTACAGCCACCTTATAGCGATGGGTTCCGCTATCAACTTCCATGAGTTTTCCCTGGAGTTCCCCGCACCAAGCCTCCATATCGCTGCAGTTTTGCAGAAGTTTTATATCGAGCCCTCGCACATAAATCAGCGCTTCCAGGACGGTCAAGGGATAAACTAAGGACATTCTCTCAATTAAACCACTCACCTTTCTAAACTTGCCCACCAAGGCCTCCAAGGCATCTCCCTTAATAGCAGGAGCCTCCGGATTAACGTGCAGGCTGGCGCTCTCGAGGGCTTTTTGGGTTAAATAAACCATCAACGCGGCATCATCTTTAACGTATTCCTCATTTTTTCCCTTACTAACTTTGTACAGAGGAGGTTGGGCAATAAAAATATGGCCGTTCTCGACCAATTGCCGCATTTGCCGGAAAAAGAACGTCAGCAATAAGGTCCGAATATGCGAACCATCTACGTCTGCATCAGTCATAATAACAATAGTGTGATAACGAAGCTTTGCCAGATTAAACTCCTCATTCCCGATACCGCACCCCAGCGCGGTGATTAAAGTGCCCACCTCAACGCTAGATAGCATTTTATCGAAACGAGCCTTCTCAACGTTCAAAATCTTCCCTTTCAGCGGAAGAATCGCCTGAGTCTTCCGCGCCCGCCCCTGTTTAGCTGAACCTCCCGCAGAATCTCCCTCCACTAAGTAAAGTTCAGACAAAGCAGGATCTTTTTCTTGGCAATCGGCCAATTTCCCGGGCAACCCGGCAATATCAAGCGCGCCTTTTCGGCGCGTCATCTCTCTAGCTTTCCTCGCCGCCTCTCTAGCTCTTGCCGCGTCTATCATCTTGTTAACAATCGCCCGAGCCTCCTGCGGAAACTCCAGGAGATAATCAGTAAATTTCTCCCCCATCTCTTGCTCAACAGCTGTTTTCACCTCTGAACTAACCAACTTATCCTTGGTCTGAGAAGAAAACTTAGGGTCCGGCACTTTGACTGAAACAATCGCCGTTAGCCCCTCACGAGCGTCATCGCCAGTAGTGTTGACTTTTGATTTCCCGTTAATCCCTTCCTTTTCAATATAGGTATTCAGTCCCCGCGTTAGTGCTGACCGGAAGCCGGCAAGGTGAGTGCCGCCATCGCGCTGAGGGATGTTATTGGTGTAACAGAGAATATTCTCCTGGAATCCATCATTCCACTGCAACGCCACTTCAACACTGGTTCCATCTTCGCGCTCACTGTTGAAGTGCATTATTTCGTTAACGCTGGTTTTATTGGTGTTGAGAAACTCAACAAAGGCACGTAATCCGCCTTCATACGCATAAACTTCTTCTTTACCGCTTCTTTCATCATGTAGGACCATACGTACGCCAGAATTTAGAAATGACAATTCACGCAACCTTTTCGCTAACAGCTCAAAATGAAACTGAATATTAGTAAAAGTATCCTCTGAGGGCATGAAGAAAACTTCCGTCCCCGTCTCTTCAGTATCCCCGATCGCCTTAAGAGGCCCGTCGGGAACGCCATGTGTATAGGTTTGCTCATGGACTTTGCCGTTGCGGCGGATGGTAAGGCGCATCTTCTTTGAGAGCGCATTAACCACCGAGACTCCCACACCATGAAGGCCTCCAGAGACCTTATAGCTGTTATCGTCAAACTTCCCGCCCGCATGAAGCACGGTCATAATAACCTCGGCGGCAGAAACGCCTTCCTCGTGCATTTCTGTCGGAATACCGCGCCCATTGTCGGATACAGAGATTGATTCATTTGGGTGAATAACAATACGAATTTCTGAACAATGCCCCGCCAGAGCCTCGTCGATAGAGTTATCAACCACCTCGAAAACCATATGGTGAAGACCCGTTCCATCATCAGTATCGCCAATATACATGCCAGGCCGCTTGCGAACCGCGTCCAGTCCTTTTAATACCTGAATACTCGACGAATCATACTTTTTTTGTTCAGTCATAGCCTTTTAGCTTCCCATTATCTCGCTTTTTGTAGCAACACCATGTTCCACGTGGAACATATGATGTGCCATCCCCTCCACCAACACCTGAAAATCTCTTTTATCCACGCCGGTCATAAATACCTGGCAGTCCAACCCCCTCAAGAACCCGACAATCTGCTGGCGATGATGGTAATCGAGCTCTGCCGGCAGGTCGTCCAGCAAAAACAAACAAGACTCTCCCGTTTTACCCCTATAAAAGGTCGCCTGCGCTAGCTTCAAGGCATAAACAAGCAGCTTGATCTGGCCACGGGACAAGCAGTCTGACGCCAACACCCCGTCTACCTTAATTTTCATGTCCGCCTTATGAGCTCCGTGGCTAGTAGTCCCTACCGCCACATCCCTCCCCCGGTCCGCATCCATAACGCCGGCAAGGCTGGCCCCATCGGCCCACCCTTGGTAATACTCAAAGCTTAAATCCCCTAGCCCATCGAGCACTTTAGAAACAGCTTTCACGTGCTCTACCAGCCCGCCCAAATAAGCCGTGCGGTGGCGAGTTATCTCCTCACTCAGCGGTATAAGCTCTCTGGTCCATGCGCGCAATGAATCTTCGTCTATTCTACCATGACGAAGTAGTTGATTCCGCTGTTTTAATGCTTTTTGAAATCGCCGCCACAAGTCCGTATAGGAATGTTCCACGTGGAACACTCCCCAATCCAAAAACTGCCTTCGCTGAAGGGCACCGCCCTCCAGCAAATTAAAACTATGGGCGTCTATCAGTTGTAGGGGGAGCTCCTCAACAAGTTGCGCGGCTGACTGCAATCCATTACCGTCAAGGCGAGCCTCAAAATGACCCTTAGCTGTACGCCTGACCCCCAACCGATGGCTGCCTTCAGGCTTTTGTCGCTCCACCTTTGCCGAAACCACTAACTCGTCAGACAAATGGTTAATCACCAGGCGCAAATCACGATGCTTAAAAGACCGCCCTCGGCCCAAAAGATAAATAGCCTCCAGCACGCTGGTCTTACCACTACCGTTAGCGCCATAAATAACATTAATAGCAGGGTGGCAATCCAACTGCAGGCTTTTGATGTTTCGTACTTGATGTATATCTATGCTTGAAAGATACATGTGCGCTCATTTTTTGGCCCTATCGCCAGCGGCCTCCCTACCCTAGAGGCGCATTGGCATGACAACATAAACGGCGCCGCTATCGACTGCGCCGCTAACCAGCGCGCTACTATTGGAATTTGAGAGCGTAATACGCACCTCAGGACCTGAGATAACATTAAGCACATCAAGGAGATAACTAACATTAAATCCAATCTCAAGATCATCTCCAGTATAGTTAACAGAGACCTCCTCCTCCGCCTCTTCCTGCTCGGGGTTATTTGCGACCATTTTTACCGAGCCGCTGGATAGCAAGATACGGACTCCACGGTATTTCTCATTTGACAGTATAGCTGCGCGGCCAAACGCTTGCTTAAGCTCCGCTCTGTCTCCAATGACCTCTTTATTCCCACCTTTAGGTAACACGCGGTCATAATCAGGATAGGCGCCGTCTACTAGCTTTGACGTAAAGCAATAATCTTCCCCAGTAACGCGAATATGGTTTGAACCCATAGCAACCCTAACCTCGTGTTCCCCCAGCAACCTAGATAGCTCAATTATTCCTTTACGCGGCAAAATAGCTGAGATCGTTTCCTCTACAGAGACGTCACAGGCACCATCACAAAGCGCCATTCGGTGCCCATCTGTAGCCACGGTCCTAAGATTATTATTGGTTAGCTCCCAAAGCATACCATTGAGGTAATACCGAACGTCCTGCTGCGCCATAGCAAAGGAGGTGGCTTCGATTAAGGCCTTAAGAACCTTGCCATTAACAACGAACTCTACCGTCTTTTCTCCCTCATCCACTGACGGAAATTCATTAGCCGGGAGAGTCGCTAAAGTGAATTTACTTCTTCCACTTTTGAGCGTCGCTTTCCCTTCTCCGCTGGCAAAGCTAATTTGCGCGCCATCTGGCAATGATCGACAAATATCAGCCAGCTTGCGAGCAGAAACGGTTATTTCCCCATCTTCGCCCTCAGATCCGCTGTCGGTAAAGCCGATTATTTCGACTTCAAGATCCGTGCCCGTTATAGACAAACGATTATTTTCTAAACTCAAGAGCACGTTAGATAATATTGGTAATGTCTGTCGCCGCTCTACAACACCAACAACAAGCTGTAACGGCTTAAGAAAAGCTTCACGTGATAAGCTAAATTTCATAATACTCTATTATCTCCAACTCTATTTATGTTCGTTGACTACGGCCTTAGGTAGATAATGCTCTGTACAAATTCTTAAGATCTCTCTGTACTTCTCTGTCCACGCCCTCCAACTCCTTAACCTTCCGACAAGCATGTAATACTGTTGTGTGGTCTCTACCGCCAAATGACTCGCCAATCTCTGGCAAGCTATGACTCGTTAATTCTTTAGCAATCGACATAGCAACCTGCCTAGGTCGCGCTACCGACCGACTACGCCTTTTGGAAAGCATGTCGGACATCTTAAGTTTGTAGTAATCAGCCACCACCCTTTGAATATTGTCTATGGTAACTAGCTTATCCTGGAGTGCCAATAAGTCTTTGAGAGATTCCCGAATTAAATCAATGTCTATAACTCGACCCGTAAACTGAGCATGTGCCATTACCCGCTTCAAAGCGCCCTCTAACTCTCTCACATTCGAACGAATCCTCTGCGCTATAAAGAACGCGGCGTCCTTAGAGAGAGCCATACCCGTCTGCTCCGCCTTGTTAATCAAAATAGCCGCTCTAGTTTCAAGCTCAGGAGGCTCAACCGCAACAGTAAGGCCCCAGCCAAATCTAGATTTCAGTCGCTCCTCAACACCATCTATTTCTTTAGGGTATCGATCACAGGTCAAAATCATCTGTTGCCCTCCCTCCAGTAACGCGTTGTAGGTATGGAAAAACTCCTCCTGAGAGCGCTCTTTGCCAGAGAAAAACTGAATATCGTCTATTAACAAAGCATCTACCGATCGGTAAAACTGTTTGAACTCATCTATCGCCTTCAGCTGTAAGGCCTTAACCATGTCTGCAACAAACCTTTCAGAGTGCAAATAAACGATTTTCGCGTCGGGATTTTTCGCTCGCATGGCATGACCCACCGCATGCATTAAATGCGTCTTGCCAAGTCCAACCCCACCATAAATAAATAGCGGATTATATGAACCCCCGGGGTTTTCAGCAACCTGCCGCGCGGCGGCAAATGCCAATTGGTTTGATTTCCCCTCTACAAAACTATCAAAGGTGAAGTTTCTATTAAGATTCGTCTTTAAACTACCCTCTGCCGCAGACTTTATGATGGCAGGTGCCGCTATAAAATTATTCCTCGAAGGCTCGCTTAGCTCAGCTTGCGCCGCCGGAATAGACGTTTGATGTAATACAGCGCTCGCACGAAACCCATTTAAATCTACACGACTAACCGCTATATCAACTTTAACCGACCGACCACCCAACTGGGCGAGCAACTCTTCAATCCTAGATAAAAACTTATTCTTAACCCAATCTTCTATGAATCGATTTGGCGCCAACAACCGCATATCAAAGGCACCCTCTGCAGACTGAATAGTAAGGGGGCGAATCCATGTGTTGTATTGCTGCTCGGGTAATTCACTTCGGAGCATGGTCTGGCATTCAGCCCAAGCCATCGTATCTACATTAGATTCCATTACTGAAATCCTTAGACTTGCGGGCGATGAAAAGCATACCTTTATGGGCTATCACAACCCAGAAAAAATAAGCTATTTTGCGTAATTTAGATGTCAACTTATCCCCGCTAAAATTAAAAACCATTGATCTGCAAAAAATATAAGTTATTCCTGCTTTAACCAAAGTGTATATAACAAAACCAACATTATCCACAATTAAAAAAACGATCTCTTATTTAATAATTTTATAATTATCATTAAAAACAACAACTTAATTAAAAGCAATCTTTTTTTTACTAACAATAAAAATCTTAAAAATGATCATTTTTTGATCAGCATTTGTGGATAACCTGTGTATATACAGTTAAGAAACCGTGTTTATCTTTTTTGGGGGGGAGATCAAAGAGGAAAGCGATAGCGCGAGAAAATAACGTGACCTAAAAACCGTTTTTGGTCACTTTCCTATGCAGAAGGAAGAGAAAATACGGCCAAGAAGATCATCGGGCGTAAATTGCCCAGTAATTTCCGACAGCTCATTTTGTGCCTGCCGTAAATCTTCGGCAAGTAATTCTCCAGCGCCGGCGCCTTTCAGTTGTTGTATGCCATTTTGAACCAATGTCGATGCATTTTGCAGGGCAACCAAATGCCGGCGGCGCGCCGAAAAAAGTCCCTCCGCATGCCCCAAGTAGCCAATCGTAGTTTGCAGGTGTAACCCAAGAGCATCAAAACCACTCTTATCTTTTGCTGAAATCGCGATCGTAGTCGCGTCGATCATACCGGGGCTATGGCCAGACAAATCAATTTTGTTTAGTAATAGGGTAACCGCCTGAGTTGAACCTGGGTATAGCTGAAAATACTCTGGCCACAGATCCTTCAAGTTTGGGTTGGGTGTTTCTGTAGCATCAGCTAAAAATAGTATTTGGTCCGCACCGGCTATTTCTTTCCATGCTCGGCGCACACCCTCCTGTTCTATCTCATTGTCACTATCTCGAAGCCCCGCGGTGTCAATAATATTGAGAGGCAATCCGCCTAAGGTAATTCGCTCTCTCAACACATCTCTTGTGGTGCCCGGAACAGAAGTGACAATCGCCGCATTATTACCCGCCAATGCGTTTAAGAGGCTAGACTTTCCAGCATTAGGCCTCCCAGCAAGCACCACGGTCAGGCCATCTCTAAGTATTGCGCCCTGTTGAGCCTGGGCCAACACCTTTTCTAAATCAGCAGCCAACTGATCTAGGTTTACAACCAACGCTTTATCTTGAAGGAAATCTATTTCCTCTTCTGGAAAGTCGATGGCTGCTTCGACAAATATTCTTACTTGGATCATCTGCTCAACAAGTACGTTTATTAACCGTGAAAACTCGCCCTGCATTGATCGGACCGCCGACCTAGCCGCCTCAACAGAGGATGCATCAATTAGATCCGCAATAGCCTCTGCTTGAGCTAAATCCATCTTATCGTTGAAAAAAGCGCGCTCGCTAAACTCGCCCGGCCGAGCCAACCTGGCACCCAGTTCAACACAGCGCTGCACCAAACGGTCGAGAACCACCATACCCCCGTGCCCTTGAAGCTCGAGTATACTTTCGCCAGTAAAGGAGGAAGGTCCCGGAAAATACAAGGCTACGCCCTCATCTATGGCGTCTCCAACGGAATCACCGAAAATGCAATAGGTTGCCCTCCTAGCCATCAACGGCTTACCTATTAGACTGTCAATAAAGGGTAACATGTCTGAACCAGACAGGCGGACCACTCCAACCCCACTCCGGCCGGTGGCGGTGGCAATAGCAACGATAGTGTCTTTGTTGTTTTGAAACATATTAAAAGTATGCCAGATAAAAAAGGCTCCCACTGACGCCTTGTCCCACCTTTATTTAATTCTTCTTAATTAGCTGACTATTAACATACCACTGCTGAGCCATTGATAATAAATTATTAACCGTCCAATAAAGGACCAGTCCAGACGGAAACGTCATAAACAAAAACGTGAAGCCAATCGGCATAAACTGCATTACTTTGGCCTGCATTGGATCGGTTGGCATAGGTTGCATTTTTTGCATAAAAAACATGCTCGCTCCCATAATTAACGGCAATATAAAGTAAGGGTCCTTAGCTGATAAATCCTGAATCCAAAGCACCCAAGGCGCGTGGCGGATCTCTACCGACTCTAATAGAACCCAATAAAGAGATAAAAACACCGGCATTTGCAGCAACATTGGGAAACAACCCCCCGCCGGATTAACCTTCTCTTTCTTATACAAACTCATCGTCTCTTGAGACATCTTCTGCCGATCATCGCCATACAACTCTTTCAATCGGACCATCTGTGGCTGTAAATTCCTCATTTTTGCCATTGACTTGAGGCTAGCTGCTGACAGCGGAAACAAAATCAATTTTATGAGTAGGGTTAATAAAATAATCGACCAACCCCAATTACCAACAACACCATGAATAGCTTGCATGGCAATGAATATAGGCTTCCCAACCATCCACAAAAACCCATAGTCAACAGTTAAATCAAGATATTCAGCTAGATTTGAGAGCTCCGCTTGATCCTTTGGTCCAACGTAAAATATCGCCTCATAGCTGCCAGACTGGCCCGCCGCAACAACAATAGGTGCCCCAATAACACTCACCAAATACATATCTTCGTCTTTCACTTTTCGAAGCTCATATCTATTTTGATCATTAACTGGTGGAACCCAAGCACTAATAAAGTAATGCTGCACCATTGTTATCCAACCACCAGTAATAGAGGTCTTAACACTCTGCTCTTCAATCTCACTAAACTTATACTTTGCATAGTTCTTTTCAGGCTCACGCAGCGCTGCACCCAAGAATGGTTGCACGCCCAACCCACTAGAACTGCCCGCGGGCGGTTGTGAGTCGCGCTTTATTTGACCATAAAAACTAGCATTAAACTCTGAATTAGTTAGGTTACTAATTAAGTATTGAACGCTGACATCATAGCCGTCTTGGCTAAGTTGAAACCGCTTAACGATTCTCACGCCATCCATATTGAACGTTAAGTCGACATTCATTTCTTCTTGGTTATCTTGTATTTCATATAGTCTGCTTGAAGAAGAAAATTGCGGCCTGTCTTTATTTTTATCTGTGGCATTTGGACCAATCAGACCGCTTCTTGCAACGTACGTCGCCAGATTATTTTGTTGTAGAATAGCGAGCGGTTGACCACCATCCTTAGGCATTTTATCTAAATGCTTCAATAGCTTGGCACTGACTATATCGCCACCGAGAGTGTCAATAACCAACTCAATAACATTGTTTTTTACGGTTATAAGATTTCTTTGCAGCTCATTATTTGCTTTTGGAGTCACTGCGGGTACTAGTAGTAGCGGCAACTCTGAATCTAGCTCATCGCTGTCAAAAGAGGCTGTGATACCGGCATCTGGTCGATAGCTTGTTACCGGTGGTGCGCTAGTAAGCGCAAGCGCTCGCTGTTCGTCTTGAAACTGATTCCATTGAATAACCAACATCCACGCAACAATAGCCATACCCGCGATCAAAACTGTTTTTTGCCAATCCATACTCTTTATAACTCTTTTTGGTTTTTATAGGGGGGTGCTTAAACCACCTTGTCATCCTCAACTGGATCAAAGCCGCCGGGATGAAAAGGATGGCACTTGAGGATCCTTAATATTGTTAAATAACTACCTTTAATAAACCCAAATCGATCAAACGCTTCCTCTGCATAACAAGAGCAAGTCGGGTGAAATCGACAGTTATTGCCAAGTAGCGGGCTAATTGCTCGTTGGTAGAATCGAATGCCCACAAGGGCCAGTTTACGCATTATTTTTCTCTTTCTTACCGCAGCGCTGCTGAAGTCTGCACCAAGACTGTTGCAACAACAAGGTCATATCTTCGGAGCTAAGCTTGTGAGCGTCTTTTCTCGCTAAAAAAACCACATCAATTGGCTGAATAAAGTACTCCAACCTAAATGTCTCGCGTACTATTCTCTTAACGTAATTACGATCAACGGCTGAAGGGATGTTCTTTTTACCCACCACCAAACCCAATCTTGACTTCTCACGATCATTAAATTTTGCGAGCATCAACAGCTTAGGGTGTGCAATCTTAAAGGTATTGGTATCGAAGACCTCTTGAAATTCAGAGGCCTTAAGCAATCGTTTGTCTTTACTAAAAGTTAAGTTGGGCAAGTAGCCCAAACCTTACGCTGAAAGACGCTTGCGGCCTTTTGCACGCCGACGGTTTAATACTGCACGACCGCCCGGTGTAGCCATGCGCGCTCTAAACCCGTGAGTCCGCTTACGCTTCAGATTGCTGGGTTGAAATGTTCTTTTCAT
>DGAQ01000002.1:0-354 GCA_002382445.1 Porticoccaceae bacterium UBA4026 | reverse complement strand
GGTTGAAATGTTCTTTTCATGACGTTGTATCCAATTTTCTTTGTGCTGAAGTTTCAGGGTCGAGGATTCTAATGAAATAAACCCCATACTTCAATGATTTATTCAGTATATAGGTAAAATAACACCAGCAGACAACAGATCTGGATGACAATGAAAAACACACAACTTACTAAGGAGTTAATACATTTATAATTAACATTTAACAAACAACAAGAACAACCTGTTAGCAAAGGTGGGTTGAATTAAAAAGTTACCCCCAGAATTACCTCTGTTATTTTTTAAGACGATCAAACCTGCTTTTTAATACAAAAACAAACAGGCATACAGACATCATAAAAACATAAATTCCATGCT
>DGAQ01000073.1:293590-309552 GCA_002382445.1 Porticoccaceae bacterium UBA4026 | reverse complement strand
CATTTGCACTTCGGAGACTAGGGCCTGAAGGTCTTCATCAAAAATTTCACGCTTCTTGTCGGCAAGCTCTTTAAATCTAACGAAAGCCTCATTAAAGTCTGCTTTACTACTAAAGCTAATACCCAGTTCATCGAGGCGCGCACTAAATGCAGCCCGGCCTGAAAGCTTGCCCAACGAAAGCTTGTTAGCCGACCAGCCAACATCTTCTGCCCTCATAATTTCGTAGGTTTCCCGAAACTTTAAAATGCCATCTTGATGAATACCTGACTCATGAGCAAAAGCATTGGCTCCAACGATTGCCTTATTAGGCTGCACGGGAAATCCTGTAATGCTAGAAACTAACCGAGAAACCGGCACTATATGAGAAATATCAATACCCGTCTCCACGCTAAAAAGATCTTTACGGGTGCGGATCGCCATGACTATCTCTTCAAGCGACGCGTTGCCAGCGCGCTCGCCAAGACCATTAATTGTGCATTCAACCTGACGGGCACCGTTTTGAACCGCAGATAAGCTGTTGGCAACAGCCAAACCTAAGTCATTATGGCAATGTACTGAAAAAATGGCCTTATCAGCGTTGGGGACGGTATTCAGTAGGCGATGAATGATCGACCCATACTCAAGAGGATCTGAGTAGCCTACAGTATCTGGAAAATTAATAGTTTTTGCGCCAGCAGCAATAACTGCTTCTGTTATTCGGCACATAAATTCAAAATCGGAACGGCTAGCATCCTCAAGAGAGAACTCAACATCATCAATCAAATCTCGAGCCATTTTTACCGCGCCTACTGCCTGCTCTAGCACCTGATCAGGCTCCATTTGCAGCTTATACTTCATGTGAATAGGTGAGGTCGCAATAAATGTATGAATACGGCCTGCATTAGCGCCTTTAAGAGCTTCCGCGGCGCGCTCGATGTCGCCGGCAATCGCCCTAGAGAGACTACAAATTCGGCTGTCTTTGACCGTGTTAGCTATCGCTTTGACTGCTTCAAAGTCACCTTGACTAGACACGGCGAAACCCGCCTCAATAACATCGACATGCATCTTCTCTAGCACTTTTGCGATCCGCAGTTTTTCATCTTTAGACATTGAAGCACCGGGACTTTGCTCGCCATCACGTAAAGTCGTGTCAAAAATAACTAATTTGTCTTTTGTTTCCATGGTCTTTTTCCTTCTCCAAACCAAGTCACTTGGTTGGCTACATTGTAGAACGCATTAAACCTCTTGTCCCATCTACCTGTGAGTATGACTACATTTGTGTGCCATAGGACGAATATATAACGGATTATGCGAGTTCGATGATGCTTTTTTTGAGGTGTAACGATAGATGCCCCTCAGGGCAGGAGAAGTAACAGTCCATGGGAAAGAGTAACCTTAGTAAAGCTAGGTAAAGAAACTGCCTTCAGTGATTGGATGTTCATCTTAGCATTTAAGCAGATTTCTAGCCTTAAACCAAGGAGTTTGCCGTAAGTTAAGCCTCTTTTTTGCGCCAACCAAGCCTGGATGCTAGCCATAAAGCTGGAGCAGACAGCGAAAAAACTAACGCCATTGCGAATAGGATACGAGGAGGATCAATGGTTATCACTACGAAGCCCATGACCACCGACAAGATCACAATAAAAGGTACCTTACCGCGCAGATCAACCTTTTTAAAACTAGGGTACTGGAAGTTCGATACCATTAGTAAACCAGCGCAACCTGTCACAAAAGCACCAGAAACAGACAACCAGAGCGACGACTCCATATCCTGCGCTGACCACACTAGCCCAGCGACCAAGGCTGCAGCCACAGGGCTTGGTAGTCCTGTAAATATCTTACCATCTGAGGCTCCGGCCTGAACGTTAAATCGCGCTAAACGCAGCGCGGCACAAGATGCATAAACAAAGGCTGCTGCCCAACCCAGTTTACCAAGGTCGCCAACACCCCAGCCATAAGCAACTACTGCAGGGGCCACACCAAAAGAAACCATGTCAGAAAGGCTATCGTACTGGACTCCAAAATCACTTTGAGTGTTGGTCATACGCGCTACGCGCCCATCTAAGCCATCAAAAATCATTGCCGCAAAAATAGCCATCGACGCCCATTCATACTGGCCACTAAATCCAGATAGTACAGCATAGAAACCACCAAATAGTGCGCCAGTGGTGAGAATATTGGGCAACAAATAAATGCCTTTTCCAGGCCGACGTGAAGGCATCTCAAGATCTTGATCTTGATTTAACTTAACCACCTTATCTACTGTCCGAGATTCTTTTTCCATAACGCCCTTTCCTGTTACATAACCTGATACCGGTTAGCCCTAGTATAAGCTAAGTTACCCTTCAATCATCCAAAAACTGTTGTTTCATCAATTGAAGATCAGCCTCAGATAAACCTAACGCCGAAATCAGATAGTTTTTCATTGAACCGTAGTGCTGATCAATAGCATCTAAAAACGCGGCTATATTGTCTTCATGGACAGACACATAAGGGATCAACCAATCTCTATCCCAATTTTTTACCTTGGCATCACGCAGATGGCCTTCAATAATATCAATGAGCCTACTTGAGTCGTAATGCTTCTGGGTGAGTAAATAATCGTCGATGATCGTTTCTCGAGAGACGTCTAAAGCCGATAAAATAAGAGCTGCCGCCATACCAGTACGATCTTTGCCAGCAGAGCAGTGAAATAGACTAGCATTCTCAGCATTCTCTATTATCTCCCTCATAAAGCGACTAAATGCTGGAATAACCACTTTTATACAAGAGCGATAGGAGTTAACCACAAGCTCGTGAGACGATTCAGCTGTGAGCTCCCCTTCGAACAAGAACTCCCAAAATCTTGAAATGTCCCCAATGGAAATTTGATAGTCTTGAACAAATTCAGCCCGTATAGCAGCGCTGGGTGACTGTTGTTGCTCTTCTTGGCGTCGGAAATCATGAATCCTACTAACGCCGATTTTCTCAAGCGCGTCTAAATCTTTTTCACTTAGATTAGCCAGGTGGCCGCAGCGCAAAATCTTACGCCATTTAACCCGACGACCGTCTTGATTCAGGTATCCACCAAGGTCTCTAAAATTAATTCCACCCTCAAGAGGCACAACCCTCGACATATGAGTTACTGCATCGCTCATCTTTAGCATCCTATGTATGTGTCATGCACTATTGTACGGAGTTAAAACAGAAACGACCCTCTTTTGAAGGCCGCTAGTATTGATTAAACATGTGAAGCACTGCAGCCTAATTCGCCCACTAAACTCTAATAAATTTATCTCCCCGAGATATACCCAAGACACCACTGCGGACAACCTCCATTATGCCCATATGAGCAACAGCCTCAATGAATGCATCTAGTTTGTCACTATCACCAGCAAGTTGAACCGTATAAGTCGATGGCGTAACGTCAATAATATGGCCTCGAAAAATCTCCACACAGTTCTTTAACTCCGTGCGAACATCACTGTCTGTCGCTTTAACCTTAACCAACAATAATTCTCGCTCGATGTGAGGACCTACGGTAAGATCCACCACTTTCAGAGTGTCGATCAACTTATGTAGTTGTTTGACGATTTGCTCTGCCATCTTATCATCGCCTTGGGTGGTTAAGGTTAGGCGAGACAGCGTTCCATCATCAGTTGGGGCAACCGTCAAAGTGTCAATATTGTAACCACGCTGCGCAAACAACCCAACAACTCGGGATAAGGCTCCGAATTCATTTTCCAGCAAAATAGAGATTATTCTTTTCACTAGGTTCTCTCCGTCTTGCTTAGCCACAGGTCACGCATTGACCCACCGGGCATATGCATTGGATAAACGTGTTCGGAACGATCGACGTGAATATCCATGAATACCAGTCGATCTTTCATCGCAAAACACTCACGCATCTTTTCCTCAAGCTCGTCAAATTTAGTGACCTTTATTCCCACATGTCCGTAGGCTTCAGCTAAAGCGACGAAATCAGGCAGTGACTCCTCATAAACACTCTGAGAGTAACGGCCGTTGTACTGCATGTCCTGCCATTGTCTAACCATGCCTAGTGCCGCATTGTTAAGATTGATAATCTTTACTGGCAAGTTATGTTGACTGCATGCAGACAACTCTTGTATGCACATTTGAATGCTTCCCTCTCCAGTAACACAGGCCACATCGGTATCTGGAAATGCAAGCTTAGCACCCATAGCGGCTGGCAACCCAAAACCCATAGTGCCAAGACCGCCAGAGTTGATCCATCGCCTAGGCTTGTCAAACAGGTAGTATTGAGCTGCAAACATTTGATGCTGCCCAACGTCTGAGGTAACTATGGCTTCCCCTTTAGTGACCTTATACAGCGTTTTTATAACATCCTGAGGTTTAATGAGATCGCCACCACTGGGTTCATAGCGCGATGCCGTGTATATACCGTGTTTGGCGCGCCATTCGTCGATTTGTTGCCACCATTGATTTATGGCTTCAGAATCGGGTGCCTTATCGGACTCTTCGATAAAGCTTAAAACTTCTTTCAACACGGAAGTACAGGTGCCAACAATTGGAATATCAGCCACGATATTTTTAGACACCGACGTGGGGTCAATATCGACATGAATAATGGTTGCCAAAGGACAGAATTTTTCTAATTCGTTCGTCACACGATCATCAAACCGAGCGCCAACGGCAAAGATGACGTCTGCGTGATGCATCGCCGTATTGGCCTCGAAAGTCCCATGCATTCCTAACATACCAATAAATTGACGATCAGTCCCCGGGTAACCTCCGAGGCCCATCAAGGTGTTGGTAACCGGATAGTTGAGTTTGCGGGCCACCGCAATAAGGTGTTCTGCCGCGTTATCGATGACGATACCGCCACCGGTATAGATAACAGGTCTTTTCGCATCCAGCAGGGCCTTTACCGCACGTTTTATCTGCCCACGGTGGCCTTTATCGCTCGGTTGATACGAACGCATTTTTACCTCTGAAGGAAATTCATAGGGAACCTTATAGTTAGGCCCTGTAACATCCTTAGGTATATCAACCACCACTGGGCCGGGGCGACCGGTTCGCGCGATGTAATAAGCCTTTGCAATGGTCGCTGCTATATCTTCAGGTTTGGTAACCAGAAAACTATGCTTAACGATAGGACGAGAAACACCAACCATGTCAGTTTCTTGGAATGCGTCTTGCCCGATTTTATTAGAAGGAACCTGCCCAGAGATAACAACCAGGGGTATCGAATCCATATAGGCGGTAGCAATACCAGTAATGGCATTGGTCGCACCAGGGCCTGAAGTAACTAAGGCAGTGCCAACTTCCCCAGTTGCACGAGAAAAGCCGTCGGCAGCATGAACTGCAGCTTGCTCATGACGGACCAGAAGATGAACAACGTCCTCTTGCCGATAAATAGCATCATAAATATGTAGCGCAGCACCACCCGGATAACCCCAGATATGCTTGACACCAACGTCGCGTAATGCGCGGATTAAAATATCGCCGCCGGATAAAAGTTCCACAATCGTTCCTCACTAATAATGTGTAGGAAGTTTCCCGGCAATCTAGGCTCTAGCATCAAGATAGACGCCGCGGCTGCGGCATGCTCAGTCTCACTGATAAGTGATTTAGACTGACCTTAGGGCTATCGGTAATAGCGCTATCTGTGTTGATGACCAGCGACATTGATGACGTCTGCCTGGTACTCTTTCCAAAAATCCTACACTGATACGTGTAGATTGGCTGCATGTTAACACTTTATGTATTTAAGTCAACGAGTTATGAATACCCGTCGGCGTCACCTTTAAACTAATAGTCAAAACAGATTGACAACATTTTAACAACTGAGCGAACATAAGGCTGATTATGAATGACCGCGAAAAGAGATCTCATTAATGCGCAAACAAACAAAAGCACTTAACACCAGACTGCTGACCCTATCATTAATATTTTCAATACTATTGGTGTCTGCCTGCTCTCACGAAAATCAGTCGACAACCATAATCATGGCCAACATTAATGGTTATACCTTTGACAATGATCGCTATTTGCAAAAGTTTCAAACATTAGTTTTTGATAATGGCAGAGTTCTGGAAACGGGGGACAAAAGCCTTGAAGCTAAGTACCCTGACGCCAAATTTATTGATGGTGGTGGCCGCACCCTTCTACCGGGGATAACCGACGCTCACGGGCACGTCTCTAGTTTAGGTTATACCCTGTTGCAAATTGATCTTCGTGGCGCCACATCCGCTAGGCAGGTATCTACATCGATTGCTAGCTATGCCAAAACAAAACCTTTCCTCAGTTGGGTTCAAGGACGTGGCTGGAATCAAGTGTTGTGGCCAGGGCAAAAGTTTCCTACTGCACAAATACTTGATGAATTGCTCTCTGATCGACCCATTTGGCTGGAGCGAATTGATGGCCATGCTGGCTGGGCTAACAGCCGAGCATTAACCTTAGCCGGTATCAACGCCAATACCATCGCCCCTCCAGGAGGTGAGATAATTCGAGACTCAAGCGGAAATCCCACCGGAATATTGATTGATAACGCTATGGCGTTGGTGTCTCAAGTCATACCACCACCCACTGACGAAGAAATGTCCGCAGCTCTGGCCGCGGCAAGCGATCACTTAATCAGCCTCGGTATCACCTCTGTGCATGATGCAGGAGTCAGTGCCAGAGAACATGATTATTATCGCCAGTTGGCTGATAGGGGTGATTTAGACGTGCGCCTTTATGGCATGATTTCATCGACCGATCCGGAACTTGTCCGAATACTGTCGGCGGGACCTAGTAGTGACCCTCTGGATCTATACTCTGCTCGCAGCGTAAAAGTGTATACCGATGGTGCATTAGGTAGTCGCGGTGCTGCTCTCTTGGAGCCATATTCGGATCGAGAAGGCCATAGCGGACTGCTGCTGACCTCCCAAGAACAGCTGCGAACTATATTTAGCCATGCTATCCAGGCAGGGTTTCAGGTCGCGATACACGCTATTGGCGACAAAGGCAATCGCATTGGTCTAGATGAAGTTGAACATGCCTATACCACTATAGGTGGCCGTGAATTACGCCACCGAATTGAGCACTCCCAAGTGGTTTCACTGGAAGATATCCCAAGATTCAAAGCTCTCGACGTTATACCTTCAATGCAGCCAACCCATGCAACCAGCGATATGAATATGGCAGAAGATCGTCTGGGAGTAGAAAGACTAAAAGGCGCTTATGCATGGCGAAGTTTTCTCGATCAAGGCAGTATCTTAGTGTCTGGATCAGACTTCCCCATAGAGCTCGCAAATCCTTTCCACGGCATTCATGCTGCGGTGACAAGGCAGAACCAACTCAATGAACCTCCCGGTGGCTGGGTGCCAGAACAGGCCATTACCACTGAAGAGGCAGTACGCTCATTTACGCTTGACGCTGCCTGGGCTGGCCACCAAGAAATGGTCTTAGGGGGACTCACTGAAGGAAAATGGGCCGACTTTATATTAGTAGATCAAGATGTATTTCGTATTCCGTCTAATGATTTATGGAAAACAACGGTAGTTGAGACCTGGTTGGCTGGCAAGTTAGTCTATGAAAAACGACTAAATGACGACATTTAGTCTAACCTTTCACTACACTAATATTGTCTATCAACCGCGCAGCCTGGGTGAATATTGCTCCTAAAACTGTAATATCCTTATCATCAAAGGCAGCGAGATCCAACGTTTTACTGTTGGTGCAGGTAATGTAATCAACTGTAAATCCTGCCTCGGTTATCCGTCGTACGGCGGCAGCTTCAAGCAGAGCAAACTCTCTATTACCCTCTTTAATTTGTTCCGCAATCCAATCGAGGTTATCTTTAAGCACCGTGACCAGAGGTCTTTCATCATCTGTAATATAACGATTGCGTGAACTCATCGCCAAACCATCAATTTCACGATGAATGGGTGCAGCACTGATCTGAATAGGCAGGCAGAGATCTTCTACCATTCGTTTGATTACCGCTAATTGCTGATAGTCCTTAATCCCAAAGATCGCCTCATCGGGCTGAACAATATTAAATAGTTTACTAACCACCGTCGTCACACCCTCAAAGTGCCCCGGACGGCTTGCACCACACAAAACATCAGTCATGGTTGGACAGATAACCCGACTTTGAGTGTCCAGACCATTAGGGTACATCTCGGTATCATCCGGATGGAACAGGTAATCGCAACCCGCAGTACGAAGTTGATCACAGTCGCTTTGATAGGTGCGTGGGTATTTATCCCAGTCTTCATTGAGGCCAAACTGAAGCGCATTAACGAAAATCGAGCAAACTACAATGTCATTGGTTTTCTTTGCTTGCTGTAACAATGCTAGGTGACCCTCGTGGAGATTACCCATCGTTGGAACGAAACCTATTCGTCGCCCCTTTATTCGATCTCTAACCAGATCGCCTCGGAGTCCACTGATAGTGTGAAAAACCTTCATCATCGATTACCTTTGAGGCGCGATTTTAGTGATCCGCGAAATGGTCGCTAGCAAGATTTTCAAACCGAGTGTACTTGCCCATAAACATCAAGCGACAGGTGCCGATCGGTCCATTTCGTTGTTTACCAATAATGATTTCTGCCGTACCCTTGTCGGGACTGTCTTCGTTATAAACCTCATCGCGATAAATAAAAGCGATCACATCTGCATCCTGCTCGATCGCTCCAGAATCTCTAAGATCTGCATTGACAGGTCGTTTATTAGGCCGCTGTTCAACATTACGACTTAGCTGTGAAAGAGCTATCATTGGACATTCATACTCCCGAGCTAACCCTTTCAGCTCTCTAGATATCTGTGAAATCTCCTGCACCCTCCCTTCAGCGGCATTACTGCCGTTCATCAACTGCAAGTAATCCACCATAATCATCCCAGGCTGCGCTTGAGCGTAAAGAGCCTCAGCATCCGCCGGAGTATCGGCGCCGTGTTTAAGGTGCCATTCCTGACGCAACTGCTCAACTCGCTCTCGGGTAAACTGCTTGATTCTATTGCGCATTTCAAGAGGGGTAATGCCTGGGGAATCATCAATAAATAATGGCTTATCTTTTAACCTTTGAGCCGCGCTACTAAGCCTAGGCCAATCGTCTTCAACCAAATTTCCAGAGCGCATCCGAGTCTGATCAATCTTTCCGATGGAAGATAACATACGAATAATCAACTGATTAGCCGGCATCTCTAAGGAGAAAACTAATACTGGCCGGTCTTGATTAAGAGTGGCATGCTCTACCATATTCATTGCAAAAGCGGTCTTACCCATAGAAGGTCGACCGGCTATAATAACTAAATCCGATTTTTGCCAACCAGAGGTCATTTTATCAAGATCACTAAACCCCGTACTCAAGCCGGTAATATCAGCATCGTTCTTAAATAATTCATCTAGCCTCTCAACTGCCTCTTTGATAAGAGCGTTCACTTCCTTAAAACCGCCCTTCTTAGGACGATTTTCTATAATTTCCTGAAGCCTGCTCTCGGCTTCCGCAAGCAATTTAGAGCTATCCCAGCCCAAAGGATTGTATCCCTTGCGTACAATGTCGCTAGCCGCCCCAATGAGCTGTCGGACGATCGACCGCTCCAGCACTATTTGAGTGTAGGCTTTTATGTTAGCCGAACTTGGTGTGCTACTGGCCAAATCAACTAGATACTCAGCACCGCCAACAGCAGAGAGTTCATTAGAATTTCGGAGTGATTCGGAAAGAGTAATTGGATCAAAGGGCTGATTCTCTAACGACAAGCGCCCCATTGCCGTAAAGATCAGTTGGTGGTCCTTGCTATAGAAATCACTCTCAGACAACACTTCGGCGATTGAGTCGAAGGCATCATTCTTTAACATTAATCCGCCAAGAACAGCCTGCTCAGCCTCAATTGAGTGAGGTAATGGCTGACTCACACTAGGTTCACCAAAGAGCGCTTCATTCATACCAGAGACATTTAACCTATGCTGACAATAGTTAGTTTGTAGATTGCTGTAAGGGTAGTATAAGTAATAAACCCGACAAACAAAAACGGCACTGCATCTTATTCAGAGGCAGTGCCGCTACGCAACAACTTTAAACGTTTTTAACGAGCTAAAACTATGCCGCTTCAATAACAACAGTCATTGTTTCAGTAATATCTGCGTGTAATTGCACCTCGACATTAAACTCGCCCACGTGACGCAAAGGACCTTCAGGCAAGCTTATTTCGTTCTTAGTTACGTCACCACCAGCAGCTACAATAGCCTCTTCAAGCTCTCTAGCCCCGACTGAACCAAATAATTTACCTTCATCACCAGCGATAGCAGAGATGGTAATAACACCAACAGCTTTTAGTTTATCAGCACGGATCTGAGCTTCGCCCAATTTATCCGCCGCCCGAGCTTCGAGCCCGGCTCGCCTCAGTTCAAATTCAGCGATGTTTTTGTCAGTAGCGAAAACCGCTTTACCCTGAGGTATAAGGTAGTTACGGCCAAAGCCTGCTTTAACATTTGCTCTATCGCCAATGTTGCCTATGTTACCAATCTTTTCAAGCAGAATAACTTGCATTTTAATATCCTCTATATATCACTATTCAAACGAGGTTAACGGTAAGTGTCACTCGCTAACCTTGTTCTTAAATTCATAAAGCTGTCAGCCAATCCAACCAGTACCAACAGCACCATAATAATGGGGCTATAAAAAATAAGCCCTAAATAAACAAAGACCAACCACTGCCGACCCTTTGCTTTAACCTTCACCCCGTAATGCACCAGCGCTAATCCGGCTATCAGCAACGGAATTGAGGCTAATTGCACCCAGAATCTGTAATCATCCGGCAACAACATCCCAGCACCCATCAATACCGCCAGCGACAGGCCTAACTTAGACTCTAACCTTATCCCATGAAATTCTTGTTGGAATCCACCTGGGTTGTAAAGTATTGCCTGCCACCACCTAGACACAAACAAACTAGCAATAGTACTCAGCGCAATCATCCATGCTGATATTGCCAGCATCATGGCACCACTCGGGGCAGCCATGCTCTGATCCAATTGCTGCGACATCTTCTCAAACACAGTATCTATTTCTAATACTACAGACGCTAAATCAGCGCCAAATAAAACACCTGAGACTCCCGCAAATAGTCCCCCCGCTATCACTGCCCCACTCAACGTGACGGACCAAGTTACAGTCTGGCGAAGAACGTTCGCAACCACCACCATATTAACCAAGGCTAAGCCAGAGACAATCGTCAAAAATGGCGTTGCCCCACTAATAAAATAGCCAACTACTAAAGGCAGTAACGCCCACAAGGCTACTAATGCTCCTTCCGCGCTACCTTTAGTTAAGGTGACCAAACCAATAGTTGCCGGACTAACAAAGGGAAAAAAGCTACCTAACAACGCGGTCAAACAGGCCTGCATCCGGCCACGCATAATAAACTCAGCTAGGGCGCGCAAAGCAGTTAACCTCTGGCTTACTTATGGCTGTCAGTGTATGGAAGCAAAGCAATGTAACGCGAACGCTTAATCGCCTCAGATAACTCACGCTGATAACGAGCCTTAGTTCCAGTAATACGACTTGGAACAATTTTACCGCTCTCTGAGACGTAACCTTTCAAAGTATCTAAATCTTTGTAATCAATCTCGGTAGCGCCTTCAGCGGTAAAACGACAAAATTTTCTACGACGTACAAACTTAGCCATGATTATTCTCCTTTATCCGCATCTGATTGCTCTTCGACTTCAACTTCAACTTCGGCAACTGCCTCAGCGACATCTGATTCTTTCTCTTCTTCAGCGGCATCCGCAACGGCTTTGGCTTTATCTGCTGCTGCCTTAGCTGCATTACGGCGCTCTCGTGCTTCTTTGTCAGCACGCTCCGAATTTTCTAACTTCATGATCGGTGATTCACCTGTCACAGCGTCCTTACGACGAATTACCATGCTGCGAATCACTGCATCGTTATAGCGAAAAGTTGAATTCAGCTCGTCGAGTACGTCTTGACCGCACTCTACATTCATAAGAATATAATGAGCTTTGTGTATTTTATTGATGGGATAGGCCAGTTGACGGCGACCCCAGTCTTCAGTTCTGTGCACAGTACCGTTACCTGCAACGACCGACGCGGTGTAACGCTCGACCATACCAGGGACCTGCTCGCTTTGGTCTGGATGGACCAAAAACACGATTTCGTAGTGACGCATTGTAGCTCCTCATGGGTTGGAAGCCTCCCGTTAAAGCTATTTAGCTAAACGGTGAGGCAAGGAGTGCCGAACAACATTATCCGACGCTTTAAAGGCGCGCTATTGTAGTGATTTGATCCGAGACTTGCAACACAGAATTACTAAACGTTTTGGCTGATGTGTTAGTCACTTTTGGAATGATTTCGCAGCTCTTTAATCAGCGTCCATGCAGAACTGATATTGGTCCTAGAATGCCTTAGTAAATAGGTAATTATGATCTCCTCTATAGCCATTAGCAAATACAACAAAATAACCACTCTAAACCAAACATCTGCATCAATAATTATCAATAAATAATAGGCGGGTGCTATCAATAAAGCGGCAATTTTAGCCCCAAAGGTATGATAACTAGGATATTCACCGAACTTCACTGCCGACACGGCCAAGGGCACTAAAAACGACAATACAGCCATCAGTAAAAAGGCTGATTGGTCCGAAAAGATGCGTGGCCAAAGAAGGTATAGGCCTAAAATCATAGCAGCGTAAGTCAGAGCATCACCCCAACTGTCCAACTTAGCCCCCAGCTCACTAGCCTGATTCAACTTTCGAGCTAGATAGCCATCAAGCGCATCGCTAATCAAGGATATACCCAGCACCCAAAGAAATAGTACGTCCTCACCAGAGGCTGCCAGCCATACCAATACAGGAACTAACCCCAAACGTAAAAAGCTAAGGATATTAGCTATTGAAAGTAATTTTGTACTCATATGTTCCATCTAATCTAGACTTTAAACCCTTTGCGGGACAATTCCCTTTGATCCTTAGATTAGCGTCTTTTCACTCTGCAATGCAACTTCAAATAGCGGAATTTTTTTACCTCAAGACACAGATTCCAAACCTATAAATGTTCTTTATGGAAATATTGCACTCTTACTTAGACGACTTACTTTGCCTTTGGCGAACCACCTCAAATAAACAGATTCCGGTCGCTACTGACACATTTAAACTTTCTACCGTTCCAGACATGGGTAATTTTGCCAGAAAATCACACTGCTTGCGTGTTAGTTGCCGCATCCCATCTCCCTCTGAACCCATAACAATGACAGTGGGCCCGGTCAGGTCTAGGTCGTAGATCGTTTGATCAGCCTCTCCATCCGTCCCGACTACCCAGGCGCCCAGCTGTTGTAATTTATCCAGAGTCCTTGTCAAATTGGTGACAGTTATCAAAGGTACAGTCTCGGCCGCACCACAGGCTACTTTTTGTACGACGGGCGTTAACCCCACAGAGTTATCTTTGGGAACGATAACTGCATGAACCCCAGCGCCATCAGCTGAGCGGAGGCAGGCCCCTAAGTTGTGGGGATCGGTAACTCCATCCAGCATCAGGAACAAACTGCTTGCTCCATGCTTTTCTGCCAATTGCATAAGAAAGCTCTCATCATAGGTTTCACCGGGACGACAGAGTGCCATGACTCCTTGATGGCGACCTTCGGCTTTTGCGTCTAAGCGCTTGACAGAGGTCAGCTGCAGAGCAATGCCATGTTGCTCTGCTAGATTATGTATCTTTTGAAGACGATCATCTTTACGGCCCTGCTGAACATGTAATTCGGTAACGCGCTGGGGTGATGACTTAAGCATTGTCTGCACCGCATGAATACCATAAATCCAATCCAAAATGACCTCCACTTTATTTAATCTGCTAATCGCTGATTGCGCATTGTACTGGCTTTAGGCACACTTCTGTTATGTTAATTCAACCCCAATAGCGGCACGCTTCAAGTAGAGGTTTTTTTCGCCATGAGCCAAAATATTCATACGGCACCCCCAGCAAATCTGTTAAGGCGACTCGTAGGCATGGTCTATGACGCATTTTTACTGCTCGCCATATCTGCCGGATACGGAGCAGTATTGTTGACTCTAAGGGCCATAACCGCTGGCATAGATGAGGCGGCAGCGGTCTATTCCTCGCTTTTACTGAAATGTGCTATTTTATCTGGGTGGTACGTTGTTCTTAGCGCATATTACGTAATCTGCTGGCGCAAGCAAGGTCAGACCCTCGGCATGAAAGCATGGCGCCTAAGGTTACAGCAACCCGATGGCGCTTTGGCAACGCCTACGCAATGTTGGAAGCGCTGCTTAGCGGCCCCGTTGTCGCTCTCATTTTTAGGTATCGGCTATTTATGGTGCCTGCTGCCTCCCGTAAACCAATGTCTCCATGATCGATATACTGGGACCGAAGTAATAGTATTGCCCAAAACTAACTAACAGATGACAGCAAGTCTATGGCCATGAACAATCTTATACTCGCACTGGATCAGGGAACTACATCGTCGAGAAGCATACTCTTCAATGAGGATTTTAGTCTATGCGGGCAATCGCAAAAGGAATTTTGCCAGCATTTTCCTGATTCTGGGTGGGTTGAGCACGATCCTATGGATATTTGGCGGACTACACTAGAGACCAGCCAAGAGGTGATGGCTAAGGCTGGTATTACATCATCAGACATTGCGGCTATCGGCATTACCAACCAACGAGAAACAACCCTAATATGGGATAGACAAACTGGCCTGCCTATTTATAACGCTATTGTCTGGCAAGATCGGCGAACAGTAGCCCTATGCAGTCAATTAAAGAGCCAAAATTATGAATCTTTGGTTGTCGAGAGAACAGGCCTACTTCTGGACCCCTATTTCTCAGCGACTAAAATTGCCTGGATTCTCGACAAAGTTCCCGGTGCTAGGCGAAGAGCAGAGCGAGGTGAATTAGCTTTTGGCACTGTAGATACATGGTTACTGTGGAACCTAACTGAGGGTGAGTCACATGCCACAGATGCAACCAATGCATCTCGAACCCTGCTTTATAACATTCACAGCGGGCAATGGGATGATGATCTTCTAGAGCTTTTTAACATTCCAAGACAGTTACTCCCAGCAGTCAAAAACAGTGCAGACGACTTTGGCAGCACAAAACTATTTGGCAAGCCAATCAAAATTTACGGTATTGCGGGAGATCAACAGGCCTCCACTATAGGGCAAGCCTGTTTTGAGCCAGGCATGATGAAATCCACCTACGGCACAGGCTGTTTTGCGCTTCTAAACACGGGGGCGGCAGCGGTAACGTCAAACAATCGATTGCTAACAACGATCGCCTATCAGCTAGAGGATAAAACCACCTACGCCTTGGAAGGTTCAATCTTTATTGCTGGCGCTGCAGTGCAATGGCTACGAGACGGCCTGGGCATTATTGAATCTGCCCAACAGTCAGGTGAACTGGCCGCACAGGCAGATGACAATCAGCAGGTCTATATGATTCCCGCCTTTACAGGCCTAGGTGCCCCCTGGTGGGATGCCGATGCAAGGGGCGCGCTTATCGGGCTAACCAGAGGAACAGGGCCTGCTGAGATCTCGCGCGCTGCATTAGAATCCGTCTGCTATCAAACCCTAGATCTATTAAATGCGATGCAAGCCGATTGGGGCGACTTCGCGAAAACGGTGCTTAGAGTCGATGGCGGTATGGTGGCCAGCGATTGGACCATGCAGTGCCTCGCAGATATTTTGCAAACCCAAGTAGATCGCCCAGTTATCTCAGAAACCACTGCCCTGGGTGCT
The DNA here is from genome assembly GCA_002382445.1 of Porticoccaceae bacterium UBA4026. Classification (GTDB taxonomy): domain Bacteria; phylum Pseudomonadota; class Gammaproteobacteria; order Pseudomonadales; family Porticoccaceae; genus HTCC2207. The sequence goes on along the minus strand of DGAQ01000073.1, from coordinate 293,855 downwards.
GCTTGGTTAGCAGGATCCAGAGCTGGTGTGTGGCCTGATCAACAAGGTTTCGCCCAGAGTTGGCAGCTCGACAAAACCTTTGGCCCGAAGATGAACAAAGCAGAGAGAGATTGCAAAGTAGCTGGCTGGGACATAGCTGTTAAGCGAGTATTAACTCAGTAAAGGGATCAGATGCAAAACCAGGCTGACGAATGCGCCTGTCAATCTAACCGCTTCGCCTGAGCAAATATAAACCTAAAACTGTACATAATAAGATCGGAAGAGC
>DGAQ01000073.1:277457-293510 GCA_002382445.1 Porticoccaceae bacterium UBA4026 | reverse complement strand
CCTAAAACTGTACATAATAATATTGGCCCTAACACTGCAAGCAGCACGGGAAATCCAAAAACTATGCTTAGAGGACCCAGCATATCTTGAATAAGTTTAAAGGTGATCCCAATCAAGACACCGACAAAGACCTTAAGTCCCATAGTAGAGTCTCGCAACGGTCCGAAAACAAAAGAGATGCCCACTAAAACCAACCCGAAAATGACCAGTGGTTGAAGTACTTTTTGCCAGTAAGCCAATTCGTAGGTCGCGGTTTCAGCCTCTTGCTGCTGTAAAAACTCGATCTGATTTCTAATGGTTACAATAGGTAATGCGGAAGGAGCCAGGACATTTATCGTCAATACCTCTGGTGATAATTCGGAGTCCCACTGTCGTGTTAATTGTTTCTCTGTTGTTGTTCGGTCGCTCTCAAACCGCGTAATCGAAACGTTTTCTTCTACCCAAAAGCCTTCCGCCGCGTTATAGGTAGCACGACTCGCAAAGCTAGCTTCCTCTAATATTTTTTGATCTGAAAACTGGTAACGGGTAACGCCGTAAAGCACCCCGCCAGGAAAGACTGCATTAAAATGCATAAAATCTCTCCCCTCATGGATCCAAAGCCCGGCAGTAGAGCCCTGAGCGGTCTCGCCTTTACGTAAATATTGTCGAGTACCATCCGCACGCTGATCTAGATAGGGCGAAAAATATTCGCCAATCAGGGCACCAACAAAGATAAACACCATCACCGGCTTCATCACAAAATAGACAATCCGTAGAAGAGACACTCCTGATGCTCGCATGACCGTGACCTCGCTGTTCCCCGCCAGCAAGCCCAACCCATAAAGGCAACCAATCAATGATGAAAACGGAATATATTCATAAATTGTTGAGGGTAATTTAGTGCCTACATACACAAGTACATCGGTAAACCCATAGTTGCGTTCAATAGCGCGAGTTTCATCGATAATTTCGGCCACCACATCTAACCCCACAACTACGATCAACGCCATAAAGACAGCATTAAACACGGTCAACCCAATGTGCCGAGAAAGACGAATCAAGAGGACTGCCCCGCCGCAACATCCTTAACTTTACGTCTGGTAAGCCTCTTTACTTTAAGCAACCATAAGCCTAAAAGTAAAAAGACTGCGTGTACCGGCAGCAAGGTGATACTAACCGGCAACTCCCCAGATTCAATATTACCTCTCAGTGTATTCAAGGCCAGTAGGTAGGCAAAATAAAGTGCGATGGCTGGTAATAATTTGGTAAATCGGCCTTGTCGCGGGTCGGTTCTACTAAGGGGCACTGCTAAAATAACTACGATCAAAACCATCAATGGAATCGAAAGCCGCCATTGCAACGTGGCCTCTAATTTGGGGTCGTCAGACATCAGTAGCTCTGATGTCGCAATAGCATCTGTTTCGGGATCCTCTTCTATTTTTTTCGGTGTTTTTAGCTTTGAACCGTACTCCTCGAAATGAGTAATTTGATACTCATGACTTCCGGGGATACCTTCTATTCGGTACCCTTTCTCCAACACTAGGAAACGCTCTATCCCGTCTTCAGACTGTTGTTGGCGGCCTCGTTCAGCTACAACAACCGCCAATCGTCGATTAAACGTATCCACTGAGCCTGCACTTACTGCGAGGAAGACATCTTCTAACTCTCGCTCACTACTAATGCTGTCTGCATAGGTCACCCCCTTGCCTCCTTTGAGGGAGTAGAATTTTTTCGGATTTACCTTATCAAGTTCAGTCATCTGCTGCTGCGCAAGAAAGATAGTTTCAGTCTTGGTAGCACCAGCTGGAGATACAAACAGGCTCAACCAACCGACTAAAATAGCTAACCCCACGGCCACAATAAAGGTATAGCCGAGCAACCGCAGCTCAGAAATTCCACAGGCTTTAAGGACACTCATCTCGTTTTCGATATGTAGTCGACCAAAGGTTAATAAAATAGACAAGAAAAACGCTAGCGGCAACGCAAGCTCTAAGAAACCTGGAATTTTGTATCCAATCACTGCGAAAATAACTGAAGGCTCTAAATTTCCCGCCAGTGCATTAGACAGATACTTTACAAAGCGTCCGCTAATTAAAACCATAAGCAGCACTGTGCATATAGCAAACGTTGAAGCCAGTATTTCACGAGTTAGATAACGAAAAATAATCACTGTGTTAGACTTATAGCTCTTGGGTGTAGTTAAACAAACTGTTATCGTAAGCGGCAAATTTAATTAGCCAAAAAAGACAACTATCTGGAGTGAACATGGAGTTTAATGCATCTGCGGCAAACCTGTTAAACATTAAAGTAGATTCTCTGATTCTACTGACAGGCTCACAACTACAAAACACAGCCAAATTAGTCGATGATTCCCTCAATGGGGCAATACAAGCACTGATAGCGTCAGGTGATTTTAGCGGAAAATTAGCCACTAGCTGTATCCTCCACACCCCGGAGAAAACATCAAAGAGAATCATTCTGATAGGTACCGATGGCGCTTCAACAACGCAAAAAATGATCAAAGTAATAGAGGCTGCTGCCTCATTATTAAGTAAGACCCCCAGTAAAAAAGCGCTATGGATAGGGGGTGGCCTTAATGATGACCACCAATGGCAAGCCAGTATTATGGCAAGAAGCGTCCAAACCAGCAGCTACAAATACAATGGCAGTAGTAAGCCATCCAAGCCAAAAAAGTTGCAGTCTGTAACCTATTGGTGCGCCAAAAAATCTCAGGCCCTGTCAGCGGCGAAAGGCCTCGCCTATGGTTGCGCTGTTGGTAATGGTATGAATGCAGCAAGGGGATTGGCTGATCTGCCTGCCAATATCTGTACGCCAAACTATCTTGCCAGCCAAGCAAAAAAGCTGGGCAAAGGTCAAGCTAAGGTTACCACTAAGATTCTGAAAGAGGCTGACATGAAAGTCTTGGGCATGGGCTCTTTACTCTCAGTAAGCGCGGGATCTGTTGAGCCAGGCAATCTCATTATTATGAGTTACCAGGGGGCTCCAAAAACGGTTAAACCTGTTGTTCTGGTCGGCAAGGCTGTGACTTTTGACTCGGGCGGTATAAGCCTCAAGGCGGGCCGCGGTATGGACGAGATGAAGTTTGATATGTGTGGCGGCGCATCAGTATTTGGTGTAATTAGTGCGCTAATAGAAACTCAACTCCCGGTTAATGTAGTTGGTATCGTTCCTGCGGTAGAGAACATGCCAGCTGGTAACGCGACTAAGCCCGGTGATGTGGTTACTAGCATGTCTGGCCAGACTATTGAGATACTTAATACCGACGCTGAGGGTAGACTTATCCTGTGTGATGCATTGACTTACGCTGCTCGTTTTAAGCCCGACACCGTCATTGATATAGCGACACTAACAGGCGCAGTCATCGGGGCGCTGGGGAAAATCGCGGCAGGTTTGCTGTCAAATGATGATGAATTGGCCGATCAATTGCTTAGCGGCGGCACGCTTAGTGGAGACCGTGCATGGCGGCTTCCACTATGGGAAGAATACGATAAACAGTTAAAAAGTAACTTTGCTGATATGGCCAATATCGGTGGAGAAGCGGGTACCATAACCGCTGCTTCCTTCCTTGCGCGCTTTACAAAAGACTATAAATGGGCCCATTTAGACATCGCTGGAACTGCATGGCACTCAGGCCCTGCAAAAGGGGCTACAGGGCGTCCTGTACCCATGTTGATGGAATATCTCAGCGCTAAGGCTTCGAATTAATGCCTGTATTTTATCTGGATTCTGATCGCGTGAGTGTGTGACCAAAGTAACTTTCTATAAGCTACTCGGAGACCAAAGTCTCGCTTTGGCCCTAGTGTGTCAACTAGTGCAAAAGTCACTCAAAGCCAATCAGCAAGTACTCTGTTTAGTGTCTGACAGCCTAGTCGCGCAACAACTGGATGAAAAGCTTTGGGCGTTTAACAGCGCGTCCTTTTTACCTCACGCTCAGGGCGTTGATCAGACGCCCGTCGCTATTAGTTGTGGCCTAGAACCTGGGGAACACCATCAGGTTTTAATCAACTTTCAACCTCAAATTCCCACTTGGTTTAGTCGTTTTGACCGAGTCATCGAAATCATCTATCAGCAACCTGATTATGAACAAGCTAAACGCGATAACTTCAGGTTTTACAAAGAACGCGGCTACCAACTCGACTTTCATGATCTTTCTGAGCGATTTAAAGCCTAAACACCCCGCATATAAGGCACCTAGAGTCCGAACCATAGTGCGGCAAAGACAACATTAGCTGTCAGCCGGTTTTAATAGGTGTCTTTTAACCTTCAACGCTAGCGACAAAATTCGGCAAGCCCTATAATCACCGCTAGCTTAAATAACCTTGACTTCGCAGACCATTGGGACAAAAAATTCAATAATGGACAAGATATTCAACCCTCAAAACGTCGAAACCAAATGGTATGAAACCTGGGAAAGTCGAGGTTATTTCGCGCCCTCCGGTAATGGTGAGCCATACAGTATTGTAATTCCTCCGCCAAATGTGACGGGCAGCCTTCATATTGGACACGCATTGCAGCACAGCATCATGGATGCTTTGACACGATACAATCGCATGAAAGGCAAAAAGGTACTCTGGCAAGTGGGTACAGACCATGCGGGTATCGCGACCCAGATGGTGGTAGAGCGAAAGTTAGTCAATGAGAATCTTCCCGGGCGTGAAGAGCTGGGGCGAGAAAAGTTCATCGACAAAATTTGGGAATGGAAGCAGGAGTCCGGTGACACCATCACCAAACAGATGCGTCGACTAGGCAATTCAGTAGACTGGGAAACCGAGCGCTTCACGATGGACGATGGATTTTATAAGGCCGTCCAAGAAGCCTTTATACGCTTGCATGATGAAGGCCTAATTTATCGTGGCAAGCGTTTAGTTAATTGGGACCCCAAGCTACATACTGCCATCTCCGATCTTGAGGTCGAAAATCGCGAAGTTAAAGGTAAAATGTGGAACCTGCGCTACCCCTTAGCCGATGGAGTGAAAACCCTCGATGGCAAGGACTATATCGTGGTGGCCACCACCCGACCTGAAACTTTACTTGGCGATACGGGTATAGCCGTAAACCCTGAAGATGCTAGATACAGCAACCTCATTGGTAAATATGTGACTCTGCCTCTGGTAGGCCGACTCGTACCCATTCTTGCCGACGAACATGCTGTTATGGAAAAAGGGACGGGTTGTGTGAAAATCACCCCAGCCCATGACTTTAACGACTACGAAGTTGGCCAGCGTCACAAACTGCCCATGGTCAATATCCTAACCATGAATGGGGATATCCGCCAATCGGCTGAATGTGTCAACAGCGATGGAAGCGACAATTACAAAATGGACGCCACATTGCCCGAGAAGTATCGAGGCATGGAGCGCTTTGCTGCGCGTCGCGAAGTGGTAGACGACATGGATACTTTAGGACTTCTTGAAAATATTGAAGAAAACGATATGACTATCCCCTATGGAGACCGTGGCGGAGTTGTGATCGAACCCATGCTAACCAATCAATGGTATGTAGATGCCAAAAAACTGGCTGGCCCAGCTATTGATGCAGTTGAAGACGGCCGTATAAAATTCGTCCCTCAGCAGTACGAAAATATGTACTTCTCGTGGATGCGTAATATTCAAGACTGGTGTATTTCGCGCCAACTATGGTGGGGCCATCGCATCCCTGCTTGGTATGACGAAGCTGGCAAAGCCTATGTTGGTCTCAACGAGGAAGACGTGCGGGAAAAACATAATCTTGTCGATATCGTCCTGACCCAAGATGAAGATGTTTTAGATACCTGGTTTAGTTCAGCACTATGGACCTTCGGCACTCAAGGCTGGCCGGATCAAACCGATCGCCTGAAGATGTTCCACCCCACCGATGTACTGGTCACTGGTTTCGATATTATTTTCTTTTGGGTTGCCCGTATGATCATGATGTCCATGCATTTGATCAAAGATGAAAATGGTGTTTCTGAAGTTCCATTTAAAACAGTCTATGTCACCGGCCTTATTCGCGATGAGCAGGGCCAGAAAATGTCTAAGACAAAAGGCAACGTTCTCGACCCCTTAGATATGATTGACGGTATCGATATAGAAACCCTGCTGGCAAAACGCACCGGAAATATGATGCAGCCTCAGCAGGCAGCGAAGATCGCCAGCAGAACCAGAAAACAGTTCCCCGACGGCATAGAGCCTCATGGAGCAGATGCTCTACGATTCACCCTATGCGCTCTCGCTTCAACCGGTCGTGATATTAACTGGGACATGAAGCGCCTCGAAGGATACCGGAACTTTTGCAACAAGATATGGAATGCTTCGCGTTATGTATTGATGAATGCTGAAAATCAAAACTGCGGCGCAGATAATTCTGACGATTACAACATGACTCTTGCCGATCGCTGGATAATCTCACGCCTGCAACAGGCCGAGACAGAAGTGACTGCAGCCATCGACAGCTATAGGTTTGATTTAGCCGCACAGGCGCTTTATGACTTTGTTTGGAACGAATATTGCGATTGGTACCTAGAACTATCCAAACCGGTACTCTGGGATGAACAGGGTGATCCAGCTACCCAGAAAGGCACTCGACGTACTCTAGTGCGAGTATTGGAGTCTATTCTGAGACTGGCCCATCCTATGCTACCGTTTATTAGCGAAGAGATTTGGCAAAATATTGCTCCTCTTGCAGGTATTGCGCTCGACCCAAAGGGCGACACTATTATGTTACAGCCCTTCCCTGTCGCCGATCCATCCATGGTTGACGTCGATGCTGATGCGGATATTGAATGGGTTAAAAAGGTAATTGTTGCTGTGCGTAATGTACGTGGAGAAATGAATATTTCACCCGCCAAAGCTCTGCCTATCTATCTTGCTCGTGGTGACGCTACCGATAAACGTCGGCTCGATGAAAACCGTCAGTTTGTCAGTAAGTTGGCCAGCTTAGAATCGATTACTTGGCTAGAAAATCCAGCCGAAGCGCCACTCTGCGCAACTGCTCTGGCGGGACACCTGGAAATTCTAGTCCCCATGGCTGGTATAATTGATGTGACAGTGGAATTGTCTCGCTTAGATCGCGAGATTAATAAGATTAGTATTGAAGTATCCAAGCTCTCCGGCAAACTCAGCAACGCCAAATTTGCCGACAAGGCGCCCGCTGAAGTAGTCGAAAAAGAACGACGGAAGTTAGAGGATCTTGAAAGCGCAGTCTCTAAGTTACTAGAGAAACGTGGCGCTATAGCAGGCATGGCATAACCTTTTATGGCACAAAACCTTAATCCTCAGCAGCAGGCCGCGTTGAAATATATCGACGGTCCTTTACTAGTGTTAGCCGGTGCCGGTAGCGGTAAAACAAGCGTTATTACACAAAAAATTGCCTACTTGGTCCAGCAATGTGATATTCCAGCTAGAAATATCGCAGCGGTGACCTTTACCAATAAAGCGGCCAGAGAAATGAAAGCGAGAGTAAGCAGTTTACTCTCTGGAAAAGAGTCTAAAGGACTCACTGTATCAACCTTTCACAATCTCGGACTTACCATTATCCGATCAGAAATAAAGGTCTTAGGTTTTAAACCAGGATTTTCAATTTTAGATCAGGAAGACTGCCGCAATCTGTTAAAAGAATTATTGGTCCGACACTCTGAACTCGATGATAAATTGATCGATTCGGTTCAAAGCACTATTTCAAACTGGAAAAATGCACTACTAGAGCCGGGCAACGCAACCAGTGTTGCCAACAGCACCGGAGAGCAGAGCATAGCCATGCTCTACGAACGTTATCAGCGTGCGTTAAAAGCCTATAACGCAGTGGACTTTGACGATCTCATTATGACGCCCGTCATGCTATTCAAGCAGCATCCGGAAGTTCTGGCTAAATGGCAACGTCGCATTCGTTATCTGTTGGTTGACGAATATCAAGACACCAATTTGGCACAATATGAGTTGGTCAAGACCCTAGTCAACGAAAAACAAGCGCTAACCGTTGTTGGCGATGATGATCAGTCGATCTATGCGTGGCGTGGCGCACGTCCAGAGAACCTCATGCAGTTGCAAGAAGACTTTCCTAGGCTAGAGATAGTTAAATTAGAACAAAATTACCGCTCTACCGGTCGAATTTTAGGCGCGGCCAATAAACTGATAGACAATAACCCACATCTTATTACCAAAGCCCTGTGGAGTGAGCTAGGACCAGGTGATCCACTCCGCTTTATTACCAGTGAAAATGAAGATACTGAGTGTGAGCGAGTTGTTAATGAAATTATCGACATGCGACTAAAGCGACGCTGTAAATATAGCGATTTTGCCGTCTTATACCGAGGTAATTATCAGGCTAAACTGGTTGAAATTAAGCTACAAACCCAAAACATTCCCTATGAAATAACTGGGGGACAGTCGTTCTATGCTAAAACTGAAATCAAGGATGTCATGGGTTACCTAAGATTGCTGGTCAATCCTGACGATGACAACGCTCTACTAAGAATTATAAACACACCCAGGCGCCAAATAGGGCCGACTACATTAGAGAGACTCGGTGATTATGCGCATCAACGCGGGCTTTCAATGTTTGCCGCTATTGATGAAGTCGCCCTAAGCGCATCAATGCCGGCCAACAATCTAGCTCGCCTCAAAGCTTTTAAGATTTGGATAACAGGTGTTCAAAAGAATATATACAGCGGCAACCCTATCACTGCAATTAACGAAATGCTGAGCGATGCCGACTACTTAGGCTGGCTCCACCAAAATGCCAGCAGTGATCCGGTTGCTAAAAAGCGCTGGGATAATGTTAATTTTCTGTTAGCCCAACTCACCCAGGCATTAAAAACAGATCAACAAGATGAATATGAAAAGAATGGGGACTCTGCAATAGAGGGTGCCATCGCAAAATTAATTCTTCGAGATATTCTGGATAGAGAGCAGGAAGAATCTGCCGATGACAAGGTGCAGTTACTTACCCTCCATGCGGCCAAAGGTTTAGAGTTCTTACATGTATTTATGATTGGTATGGAAGAGGGCATCCTACCCCATAAAAACAGCGTTGAAGGCGGGCAGATTGAAGAAGAACGCCGTCTCGCCTATGTGGGTATTACCCGAGCACAACGTACGCTTACGATGACTAGCGCGCGGCAACGCACCCAGTACGGCGAAACATCATCGACCACCCCAAGTCGCTTTGTAGATGAACTTCCTGAGGATGATTTAATCAGAATTGGGGCTGGTATAGAAACGAGTGATGAAGACAATCAAGCCGCAGGAGAACAATCCCTAGCGGCGCTCAAATCACTCTTTGCCTGATGTATTAGTAAAAATATTATGCCTTTAGAGACAGTGATAGAACCCTAAAATTCCGCATTAACGCGTGATCGCAACTCTTTCCCCGGCTTAAAATACGGCACGTACTTTCCGTGAAGATCAACTGAATCACCGGTTTTTGGATTGCGGCCCACCCTGGGTGCGCGATAGTGCAATGAAAAACTACCAAATCCTCGAATTTCAACACGCTGGTTGTTGGACAATGTTGCAGCCATACGCTCAAGGATCATTCGCACGGCGGCTTCAACATCCTTTGGCGGAAGTTGATCTTGGTTAGACGAAATTTTTTCAATCAATTCGGATTTGGTCATTCTTAAGGCTATTCTATGTTGATGGCTGAATTATTAGTGCTTGATTTTATTGAAGTTTTAGAATTATTCAAGTAAAAAATGCTACAAAATGGAATTTTTGCTAAAAAAAAGGGTGGCAGAGCCACCCTTTTAATCAAAACAGCTAATTACTTATCCATTTGCGCCTTAATAAGGTCGCCAATAGTAGCCGGCGAAGCCGCTACTTTTTCTACTGTAGTATTACGGTGTGCTTTAACTGCAGCCTTCTCTTCAGATACGTCTTTTGCCTTAATCGACAGATTGATGACCCTGTTCTTGCGGTCAACATTGATAATCTTAGCCTCGACTTCTGCTCCGACTGTGAGTTCATGTCGAGCATCATCTATTTTTTCGCGAGACAATTCAGAACTCTTCAGAATCGCTTCAATATTCTCAGCTAGAATGATCACAGCGCCTTTAGCATCGACTTCTTTTACTGTACCAGTAACAATCGCACCCTTGTCATTTTGGTCTACATAATTATTGAATGGATCATCTGACATTTGTTTGATACCAAGAGAAATGCGCTCACGCTCTGCATCGATACTCAGCACAACAGTTTCAACTTCATCGCCCTTCTTATAGTTACGAACGGCTTCTTCGCCAGTTTCGTTCCAAGAAATATCAGAAAGGTGCACCAAACCGTCAATGCCTCCATCTAAGCCAATAAAGATACCAAAGTCTGTAATTGACTTGATACTACCTGAGATCTTGTCACCTTTGGTCATTGTTGTAGCGAAGTCATCCCAAGGATTGGTAAAGCATTGCTTAATGCCCAGTGATATACGTCTGCGTTCTTCATCAATGTCGAGAACCATAACTTCAACTTCTTGTCCAAGATCGACAATCTTAGATGGGTGAACATTTTTGTTAGTCCAATCCATTTCAGAGACGTGAACCAATCCTTCAACACCATCCTCAAGTTCAGCGAAACAACCATAATCAGTAAGATTGGTAATCTTCGCCTTGACGCGAGCGCCTTCAGGATAGCGACCTTTAATGTCTCCCCAAGGATCTTCGCCCATCTGCTTCATACCAAGAGATACGCGATTACGCTCACGATCGAACTTGAGTACTTTAACGTCAATCTCATCGCCAACATTAATCATCTCAGACGGATGCTTAATACGCTTCCATGACATATCAGTAATGTGGAGTAGGCCATCAATGCCTCCTAAATCGACAAAGGCACCATAATCGGTAAGGTTTTTAATCACACCCTTCAATGAAGAGCCTTCCTCTAGATTGGCCAACAGCTCATCACGTTCTGCTGAGTTAGCGCTTTCCATAACAGCACGTCGGCTTACAACAACGTTGTTACGCTTAGCGTCCAACTTAATAACCTTGAATTCTAAATCAATGTTTTCAAGATGTGTAATTTCACGCAATGGACGTACATCTACCAATGAACCCGGCAGGAAGGCTCTTAAGCCATGAACATCAACAGTGAAACCACCTTTAACTTTGCCACTGATAACACCGATCACAACTTCATCGGCTTTATGTGCCGCTTCAAGATCGATCCAGGATTCAGCTCTACGTGCTTTTTCGCGAGAAAGTTTAGTCGCGCCGAAACCATCTTCAACAGCTTCCAGAGCAACCTGTACTTCATCGCCAATAGCGACTTCAAGTTTACCTTGCTCATCATAAAATTGGTCTAGCGGAATCACGCCCTCGGACTTCAATCCAGCGTGAACGGTTACCCAGTCTTTATCGATATCGATAACAACACCAGTAATAATGGCACCGGGATTCATTTCAACGGTTTTAAGGCTTTCTTCAAATAGGTCTTGGAAACTTTCGGTCATTGGATATACCCAAATAATGACAGAGTGACAGCTGCTTAAAGCGGCGCTGTACTCTTTTTTCCGCAATGCCAGAACTGCGGGTCAATTAAAATTAAGGCTTTCGGCAGTAAACGCTGGCGACTGCTAAATTGCCCGTTTTTATCAGAAACGCTTAAAATCTAAAATATGTAAGACAGTTTCCAATACTTCTTTAATAGACAAATTGGAAGTATCTAGTTCAATGGCGTCCTCTGCGGGAACCAATGGCGATACATCCCTACTCATGTCTCTCTCATCCCTTGCTCGAACCTGTTCTGCAAGGGCGCGCAGACTAACATCTTCGCCCTTCTCTAGCAACTCTTTGTAGCGTCTTCTGGCGCGCTCTTCAATGCTCGCCGTTAAATAAATTTTTAGATGTGCAGCTGGAAATATCACTGTCCCCATATCGCGACCATCAGCGACCAAGCCCTCGCCTTTAGCAAACGACCTTTGTCGCTTGAGTAAGGCCCCTCGAACGTCGCTATGGCCTGCTATTTTGGATGCCAGTTCGCCGGTGTTTTCGGTACGCATTTCTAAGGTAACGTCCTCTCCTTCAAGAAAGGCTCTTAGCAGTCCCTCAGGGTCCGTATCAAAGCGAATATCCATATGCTCAGCCAAACTCTGCAGGCCTTTCTTGTTTTCACTAGCAACCTTATGTCTAGAGGCTGCGATGCTCAAGAGACGATACAACGCACCACTATCAAGATAACTAAAACCTAATTTTTTAGCTAACAGTCTACTGACGGATCCCTTCCCCGATCCGCTCGGTCCATCAATCGTAATAATCTTAGTCATTCCATAATCTCAACACTGATACTTAGCCCCACGCTTTCGGCGGCGGCTATAAAGTTCGGAAAGGAAGTTGCTACATTGTTGCAGCCCTCAATAACAATATTCCCAGCAGCTCTTAACCCGGCCACAGAGAATGCCATTGCAATCCTGTGGTCGTGATGACTAACAATACGACCAGAACCCAATTCTCCACCGACAATTCTAATGCCATCTGCAGTCGGTTGCGCGTCAATACCAAGAGTATTTAAGCCGTCGGCCATACTTTGAATTCGATCACTTTCTTTTACCCTCAACTCTTCTGCGCCGGTTAGGGTGGTAATACCCACAGCACAGGCGGCTGCAATGAACAACACTGGGAACTCATCGATTGCCAGTGGAACCTGATCTTCCGGAATGGTGATGCCCTTTAATTCAGCATATTCAACACGAATATCAGCAACCGGCTCACCACCTATATCCCTTTCATGGGATAAGGTGATCTTGGCGCCCATTTGCCGCAATATATTAATAACCCCTATGCGAGTTGGGTTGATGCCAACATGTAGTAGAGTAATATCCGAATTTGGTGTAATGGCTGCGGCAACCATAAAGAAGGCAGCAGACGATATATCAGCAGGTACATCAATGCGTGTAGCGCTCAACTTCCCGCCACCTGTTAATTTAGCCACACTATTAGCAACATCAACCCTATAGCCAAAACCATTAAGCATTCTCTCGGTATGATCTCGTGTCGGCGCCGGCTCACTTACAGAGGTTTCACCATTAACATAAAGTCCCGCCAATAGAATACAAGATTTTACCTGAGCGCTTGCAATAGGCATATCATAATGAATAGGTAGCAACGTCTGTCCGCCCTTAATCTTCAAAGGAGGAGTGCCATCTTCGGCAGTTTCAATTATGGCTCCCATCAACCCAAGAGGCTTGGCAATACGACCCATAGGGCGCGCAGATAACGAAATATCTCCAGTCAACTCAGAGTCGAATGATTGCCCCGCCAGTAACCCACTAAGCAATCTAATTGAGGTGCCAGAATTCCCCATATACAGCGGTTTCGTCGGTGCCTTAAGGCCATGCAGACCCACACCATGAATCACCACTCGACCCTCATCTGGGCCCTCAATGGTCACCCCCATATCTCTGAATGCCTGGAGCGTCGCCAAACTGTCCTCCCCTTCCAGAAAACCGGTTACCTCAGTCATTCCAGTGGCCAATGACCCAAGCATAATTGAACGGTGGGACATTGATTTGTCCCCCGGAACTCTAACAACACCTCTGGCATGGCCACCCGGTGAAATCCGGTAATTGATACTTTTTTCAGTCATGGGTTCCTGCAATGATTTAGTCTCAAGTAACTTCCCAAAATGAATTCGCGCATCGCGAGCGCGAGTAAACACGTCCATTAAATATTGCTCATCACCACTATCGATGGCGCCCCGTAATGCTTTGAAGTTCTCCAGAACATGGTCAAGAGTGCTGAGTATAGACGCTCGATTAGCCAACGCAATATCTCGCCACATCACGGGATCACTTGCTGCTATACGAGTAAAGTCACGAAAACCACCTGCCGCATAACGGAAAATTTCTCGTTTATCCTCCATTGAAGCCAAGGTGTCGACTAACGAATAAGCTAAAAAGTGCGGAAGATGACTGGTTGCTGCAAGAATTTCATCATGCTCCTCGACAGTCATAGACGACACCATCGCGCCAACGTCCGCCCACAGACCCGAAACGGTCTCAAGATGTACAGATTCGGTAGCCTCCGTTGGCGTTAAAATAACCCTATGGCCTTGAAAAAGCCGACTGTCTGCCGCAGTGACTCCGCTTTTTTCTGACCCCGCAATAGGATGGCCAGGCACAAATTGACCCGGCATTTTTTCATAAATTTTAGTTGCCGCGGCGACCACACTGCCTTTAACGCTAGCCACGTCCGTAATTGTCACATGGTTATTTAGTAGTTCATGGCAGTCTTTCAGGACAGCCGGCACGGTGAGTGTCGGGACGCAGATAACCACTATATCTCCAGCACCTAAATCACTCGATATTGCGCTCAGGCTTTCACAGGCTTGATCAATAATTTTCCGCTCTAATGCCAACTCTAGAGTAGAGCTTCGACGTGAAATCCCCACGACTGTTTCTGCCAGACCTAATTCTCTTGCTGCCGCAGCGAGGCTGGAACCGATCAGGCCTAGACCTATTATCACCAACCGATTGATAGCTGGCTTCGAATTTACCACCTTATTTAACATGCAAGTGACCAACTATGAGTTATTTTCGCTACCTTTAATATAGACTAATTAAGCTATAAAACGGCTCTTGGATAGGATCCGAGCACCCTGAGGTCGACGACATCAGCAGCCAAATCAGTGAGCACTTGCGCGACTGCAACGTCTTCAGTGTGGCCAACAAAATCAATAAAGAAGACATAGGACCATTTGCTACTGCGCGATGGCCGAGATTCAAGGCGTGTCATATCGACATTATTCCGCCGGAAGGGCTCAATAAGATTGTGCAGGGCACCCGGCTTATTCTTAACCGACACAACGATGGAGGTTCTGTCGTCACCACTTGGAGGTACGGACTCTCCGCCAATGATAAGGAAACGAGTTGAATTATCAGGCCGGTCTTCAATTTTCTCCCAAATCTTTTCCAATTTAAAAAGCTCACAGGACATCTCACCAGCAATAGCCGCCGAATTCCATTCACCTTGCACTCGCCTTGCGGCTTCAGCATTACTGCTTACCGCTATGCGCTCGATATTTGGGTAGTTAGAATTTAGCCACTGCCGGCATTGTGCTAATGACTGAGCATGAGAGTAGACTCGCGTTATATTTTCTGGCTTGGTATTTTCACCAATCATGAAATGCTGATGAATGCGCAACTCTACTTCGCCACATATTTTGATCGAGGAATCCATAAAACTATCAAGGGTATGACTGATAACGCCTTCTGTAGAGTTTTCTACGGGTACTACACCATAATTACAGGCGCCAGAGAGAACCTCTCTGAACACCTCATCGATCGCAGCTTTAGGAACGCAAATGGCCCCATCACCAAAATGCTTAAGCGCCGCCTCTTGTGTAAATGTCCCCTCAGGACCCAAAAATGCCACTCTAATGGGTTTTTCAAGGGCAAGGCAGGCAGACATGATCTGACGAAATAACCTTGCCATATCTTCGTTATTAAGAGGCCCAATATTGGCCTCCATAATATGCCGAAGAACCTGAGCTTCGCGCTCAGGCTTATAATAGGTGGTGTCACCCTGACGTTTCTTAACCTGAGCAACTTGTTTCGCACAATTCGCACGCTGACTTATTTTCTCCATAATCTGGAGGTCTAAGGCGTCAATTTTATCCCTAAGCGACAGCAATTCATTTTCTTCAGACATATGTCACCTTTTAAACCTTTTCACTCTAGTCAGCAGTCGAACCTTCAACGTCGGCGCTATCAACCTCTGATTTAATAAAGTCATCTTCTTGAGGTTCCGCGATTCGGGCCAAACTAACTAAATTCTCATTTTCTTTGAGCCTGATTATACGAACACCCTGAGTGTTACGCCCAACCACAGAAATCTCATCGCCACGAGTTCTAACCATAGTGCCCTGATCTGAAATGAGCATAATTTCGTCTCCCGCAAACAGTTGAGTAGCGCCCACTAGGGGTCCATTTCGCTCACTTGCCTGGATGGCAATCATGCCTTTACCACCACGCCCTTTGGTAGGGAATTCATCAACCTTAGTCCGCTTGCCATAACCGTTATCGCACACAGTCAAGAGGAAGCCATCCAACTGCGGGATCACCATAGATATAACCGAATGATCGACTGGT
>DGAQ01000073.1:256390-277294 GCA_002382445.1 Porticoccaceae bacterium UBA4026 | reverse complement strand
CTGGTAACCGCATGCCTCTAACACCCTTAGACACGCGGCCCATGGCTCGAACATCAGTCTCAGCAAAACGTACTGCCTTGCCTTCGCTGCTAAACAACATGATATCTTGACTGCCATCAATAATAGCCGTGCCCACCAAATGATCACCTTCAACCAAGTCAACGGCACGCAAGCCAACACTGCGCGGTCTTGAGTATTGGTCGAGGGAGGTCTTCTTCACGGTTCCATTGGCAGTCGCCATAATCACAAATTTATCTTCGCTATACTCATCCACTGGCAGTATGGAGCTGATGCGCTCGCCTTCGCCCAAAGGCAATAGATTAACTACCGGCCGACCACGCGAATTACGCCCTGCCACCGGAATTTGATAAACTTTCAGCCAGTAAACTTTACCCAGATTGGTAAAACAAAGAATCGTAGTGTGAGTACTTGCCACCAATAGATGCTCAACGAAATCTTCATCTTTAACTGCGGTAGCCGATTTGCCCATGCCGCCACGGCGCTGCGCTTGATAATCACTCAACGGTTGAGTTTTCGCATAACCACCGTGGGAAATTGTTACCACCCGATCTTCCTCAGTGATCAAGTCTTCAACTGTCAAATCATGCTGAGACTCAATAATCTCAGTTCTACGTTCATCACCAAACTCTTCGACCACTGCCTCCAACTCCTGACGAATGACGGTCATTAGGCGCGTAATATCGCCAAGAATATCTTGGTAATCGGCTATTTCATCAAGCTTGACAGCGAATTCCTCGATAATCTTGTCATGCTCCATACCGGTCAGTCGGTGTAGCCGAAGCTCTAGAATATCTTTGGCTTGCTCAGCAGACAGGAAGTACTTCCCATCACGTAATCCAAAATGATCTTCCAGCCAATCAGGTCTTGCAGCTTCGGGTCCAGCCCGATCTAGCATCTGTAGCACAGAGCCTGGATTCCAGCCCCTCGCGATCATTGCCTCTCGAGCATCCGCTGGAGTGGATGATTCCTTAATCAGGACGATAATTTCGTCTATATTGGCCAGCGCTATAGCAAAACCTTCTAGGGTATGAGCCCGCTCACGCGCCTTACGCAATAAGAAGATAGTCCTACGGGTAACCACCTCACGACGATGCCGAACAAAAGCTTCTAACATTTCCTTGAGATTTAGAATTCTAGGCTGGCCATCAACCAAGGCTACAACGTTAATACCGAAGACGTTCTGCAGCTGTGTCTGAGCGTAAAGATTGTTAAGTACTACTTCCCCCATCTCACCACGCTTTAGTTCAATAACCACGCGCAGACCGTCTTTATCAGACTCATCTCGAAGCTCAGAGATGCCTTCCAGTTTTTTCTCTTTGACCAATTCAGCAATTCGTTCGATCAATCGCGCCTTATTTAACTGATAAGGTATTTCAGTAACAATAATCGTCTCTCGGCGAGTTTTCTCATCTATCTCTATAGTCGCTCGTGCACGCATATAAATACGCCCACGGCCCGTACGATAGGCTTGAACAATACCGGCCTTGCCATTAATGATAGCGCCTGTAGGGAAATCAGGTCCTGGAATATATTCCATGAGCTCATCGATCGTAATCTCGCTATTGTCGATTAGAGCCAAACACCCTTTGACCACCTCAGTCAGATTGTGCGGTGGAATGTTAGTTGCCATACCTACCGCAATACCCGAGGAACCATTGACTAACAAATTAGGTACTCGAGTTGGCATAACCACCGGTATTTGCTCAGTCTCATCATAATTCGGGGAAAAATCAACAGTGTCTTTTTCTAAGTCCTCCAGCAAAGCGTGGGCGATCTTAGTCATCCGAATTTCGGTGTATCTCATGGCTGCAGCTGAGTCACCATCAACAGAGCCAAAATTACCTTGCCCATCAACCAACATGTAGCGGAGAGAGAATGGTTGAGCCATACGGACAATAGTCTCGTACACAGCGGAATCGCCGTGAGGATGATACTTACCGATGACATCACCTACAACACGAGCAGATTTTTTGTAAGCCTTATTCCAGTCGTTATTCAACTCACTCATGGCAAATAATGCTCGCCTATGCACCGGTTTGAGACCATCGCGCACATCTGGCAATGCTCGACCGACGATAACACTCATCGCATAATCCAAATAGGACTGCTTGAGCTCATCCTCAATATTAACTGGAATAATTTGTTTGCCTAAATCACCCATAATTTATAATTACTTCCGTATTATTGAAGTCAACTTGGAGACAAAATACGTCAGCCCCCACACGCAAAAAAAATCTAGCTGTAACAGCTAAAAATCAGTCTTTAAAGCAGTCGAATTTTAACATAGTTACCACACTGAATGTCGCTTTTATTGCCGTCAGAGCGCTTCCTGAAGATAAAAAATCGGTATACTCCAATAGAAAGACTAGGAGCATCTATGACACCAATAAAAATAGACCTACTAATCAATTCTCAATGGATAATTCCTATCGTCCCAGAGGATGAAATATTGCATAACTGCGCGTTAGCGGTGGATAAAGATCGGATACTCGGCATTTTTCCTCAAGCAGAGGCCAACCAGCGCTTTTTGGCTCGCAGAGTAGATCACCTTGACCAACATATCCTTATGCCTGGCCTGATCAATAGCCACGGTCATGCCGCAATGAGCCTGTTAAGGGGCTATGCAGATGATTTGGCTCTGGAGCCATGGCTACAAGACCACATATGGCCAGCGGAGAAGCTTTTTGTTTCCGAGCAATTCGTCCAAGATGGCACTCGACTGTCTATCGCAGAGATGATCAAAACAGGCACAACCTGCTTTGCTGATATGTATTTTTTTCATGACAGTATTGCCGAAGAAGTTCGTAATGCAGGAATACGCAGCCAAATCGGATTCACTGTTCTGGACTTTCCAACAGCTTTTGGCAAAGACGCAGACGACTACATCCATAAAGGCTTAGCCTTCCGAGACCTCTGGAATGGTCACCCTCTGATCAAGGTCGCTTGCGCACCACACGCACCTTACTCGGTATCAAATGAGGCGCTCAAAAAAATATCCACTTACGCCAATGAGCTGGACATGCCTATACACATGCATTGCCATGAAACGGCCAATGAAGTCCGCGAATCTATCGAGAGATATGGAGTGAAACCACTGCAGCGACTCAATGATCTAGGTATATTGGTGCCACAAACTCAGCTAGTGCACATGACGCAGATTACCGATGATGATATCGCTCTGCTACAGGAGCATCAGTGTCATGTCATGCACTGCCCAGAATCAAATCTTAAGCTTGCCAGCGGCTTTTGTCCTATATCAAAACTCATCGATCATGGTATTAATGTTGCCATAGGCACCGACAGCGCAGCCAGCAACAATGATCTAGATCTATTTAGTGAGCTGAAAACAGCGTCACTTCTGGCCAAAGCGGTGTCCGGAGACCCAAGCAGCCTTAACGCACACGCTGCACTTAGAATGGCCACCATCAATGGAGCAAAGGCACTGGGCTGGGATGAAGACATCGGGAGCTTAGAAAAAGGAAAGTATGCCGACATGATTGCGATAAAAATAGACTCTGTTGGGCAGCAACCGTTGTATAATGCCGCATCTCAGTTAGTTTATACCAACTCTGGGCCTCAGGTATCCCATAGCTGGGTGGCTGGAAAACTGCTAATGGAAGACCGAGAACTGCGCACTATTAACGAAACAAATCTGATCCGAACGACCAAAGCATGGCGTATTAAAATTCAAGCTGGCGCGTGACATGTGCCGCCGAAACGTCCTTAGTTGAAATTTTTAATAAGGTAGAATCTATAATGAATGTCGACCCCCATGAAATTCATAAATTTGAACAGCTGGCCAGCCGCTGGTGGGATCGCAATAGCGAATTTAAACCACTGCACGACATAAATCCCCTGCGGGCTAACTGGATCGATAGCCTAGCCCCTGTCGCGGAAAAAGATCTGCTCGATGTCGGCTGCGGTGGAGGCATACTCTGTGAAGCTATGGCGCAACGGGGCGCAAGGGTGACGGGCATCGATATGGGTGAGGCTCCCCTTGCCGTGGGAAATCTACACAAACTTGAATCTGGTGTAGACGTAAACTATGTTAAATCCACCGCCGAAGACTACGTGGAAGGACATACTAACGCGTTTGACACTGTGACATGCCTGGAAATGCTTGAGCACGTCCCCGATCCCTCTTCAGTCGTAAAAGCCTGCGCTGAAATGACCAAGCCTGGAGGTTCTGTTTTTTTCTCCACAATTAACCGCAATCCAAAGTCTTACCTGTTGGCAGTAATCGGAGTGGAATATATTTTGCGCATGCTACCCAAAGGTACTCACGAGTATGCCAAGTTTATTCGTCCATCAGAGCTCGGTGGGTGGATACGAGATGCTGGGCTGGAAATCACAGACATGACAGGCCTAGTTTACAATCCAATAACTAAAAAATATCGATTAAACCAACGTGACGTCGATGTTAACTATATGATTTGCGCACGCAAACTCGCCTAAGCAAAGGATTATACTCAGTGGAATTTAAAGCGCTCCTATTTGACTTAGACGGCACTCTGCTGGATACCGCGCCAGACTTCATTAGTGCATTGAATGCCCATCTCAAGCTACATAAGCGACCGCCAATACCGGCTGCCGCCATTCGTAACGCCGTCACCAACGGCTCCATTGGACTTGTTCAAGTGGGCTTTGGAGTCAATCCCGGCGACCCAACTTTTGACAGTATCCGGGAAGAATATTTAGATCTATATTTAAATAATATAGCCAACAAAACCTGCTTGTTTGAGGGTTTACAGGCGGTATTAGATACTTGCTTAATACAACAGATACCCTGGGGAATCGTCACCAATAAACCATGGAAATATACCCAACCTGTTCTTGAAAAATTGGGCTTAATCAAAAATGCCGCAACGATCATCTGCCCTGACCATGTCAAACATCCCAAGCCCGACCCTGAGGCGATGTTTGCTGCCTGCGCAGAGATGTCAATATCACCAAGTGACTGCCTTTATGTTGGCGATCATCTTCGGGATATCGAGGCCGGCCGAGCGGCAGGAATGCGGACCATTGCCGCAGGCTGGGGATATATAGATGCTGGAGAACGTGTCGAAGATTGGAGAGCCGACCATATAGTTGAGCATTCCTCTCACCTTTATAATCTGCTATTTAACCCCCAATAGACCATAGGACTAACCTTTGCTTTCTACTCAAGATATTCCGCGCTATCAACCACTCCCCAACCATCTTGATCAACGGATAATTCTGATCACAGGAGCCGGTGACGGAATCGGAAAAGTCGTCGCTATAGCCGCCGCGGAAGCAGGCGCAACAGTTATTTTGGCGGGCCGCACAGTTGCAAAGCTAGAGCAAGTCTATAACTTAATTGTTGAATCCGGATGCCCCGAGCCCAGCATTTACCCTATCGACTTGAACGGCGCAACCAGTCAAGACTACGACGAACTGGGGACCTCAATCGATGAGCAATTTGGCCGTTTGGACGGGCTACTTCACAACGCCGCAATTTTGGGCCTTCGCTCTCCGCTGACGAACTATTCAAGTGAACTTTGGAACAAAGTACTCCAGATCAATCTCACGTCCCAATTCCAAATGACCCAGAGCTTAATGCCAGTTTTAGAAAAGTCCAAAGACGCTTCGGTTATTTTCACTACATCAGGAGTCGGTAGAACTGGCAAGGCATTCTGGGGGGCTTACGCCGTCTCTAAATTTGCTATCGAGGGAATGGTTCAGACCTGGGCTTCAGAGGTTGAAGATCTGGGATCAGTGCGCATTAATGCCATTAACCCCGGCGCGACCAGAACAAATATGCGCGCTCAAGCGTTCCCCGCGGAAAATCCAAATAATCTGAAAACGCCTGAGGATATACTGCCCGCCTACCTCTACCTAATGGGCCAAGACAGCGCTGGAGTCAACGGACAATCAATTGATGCGCAACTTAGATAAAGTTTTAGGAAGATTGTTTTTTATAAGGATTACCACGCGCGCGGAGCTTCTTTTCTTTGCGCTCGCGGATATCTCTATACACATTTTTTTCACTCAATTTTGGCGGTTTCAGATCAACTGCACGAAAGAGTGACATCACCTGTTTGGGGTCCAACTCGATATATTCGGACCGACGAACAATCGATGGTAACTCTATAGGCCCGTAACTAATCCGCTTTAGCCGATTCACCTCAACACCTTGAGACTCCCATAGTCTACGCACCTCCCGCGTCTTTCCTTCAGCTAAAATCACTCTAAACCAACGATTACTGCCACCTCTCTCATCAGCACTCTGCGCGTGTTGAGCTTTTACCGTCTGGAATTTAGCGACTCCGTCCTCAAGAACCACGCCTTCGCTGAGCCTTGTAATCATCGCCTCGTTGACCTCTCCATGTATGCGCACCATATATTCACGCTTAATCTCGTAGGAGGGGTGCATCAACCGGTTGGCAAGCTCCCCATGGGTGGTAAATAGCAGCAATCCACTGGTATTAATATCCAATCGACCGATAGCTATCCAACGACCTCGCGCTAATCGCGGGAGTTTATCAAATACAGTGGGACGCCCATCGGGATCCGACGCAGTACATATTTCACCCTCCGGCTTGCTGTACATCAGGACCCTAGGAGTATCATCAGTCACAATTTTGATCACACGACCGTCAACCATAATGCGATCATCAGACTCGGCGCGGTCTCCTAGTTTAGCAACAGCGCCATTGACTGACACGCGACCTCCATCAATCCATTTTTCTAGCTCACGCCGCGAACCAAGACCCGCAGTAGCAAGCAGTTTTTGTAATTTTTCACTCATCGATTACAGCCTTGTTTTGATTGTTATCATCTAAATCTGATGACCGTTTTTGTCCATCGGTACCTAATTGATCGATAGCCAAAGCGCCAACATCTAGCCCATCCGCCTGGTGATCTAACTCAAAATCATCCATACCTGTACCCAAGGCTGCATCCTCGTCATTAGCAGCTAAGGGTGCAGTTTGCTCCGGCATATTGCCTGACAGCGCCAATTCTAACTCCGGATCAAGGTCAGAAAAATCTTTCATTTCGCTTAGTGCAGGCAAATGATCAAGGCTCTTAACATTAAAGTAATCGAGAAACTTTTTAGTGGTTGCATACAATGCAGGCTTACCCGGCACATCTCGATGTCCAACGATGCGCACCCATTCACGCTCTTGGAGCGATTTAATTATATCTGAACTCACCGCCACACCTCTCACGGCTTCGATGTCGCCTCGAGTTAGAGGCTGTCGATAAGCTATGAGCGCTAAAGTTTCGAGCATTGATTTTGAATATCGCTTGGGCTTTTCCTCCCACAATCGATTAACCCAGGTCGCCAAACCTTGGATAACCTGAAATCGATAGCCACTGGCCACCTGCTTTAGCTCAAAACCACGACCGCGGCAATCTGATTCTATTTCATCTAAGGCTGCCTTAATTTGATCTCTAGGCGGCCGTTCATCATCTTCGAACAATGCCTCTATACGATCAATATCTAGGGGTTTAGCCGCCGCTAGAAGCGCACCCTCAACTATCTGTCTTAGTAAATCTGAATTCATTATGCTCTTGCTTTAATGTGAATAGGGCCAAAGGGTTCGTTCTGTACAATCTCAATTAATGATTCTTTTATTAATTCCATAATCGCTAAAAAGGTTACTACAACACCTAATCTGCCCTCTGCGACCTTAAACAAGCTGACAAAAGGAATGAAGTGCTCGCCGCGCAATCTAACCAACACCTGGGACATGCGCTCTCGGGTCGACAACTTTTCTCGCTCGATATGGTGGCTTTCAAACATCTCAGCACGCCGTAATACGTCAGCAAGGGCTGTCAAAATCTCGCGCATCTCAACGTCCGGGTATTGGCGCTGCTTTTCTCTCCCGGGCGCATCTGCAGAGGCTTGGTGCAAATCACGACCCAGCCGAGGAATTTCGTCAATATCTTCGGCTACTGTTTTAAAGCGCTCATACTCTTGCAAACGTCGAATCAACTCAGCCCGCGGGTCGCCCTCATCTTCTTCGTCCATGACTTGGCGAGGCAGTAAAATACGAGACTTTATTTCAGCAAGCATAGCCGCCATGACTAAATAGTCAGCTGCCAGCTCAAGCTGAATAGAGCCCATTAGATCTATATAACCCATATATTGCCGAGTAATTTCAGCAACATTAATCTCAAGAATATCAAGATTTTGACGTCTAATTAGGTATAAAAGAAGATCAAGTGGGCCTTCAAAAGCTTCCAAGATAATTTCAAGGGCGTCTGGAGGGATATAAAGATCTTTTGGTAGCCTGGTTAACTCTTTACCTTGCACCACCGCAAATGGCATTTCTTCCTGCTGAGGCCGCAAGGCGACAGCTACGCTAGACTCTGACCCCGGCAAGATATCCTTACTCGATGTTGCATCGCTAGTCACAGGCTACCCCAGTTTTTTCTCTCGTGTATTATAACCCCAATCACGTCTAGCGACATCTTCATTCTTAAGGGTTGGCAAAATCTCCCATGCCTTGTCTTAAAATTTTCGGATTCGAATCAGTCATATCAATCACGGTAGTAGGTTCGACTCCGCAATAACCACCATCAATGATTACATCAACATAGCGCTGCATTGTCTCGCGGATATCATGTGGATCGCTCAACGGATATTCATCATTTGGCATAATCAGCGTAACGCTCATCAAGGGTTCCCCAAGTTCATCAAGCAAGGCTTTTACGATTGGACTGTCAGGCACACGGATACCAATCGTTTTTCTCTTGGGGTGTTGCAACCTTTTCGGTACCTCAGAGGTCGCAGTTAAGATAAATGTAAAAGGCCCCGGGGTACTCGCCTTTAGAATCCGAAAGGCACTGTTGTCTACTTTGGCATAGTTCGCTAACTCAGACAGATCACGGCACACTAAGGTGAAATTATGATGCTTATCCAACTGTCTGATCGAGCGGATGCGCTCTAACGCACTTTTGTCGCCTATATGGCAACCAATGGCGTAGACCGAATCCGTAGGATAAACAACGACGCCACCTTTGCGAATAATTTCAGCAACCTGCGAAATAGATCTTTGCTGAGGATTTTCTGGGTGTATTGAAAAATATTGAGCGCTCAAAGATATCTCCCAGGGTAAGGACTTGACGCCACGTAGTTGTTACATAGGCGACCAGTGTAGAAACATAGTAAATTTACAGTTGATCGACACTTTACACGCTATCTTGTCCTTGGCAAGCCCAACCTGAAATGTCAACTCAATGAAAATTAATCAAATAGAAAGTCGACAACAAGTTATAAGCCGTTACAATATTCATTGTTGCTCAATCAAAGTCCCTACAATGTCAGAACACCATTACTCATCTCCCAGCCAAACCGAAAGTGAGGCACCCGAAAAGCAACCTAGTCTCCTGTGGAATCTAGCATTTAACTTGGTAATTCCAGCGCTTATTTTGTCTAAATTGAGTGGTAATGAGTTTCTCGGTATTAAATTGGCTATTATCGTCGCTCTCGCTTTTCCTATTGCTTACGGAGTAAAAGATTTTACCAGAGCAGGGAAAATTAACTTTTTTTCTGGCCTAGGCGTGGTTAACGTTTCTTTAACTGGCGGGATAAGCTTGCTGGAGTTGGACGCAATCTATATTGCTATTAAGGAGGCATCTATTCCCGCACTCCTTGGGATCGCAACCCTCTTGTCTTTGAAAACCTCCCAACCTCTAATCAACACTTTTTTACTGAACAAGTCGGTGTTAAATATCCAAAAAATAACTAATGCATTGACTGAAAACAACAGTCATCCAGCGTTTGATAAACTGCTAGTCAATGCGTCATGGATACTAGCCGGGTCATTTTTCCTTTCCGCCTTACTGAATTACATTCTCGCCGTCGTGTTGCTCACCGCAGACCCAGGCAGTGTGGAATTTAACCAGCAGCTAGGTAAGATGACTGCGTTGAGCTTTCCAGTAATATCCCTGCCTTTAATGGTTGTGCTAACCGCAGACCTATTTTATATTTTTAGCGGTATTAAACGATTGACTGGAATGCCGCTAGAAGAAATCCTTAACGTCGATACAGAGAAGAAGTAACCATGTGGTATTCAATCGTAAGCCAAGATGTAGAAAATAGCCTGACCAAAAGAACTGCAGCAAGACCAGAGCACCTGGCCAGACTCATAGAACTTAAAGATGATGGGCGCTTATTAGTGGCAGGACCACAGCCCGCTATCGATAATCTAGAGCCCGGTACAGCAGGATTTACGGGTAGCTTAATTATCGCAGAATTTGATTCACTGGTGGACGCACAGCACTGGGCTGAGGCCGACCCTTATATTTTGGCGGGCGTTTATGCGTCGGTGAGCGTTAAACCATTTAAGAAAGTACTACCCTAGTCATACAAAGCACTCTGATAGACAAGAGATTCTATTTTGCCTGAATCAGAGTATGATTACATCGACATAAACTGTGGTATATATGCCTTATGAACCGAAAAATTCTCACGATATTTTTGGCCCTGACCGTCACCAGCGCCCTGGGACAAACTCCGTCAGAGCCTGAAATAGTTGATAGTTCAACTGTCGAGACTGGACTATTAGAGACCGAACTGGCAAGCATAGTTTCGGATAGTATTGAACCTGAAATTAGATATATCTCCGATGAATTTTTCGTGCCACTGAGAGAGACCCCCTGCCCGAGATGTAAAATAGTTCATTGGGGTATTAAGTCTGGCACTAAAGTTGATCTATTTAAAGTAAGGGACGGCTGGGGTCTAGTCGCTACCCAAAATGGATACAAAGGCTGGATGGAAGAACAATTCATCTCCCCTACGCCTGCCGCGCGACAATTACTATCGCAGGCTAATCGTGAAAAACTAGACACTGTAGGTCGTCTAGGGAAACTAAATGAGCAGATCAAATATCTCGAGCAGCAGGCCGAGGCATTGCAACAACAGATACAAACAATTGAGAGTGACAATAAAAACTTAACCGCTCAGCTATCAGAAGTCAAAGGGATCTCATCGGACCCCATAGCCCTAAATAAACAAAATCAAACATTAGTTAAGCAAAATCATATGCTACAGACTGACAATGATGTCTTGCAAGCAGAGGTTGATGTTTTATCCAGTGATGGTCGCAATCAGTCTTTTATGTACGGCGGAATAACCGTATTCCTCGGCGCACTATTAGCGATTCTGATACCTAGGTTAAGAGGTAGAAAGCGCCTATCTGAATGGGGGTGACTTCGTATATTTTGAGAACATGCTAAGAAATTATAGCCAATAAGAGCCTTAACAAATGAGATACATACCTATCATAGCCTGTCTGCTAATCACCCACCTGGGTCTAGCAGCTGAAGTTAGAGACGCATCAACTAACCCCATGGTTAATCTAGCAACCGAGAAAGGGGATATTGTCCTCGAATTATTTCCTGCTAAAGCGCCTATATCAGTTGATAACTTTATTAAACATGTTAATAGTTTTCATTATGACGGCCTTATATTTCACCGAGTTATAAAGGGCTTTATGATCCAATCAGGGGGTTTTACCTTTGATTTGACGCCGCGACTTTCCGATCGGGCACCGATCACTAATGAGTCAAAGAACGGTCTAAGCAATAGTCGTGGAACTATTGCAATGGCCCGCACCAACGACCCCGACAGTGCTCAGGCGCAGTTTTTTATCAATCATGCAGGTAACAGCCGGCTTGACACCAGAGGCGAAAAGATTGGTTATGCTGTATTCGGCAAGGTCACGAGCGGTATGAATGTAGTCGATTCTATCGCCCAGGTAAGCACACAAACTGTCAGTGCGTACTCAGATGTACCCGTTGAACCCATTAGGATTTTGACAGCGCGGTTATTGAACCCCGAGGCATGGACTGCACTCAAGGATCCTGAGCCTCTGGCCCCCGCATTCGAAAGACCTGTGCCACTAAAATAATACGTGAACTCTATGACCGCTCTAAGTATAAATTTAAATAAAGTCAGCTTGCTGCGAAATTCTCGCGAAGGGAATTATCCTGATGTGGTTAGTCACGCTCAACTGTGCATTGATAACGGAGCCGATGGGATCACTGTACACCCTCGCCCCGATCAAAGGCATATTCGACCAAGTGACGTTAGAAATTTGGCCAAACTAGTAACACCTCTGGGCCATGTAGAATTTAATATAGAAGGAAATCCCTTTGCATCAGAAATAGCGGATTATCCAGGATTTTTGGAGTTAGTCAAAGAGGTTGGACCCGACCAGTGTACCCTGGTTCCCGACACCGACAGCCAGCTCACTTCTGATCATGGGTTTGATTTAACCTCAGCTGGTAACGCTCTAGTGCCAATTATTGAAGAGCTCAAGGCTCAAGGTATCCGCGTGAGTCTTTTTATGGATCCCGACCCGCATCAGATTACTCTGGCGGCAAAGGCCGGCGCTGACCGCATTGAACTATACACAGGTCCCTTTGCTGCAGCCTGGGGCAGTGCCGATCAAGAACATATTTTTCAACAGCACTTGAAAGCCGCTGAACTGGCAACTTCACTGGGCATGGGTGTCAATGCCGGCCACGATTTAAATCTACATAACTTAGCCAAATTTGCCAGCATCCCAAATTTACTTGAGGTTTCAATAGGCCATGCATTTATTGTAGACTCCCTGACCTCAGGTATGGCCGCCACTGTTCGCGCCTACAAAAAATTACTCTCCTAGGGCAAGCCTAACCATGTCTCTGCACACATCACACTTGCCTGCGTCTAATCTGCTTAAACTAAGCTGCATTGGAGCCGGTCGTGTGGGATCGAGTTTATGCAACCTACTAGCCAAACATATGACGATTAAACAAATCATTAATCGTACTGCCGTTTCAGCACGACAAGCTGTTGATTTTATAGGCGCGGGGCATCCAGTGGCCCTCAAAGATACCCCCTGTCGTCCATTTCAACCTGCTGACATATGGATGATCGCCACTCCAGATGATCACATTGAAGAGGCCGTTCAACTGCTAGCCGAGTCAGGCGTGTTACAAGCTGACAATCTTGTATTTCACTGTAGCGGAGCAATTAGCTCAGCCGTACTGTTTCCGCTAACGACCCTGGGGGTTCATATTGGATCCGCACATCCAATTCATAGCTTTTCTAGCCCAGCGAATTCAATATCCAACCTAAATAAGGTGCCTTTTGCAATTGAGGGCGATGCTGATGCGATCGGTCGATTAAATGATCTGTGTATTGCGATTGGCGGCCAACCCTTTACTATAAACAGTGATAGTAAATCGCTTTATCATGCCGCAACCGTGATGGCCTGTAATAATTTGATTAGCCTATTAGAAATGAGTAAGAGCATGCTTACGCGAGCTGGCGTTGAACTTCGAAATGACGAAAACCCGCTCGACTTACTCATACAACAAACCGTCACTAACTACCTAAACAGCAACGCTCAGGCGGCTCTCACTGGGCCCATCGCTAGAGGTGATGTAACTACAGTGGCCTCCCATCTATTAGCTCTTCAAAATACACCTAATGAATGGCAAGACACTTATCGAGGCCTTGGTAAAATGGCAGTACAAATCTCCGCGCGGCAAGGCCAAGCTTCGGCAGAGCAACTTCAAGAGATTTTGCGACTACTCAATGTTGAAACCGATAATCAGACCAGCGACAATAATTAAAATGCGCCATAACCCTAATACGCCCGTTCGCACTGACAGTATCGAATACCTTAAGCGCAAGGCATTTTTTGATCAACTAATTACCGTCTATGGCCGCAAGCCCGTGATGGAACTATTGCAAGATGAAAGCCTACAAATTTATCGATTACATCTGGCAGACAGTAACCGAGATGGTGTCGTGATTGACCAAATCAAGCAACTGGCGGAGCGCCGCAATGTTGAAATCCAGTACCATAGCCGCTCTGCTCTGTCTCGTATTTCACGTAACAGCAAGCAAGATCAAGGCGTTGCCTGTGACATTCAATGCCTTGGATACCAACCCTATGAGCATGCCCTAGACTCTCTCGAAGATGGGAATCGCAAAGTCGTCATTGCTTTAGATGGAGTGACCAATCCCCAAAATTTAGGCATGATTATTCGAAGTGTGACAGCCAGCCCTTGCTACGGATTACTGTTGCCAAGCAAAGGCGTTGCAGAGATCTCCCCACTGGTTATAAAAGCCAGTGCCGGAACTATTTTTAAGGGCAATATATTGCGCTGCGATAGTCTGGTCACAGCCTTGAAAAACTTTAAGAATAAAGGCTTTGAAATATGTATGATGTCCTCACACGAGGCAACGTCACTCGCCGAGTTAAGCAAACATAAATCAGTGGTCTATGTGCTAGGCAACGAGTCCGAAGGGGTCAGCGATGAAATTGCGAAACTCTGTGACCTGCGTGTCGGAATTCCCATGAATAATGGGGTTGAGTCTTTAAATGTCGCTGTCGCCGCAGCTCTAATTGCTTTTACCGCCCACTAAGCCTTGCCTATCATCTTGGCGGCCAACCAATGCCCATAGTGGAGAGAAAAAAGCCGCCACGGACACGATTAGAGTCAGGCAGGTAATGCCCATAAAGGTATAACTTAGGCCTATAGCCTCAATTGAAAAACCGCACCCCCAAGCTCCCAGTGGAGCACCACCGAACAAACATAGTTGATACACTGAAGATGCACGAGAACGCAGTTCATGAGGGACTTGGTTATGCAACAGCGTCCGTCCTAGAGTCATCGACAAGCCCGAGAAAAATCCCCACGCAAAGAGTGTCGGAAATAACACCCAGAAGCTCGGTAATAGAGCAACCACGCCAACCAAACCTCCTCGCCACAAAAAGGTAATGATGATCAATCTTCCTGGTCGATTAAACATCTTAGCGCGCTTCATTACTCCAAAGTTAGCGCTGACAACCCCAAGGGTAAAGGTGACTTGCATAGCGGCATAGAGTTGAGCGCCTCCCCCATAAGCCTGTTTGGCAATGAGCGGCATACCGACTAAATAGACCCCAAAAGCCAGAGCGCCGGTAGCAAAAGTTAAAACAACCAAATGCAATAAGGCTTTAGTTTCGAAAAATAACTGGACTCCTTCTCTCAATTCAGTCAACGGCTGACGAGGTTTTAGAGTTTCCTTGTCCCTTTCGAGAGGCCGCGGATGAGATTGCCTAATCAGTAATGAGCTGGCCACAAAAGCTGCCATCTGTAGAGCCAAAAGAAAGGTTAATCCAATTGACTCCAGCTGTCCGGCAGCAGCAAAGCCAATGCCCTGGGCAATAAACTGGACCATCACTACCTTGGCGACAGCTTGGTGCATCAAATTTGGCGCGGCATAACCCAGTAAACTTTCCCGAGTAGGCTGAACAAATGCAGAGACCGTTCCAAAGGCCATGCCGCAGACGATAAGCACTAAAAAAGACAATTGATTAGTCAGTATAGCGCCCGCAAGCACCCCCACAGGGACTAAATAAAGTAGGTACAGCAAAGAAAGCCAAGACCCTCGATGACTGCGATCAGAAACTACACCACCCGGTAAAATAAACAACAAATTAGGCAGTAACAACGCCATCTGTGCCATACCAAGACGACTCGGAGATTCTTGTAAAACACCAACAATTAGCCAGGGATAGATAAGGGCAAACAGACCCAAGCCAAAATTACTAGTCCCAATGGTGGCTAGATAATGGCCAAATGAAAAGTATTGGGTCGGCACCTATTTTTTGCGCTTGCGAAAAAATAACAGCAACCGCCCAACAACAGCGGCGATCACTATTATCATCGCCAAGCCTAATACAGCGATAGCGAGATTAGCAGTCATGGTTGCTACTGGAACATGATAGACCTTTACCGCCATCAATAAAAACACAAAGCACGCGACCATAGCGGCTATCCACGTGGACCGCTGCTTTAACCTATTTTTAGAGGTTGATTTAAACACTCGACTTACTTCCTTTATGAATGGACTGGGTTTAGTTAGCTGAGTCGCCTTTCTAAAGTGACTGATTGGTGAGAAATACAACAAACTGCCCTTCGTCCATAACCGCAATATCCAAGCTGATAGCCTTAGATAACTTCGACCCCGCGCCCGGACCGGCGACGACCTGAGTCGTTTTAGCTGAGACACTAGAGCCCACCTTAGCACCTAAAGCTTGAAGTCTATCTTTTGCCTCTGCGCGACTTATAGTCTCCATTCCACCGGTAATCACCCAGGTTTGCCCTTTAAGAGGCCGAGAGGCCTGATTGGACAGGTCAACATCAGACCAATGAACTCCTGCCTCACGCAACGCGCCAATAATTGAAAGGTTATCGGGGTTACTGAAAAAATTAACAATGTGTTTCGCCACGACCGGTCCAATATCGTCAATTTCTAACAATTGCTCAACTGAAGCTTGCGTAATAGGTTCGATCGAACCGAAATTATTAGCCAAAGTTTGGGCGGTAGCCTCTCCCACTTCTCGAACCCCTAAGGAATATAGAAACTTGGCTAGAGTAGTGCTTTTACTCGCATCAATAGCTGCAATTAAGTTAGTCGCAGATTTCTCAGCCATGCGCTCTAAACCGACTAATTTCAGTGGCTGCAAATCATAGAGATCCGCTACAGAAAAAATTACGGATTTATCAACTAGGAGTTCAACTAATTTATCTCCCAAGCCGTCAATATCCATAGCCTTGCGAGAGGCAAAATGCTTAATCGCCTCTTTTATCTGAGCACCACAAAACAAGCCCCCCGAACATCGCGCTACAGCCTCGCCCTCAGCTCTTTGAATCGAGGATTGGCAAACCGGACATCGGCTTGGGAACTCAATTAATCTCGATTCCGGCGGCCTCTTTTCAATGACCACCTTGGCTATTTGCGGGATCACATCACCGGCGCGACGAATAATGACCATATCGCCAATACGCAGCCCCAAACGATCAATCTCATCACGATTATGAAGCGTCGCGTTGCTCACTGTGACTCCGCCGACAAATACCGGAGCAAGTCTCGCTACTGGGGTGATGGCACCGGTTCTACCAACCTGAAATTCCACATCCAAAAGCCGTGTCATTTCTTCTTGAGCGGGAAATTTTCTGGCTATGGCCCAACGTGGTGCTTTGGCGACAAAACCGAGCCTGAGCTGCAGTGTAAGACTATTAACCTTGTAGACGATGCCATCAATATCATAGGGAAGTTGGTCTCTTCGCACCGTCATACGCTGGTAGTAATCTTCACAAGCAGCAATACCTATAACTGTCTCAACATAAGGGTTTATTTTAAAACCCCAACCTCCCAGAGCCTCTAGCATACCCTTATGGGTCTCAGGTTTTATGTCAGCTTGATACTGACCAACGCTATAGGCGCACATCTCCAGAGGTCGACTAGCGGTAATTTTCGAGTCTAACTGCCTCAGGCTTCCCGCAGCGGCATTACGGGGATTGACGAAGGTTTTCTCACCCAGTGCAATGGCTGTCGCATTGAGCTTATCAAACCCAGCCCGAGGCAGATAAATCTCACCTCGTACCTCTAACAATCGAGGAATGTTGTCACCCCGTAATTTCAAGGGGACGCTGTTAATGGTTCGAACATTGGCGGTAATATCTTCACCAACACTACCATCGCCCCGAGTGGCACCGTAAACTAAACTGCCATTTTTATATAACAAGCTAACCGCGGCCCCATCTAACTTTGGCTCGCAGGCATACTCTATCTGTCGCGACTTGTCGGAGGTCGAATAATTCAAACGATCTTTTACCTTACGTTCAAATTCCTGTAATTCAATGTCATTAAAGGCATTATCCAGCGATAACATAGGAACCGCGTGCTTAATTTGTACAAAAGATGCAAGTGCAGTCCCTCCAACACGCTGGCTCGGGGAGTCAACTGTTATTAAATCCTTATAACGGGCTTCTATCTCAATAAGCCTGCGTAGTTGCCGGTCATATTCGCTATCGGGTACCGATGGATCATCAAGTACGTAATATTGATGATTATGTTGATTTAACTCATCTTTAAGCTGCTGGTATGAGATAACAATGCTATCGGGAGTGGTTTCCATCTAAAGTAGCCACACCCTATTAGTCGCCGCCAGCACGAGACGCCGCGCTTTTGGCTAGTTGCCGATAATGATCAACGGTCTGACGAGTCATCGAACTACGGGATTCATCCATTACATTAAACGGCCCTTGAGTCGCCAAAATATCAATAGACTCCATCATTAACTCAAACGCCGTCACGGGATCTTCAACGTCATCCAATGCCATAAATAAGGTAACACCTGGAGTGGTGATAGACTTAATCGTGTTTAAATCGAAAGTTCCCGGGTTAACCAGATTAGCCATACTAAACAACACTGGGCCCGACCCGTCTTCGTTTAGATGACGGTGAAAAATCTTCATACCTCCATAACGCAAGCCGGCTTCCAAGGCTGCATCCAAAAGCTGCCCGCCGCCAACAGTAGTACCCTTATCTGCGACCAAGTGAACTACCAATACTGCCTGAGGGCCATCTGATAGATCTGAAGAACCCTGGTGGCTAAATGTATTCTTAGGGCGGCTCGCGCGAGGCTCCTCTTCGGCAGCTGCAAAGATAGAGTTATCCAGGTCGAAATTTTCTTGCTTTGGCGCTCTATCAAAGTTGAACTCTCTCTCTTGTGACGCGCCGACGTCATCGTTCGTCCGAGACCCAACAATTCTCGAGCCGCCAGAAGGGAACTGGCTTTCATCTAGTCCATCGTGATCTTCATGCCGATCCGTATCACCATTCTTGCGTAAACTACGAGACGACATCTGTAATTTCTCATAGCGGTTGCGTTTCATCCGTCGTACTCCATCAAGAATAATGGCGATAAATGCCAAAATTCCAACAACGATAACCACCTCGCGAGGGCCGAAAAACTCCATAAAACAACCTTAATATGTGTCTAAATTAATTCCCAATAGTGTAGTTTTTCCTGTTAAAAAAACCACAATAGCTCTCTCCGCTTAACTATGCATCAGCAAATTCAACCGCCTGATCAACATCCACAGTGACAAGCCTTGATACGCCTGCCTCATGCATCGTAACACCCATTAATTGGTTGGCAGCTTGCATTGAAATTTTGTTATGGGTAATAAAGATAAATTGCACCTGTTCTGACATCTCTTTGACCAGTGCTGCGTAACGTTCAACGTTAGCGTCATCCAAAGGCGCATCAACCTCATCTAGCATACAGAAAGGCGCAGGATTCAGTTTAAAAATAGCAAATACCATCGCAATTGCCGTCAGTGCTTTCTCACCACCAGATAAGAGATGTATTGATGCATTCTTTTTCCCAGGAGGCCGAGCCATCAAGGTTACTCCAGTGTCGAGTAAATCGTCACCGGTCATTTCTAAGTAGGCATGGCCGCCACCAAATAGCTTGGGAAACAGAGCTTGAATATGCGTATTAACTAATTCGAAGGTTTCTTTAAACCGAGTTCTAGTCTCACGATCAATTTTATGGATAGCCGCCTGAAGCGTTTGCATCGCCTCTTCTAGCTCAGCATTTTGTCTATCCAAATAGTCTTTGCGTTCAGATTCCGTCTTGTACTCATCAATGGCGGCGAGATTAATGGGTCCCAACCGCTGTATGCGATTGCCGAACAACTGAAGTTGCTCCTCCCAATCTACTAGTTCAGCGTCTTCAGATAAGGATTCAAGTAAGGAACCCAGATCACCCTGTTTGTCGCTGACATGCTCTTCAATAGTGCGGCTTAAGGTCCTTATTTCTTGCGCTGAGAGACGTTGAGATTCTAGTTCAGCCTGGACTTTTTGGAGTTCTACTTCAATCTCAGCTCGTTGTCTCTCTTGCTCACGAGTTTGATATTCAATGGCTTCCACCTGTTTGCGAGAATCTGCAAGTTCAACATCTACCGCCAGACGCATCTTGAGTTGCTTTTCAAGCTCTTCTTTATATCCCTCAGTTGGGTCGTCTTTTATATCGAAGGCGACACGGAGTTGATTCCTGCGCTCATGGAGTCGCTCAAGTTGAGACTCTAGCCTCGATATACCATCACGAATCGAGGTTAATTGGGTACTTAACGAACTTTCTCGCACCGCTAACTGTTGTCGCCCATCGCGATGAATTTGTGCTTGCTGTCGAGTATTATCCAGTTGCCCTCGAAAGCTATCCCGCTGATCGATCAACTGCGCACGAGTTTGAACATCAGCTGCCATTATTTCGATCGATTGTTGCAAAATAATTCGTGCTGAAGAGAGGTTGTCCGTCTCGATTTGAGTCTGCTGACCCACTTCAGCGAGCTCATTTTCAGCACGCTCTTTGCGGGCCTTATATTGCTCAATTTGAACTTCAAAACCACTTAATTTAGCACGTAATTCTGTATAACTTACCTGTTGCTCAGCTATACTCGCAGCAATATTCTCGCGGGTCGCCTCCAAGGCTTTTAAGTTCTGCTCATTATCCTGCCGGCGTTTTTCTAATTGCTCAATTTCGCCGGCAAACTGTTCCAATTGGCCAGCTATAGCCTCTAACTCTTGCTTGCGCTGTAACACACCCTCGGTGGCATCTTTATCTCGAGCCACGCGCAACCAGTTAGCCCCCAACCAGATCCCATCGGGCGTAACTACAGATTCGCCAGATGCTAGCTTCGGTTGAATCTTTAATGCGTCAGACAAGCTGTCAGCAGCGTAAACAGAGCCTAATAGAGATTTAGC
The DNA here is from genome assembly GCA_002382445.1 of Porticoccaceae bacterium UBA4026. Taxonomy (GTDB): domain Bacteria; phylum Pseudomonadota; class Gammaproteobacteria; order Pseudomonadales; family Porticoccaceae; genus HTCC2207. The sequence goes on along the minus strand of DGAQ01000073.1, from coordinate 256,698 downwards.
TCCATCACCCTTAATCAAGTCACTCAACAATCGTCCTTTGCTCGGGCTGCCCGATTCAATGCCTTGGCCAGGCCCGATTAGCAACAACTCACCTTTAGTAAAGTCTTTAATGAGGTCTATATTGCTCGCCATGTCATCCACGGTGATAGCCTGCAAATAGCGACCTAACACTGTCTCTACCGCAACTTCCCAACCACTGACAGCCTCTATACAGTCAGCAAGCCGAGGTTTGCCGTCTAAGCCTTTAGATACCAGCCACTGTTGCTCCGTACCATCGCTCATCGCTGCTTGCTGTAAAGCAAGCAGCT
>DGAQ01000073.1:230421-256252 GCA_002382445.1 Porticoccaceae bacterium UBA4026 | reverse complement strand
CAGCGATGCCTGTCGACCTTTCAGAGTCTGCTGGCGACTGCGAGCCGCATCATGCTCTCCTTCCGCTTGTTTTTCCTCTGTACGCAACAACTCAATCGCACGACCATTATCCTGGCGCTGATTATCAAAAGTCACCTGCCCTAACTCAACCTGATTTAGTAATATCTGGATACCGCCCATTTCATCTTCTGCTGGACTGGCCTGGAAGCTACTAACCTCAGCAGAAAGCGTCTCGGTTCGTTCGGACAATCGGCGCATTAGCTGCTCAAGATGCTGAATACGTGACTGCTGTACCTCAGCTTGCTGTCGAGGATCTGCAGACTTGTGACTAAATTCATCCCACTGATGCTGCCAACCCTGCATCGCTCGCTCTGCCTCTTGCAGAGCGCTGGAGGAAAGCTCTTCAGCCTTCACTGCTTCCGCTAAGGCAGGCTCCAACTCTGCAAACTCCGCACTCCAACCCGCGACCTTCTGTTGATCCGCACTCAGGTGTTGTTTAGTTTCAGTATAATTACGCTCGGTTTGCTGTAGATCTTTGTCAAGGTCTTGAGCTCTCTGCTGAGCATGTACAATTGCCTGCTCAATACGAGTCACTTCGCCCCCTACGGTATAAAATCGGGCTTGGACCTCGTTAAAAGTATCAGTTTGATCGGTAAACTGCGTTCTCAGCTTTTCAATCTGAGTGTCACACCCAATGCGCTCGGCGATGAACTTTTCTTTCTCGACCTCGAGGCCACCAATAACAGCTTTCAACTCGCTAGCGCGACTGTCGTAACCGCGCCATTTCAAGGCAAGTAGCTCTGAACTCAACTGTCTTTCCTGTTTCTTATACTCAGAGTATTTTTCCGCAGATTTTGCCTGACGCTCGAGTCGGCTAAGTTGCCGACCTAATTCATCACGAATATCAGTAAGACGCTCTAGGTTCTCCTTTGTTCTAAGAATACGACTTTCTGTCTCGCGCCTACGTTCCTTGTATTTCGAAATGCCTGCAGCTTCTTCAATATACACTCGAAGCTCATCAGGCTTCGATTCGATTAGCCGTGAAATCATGCCCTGTTCAATAATAGCGTAGCTGCGCGGGCCCAAACCGGTACCCAGGAAAATATCTGTGATGTCACGACGACGGCATTTATTACCGTTAAGGTAATAATTAGACTGCCCATCTCGCGACACCTTGCGCTTTATACCTATCTCGTTGTAAGCCGCATACTCGCCAACTATTCGACCAGAGGTATTATCAAAAATCAATTCAACAGAGGCTTGACCTAAGGGCTTTCGCCCGCTAGAACCGTTGAAAATAACATCTGACATCGATTCGCCACGCAAATTTTTGGCTGAACTTTCACCCATCACCCAGCGTACCGCATCAATCACATTGGACTTGCCGCAGCCGTTCGGTCCAACCACGGCACAGAGATTACTTGGGAAATTCACATTGGTCGGGTCAACAAAGGATTTAAATCCAGATAGTTTTATTGATTTAAGCCGCATGATTAGTCATTTTTAGTTTTTGAACCTAGCCTCTTGGCTACAAAGTAAATTATTTATTGTGGACCAGTTTACACTTTCTAAGCATGACAAAAAACCGTAAATCAGTGATCCGTCAACTTAGTTTAAATAATAGTCTAACGCCAACAAAAATTTGACTAAATACTACTTATAAACAGCGGTTTACCCTAAGGACGTTGCCGATCAATGACGAGTATTATTTCTCCCTCATGTTCGTCTAAATCAATGCGCTCGCTAGTCGCTTCCCAGTCCCCTGACTGCGGCGTCGCCGATCCACTTATGGATAATCTGGCGACCACTCTAATCTTGGTTTCGGTGGTCAGATCCTGACCTGGGAGAATGGCGTCTTTTTCAGTCAACACCAGAGTCCTCGGCAGTTGTGATGCGAGTATCTTCTTTGCCGCTAAGGGCATCGGCGGACCCGACTCTCTCACGGCGGCAATGAATACTCTCTGGCCAGGCTTGGTGGGGACTTTTACATCTAAACTAAGGTTTATTTGAAGGGCAATTTGCACTTCGTTCAGCTGAGTCTCATTATTGTGGCTGCCGAAATCATCTTTAATAAACTCTCTGGCTCGATCAATGCCAACCTGTAATCCTTGGAAGATGTTACTGTCAGGGTTGAGTTGCGCCTGCGCACCCTGCCAATAGGTAACGGCCAACTGAAAATCTGCATTGGTAAAGGCTTCTATTCCTTTCAAGCCCAGTACAATTTGATTGTCTGGATTTGCAGCGAAGGCTTTACCAACAGCAATGCCTACGCGTTGCGTGAACTTACTGCCGTCAAGTAGAAAAAGTATCTCAGCATATTGTGCCAACAACTGGCTATCCTGAGGAGCCATCTCAAGGGCTGAGCCGAAATATTGACTAGCGACGAAAAAATCATTGTCGGCAATAGCCGCCTGAGCCAAGATAACCCAGTAATAAATATTATCTGGCCTCTTTTGTACTCGCCCCTCAACAGCTTGTATGAGCTCTTGATTAAGCTCTACCATTCGCGGTGTTTGGGCCTCTAAACTGGCAATTTGATTAAGTAAAACTGCAACATTCTCATCTTCGGCGGCACCAATATCGTCGTAAATTGACCAAGTCGCTGCCAATGAACCGATCAACAGCAAAGGTAGTAACCACAAGCCATTACCGGCACTATTGGCGGTCTCAAAGGGGTCTAGCTCAGTGTTCACCAATAATAGTTTTTCCGCATCAACCACCAAACGACGATATTGATCTAAATCAATTTCGCCTAGAACCTGCTGTTGCTCAAGCTGGGCTTGTTGCTCCTTAAACAACCTAACGTTGGTCTTTTTGCGAGTATTCTGCTCATCTAGGCTAGCGGCAGATAGTCGTGCCCCCGCCAGAAACGGATAAACCAGAAAGCCCAACACCATTAAAACCAACAGCACCATCCAAAGTATCACTTATCATCTTCTCCTGACTTAAGAAGTTCAGCTAAACGGGTTTCGTGATCAATCTCAGTTCTACCGGAACAAACAACCTGTGCTGTATTTCGTCTACTAAGGCGCAGCGCAGCTATAAGGCCAATCAGGAGAATAACAACAGGCGAGCCCCACAACAGATAAGTTGTTTTATTGACGTCAGGCCGGTATAAAATAAATTCCGAGTAACGCGATGTAAGGTAATCTTTAATTTCACTATCAGTCAGCTGTTGTTCCAGCATACGCTGGACTTCTTCCCGTAAATCCCCGGAAATGGGTGAATCTGAATCCGCAAGATTTTGATTCTGGCACTTGGGGCAACGCAGCTCTGTTATCAATACCTGATAGCGGGCTCTTAGAGATTCATCGGAGAATTGAACTAAATTTTCACTACCCAAGAGTGCCGTCGCCGCAAGTAGCAGGATAAACCCAATAGGCAAGCGAAGCCTCATCTTTTGTTACTCACTAATTGAGCGTATAAGTCACGGAACTCACTATTCCAAACCCGATCGTCAACCACGCCCACGCGACGATGACGAATAGTACCGGTGGCATCTAATAGATAAGTTTCTGGAGCCCCGTAGACGCCAAGATCAATGCCCAATCCCCCCCGCTCATCAAAAATTGAAAAAGCATAGGGATCACCTCTCTTTCTCAGCCAATCAATGGCCGCCTCTCGGTTATCTTTGTAATTCAATCCAATCACCTTAACCCCCTGTTCAGCCAGTTGGTTTAACATTGCATGCTCGATACGGCAGGCAAAACACCAGGTTGCCCAGACATTCACCAAAACAACATCGCCCAAAATATCTTGCTCGGCTAACATTTGATTTGCATCATGTAACGACGGAAGACTAAAAATAGGAAAGGGCTCACCAACTAAGGCTGAAGGCAACTCTGCCGGGTCTTTATCAAGTCCTAGTAACAACACCACAGTCAACACCGCGAACAAGGCAAGGGGTAAAAATAACGCGATCCTATTCAAAGGCCAGCCCCTCATTGCTTGAATTGACAATTTTTCGCTGGCGACGCCGACGATAGCGCTTATCAAAAGCGGCTAACAAACCACCCAGACCCATTAATAAGCTACCCAACCAGATACAACGCACATAGGGTTTGACCTGAAATCTAATAGCCCAAGCCTGATCCCCAAGTGGCTCACCCAGAGAAACATAGAGATCACGATGGAGTTGGCCATCAATATCGGCTTCGGTCATGACCTGCCCACCGGATTTATAATTACGTTTCTCCGGCGACAGCCTAACAATGAACTCGCCGCCAGATCTCACATCTACATCGGCTCTATAGGCAATGAAATTTGGACCCTCGATAGGCTTAACCTCAATAAATTGAAATTCGTAACCCCCTAATTCGGTCATATCTCCAGGTACCATGCGCAAATCTTTTTGTACGTCATAAGCCGTGCTTAATCCAACGCCGAGAGCGCAAACTGCCAAGCCTATATGAGCAACGAGCATTCCCCAGTAACTACCAGACAGGCTGCTTAGTGATGACAGCTTGCCCCTACACTTCAGCCAAAGGTCTTCTAAGCTCATGGTCACAACCCACAACACCAGCATTAGCGTCACAACAGCAGTCAGCGAATAATTTGACCAGGTCAATTTATCCACCATAAATAGGGGTAGCACCAAGGCCATTACCGAGCTAATGGTCAACGGAAGCACTCCTTTCTTTAATAGGGCTCTACCCTCAGTATTTTTCCAACGTGTAAACCCTGCGAAACCAAGGCAAACCATCAGTCCTGACATCAGCGGGACAAAGAAAAAGTTAAAGTACGGAGGGCCTACAGAAATTTTACCCATACCCAAGACGTCGGCAAGTAAGGGGTAAAGCGTTCCAATAAGGATCATTGCCATCGCGCTGACCAAAAAAACATTGTTAATTAGTAACATCGTCTCACGAGACCATCCGCTATAGGTAGTTGCTGACCGCATGGTCGGTCCGCGCAAGGCGAATAACAACAGCGACGCACCCACCACGATTCCCAAAAATAAGAGTATAAAAACCCCGCGTTCTGGATCGCTGGCAAACGCATGGACCGAGGTGAGAACGCCTGATCGCACTAAAAAAGTCCCTAATAGGCTTAATGAGAAAGTTAAGATCGCCAGCAACAATGTCCAACTGCGAAACACTCCTCGCTTCTCACTGGCTGAGATACTGTGCATTAACGCTGTGCCTGCCAGCCACGGCATAAATGAGGCGTTTTCCACGGGATCCCAAAACCACCAACCACCCCAACCCAACTCATAATAAGCCCACCAACTGCCGAGACTTATGCCGATAGTTAGAAAGACCCACGAGACATTTATCCAAGGCCTTGACCAACGCGCCCAAGCACTGTCGAATTGACCGCCAATAAGGGCGGCAATTGCAAAGGCAAAGGGTACCGAAAACCCAACATAACCCATGTAAAGCATGGGCGGATGAACAATCAAACCAAAGTCCTGTAACAAAGGATTTAGATCGCTCCCCTCAATCGGAGATACAGGTAAAATCCGATCAAAAGGATTGGAAGTTAGTAATGTGAACAATGCAAAGCCGACTGAAATTGCGCCCAACACAGACAGTACTCTAGCTGACAAAACCAAGGGTAGTTTGCCGCTGCAGAGCGCTACGGCAGCCGACCACCCAGATAGTATGAGCGACCACAACAAGAGAGACCCCTCATGGGCCCCCCACACTGCACTTAGCTTAAAATGCAGTGGTAATAATGTATTTGAGTTGTTGGCTACATAAGCCACAGAGAAGTCATCTTGAACAAATGCAGCCGAGAGACAGGCAAAAGACAAAGCGACAAACACAAACTGTCCAACAGCCATAGAATGACCAAGACGCATCCAACTTGTATGACCGGAAAAGGATCCAATCATGGGGATAACCGCCTGGATAATGGCCAAGCAAAGTGCCACAATTAAAGCGATATGACCTAATTCAACAGTCATCGACTGTACCCCTCAGCTTTTCTCTTATTAAGATAAGCCTCACTCATTGACTCTGCCACCTCAGGAGGCATATAGTTTTCATCGTGCTTAGCCAACACTTCGGTCGCCTGTAAAACCAAATTTTGATCTACTTTTCCTGCCGCGATAGCGGCCTCACCCTCATCGAAAAGGTCAGGCAAGATACCCCTGTACTGGATCACCAGAACAGCGTTTCCATCCGTCACTCTAAACTCTACAGCTAGAGAATCCGGATCTCTTAACAGACTACCCTCTACCACCATCCCTCCAGCACGTAAAAAAACACCTTGCGGGGCCTCGCCTTGAGCAATTTGGGAAGGAGTATAAAAATAGTTGGCATTCTGTCCAAGCATGTAAATAATTAATCCACTAGCCAACACGCCTGCTAGCATAATGAGTAAAACCACCTGTAAACGTTGCTTTCGTAAACTGTTCATTAATTGCTTTCTCCAGCTACCTCTTTACGCAATTTTTCACGTGCCAAGTCTTGAGCGATTTGATTAAGAGCGACCTTATGCTGCAATAGGGGCCGAACAATCAATCCTATTATAATAATCAAAGTAACTATCACGGCTGACCAAACATAGACACCATGACCGTCCATAGTTAGCATCTGACTAAGGTCTTGAAACTGAAATTTCATTTTTTATCACTCTCAACTTCATAGCTGGACCGGGCCGCCAACTCACCAACCCAAGTCGTCTTGCGCTCCCTCCGAAGTATTTCTACTCGCGTAAAAAGACACAGAGCGACAACGTAAAAACAATAAAAACCTAGGATCATTACCAATAACGGCTGAAACATATCAGGGTGCATACTTGGCGCAGAGGTTAATTTAATAGTTGAGGGCTGATGCAAGGTATACCACCAATCAACAGACTTATAAATAATAGGGATATTTACCGTTCCAACCAGAGCCAATACAGCGCTAGCCTTGTTGCCCGCCTCCTCATTATGGAAAGCATATTGTAGGGCTAACACACCAAAATATAGAAATAGTAGGATTAGCATCGAGGTAATTCGAGCATCCCATACCCAGTAACTTCCCCAGGTAGGCTTACCCCAGACTGCACCAGTAAATAACGCCAAAAAAGTCAAGGCTGCACCGATTGGCGCCGCCGACTTCATTATCATATAAGATAATTTCATTTTCCAAATAAGCCCGATCGCGCCGGCAGCAGCCATTAAAAAATAGCCAGCCAGCGCTAAAAAGGAAGTAGGAACATGCAGGTATATTATCCTGAAACTATTCCCTTGCTTCGCATCCTGAGGCGCAAACCCTAAGCCCCAAATCAAACCTGTGGATAATAATACAATCGCCAATAAACTCAACCAAGGCAACCATCGAGTGGTCGTCTGATAAAACCACAACGGAGAGCCAAGACGATAAAACCATGTCCAATTCATAGATTGCTACTCAACATCTAGTTAATACTCGTTAATCGAAGTACACCGGCAATAGCCAGCGGGCAAAGCGCAATGGCAGCTGCCAGCATCGCACCAAGGATCGCCAAAGGACCAGTCCACGCAAGGCCGTCAATGCCGAATTGAACCGTCGCTCCACCAAATATAATAACCGGCATATATAACGGCATTACCACAAGCGCCAACATCATGCCACCTTTTTGCAGAGATACGGTCAATGCTGCACCTACCGCACCCAACAAACTAAGACAAGCCGTACCTAGGGCTAAGCTCGCCATCATGGGTAAGTAGCCAGCCTCAGGCAGAGACAACATTAACCCAAGCAAAGGAGATACGATCGTTAATGGCAGACCAGTCACCAACCAATGCGCAGTGACCTTACCCAAAACGGGCATAACCAAAACCTGTGGGCTAATGAGTAATTGCTCAAGGGAGCCATCTTGGTAATCCCCCGCAAATAAGTCATTAGCAGACAGCATTGTGGCCAACAGCGCCAACACCCAAATGATACCCGACGCCACTAATGCTAAACTCGCTGGATCGGGTGTTATGCCTAAGGGCACCAAGGTTGAGACCATAATAAAGAAAATCAACGGGCTCGCTGCCTCTCCAAGTCGACGATGAGACAGTCTCAGATCTCTCCGAAGATAGGCACAAAAACCATTGCTAGCGCTGCTTCTCATGAATAGGCTCTCAACAAGGATTCACCAAGCATCGGATAATGGCGGACGCCCTGTAAGTCTAAATCCTGATGAGTAGATACCACGACTGCTCCGCCAGAACTGACATGATCTTTCATGCATCGCTCAAGCAACCTCACACCATCTCGATCGATGGCGGTAAAAGGCTCGTCTAGATACCAAATACGCGCATCGCTAATCAAAAGTCTGGCCAAAGCTACCCTGCGCTGTTGTCCAGCTGACAGTTTATAACAAGGGATATCGGTATAGCCGGCCAAGCCAAGAGACTCCAGAGCTTTTACAGCTGAGGAGGAACCTATTCCAGAAGACGCCATCCAATCCAAATTTTCTTCAGCGGTTAGAGTCAACTTGACCGCCGACTGATGTCCGATAAATAAAATATCAGACAGGTACTCAAACCGGCATTCGGCGATGCTTTTACCACAATACAGAATGGTTCCCTCCCTAGCTTGCAATGCCGTCGTCAACAAACGTAATAACGTCGTTTTACCGCTTCCGTTTGGGCCCTCAACCTGTAGAATATCTCCAGCATCAAGGTATAGATTGTCACAACTAATCACCGCAGTGTCGTCACGTTCAAAGCGAAGATTTTCGATTTTTATAAGAGATGGATTTCCCACCGACAAGCCTCGATACGAGTTGATTTTCAGGGGGATATTATGCCAAAAATAGGAGTCAATATGTTGGCTTTACAATAAATAATTACGTCTAAGTTATATTACCGCAGGTTTAATCAAAGTCGTCATCCAAATCGTACGCTTCTATCTGTCTTCGTATGCAAGTCTCTTCGAGCTTCAACTCCACACGACGTCTCGCGTCTAAGTCGAAAATCGCTCGTTGCTTTCCGCTAACAGAATCCTCTTTTTCAGAGATCACAACGTCAGCATCATTGCCGTTTACAGCGCTTTCTAGATCATCTAAATCGTCTAACTCATCACTCATAAAGCAATTCTCTAACTAAAATTGAACTCTAAAATATCGCCGGTAACTATTTTGAGAAAAATAACCCTAAAAAGATGCTCCGTCAAGCTTAAAAAAGCTTTTCCAAAACTAATAATTCGGTCTTTTCCGCTTGATTATTCAACCATTCTTAGGCCTAAGAATGAAAGTCGAACATCAACCAATGAAGAGTTTCGATTGAGCTCCCAACCCATGCCACTTACAATGCGTTAAATCTTTGGAATTGTTTATGAAAATTTACCGAGTCGGCGGTGCCGTTCGCGACAAATTACTCAACTACCCCAGTTGTGAAAACGACTGGGTGGTGGTTGGTAGCTCGCCAAAAGAAATGACAAAACTCGGTTATCAACCTGTAGGGAATGACTTTCCGGTGTTTATTAATACCGACACGGGCGAGGAATACGCCTTGGCTCGAACCGAGAGAAAATCAGGGGTTGGCTACCAAGGGTTTACTTTTCATACCGCGTCAGACATCAGCCTAGAGGATGACTTGATCCGACGTGATTTGACCATCAACGCCATGGCCGAAGATGTCGACGGCACTATTATCGACCCTTACGGCGGTCGCAAGGACCTAAACAGCAAAGTACTTCGCCATGTGTCTGGTGCTTTTATTGAAGACCCTCTAAGAGTCCTTAGAGTTGCCCGATTTGCAGCTCGATACCACCATTTAGGTTTTACTATAGCGCCCGAAACTGAGGAGCTAATGAAGGCCATGGTTAATCGCGGAGAACTCTCTCATTTAGTTGCTGAGCGAGTATGGAAAGAGATTGATCGCGCACTTTGTGAAAAATCACCTGACATCTTTATCAGGACATTGCGCGACTGCGGAGGTCTAGCTGTTCTTTTGCCCGAGGTAGACCGTCTTTTTGGCGTTGCTCAAAGAGCCGATTATCACCCCGAAATTGATACTGGTATTCATACTTTAATGGCACTACAGCAGGCAGCAATACTGACTGACAAGTCCGCTATTAGATTTGCCGTATTGGTTCATGACTTAGGGAAAGGCATAACCCCCGACCACATCTTGCCCAGTCATTCGGGGCATGAAGCGAGAGGACTGCCCTTGGTAAAAGCGGTTTGTGACCGGCTCAGGGTCCCCAATGAACATCGCCAGCTAGCGATGATTGTTACTGAATTTCACCTGCTCTGTCACAAAGCACTAGAATTACCACCGGCAACCTTATTAACCCTATTAAAAACCGTAGGCGCCATAAAGTCTTCGATAAAATTAGATGACTTTTTAACCTGCTGCACTGCCGACGCAAGAGGTCGTACAGGCTTTGAAACTCGCGACTACCCCTCAGTCTCATACCTTCGCGTCGCGACCCAAGCGCTTCAAGAACTAGATATTTCCGATATCGTCAATTCAGGCATTAGCGGGGCAGACATTGGCCGACAGCTGATATTGCGGCAAACAGATACTCTTCAGCAATTAAAAAATAATTATCAATTGTAAACAAAGGTTTAACTCATGCAGGAACAGGACCAACAGCCCGTTATATTGATTACCGGAGCAGCACGACGCATCGGCGCGGTAACAGCGAATCTATTTCACGCTAAGGGTTATCGGGTAATTATTCACTATAATCGTTCTGCCTCGGACGCTGACAAGCTCTGTAGAGAGTTAAATAAACAAAGAGCGGACAGTTGTCTGTTGGTGCAATGTGACCTCAATGAGATGGAGGGGCTCGATAAAATAGCCGATCTGGTGAGATCTGTAGGACGATTGGATGTCTTGGTTAACAACGCCTCAAGCTTTTATCCGACACCCATTAATGATTGCGATGAAAATCAATGGAATGACCTTATCAACAGTAACCTCAAAGGACCGTTTTTCCTTTCACAAAAGTTAGCAAAAATATTAACCAAAAACCGCGGCAGCATTGTTAACATTTCCGACATGCACGCTCGACAGGCCCTAGCAAACCACCCTATTTATTCCATTGCCAAGTCTGGTAACATAGCTATGACCAAAGCTTTGGCCAAAGAACTTGGACCTGAAGTTCGCATTAATAGCGTGGCACCGGGCGCCATACTCTGGCCCGAGCACGAATCGGACGACGCAGTAAAGCAAGATTCAGTGTTGAGCAAAGTGCCAATGGGTAGATTAGGAACCGAAGACGACATCGCGCAAACGGTCTACTTCTTGGCGGTGGAAGCGACCTATATGACAGGACAAACCATCGCGGTAGACGGCGGCAGTTCAAACAGTTTATGAGACTTGCCAAAGGTCAATAAAGGCTTTAAGCGGTAAGGTTTTTACCCTGCCAAGTAAAGGGCACAGGCCATAGCTTTTGCTTGCTTTTATCATAGCACTGCCAATGTTCGGCATAACTTTGGCCAGTGATAGGATGGTTAGTGTCAGGTGCGATCTCTGCCAAGGGTAAAAGTACGAAAGCGTTCTTCAACACTTCATCCCGAGGTAGCTCGATGCCATCAACCTCTCCACTAACATTATCCATGGTCAAGATATCAATATCTAAACTACGCGGCCCAAAATGCGGAGCACTGCGGTCGCGTCCATTGTCGTTCTCAATTTGTTTAAGAATGATCGATACCTCACCCAATGAACTCTCAGAATAAATACCAGCGACAAGATTTAAAAAATTGTCGCCCTGAAAACCAACCGAATTACTCTCATAAACCGAAGACAACGTTAACTCACCAAAGCGCTCAGTAAGCGCATCCAAGGCTGCAGTAATGCGTAAATAGCGTTCAACATTACTGCCTAGACTCAGGTAAATAAGTGCCACTAGTGGCGTTCTCCTCGCTCAATAATAATGCCAACATCTTGAGAGCCTCTCAAAGCACCAGGTTTACTCAGGCGCAACTTTAACCAGGGCACCGAGAATTCATCCCGCACAATCGAGGCAATCTCTTCAGCCATCCGTTCAACGAGTAAAAACTCACTTTGCTCAACAAATTTAATTAGACGCTTGGCGATGGATTTATAATTAAGCGCATACTGAATGTCATCGCTCTCAGCCGCCTTCGAGATATTATGGGCCATCTCTAGATCTAAGCTAATAGTTTGCTTAACCTCTCTCTCCCAATCATAGATCCCTATAATCGTCTCGATACGTAAATCTCTTATATAGACAATATCCATCCAATAACTTCCTGTTATAAGCTTGCGCTGTTAATGCTAGATAACTCATCAAGAGGCCATCTAGGCGTCGTTGAAATACTTAGGGGATTGCGCTCTCCCGCCAATAGTCTCCGACAACCTGCGTAAGCAACCATAGCGCCATTATCAGTACAAAATTCCTGACGCGCATAAAACACCTCGACACCCTCTTTCTCAAGGGCGACCTCTAGCTTATGCCTTAGGCGTGCATTAGCTGCCACCCCACCCGCAATGACCAATCTTTTTAATTCGGTTTGCCTCATCGCCCGACGACACTTAATGACCAAGGTATCAACCACCGCTTCTTGAAATCCGGCACAAATATCTCGCACTGTCAGATCATCCGGCAACAGAGCCTCACCTCGGTGCTTTTCAATAAGATTGCGGGTATGCGTTTTTAGCCCAGAAAAACTGAAATCTAAGCCCGGGCGATCCGTCATCGGCCGAGGAAAGGAAAATCGATCGATCTCTCCCTGATCAGCCATGGCAGCCAGCACTGGTCCGCCGGGATAATCAAGATCAAGCATCTTAGCTGTTTTATCAAAGGCTTCTCCTGCTGCATCGTCTAAAGACTCACCTAGCAGTTCATATTCGCCCAGGGCGGCCACCGAGACTAACTGGGTATGCCCTCCGGAAACCAGGAGCGCCACAAAAGGGAATTCAGGGGGGTTCTCTTCCAACATTGGAGCCAAAAGATGAGCTTCCATATGATGCACACCAATCACAGGAATATCTAAGGCAAAGCCAAAAGCTGTCGCCATAGAACCGCCCACCATTAGGGCGCCCAACAACCCTGGACCGGCAGTATAGGCAATACCATCCAACTGCTTCTTATTCACCCCGGCCTGAGTGAAAACATCCTCCAGCAAAGGTAAAATTTTACGCACATGGTCGCGAGAGGCGAGCTCAGGTACCACACCACCGTATTCGGCATGGAGTTTGACTTGAGAATACAGTGTATGTGCGAGCAAACCCCTTTCGCTATCATAGATTGCTACACCGGTTTCGTCGCAAGACGTTTCAATACCTAGAACAAGCATTTAAGGCAGACTCTCAGTAAAAGTTAGTTTAAAAAGAGCAATTATAACAACAGTTTTCGGTTCAAAGTTAAACCCTTGAGCATAGATTTAAAAACTTATTATTTTATGGTCGAAAATACGCGCAAACCCCTGGCAAAAACCTTTGCATCAACTACGCTAAGTGTATAGACTACGCGCCCTTGAATGGTTGGTTTCGAGTTGACCTCTCTTACAAGATATTTTCACTACAGGATTAACAATACATGCCAAGTGTGCGCATTAAAGAAAACGAACCCTTTGACGTAGCATTACGTCGTTTTAAACGTTCTTGCGAAAAAGCTGGTGTTCTGGCTAAAGTGCGTAGCTGCGAGTTCTACGAAAAGCCTACCTGGGTACGCAAACGTAAAGCAGCGGCCGCGGTGAAGCGAAACCAAAAACAGGTTTCACGAGAATCACGTAAGTTTATTCGGCTGTACTAGGCTCCAAGCGGGTTTCAGCATGTTTGATGCAAAGTATTAACAAGGAGCGCCAGTAGGGCGCTTTTTGTGTTTCTGGAATTCATAACTTTTATCTCGAGGTATCTCATGTCTATGAAAATGCAACTCACTGATGCAATGAAAAGTGCTATGCGCTCAAAAGACAAGCCACGCCTAAGTGCCATCAGACTGATGCTCGCAGATGTCAAGCGAATTGAGGTAGACGAACGTATCGAGGTCAGCGACGAAAGGCTAATAGTCATTCTTGACAAGATGATCAAGCAACGACGGGACTCTATCGCTCAATACGAGTCAGCTGGTCGTCAAGAACTTGCGAATATCGAAATCAGCGAGATCAAGGTTATTCAGGAATTCCTACCGGTTGCCCTTACTCAGGAAGAAATAAGCACCATGATTGCCGAGGCTGTTACCGCTACTGGCGCCGAATCAATGCGTGACATGGGCAAGGTCATGGCTATTCTAAAACCTCAAATCCAAGGGCGAGCCGACGGCGGCACTGTCAGTGGACTCGTCAAGACAGCTTTAAACGGTTAATCACAGTTTCTTTCCACAGTGAAGGCGTTACACTGTGCTTAACATGACCAATAACGTGTAAGACTGATGGCTGGACTAATACCGCAAACCTTTATTGATGATTTACTCGATCGCATTGACATTGTCGACGTGGTTAACGGCCGCGTTCAGCTGAAAAAAGCCGGCAAAAACTATAAGGCCTGCTGCCCCTTTCATGAAGAAAAAAGTCCCTCTTTTACCGTCGCTCAAGACAAACAGTTTTACTACTGTTTTGGTTGTGGTGCTGGCGGCAACGCTCTGGGTTTTGTCATGGAGTTTGATCGACTTGATTTCTTGCCGGCGGTAGAAATGCTGGCTAAAAACGCAGGCATGGATATTCCTCGGGCCGCGGCCCCTGATCAACAAGCGGTCAAACAAAAGGATAATCTATTTTCAATGTTAAGCGAGTCAGATAAATTTTTTCGTCAACAGCTTAGAACACATAAGGCCGCAAGTTCCGCGATCGAATATCTAAAAGGGCGAGGCCTGAGCGGGAAAATTGCAGCCCAATTCGGAGTGGGATACGCCCCGCCAGGATGGGATAACCTATTAAAAGCGTCGGGCACGGATACTGACAAAATAAAGCTACTCGACGAGTCCGGCATGATTATCGTCAAACCGGGAGAGAAAAAGCAGTATGACCGATTTCGTCACCGCATTATGTTTCCTATTCGCGATCAACGAGGTCGGACTCTGGGTTTTGGAGGTCGGGTGTTAGACGAGAGTACACCAAAGTACCTCAACTCCCCAGAGACTCCCGTATTCCATAAAGGCCGCGAACTCTATGGTTTGTACGAAGCTCGTCAATCCCTGAAGGAAATTCCCTATTTGATTATGGTGGAGGGCTATATGGATGTGATTGCTCTGTCCCAATACGGGATTGCAAATGCCGTAGCCACACTAGGCACGGCGCTGACAGAGAATCACTTGCAAAAATTATTTCGATATACCTCTGAGCTAGTTTTCTGCTTTGATGGCGACAATGCGGGTAGACGAGCAGCGGCCCGATCTTTAGAGATCGCCCTTCCGGAGATGCGAGATGGTGTCTCGGCAAAATTTCTATTCTTACCCGACGGCGAAGACCCCGACACGATGGTTAGAGCCCTTGGTACTGCTGCATTTCAAGAACGAATTAATAAGGCACAACCACTTTCCGAATTTTTATTCGAACAGCTCAGCGAGGGTATCGACGCTTCAACAGCAGACGGCAAGGCCCGATTGAGTAAAATCTGCGCACCGCAAATCAATCGAATCCCACAGGGAGTCTTTCGCCAACTTATGCTTGAAGAACTCTCTAGAAGAACGGGGATCTCAGCAGACAATCTCAAAGATTATGTAGCGACCCACATTACAGCTCAACAGCGTGCCGCAGCAGCTAAAGAAGCCCCATCAAGAGAAGTTCTTACTGATTCTTACGACCCTGCTGCGCAGCAAGGTGCACACGATTACGCCGAATTTGACCGCTCTTTAGAAGTGGGTGACTTTCCTATTATCAACCACACTAGAACCTCGAAAATTCGTCTTTCGCCGATAAAGTTTTTAACCGCATTGCTGCTCAATCACCCCGCTCTAGGCGAATCTGTTGAAGATATTGAGTTTTTAAGCTTGTCCTCAGACCAAGATACTCAACTATTTCTTAGAGTTCTCGACGTTGCCAAGAAAAATCCACATTACAAGCCGTCCCATATTTTTGCCTATTGGCTAGGGACTCATGGCAACCAAACTGAAACAAAAATATTACAGTCCCTAGCCGCCAGTGAGCTCTACCACCCTCCAGTTGGCACGGGCAGAGACGATCATCAGGAGTTTAGTGATGCTCTTAAGCATGTAACCCAAACCGCATTTGAAGCACTTCCGATTCAAGATAAAGCAATATATCTACTCGAGCTCAAAGTGCTTGGTGAACGAGAAATTAAGCAGTTACATAAAATACACCTACAACTGCCAACCGACTCTCAATCGGTTGAACTGAAAAACAAGATAAAACAACGACTTGTAGTCTAAACTAACAAATATGAAATAAGCTGAATAAACAACATTTTGTCAGGGACAATGTGCTTTTTATTCGCTATAATTGCGCGCTATTTTTCAACCCTCAACTATGCAGGATTGCCCTATGACTCAAAGCACTGATAAGCAACAATCCGGCATTAAAGATCTCATCGCTAAAGGCCGTGACCAGGGGTACCTCACCTACGCGGAAGTTAACGATCACCTTCCAGAAGATATCGCCGATCCGGAACAGGTCGAAGATATCATCCAGATGATCAACGACATGGGCATTACGGTGTATGAGACTGCGCCCGATGCTGAGACTTTATTGATGATCTCTGGTGACAACACTCCGGATGAAGTCGCCGCCGCCGAAGCCGCAGCTGCCTTAGCCTCAGTTGAGTCAGAACAACATCGCACCACGGATCCTGTCCGTATGTATATGCGTGAAATGGGTTCAGTTGAACTATTGACCCGCGAGGGTGAAATTGAAATTGCTAAGCGTATTGAGGAAGGCACTCGAGAGCTAATGTCCGCTGTTGCCGAGTGGCCATCCAACGTTGCAGCTGTGATTGCACAGTGGGACATAGTAGTTTCTGGCGAGAAGAAGCTAACCGACCTTATCAGCGGTTACCTTAACCCGATGGAACATGTGCCCTCAGCTCTGGCTCAACAACAGGCAACCGAGGCCGCTGAAGCAGAAAGAATTGCTAATGGTGAGGAGATTGAGGAAGAGGAGGAAGAGGAACAACACGAAGGCGGCTTAGATCCCGAAGTGGCGACAGAGCGCTTCGAAGATATTCGCAAGCAACTGATCAAGGCCGAATCATCAATTGCCAAAACCGGCAGGTCCAGTGATGAGACGCTTCAACAAATGCTCGAGTTAGCAGAGTTGTTCAAATACTTAAAGCTTACTCCTAAGCAGTTTGATCCTTTAGTTACCATGATCCGAGTAGCGGTTGAAAAAATTCGTAAAGAAGAACGCAATATTATGAAGCTCTGTATTCGCTTCGCAAAAATGCCGCGAAGTGAGTTCATACAATCATTTCCGGGTAACGAAACCAACCTTAAATGGACTGGCTCTTTAGTAAAAACCAACGCTGACTACTCCGAAGGTATTACCGATCAAGAAGTTGAAATTTTACGGTCACAGCGTAAGCTAGCGCAAGTTGAGAAAGCCAGCGGACTCTCAATTCTGCAGATTAAAGACATCAATCGTCGCCTTACCATTGGTGAGGCTATGTCTCGTCGAGCCAAGAAAGAAATGGTGGAAGCTAACTTGCGCTTGGTAATTTCCATTGCGAAAAAATACACTAATCGCGGCCTCCAATTTTTGGATCTCATCCAAGAAGGCAATATCGGTCTGATGAAAGCAGTCGACAAGTTTGAGTACCGTCGTGGTTATAAGTTCTCGACCTATGCCACCTGGTGGATTCGGCAGGCTATTACTCGATCAATCGCCGACCAAGCGCGTACTATTCGTATTCCCGTTCACATGATTGAAACCATCAACAAGCTCAATCGTATTTCACGGCAAATGCTTCAAGAAATGGGCCGTGAGCCCTCTCCTGAGGAATTGGCTGAGCGCATGGGGATGCCGGAAGATAAGATCCGTAAGGTCTTGAAGATCGCTAAAGAGCCTATTTCGATGGAGACGCCTATAGGTGAAGATGAAGATGCCAGTATTGGCGATCTTATCGAAGACAATACCATCGCACAGCCAATTGATGAGGCGACTAAGCACAACTTAACAGAGTCAACCCGTGACGTCCTAAGTAGCCTGACCGCGAGGGAAGCCAAGGTACTACGGATGCGTTTTGGTATTGATATGAACACCGACCATACTCTTGAGGAAGTGGGCAAACAATTTGATGTGACAAGAGAACGAATTCGTCAGATTGAAGCCAAGGCCTTACGTAAACTGCGTCACCCCACTCGCTCGGATCATCTGCGTAGCTTTATTGACGAGTAATAGTAATTTAAGGGCCCATAGCTCAGCTGGTTAGAGCAGTCGACTCATAATCGATTGGTCGTAGGTTCAAGTCCTACTGGGCCCACCATTTAATACATATATACCCATTAGTTAATACTTTATCTCTACTTCCCTGAAGCATGTTGATCCATCAGTGACAGTAGAGATAGCAATTGATGGCTATATTAAGGCATTGGAGATTTTACATGTCACGTCTATGGTGATCAGCTGTCACTGTCTTGCCGAGCTATATAGGCCCTAGTATCTTAAGGAGCTGATACTAATCAGCAGACTTCCATTTTAATTCTTGCTCAATCGCCTGGATCATCATTTTAGCAACATCTTTTTCTGTAGCACCCTCTATACCCTCCAGACCTGGAGACGAGTTTACTTCCAAAAGCAAAGGTCCCGTCTTCGAGCGAATAATATCCACCCCAGCAACAGCCAAACCCATAGCCTTTGCGGCACGCACAGCCAATTTCTTTTCGTCCGCCGTCACTCGAACCACCGTCGCTGTGGCGCCTTGATGGATGTTGGCTCGAAATTCTCCAGGCGCCGCCTCACGCTGAATCGCCGCTGTAACCTTTCCGTTGATAACGAACAGCCTGAGGTCTTTACCTCCGGCTTCCTTAATGAATTCTTGAACGAGCAAATTTGCTTTCACCGCTTTAAACGCGTTGATAACACTCTCTGCAGCCTTTCTTGTCTCCGCCAGAACGACGCCTCGGCCCTGACTACCCTCTAATAATTTAACAATCAATGGCGCGCCACCGACCATATCAATTAGTTCATTTGTATCGATGGGTGAATAGGCAAACCCGGTTAGGGGGATGTCTAGGCCACATTTTATAAGTAGTTGAAGAGAGAAAAGCTTATCCCTTGACTGGCTAATCGCCAAAGAGCTGTTTTGAGTGTAAACACCCATACTCTCAAACTGCCGAGTAAGAGCGCAACCATAAAATGTTGCGCTGGGTCTGATGCGTGGGATAACGGCGTCTAATTCACTGACAATTTCACCGCCTCGATAGTGGACCTCAGGCCTCTCATCGTCGAGTTTCATGTAGCAATCTTGAATATTATAAAAACGCATATCATGGCCTCGCTCTTCTCCAGCTTGCATAATACGTTTGTTACTATATAACTCCCTGTTGCTAGCCAACAATCCAATTTTTAGCCCACTTTTAGGGGTTTGTGATATACCATACATTTGAATTAGATCTGATTCGCTAATACGACCCAACTCCATACTCGCTGAGGGATCCACAAGCACGCGGCCATTCATAGCTTCACGACCAAGAAGCATTCTGTAGCCCATACTGTCTCGATTGGTCAAGGTAATTTCAATTTCCCAAGTTTGATCACTCATGCGTATTAGCGATTTGATGACGTAGCGTTTCTCGCCCTGACCACTACTATTTTTCACCACACGTCTATCGACAACAGGCGCCTCACAACGCAAAATTAGTTTACGATTGCCCTGAATAGGATGTACTTCGAAGGCAACCCAGGCTATATTTTCTCGCTTAAATGGTTGAATATTGAACGCATGCAGAGCCGATGTTTTAGCCCCTGAATCAACACGCACCTTCACTGCCGGCATAAGTAGCTGGGGAATAGCGCACCACTCTTCACTGCCGATAATCATTTTTTTTACATCGGAGACGTTCATCGAAAATAACCCTTTAAGTTAGTGCCGCTGTTATTGACCGAAGAACATCTCATTAATCGGTGTCCCTCTAAATAGAGATACACCGATTAATTATGCCTCTCAGTCGAGAAACCGACATCTTCGGATAAGCAACACCTAATCATTATTGTTCCTTCCACGAGCAGTGGTTGATTCGTAGATAGGAAACAATAAAAAGCGGTCAGTATATGGGAAATTAATCAACCGTCCACAAATAGTTTTATCGCTATGCAGAATGTGTAGCTGAGCAAGGCGCAAGATTAATTTTTATTGTGTATTAATTATTCTGCCAAGGTAAATATTTTTACTCTTTAGCCCTGTGTAGTGGTTGTCTCTCGGCAGTTTCGTTTTTGCTGCTCTTAGCAACATTAGTGTTGTTAAACGTCTACCGTCGCCGTTGTAATAAGTTGCTCCATCCACAGATAATGTCACCGGCTATCTTATTTTGGTAAGCCGCTGTCTAAAATCAAGGACCAATGAGAAGCAGACGATAAAATCAAATTAGAGTCTGGCAAACTAGTGCGTCGCCCCAGATATTTTTAGCATGCAATCGAGTCTATCAAGAAATAGGCGAACGATTAGTCGTAGTATTTGATATAGGTGACCCCACCTATATGTGTAGGTTATATTTGGATCCTCACCTGAATAATAAAAAAGCCCCTTGTTAAATGGGGCTTTCAAGAGGCACTAAAAACACCCTATTAAACAAAAAAGTCGGGGAGTAACTCAGTTATGTCCAAAGCAGGATCTACTTGGTAGTGATTAAGATCAGTAACCCCTTCAGAGGCCAAAACATCATCATCAATGTAAAAATTACCGGTGAACTCTCGACTATTACGGGTGAGTACTATGT
Source organism: Porticoccaceae bacterium UBA4026 (assembly GCA_002382445.1). Lineage (GTDB taxonomy): Bacteria > Pseudomonadota > Gammaproteobacteria > Pseudomonadales > Porticoccaceae > HTCC2207. The sequence continues at coordinate 235,538 of DGAQ01000073.1, read as the reverse complement.
GCGCCGCGTCAGCCATAATCTCAACGGTTCTCGATCGAACCATCATCATGTCGCCACCTAGATGATTTGCCACCGCCGCTGTCGCTATCGCCGTTCTCGGCCAAAGTGCATTAAAAGCAATACCGTCGCGCTTAAACTCAGAACTCATCCCCAATACACACATACTCATGCCGTACTTCGCCATGCTATAGGCGACGTGATTCTGAAACCACCGAATTTCCATATTGAGTGGAGGCGACAAATTAAGCACATGAGGGTTCTCCGCTCTGCGTAGATAAGGGACAGCCTTTTGTGAACACAAAAAAGTCCCACGAGTATTAACATTGTGCATCAAATCATAGGCTTTCATCGACACTGACTCTGTACTCGCTAGGTTTATCGCACTCGCGTTATTGATGAGAATATCAATACCACCAAACTCAGCTGCAGTCTTTTCCATAGCAGCTTCAACCTGATCTTCATAGCGCACATCCACTAACAGCGGTAATGCTTGCCCGCCGGCCTTACGGATTTCTTCAGCCGCAGTATAAATAGTACCGCTGAGTTTTGGGTGGGGTTCGGCGGTCTTTGCTGCGATCGCAATATTCGCCCCATCTGCTGCTGCGCGTCTGGCAATGGCCAAGCCAATTCCTCTACTGGCGCCACTAATGAATAAAGTCTTACCGGATAAATCTGCCATTATTCAATCTCCTAACAATTATAATTTGTCTAATTAAGAGGTAACGAACCTAACCCAACCCACCTTCAGTGAGTTTGGCTGGATCAAGAAGCTTTTCCAATTCCTCGCGAGGGATGTCAGTTTCTTCCTCGGCCACATCTAAGACGGCGCGATTTTCCTTATAGGCTTTTTTCGCTATCTCAGCGGCCTTAAGATAACCAATAATCGGATTTAGAGCTGTCACTAAAATAGGGTTCCGCCCTAAAGTCAGCTTTAGCTGCTCTTCATTAACCGTAAAGGTGGCAATGGCTTTGTCCGCCAATAATCGACTGACATTTGCAAGTAAATTGATACTCGACAGAATGTTGTCAGCAATCATCGGTAACATCACATTCAATTCAAAATTACCCGCCTGACCACCAATAGTAATCGCCATATCATTACCGATCACTTGAGCAGCAACCATAGTCGCCGCCTCAGGGATCACCGGATTCACTTTACCAGGCATAATCGAGGATCCAGGCTGAAGTGCTTCAAGAGCAATTTCGCCAAGTCCTGCCAAAGGCCCAGAGTTCATCCACCGTAAGTCATTAGCGATTTTCATGATCGACACAGCCGTCGTTTTTAGCTGACCAGACAGAGATACGACCACGTCTTGTGTATTGATATGGGTAAAGAGATTATCCGCTGGAGAGAAATCAATCCCAGTGGCGTCACTCAATTGCTGATTAAATTCCGCAGCGAAGTCCGGATGTGCATTAATACCAGTGCCTACGGCGGTGCCACCCTGAGCCAACGTCTGTAGCTTCGGTAAAATCGCATTCAAGAAATAGATATTTTGCTCAATTTGTGTCGCCCAACTGAGCAAACTCTGACTGAGACGCACAGGCATTGCATCCATCAGGTGCGTGCGGCCAGTTTTAATATGATGATTGACCTTGGCTGCCTTAGCTATGATCGTATGATGCAAATGATCTAAGGCCGGCAATAATTTCTGAGTGACCTCTATGGCGGCACTAATATGGATGCAACTAGGGATAATATCGTTACTACTTTGACCATAGTTAATATGGTCGTTGGCACCAACAGCTTGCTTTAATCGCGCCGACGCCAAAGTCGCCAAAACTTCATTAGCATTCATATTGGAGCTAGTGCCTGAGCCCGTTTGATAGATATCAACAGGGAAATGTACCATTAGATCGGGACTGGCTAATAGCTCAGCAGCTACATCGCTGATCGCGTTGGCCACATCGACAGGCAATAACTCCAGCTTAGCATTGGCGCGAGCTGCCGCAGACTTAGCCACTAAGAGCGCACGAATAAAGGCCTCCGGCATGGTTTTTCCACTGATCGGAAAGTTGTTAATGGCGCGTTGTGTTTGCGCCCCATAGAGCGCCGCTTCAGGAACCTCTAGCTCACCCATGCTGTCGCGTTCAATACGAGTTTTCATTACTGCTCCTTTGCCAATGATTAAATTATAGATTGCTTAGGTTTAATCATCAGACCTCACTGACTAAACTGCAAAAACTCGTCCTGCCATGCACTCGGAATACCTCAATGATAACCCTGAACCAGTGTAACGACGATGAACGACCAAGATCGATATATTATCAGAAACAGAATCTATTAATAATCAATTCAATAGATATTCTGCATCGGTAATGCAGCTTTAGGGTGCGGCTTGTGGTAGAAGAACCTAGGGACTAACAGGATTCGATGCGACAGCCATACTCCTGGGCTGCATCTAATAACCATTGAGCAATATAGTCACTAAAACTACGGCGGATAATTATGTCGAAGCTACCATCGGTGCGATTGGCAATAATCGCTGTTGCTTTAGCAAAGGTAGTTTGTGCGCAGCGACCAGTACCAGGGACCGCATCGGTCCAACTATAAAAATCATAGACGCTAGCTTTCTTAAGTAAGGTACGAACGCCATGACCCCGCAGATTGACCAGAGTTTGACCACCGCTCACATCAACAATTGCTATATGGCCCTCAAGTTTTGAGCGTAGCAACGCCTCCAACTCTGCGGCCTCTTTGGCACTAGTGATTAGCCATTCATTGGGACCAAGCCAATAGACCGCAGTGTCGCTATTGTATTGATAAGTACCTGGTGCAGTAGCCAATGCAACACCCAATACCGTCTTGACTCCAGTCACAAAACGTTCATCACTAGTATCACCGCGAAGATTAAGTTGGCAGCCAAGACTCATTTCCTTGGCCACCACACCAAACTCCAAATCACCATTAAACAACTGACTTGAGCTGGTTGGGTGGCTGGAGATTTTACTAAAATAATGCAATGGCGATTCTAAAATCACAGTTTGAGCATCTAGTTTAGACATTTTGGCGCTTCCCTGTTGGGTCATAAAAAACAGAATTGACAATTTTAGCAGCGATCGAACTACCGTCGGCTGCTGGGCAATGAATAGTGTCGCCCATACGATTCAGACCACCTTTAACAACAGCTAAGGCAATCGAATGGCCTAAAGATGCGCTGTAGTAACTAGAGGTTACATGCCCTTGCATCGACATAGGTATTGGTTGGTTGGGGTCATTGACGATTTGTGCGCCCTCAGGCAGCACGGCACTGGGATCGAGGGTTTTTAAGCCAACGAGTTGCTTTCGGTTCTCACGGACTGAATCGCTACGCTCCAAAGAACGCTTGCCTATAAAGCTAAAGACTTTGTTTTTACCGACCACCCAATTCATGTTCATATCCACTGGCGTCATAGAACCATCGGTGTCTTGACCGACAATAATAAAGCCTTTTTCTGCGCGTAAAACGTGCATGGTTTCAGTGCCATAAGGGGTAATATTAAACTCTGCTCCGGCCTTTATAAGCTGCTCCCACATATATCGACCGTAATGCGCAGGCACATTAACCTCGTAAGACAGCTCTCCGGTAAAACTAATGCGAAACACTCGGGCGGCAACACCGGCCACCGTACCGTCACGCCAGTCCATAAACCCAAATGATTCAGGCGCCAAATCAATGTCCTGACAGACCTTAGCCATCACCTTGCGCGCATTTGGGCCGGTCACTGTGGCCGTCGCCCAATGATCTGTAACAGAAGTAAAATACACCTGCAATTCGGGCCACTCAGTCTGCTGCCAAAGTTCTAGCCACGACAAAACACCCGCCGCACCGCCGGTTGTGGTAAACATCAGATAATGATTTTCAGACAAGCAAGCACAAACCCCGTCATCAAAGATCATTCCATCTTCTTTAAGCATCACCCCATAACGGCATTTTCCCGGCGCTAGCTTAAGAAAAGAATTGGTATACATGCGAGTAATAAACTCAGCCGCATCTGGGCCCTGTATATCAATTTTCCCCAAGGTAGTAGCATCCAGAATGCCGACGCTGTTACGAACCGCCAAGCCCTCTCGATCAACTGCCTGCTGCATAGTCTCATTGGTGTGAGGAAAGTACCATGGGCGCTTCCACTGACCTACGTTTTCAAATTCAGCGCCGTTTTCAACGTGCCAGCGGTGCATAGCCGTATAACGCTCAGGATCAAATAAGTGATTAATGTCTCGTCCGGCAATAGCGCCAAACGTTGTTGGCGTGTACGACGGCCGAAAAATAGTGGTGCCTGTTTCGGCAATACCCTGGCCCAGGGCGTTGGCTAAGATAGCCATGCCGTTAATGTTACCCAGCTTACCTTGATCAGTACCAAATCCTAGGGCCGTGTAACGTTTGACGTGCTCAACGGACTCAAAACCCTCCAAAACCGCTAGTTCAATCCCTGCCGCGCTCACATCTAACTGAAAATCTACAAATTGACTGGGGGCACGACTGGTCGTTTTACTATGAGGCACTAAAAATAATGCCTGTTGTGGCTGCTCGATGACTTGATCAGTCACCGGCGTCGAAAATTGCACTTGGCCCTCACCAAAACCTGCTAACCTAGCCGCTTCAGCACCCGCGTTAGCGCCCTCGATCAAACCATCTAAAATACCAAATGTACCCCTGCAAGCGCCCGCTGAGCGCTCTTGCTGCTTGGACTCACCGGGTCTAAAACTAACAACCGCGTCATCCCAAACGGGTTTAGCCCCAGTATGAGAACTAAGGTGAATCGCTGCGCTCCAACCCCCAGAACTAGCAATGAGATCACAGGCTAAACCCTGAACTGGCCCTGTGACTTCTGACCCTGCTTCATTGATGGGAGCCACCAGAGCTTTACGCACTCGTTTGCCGCCCACAGCTTCAATAAGACCGTGGCCCTCTAAGATTTGAATGCCCAAGGCCCTAACCTGTTCGACCAAGACACCGTTTGGTGCGGTGCGTGAATCAATAACAGCAACCACTGTTCGTCCAGTGTGATGCCAGTCGATAGCCGTTTGATAGGCATTGTCATTAGTCGCAGCCAAGACCAGTCTGTTGCCTGGAGCGACACCATAACGATTAACATAAGTGGATACCGAAGATGCCAGCATGACACCTGGAATG
>DGAQ01000073.1:151582-230304 GCA_002382445.1 Porticoccaceae bacterium UBA4026 | reverse complement strand
GCCAGCATGACACCTGGAATATCATTGTGCGCAAATACTAATGGTCGCTCAAAGGCTCCCGTTGCCAAGACCACCTGAGCGGCACGCACACGGTGCATACATTGACGTGCGCCCGACGCGGCGCTGATACCTAAATGGTCAGTACGTCTTTCTAAAATCGCTAAGAAGTTATGATCGTAGTAACCAAATACCGTACTACGAGGCAACCGCTGTACGTTACTAAAGGCACCAAGCTCGTTGGTTATATCAGTAACCCACTGTGTGGCGGACAAACCATCAATCAGCTGAGTGGATGCCAGCAGGCTACCACCAAACTCAGACTGTTCATCAGCAATAATAACGCGCGCGCCGGTTCGTGCCGCTTCCCGAGCAGCAACTAAACCAGCCGGGCCAGCCCCAACGACTAAAACATCGCAGTGCTGATTTAGTTTTTCGTAGCTATCTGGGTCACTGTCAACCGGAGATGAACCCAAACCTGCCGCCTTGCGGATAAAGTACTCGTAGGTCATCCATAGTTTTTTCGGGTACATAAAGGTTTTGTAATAGAACCCCGGCGGCATTAGGCGGCCAAAGGCCCCTATCAGACCCATGACGTCGAAATTAACACTCGGCCAGCCATTGACACTAGCGGCTTCAAGCCCCTCGTACAACTCCACTTGCGTGGCCTTTAGGTTAGGGATGGTAGAAGCACCCGAACCTATCTGCATAATGGCATTAGGCTCCTCAGGTCCATGGCCAAAAATGCCTCGAGGACGAGCATATTTAAAGCTACGGCCAACCACATCAACCCCATTAGCCAGGAGTGCTGAGGCTAGTGTATCTCCAGCAACACCTTGATAGTCGGTGCCGTTAAAGGTGAAGTTAAGTACTTTATCTTGGTCAGTGCGACCCGCTGCTGGCAAACGATTTAATTGTCTCATGCGTCGGTTCCAGTAATCTGCGGCTGCGTGCCGACCTGATAGGTTTCTAGGATTTCGTAAGTTACGGTATTTCGGGTTGCATTAAAGTAACGCCGACACCCAGTCGCGTGATACCACATTTCATGGTGAATTCCTCGAGGGTTCTTTCGGAAAAAAAGGTAGTCAGCCCACTGGGTATCAGACAGCGTTTCAGGGTTTAACGGCCTGGCGATATGAGCTTCCCCACCATAGCTAAACTCTTCTTCTTCACGGTGCTCCAAGCAATTTGGGCAATATATTAATAACATCTCTACTCTCTCGACTTATTATTTCGACAAGCGCTAGTGTGCAACACCGGCAGCACCATGTTCATCGATCAAAGCTCCAGTATTGAACCGATCTAAGTTAAAGGCTTCAGCCAAAGCATGAGGACGATCGTTGGCTACTGTATCGGCAAACACATATCCAGAACCCGGTGTCGCTTTAAAGCCACCGGTTCCCCAGCCACAGTTGAAATAGAGGCCTTCAACTGAAGTTTTACTAATTATTGGGCAAGCATCGGGACAGGTATCAACAATGCCACCCCATTGACGATTCATGCTAACCCGACTAAAGGCTGGGAATAGTTCACAAATTGCCTGTACGGTGTGCTCTACGACATGAAAAGAACCGCGTTGCCCATAGCCGTTATAACTGTCTACACCCGCCCCAATAACTAGGTCACCTTTATCTGACTGGCTAATGTATCCGTGTACCGCATTAGACATAACCACCGTGTCTAAACAGGGCTTTATCGGCTCTGACACCAAAGCTTGTAGTGGCCGAGACTCTATCGGCAATCTCAATCCAGCCATGGCCGCAACCACGCCAGAATTGCCCGCGGTCACGCAGGCCACTTTGCGGGCGCCAATAAAACCATTGGAGGTCTCAACGCCGACTACAGCACCACCTGCACGCCGAATGCCAGTTACTTCAGTTTGTTGGATCATATCAACCCCCAAAGCATCTGCACCCCTTGCATACCCCCAAGCAACAGCATCATGGCGCGCAGTGCCGCCCCTTGGTTGCCAGGACGCGCCTAAGATCGGATAGCGACTCTCAGGTGAAATGTTAATCAGTGGTGCGATCTCTTTGATCCGCTGTGGGGTAACTACCTCACCATCAATGCCATTGAGACGATTGGCGTTAACTCGACGCTCAATATCGCGCATATCCTGTAAATTATGACCCAAATTAAGCACGCCACGCTGGCTAAACATCACATTATAGTTGAGTTCTTGGCTAAGTCCTTCCCACAATTTCAGCGATAACTCGTAAAGTTGAGCTGCTTCGTCCCACAGATAGTTGGAACGAATAATAGTGGTATTTCTAGCTGTATTGCCGCCGCCCAAATAACCTTTTTCAACCACCGCAACATTGGTAATGCCGTGGACTTTAGCCAAATAGTAAGCCGTTGCAAGACCATGCCCGCCGCCGCCCACAATAACAACATCATAGTCTTTTTTCGGGGTTGGATTGCGCCACACTTTCTGCCAGTTTTCATGGTAGCTAAGGGCATTTTTTAACAAGCTAAAACCAGAATATCGTTTCATTATGACCACTGCGCTTATAAGAGCTTAGACAATGAGCATTTGATCAGTTTTTACCCTGTAGCTGCTAGAACAAAAACGTCAATCGGGAGCGAAAAAACGACAATGAACGCAATTATAAACCATAATCTCGGCTTTAGCGGTAAAATGTCGTTATCATTATGTAAAAAATCAGTAATTGTCTGTATGAAAACGACTAATAACAGTGGATTTTTAATGAGAATAACCACCCCTGAGCCGTCCTCAGCAGCCAGTAGTTCAACTCACCTGTCTGTTGGCTTTGTGCTCATGCCAAGCTTTACCCTGCTGCCCTTTGCGGCCTTTGTAGACGCTCTTCGTCTGGCCGCCGATCAAGGTGATCAGAGCCGGCAAATTAACTGCCAGTGGACGGTAATGGGCCCCACACTGGAGGCCATCGCGTCTAGTTCTGGCGTCACTGTTCAGCCCTGGGAAACTTATCGCAACCCAGTAGATTTTGACTACGTTGTAGTGGTCGGCGGACTTCTTAACAAAACCCTGCAGGGTAGCCAACATGTGGTTGATTATCTGCAAAAGGTAAATGTCGCTCACGTTCCAATTATTGGACTTTGCACCGGCTCCTTTGTGATGATTCGTGCTGGCTTGATGGAGCAGCGGCGCTGTTGCGTTAGCTGGTTTCACTACAAAGATCTCACCGATCGCTACACCAATGTTACCCCCATTGCCGACCAGCTTTTTGTTGACGACGGTGATCGTATTACCTGTGCCGGCGGCGCGGTGGCGGCAGACTTGGCGGCCTACATTATTGAACGCCATTTAGGTCAAAACTGGGCACGTAAAAGCCTCCGCATACTCGTTATGGACAACCCACGCCCGGCCAATGCGCTTCAACCACTGCCTGGCGGTGAATATCATGTTAATAACCGATTGGTAGGGCGAGCTCTGCTCTTGATGGAGCAAAATTTGAGTAGGTCCCTATCATCTGACGAGATAGCCGCTCGGGTAGGCATTTCGAAACGTCAACTGGAACGTCTTTTTAGCAGAGAAACCAATGATAGTCTTCAGAAGTTCTACCGTAAGATTCGTTTGCGCTATGGGCTTTGGTTATTGCAAAATACCAAACGGTTAATTACCGATATTGCACAGGAGTGCGGCTTTGCGGACACTGCACACTTTTCTCGGGCCTTCCGCGGCGTTTTTAACAAGAGGCCAACGGATTACCGAACCTAAATCAGAGCCCTTCGTTCACTGCTGGGTGGTTTATTATAGAGGTCACTGTAACACTTACTGAAATGAGGTGCTGTGGAGAAGCCGCAGCTAATCGCCACGTCAATCACAGGGATAGATGTCTGTAGGAGAAGTAATCGTGCTCGAGAAAGTCGTAATTCGAGATAATAGCGTGAGGGTGCACATTGAAGGTAACGATTAAACAGGCGCTCCAACTGACGGCGCGAAATACCGACATAATCTGCTATTTCATCCAGCGTCAAGGGCTCTTCAATGTTGTTCTCCATGAGTGTTACAGCTTCAACAAGGCGTGGCTGACTGGCTCCAATAAGATACTTTAAAGGCGCACGTTGCGCGTCTTTTTCGGTGCGTACTCGATCACAGGTAAATTGCTCAGATATCTGCTGCACTAATTGATGCCCATGAATACTGGCCACCAAATTAAGCATTAGATCAATTGAACTAATGCCTCCAGAACAGGTGTATCGATCACGGTCAATTACAAACAAACTAGAGGATATTTCAAGCTTAGGGAATTCTTCTCTCAGACTGGCTAAATTTTCCCAATGGATGGTACAACGGTAGCCGTCCAAGAGGCCAGCAGCCGCTAGAGCATAGCTGCCGGTGCAGATACCTCCCATGGGAATCTTACGTTTTGCCACCTTTCGCAGACCGTCCAGCAAAGACTTATCACAGTGGCGCTTTACTGAGACACCCCCACAGACCAGCATGATATTGGCTTCGCTTGCATCATCAAGGCTACCGTCTAGGACAAGCTCCAATCCATCGCTCGACACTACTGGTTGGCCGTCAACACTATGCAATGACCAACCGTATAATTCTTTACCCGTCAGCCTGTTAGCCATGCGCAATATGCCCACCGCATTTGAGAAGGTACTGAGAGTATATTCGGGAAGCATGATAAACCCAACATGCAAAGTTACAGCTTCAACTACAATAGTATCAATATCATCAACCATTTTTCATTCTCATCTTTCAGATGCAGGCCCCTAATAAAAAGGGCATGCCACGACGGCCTCTTACACAAGGCTCTTTTGGCGAGTATATGCTAAGAAATAGTTTTTGCTAAAGACTTTTTATCGTCGCCTCCGTTTTCGGCCACCAGCAGAATCTTTGACGACTTTTTCCAGAGGTTTATCAACTACAGAAAAGAGATTCGGAAAAGCATCATTTTTGTTCGGAAAAGCCATGGCGTCGACAAAATAATCTTGAAACTTTGGCTCCATAGCCGTCTCAATCTTCTCGATGTTTTTAACAAGTGTCTCAATGACACCTCTAGACTCAGCATTCAAAAGCGCGATCCGAGCCCCTGTACCCGCCGCATTGCCCGCAGAGGACACCTGTTCAAGCACACAGTCGGGAATTAACCCCAATACCATAGCGTGCTGTACGCTGATATGACTGCCAAAGGCGCCAGCCAAACGAATACGCTCGATGTGCTCAGTGCCTATATGATCCATTAGCAGTTTTACCCCAGCATAAAGCGCTGCCTTGGCCAACTGAATTTGACGAATATCATTTTGTGTCACCACAATCTGCATCTCATCTGCATCTGGCGTATGCAGGACATAAGACCAGGTACGGTCATTTTTGATGATTCTCGAAGTTTGGCTAATCAACTCACCATCAATGACACCGTCCACGGTCACTATTCCCGACAAATACATCTCAGCGACCACTTCAATAATTCCAGAACCGCAGATACCTGTCACACCATGACTAGCAATGGCCAATGTAAAACCAGCCTCGTCAGACCAAAGCTCAGATCCAATGACTTTAAATCGAGGCTCCAGAGTTATCGGGTCAATCCGAACTCGCTCTATGGCGCCAGCCGCTGCACGCTGACCGCAACTAATCTGCGCTCCCTCAAAGGCTGGGCCGGTAGGGCTCGAACAAGCCAATAAGCGTCGGCTATTCCCTAACACTATCTCAGCATTGGTGCCCACATCGACCAACAATGTCATCTTGTCTTGTAACTGAGGCTCTTCAGACAGAATCATACCGGCAGTATCCGCGCCGACATGGCCGGCAATGCAAGGTAATATATAGATACGACCACCCTCATTAATCGATAGACCTAACTCAGCCGCTGGCATTTCAACTGCGGCGTCTGTGGTCAAGGCAAAAGGTGCTCCCCCCAACTCAACAGGGCTTATACCGAGCAAAATGTGGTGCATGATCGGGTTAGCGACTAAGGCAATCTCCAAAATATCCTCTATACCCGCTTCTACTTCTTCGACCACCTCAACAAAAAGTCGGTTAAGCGCCTGACGAATGACAACGGTCATTTCTTCAGCGCCTTCAGGGTGCATCATTACATAGGAAACACGACTCATTAGATCTTCGCCAAAGCGTATTTGTGGGTTCATCATGCTGGCACTGGCCAGCACCTGCCCACTTGTTAGGTCGCACAGATGCGCAGCAATAGTCGTCGAGCCTACATCCACCGCAACACCATACGCCTTATCGTAAAATCCAGCCCAGAGGGCAATAATTTGATGGTTTTTGTGCACCGCAACAGTGATCGCTCTTTTACCCTTCGCCAACAGTGGCTGTAAAGTTTTCAATAAGCGGTTGTCGCAACTTAGATCTGATAGTTGCCATTCTTGTTCTAAAGTCTCTATAAGCCGCTGCAAATCGCCTTTCGGCACGTGCATATCTGGCTCTTCTACCTGGACATAATAGAGTCTAGTCGAGGGGTCGAGGCTAATATCTCGGTGCTCTGCATCTTTACGTACAATTTGTCGATGTACCTGACTTTCGGGTGGTACATCTATGACGACATCATCCAATAATAGGGTGTGACAACTCAAACGACGACCGTCGGCCAAGGGGTTTTTTCGCTCACCATATTTAATCTCTGTAGCGCACACCGCGGAGAGATGAGTGCTATCAGAGTTAATCTGATGCTTTGGAAAGGTGCCTTCAGCACAGGTGATTTGGCAGCGACCGCAAAGGCCTCGACCCCCACAAACAGAGTCGATGTCAACGCCCAAAACCCTCGCCGCATGCAATAAAGGCGTATTAACCGGAAAGCTACCCCGCCGACCGGAAGGCGTAAAAACAACTTTGACCTGCTTATCTGTCATTAGACCTGCCTACCTACTCTTACTACGTTCTATTTAAGCGCTATAGGATATTTATGCTCGCTGGCGACGACCACCACGTGCTCGCTCGGTACCTGGAGCCTGTGGCTCTCGATAAGCCTTGATCCAATTGGAACAATTAGGATCATTACCCATCATTACATCACCACCCCGCACGGCCTGCATAACTTCTGGATGCAATGGGCTAGTAATGGCTGAGGTCATTCCAGCCCCCATTGCCATAGTCAAAAATGCACTATTGATGCCATTTCGATTGGGCAATCCAAAGCTTACATTGGAGGCGCCGCAGGTGGTATTAACTTTTAATTCATCTCGCAGACGACGGACTACGTGCATCACCTGCAAACCCGCGGTATTAATCGCTCCAATAGGCATCACTAAGGGGTCAACAATAACATCACTGTAATGAATACCGTAATCAGCCGCCCGCTCGACAATTTTCTTAGCCACGGCGAAACGTTCATTAGGGTCTTCAGAAATACCGGTTTCATCATTGGAGATTGCGACAACAGCAGCGCCATATTTTTTCACCAGCGGAAGGACTCTTTCTAATACTTCATCTTCACCAGTAACCGAATTAACCAGAGCTTTGCCTTGATAAACAGACAGACCCGCTTCCAATGCCGCAATAATAGAGGAGTCGATACTTAGTGGAACATCAGTAATTGATTGTACCAACTGAATCGCCTCAGCCAGAATACGCGGCTCATCGGCCAAGGGAATACCCGCATTAATATCCAGCATATGCGCGCCAGCCAAAACCTGAGCAAGCGCATCAGATTCGACACGACTGTAATCACCCACTTTCATTTCTTCTGCCAAAATTTTACGACCCGTGGGGTTAATGCGTTCGCCAATGATCACAAAGGGCTGGTTAAATCCTATTTTGACTTCTTTGGTGGCTGAACTAATGATGGTTACAGTCATGTTTTTCTCCTAAAATTAACGATTAGGGTGCCAGGGCGTTCTATCACCTAGCACCTTGGTTTTTTCTACAATCTCAGCTATGCGCTCTTCTTGGCGATAAGCCATGATATGAGCGCCGCTCACGCCCTCTATTTCTTTAGCCTGATTAACCATATCAATACAAATATTGACGCCTTCCTGACGTTGATCCTTTGCGCCAGCAAGACGCTTAATAATCTCATCGGGTATATGCACACCAGCAACATTATTCCGAATCCATTCAGCTGATTTAGCTGATGCCAATGGACCAACTCCCACCAAAATAAACACTTTTTTATCTAAACCCATATCTCTTACTTCAGACATGTAGGCTTTTAATCTGTCGATATCAAAACAATACTGAGTCTGCACAAACTGGGCACCAGCAGCCACTTTTTTGGCTAACCGTAGGGGTCGATAATCCAGTGGTGGTGCAAAAGGATTAGCGGCTGCACCCAAAAAAACCTGAGGTGGCGAACTGATTTTTCGACCACTCATAAAATGACCCCCATCGCGCATACCGGCTATCATTTGCAGGCTAGTCATGCAGTCCATATCAAACACCGGCTTAGCCTGCGGATGGTCGCCCGATTGCACACCATCACCGGTAAGACAGAGTATATTTGACACGCCCATGGCGGATGCGCCTAACACATCTCCCTGCATGGCAATACGGTTCCTATCGCGGCAAGATATTTGCATAATCATCGAATAGCCACGCCGAGTCAGCAGTGCACACATGCCAACGCTGGACATATGACAGTTAGCACCTGAGCCATCGGTAGCATTAATCGCATCCACGTAGCCATCAAATAAAGCGGCCCGCTGGTAAACTTCATGCGGATCGGCAGAATCTGGCGGTGCTATTTCAGCTGTAACAGCGAAGTGCCCGGCACGCAAAATTCTCTCAAATCGACCGGGAGAATCATGTCCTGGCAGTATGGGTAAATTCTCTCCAGCTAAGGGCTCATCATCAAAGATCATGATTCGTTGATCCCCATTCTTTTTCTCACTGCGCGCAACCATGCGCTAGAGCCTTTTAAACGCACATCGACCGGTGCTTGAATGACCTGAATTGATGCTACTGGATTGCCCATCCGCTGATGACCTTCCCACGAAGTGACCCAAACACAAACCATATCAGGCTCAATTTCACAGTTACCATTAGCTCGCACGCCACCGCATGGACCATTGCGTAAACTTTTGGGACAGTTCATCGGGCAGGCCATGCCGGTTTCACTTAACGTACATTGACCACATGATTTAGAATCAAACAAAAAACCCTTGAACAATTTTTCTACAGCGGCAAACCCTCGATCTAAGCGGGAGTAGCCCAACCGTATGAAAATTGGATGCAAAACGACCAAACAGTTCTCGAGGCCTTGATAGGCCAAGCGTAACCAGCGGGCATTCCTAACCGACCAGTAGCGTACTATCTTCATGCAGACTCGACCTTAAGACCTTTGTTAGCCACCAAGGCTGCAATATCGGCATTAGAAAACTCAGTTTCGATAGTGTCGGCAAACTGTTGAGCCAACTCTTGTGGAGTACCCGGTGCCTCTAGTGCACTGCTTACACGCCGCCAATCGTCTAAATATTCTGCACTGCCTCCTTTTCCTGCTTTCATTGCCGCTCGGTCAATCGCCGCCTGAAAACGATGGCTAAGCATGGCTTTACCTCGCACACGACCGCTTTTAACTAATATCTGGGCTGGGATATCACGCCAAAAAACTTCAATTTTCTGCATACTACTTTCCTCTACCTAAGCGGATATCATTTAAATTTTAAAATTTGCTGTTGCAAACTACTATTTAGATCGCCATAGCCAGTATGCAAATGACGAAAAGTTAAGCCTAAAAAATCTGCAGCTATTTCAGCCTTAACCAATAACTCATCATCTTGGCGCTGGGATAGATAAACCACACGGGTATAATTGGCGAAGTACTGATCACGCAACTCGGGATGCCTGTCGAGTTTTAACCCTTTAATCATAATGCGGTCAAAATGCTCAACCAAAAAGTCTGTCAGATAAAAAGTCCCCAATTCTTGCTCGGCCAATTCAGAAAAATGCTCTTCAGTAGCATAAAACGAATAACAGTGGGCACCTGGTAGGCGCTCTATATTCTCCTCCGCTAACAGCCGATCAATCTCACCGCCAGTGCCACAGTCCGCATAGGCAACAAAAATACTCTGGTACTGGTCGCGGTTCTGTTTGATCTTGTCGCGTAATTTTTGAGGAATCAATTTCGGTCGGTTATGTAACTCCGCGTCCAAACATTGCAAATCGATTTGGTTCCACTGATTTAACTTCTGCAACCAAACTATTTCACGGGCTAGTGCCCCACAGGCAATCACTAGAAGTTTTGCCTTTACCTTTCCACTAGCCGAGTTCATTAAGCAGACTCTAACGCCCGACGCTCGGCCACCAAACGAATGGCCGTGGTCGACGCATCGGCTGCGTCCCGGGAATAAGAATCGGCACCAACCGCCAGACCAAATTCTTCATTAAGCGGAGCACCGCCAACCATAACAATGTATTTGTCTCGCATGCTCTGGTCTTTTAAAGCATCGATCACCACTTTCATGTACGGCATGGTGGTAGTTAGAAGTGCCGACATGCCTAGAATGTCGGGATTGTGACGTTCCAGCGCAGAAAAGTAGTCTTCCACAGAGTTGTTGATCCCTATGTCGTAAACATCGAACCCAGCACCTTCCATCATCATCCCTACTAGATTTTTACCGATGTCATGGATATCGCCCTTAACAGTACCGATAACTACGGTGCCCACGGGCTTGGCACCTGTCTCAGCCAACAATGGCTTTAAAATCGACATGCCGCCTTTCATCGCATTGGCAGATAACAGAACCTCGGGTACAAACAAGATACCATCACGGAAATCAATACCAACAATAGTCATACCATCAACCAAAGCTTCTCCCAAGAGTTTTTCCGGAGACCAGCCTCGAGCGAGAAGGATGTTAGTTCCCTCCATGATTTCTTCTTTTAATCCGTCGTACAGGTCGTCATGCATCTGTAAAACTAAATCTTCGTCAGACAGCTCGGCTAATACGATATCGTCTTCATCAGACATTTTTTGTAACCCTCAAATAAGTTTTCTTAATAATCTCGATCGGCAAACGACCCTTTACGTCGCGCCATAAAGTCTAGCAGTGCTTCATCAATCGCCGAGTCTAGCGCCGGAGCCTGATATTCATTAAGCATTTTCTTCCATAGAATATTGGCGCGCTGGGCTGTATCCATCGAACCATCTGCGGTCCATTGTTCATAGCTGTTGTTATCTGCAACTGTTGAACGATAAAAAGCTGTCTCGAAGTTTTTCAGCGTGTGGGCACAACCCAAATAATGCTTACCGGGACCCACTTCCCGCACGGCATCAAGCGCCTGACCGTTTTCAGACATATCCATGCCGCCGAGTAACACCGCCATCATACTGGCCTGATCACAATCCATAATGAATTTTTCATAACCCATTGCCAATCCCCCTTCCAACCAGCCGGCGGTGTGCAGCATAAAGTTAACTCCCGCCAAAGCGGATGTCTGCAAAGTGTTGGCCGCCTCATAGGCCGCCTGAGCATCGGGCAACTTAGAACCACAAAGACCACCACCACCGCGGAAAGGGACGCCAAGCCGTCGAGCGAGTGATGCCGCAGCATACATAACTTGGCTGGGTTCTGGCGTACCAAAGGTAGGCGCACCGGTCGCCATGGATACAGCCGCCGCAAAGGTTCCAAAGACAACGGGCGCCCCTGGCCGACATAGCTGAGTAAAGGCAATACCCGCCAGCGCTTCGGCCAAAATCTGAGTGACCGTGCCAGCTGTGGTAACCGGCGACATAGCGCCAGCAAGAATAAACGGTGACACCACAGTCGCCTGATTATTGCGCGCATAGACTTTTAATGAACCAAGCATGGTAGCGTCATAGGTCATTGGCGAATTTACGTTGATAAGACTCGTCAACACACAGTTTTGATCAACAAATTCTTCGCCAAACACCAGCTTAGCCATGTCCACTGTATCTTGGGCTCGCTCATAATGAGTGACTGATCCCATCAATGGTTTATCGCTTAGTTTGAAATGGGTATACACCATATCAAAGTGACGTTTGTTTACCGGCAAATCAACAGGCTCACAGATAGTGCCACCGGAGTGATGAATATCCGGCGCCATGTAGGCCAGTTTGACAAAGTTTTCAAAATCCTTAATGGTCCCATACCGACGGCCTTTGTCAATATCATGCACAAAAGGTGAACCGTAAGCAGGCACTAAGACAGTGCGCTTACCACCGATAATAACGTTACGTGCTGGGTTGCGAGCGTATTGCACATATTCCCGTGGCGCCGTCGCTTGAATCAATGACCGGCACAGGCCTTTGGGGAAATGCACTCGAGAGCCCTGAACATCGGCTCCGGCTTCTTTCCACATTTCCAGAGCTTCTGGATCATCCAGAAAATCAATGCCGATTTCTTCTAAAAGGATATCGGCGTTATCCTCTATCAGCTGCAAATCTTCTTCAGTAAGGTATTCAAAATACGGTATTTTTCTCTCGATAAATGGAGTAGTTTCGACCACCACATTGGCACGCGCCTCGCGACGTCCTTCACGGCCACCCCCCTCCCGTCCTGCTCTTTTACGCCCTGTTTGTTCAGTCATAATAATGCTTCCGTTGGAGAGCTTATTTCTCTCATTTAATGGATCTATTATCGCCCGCATTCTGTTCCTGTTTAGGGCAGTCCGCATATGGTAATGCGACGCGAGAGTACCCGTATGCGACGCCAGTTAATAGTATCTTTTAACGCCTTTTTACCTAACTTCTAAGGGCAGCGTTGTCACCATCAAACGGCGACTCTTCAATCACCGTAGCCCGATAACGCTCACCTAAAATTTCAATCTCCAACTGGGTGCCAATAGCTCCGTAGGCTATCTTAACCAAGCCCAAAGCTAGAGACTTATCGACGCGAAATCCAAAACCACCTGAAGTCGCTCGACCCACTAACTGACCATCTTTATACAACCCCTCAGAGCCTCGGGCATCAGCATCAATAACACCATGAACCTCAAGAGTTGCAAAGCAGTTTTCAAACCCACGCTGCTGCCAATCAAGAAGGCCTTGTTTACCAACAAAATCACAATCCTTATCCAATTTCACAAAACGATCCAGACCGGACTCAAGGGCGGAGTACTCAATGGACATCTCGCGAGGAATTAGCCTATATGATTTTTCCAGACGCATAGAGTCCATTGCGCGAATGCCAAAGGGCTTGATTTTAAACTCGGCGCCGGCTTTCATTAATTCATCAAAGATATAGTTTTGCATCTCAATCGGGTGGTGTAGCTCCCAACCAAGTTCACCCACGAAGTTAACTCGCAGCGCCTCTGCCTGGGCGTAGCCGACATTGATCGACTTTCCCGTTAGCCATTTAAAGTTATCGTTAGATAGATCGGTATCAGTGAGCTTTTGCAGCACATCGCGAGATTTTGGTCCCGCTAGCACCAGCACACCCATTTGAGTAGTAATCTTCTGAAGATTAACCGAGCCATCGCGAGGCGCTAGCTTGGTCAGGTAATCCCAGTCATGGCGCTCTTGGCTACCCGCAAACACCAGGTAATAGCTGTTTTTTGCACGCTTATAAATAGTAAATTCTGCTCGAACACCGCCATTTTTCGACAGCATATGACAGAGTCCTATGCGGCCAATCGCTTTGGGCACACTGTTAGCCACAATACTGTTCAGCCAGCCTTCAGAGCCATGGCCAGTCACTGTACATTTGGAGAAGGCAGACATATCCAAAACGCCAACATGCTCATTCACATGGCGACATTCCTGACCAACAAAATCAAAGTAGTTAGAGCGTCGAAAAGAATTCTTCTCGACAATACGACCGTCCACCAACGCTGTAGAATGGTTTTTATTCCACAATGTATCCGCTTTGCCGAGTTCATCCTCTGATAATGAATAACCCGGAGGCGCAAACCAGTTGGGCCGCTCCCAGCCATACACTGAACCAAATACTGCACCTAAGTCTTTCATACGATCATAGCAAGGCGTAGTTTTTAACGGACGCGCGCCACCCCGCTCTTCGTCTGGATAGTGATTCTTAAAGACGTGATCGTAGGCCTCTTCGTTTTTGGTGCGCAGATAACCACGAGTGGCGTAAGGTCCGAAACGCCTCGGATCAACACCCATCATATCGACTGTGGGCTCACCATCCACAATCCATTCGGCTAACTGCCAACCAGCGCCACCGGCGGCGGTGATACCAAAACTATGACCCTCATTAAGCCAGAAGTTCTTTAAGCCCCACGCTGGGCCGACGATAGGATTGCCATCTGGAGTGTAGGCAATAGCCCCGTTATAAACCGTTTTGACTCCCACCTCAGCGAAGGCGGGAACCCGATTCATGCAGGCTTCAATGTGAGGCATGAGTCGATCAAGGTCACCGTTAAATAACTCATATTCCGACTGATCGCTAGGGCCGTCCACATAGCAGCAGGGCGCACCCTCTTCATAAGGTCCCAAGATAAATCCACCCGCCTCCTCCCTAAGGTAGTAACCTGCGTCCGATTCACGCAATACCGCCTGCTCTGGCAAACCCGCCGCTTTGCGAGCTAGGATATCGGGATGTGGGTCAGTCACAATATACTGGTGCTCTACTGGAATGACAGGGATATCAAGGCCTACCATCTCCCCGGTTTTACGTGCGAAATTACCGGTACAGGCAACGACATGTTCACAGTGAATATCGCCCTTGTCGGTTTTGACAATCCAGCTATCATCAGACTGCTGCTCAAGATCCAAAACAGTCGTATTACGATAGATCTCAGCACCACGCGCCCGAGCACCCTTGGCCAGCGCCTGAGTAAGATCAGCTGGTTGAATATACCCGTCATCTGGGTGCTGGATAGCGCCGATAATTCCATCTGTATTACAGAGTGGCCAGATCTCTTTAACCTCTTCCGGCGTCAAGAAATTAACCTCTACACCCACTGTTTGAGCAATACCCGAGTAATATTTGTACTCATCCATGCGGTCTTCTGTGGCTGCCAATCGTATATTAGAGACCACGCTAAACCCAACATTTTGGCCGGTTTCTTCTTGTAATTCGTGATAAAAGTCGACCGAATACTGATGTAGTTTACCCACTGAGTAACTCATATTAAATAAAGGAAGCAAACCTGCCGCGTGCCACGTAGAACCGGATGTCAGCTCCTTACGTTCGACTAAAACTACGTCCGTCCAGCCTTTTTTAGCCAAATGATAGAGCGTACTAACGCCCACAACACCACCGCCAACCACTACCACCTGCGCACTTGTCTTCATAGCAACTTCTCAATTTAAACTGTTATTTAGGCCTACAATAGTGGCGAAGTGTAACTGGCAAATTACAGACGCTAGCCTACAGTTGCGACTGTTGTATATCTGACAACGCCAAACATTTAGAGTCGCTTTTAAGACAGCCATTGACGGTCTTAGAAATCCCTCTAACATAGGGTTTACGGAAGATGTAGCACCTAAAAATTGGCGTCTATTAAAAGAGAGAGCTATAACAATGAGTGACATTGAAATCGCCCGGAACAGCAAGATGAAAGCGATCATCGACGTAGCCGCAGGTATTGGTATACCAGAGTCTGCGCTTATACCCTATGGCAAAACTAAAGCAAAAATCGCTCCTGAATATTTGGCCTCGCTGAAAGATCGTCCTGATGGAAAGTTAATTTTGGTGACTGCAATTAGCCCAACCCCAGCTGGCGAAGGCAAAACCACGACCTCTGTTGGCCTTAATGACAGCCTAAACAAAATAGGTAAAAAATCTATTGTCTGTCTACGCGAACCAAGTCTTGGACCCTGTTTTGGCATGAAGGGTGGCGCGGCTGGCGGAGGTTATGCTCAGGTAGTACCGATGGAAGATATCAACCTGCACTTTACAGGGGACTTCCACGCAATAGGCGCGGCCCACAATCTACTCTCTGCCCTGCTCGACAATCATATCCATTGGGGCAACAGTCTGGAAATAGATGCTCGTCGTATTCAATGGAAGCGTGTGATTGACATGAATGATCGCGCCCTTCGTAGTATTAACTGTGGTCTTGGTGGCCCCGGCAATGGTTTCCCTCGTGAAGACGGCTATGACATTACAGTGGCTTCAGAAATTATGGCCATATTCTGCCTAGCCAACGATCTTGAAGATCTTAAGGCCCGGCTAAACAAAATCGTTGTGGCTTACACTCGCGATAATCAACCAATTTTAGCCAGTGAGATTCAGGGTATTGGCGCCATGGCAGTGTTGCTTAAAGATGCGATTGCACCGAATTTAGTACAGACCTTGGAAAACAATCCGGCGATTATCCACGGCGGCCCCTTTGCCAATATTGCTCATGGCTGCAACTCAGTTATAGCTACCAAAGCGGGCCTAAAACTAGCTGACTATGTGGTAACAGAAGCCGGCTTTGGAGCAGACTTGGGGGCGGAGAAATTCTTTAATATCAAATGCCGCAGCGCCAACTTAAGCCCCGACGCCGCAGTCATCGTTGCCACGGTGAGAGCGCTTAAAATGCACGGTCACGTCAGTAAAGACGACCTGGGGCAAGAGAATGTAGAGGCCTTACATGAGGGTTGTAGTAACCTAGTACGGCACATTGAGAACGTTAAATCATTTGGTGTGCCAGTCGTGGTTGCGATCAACCGATTTACAACCGATACCGATGCCGAAATCGCTATGATTAAGCAGGTAACTGAATCAAATGGCGTGAAAGCTATTGAGTGTACCCATTGGGCCGATGGTGGCGCGGGTAGCGAAGCCTTAGCTCATGAAGTGGTTGCTTTAGTCGATGGCGGCCATGCTAACTTTGCACCGCTCTATGCCGATGACATGCCAATTTGGGACAAGATTAAGACGGTAGCTACACGCCTTTATCGTGCCGATGATATTATTGCCGACCAAAAAATTCGGGACCAAATTAACGGCTTCCAAGAGGCTGGTTATGGCCATTTCCCGGTGTGTATTGCCAAAACTCAATATAGCTTCTCGACAGACATGAATCTCAAAGGGGCGCCCAACAACCATATGGTGGCAATTCGTGAAGTTCGATTATCTGCCGGTGCTGGTTTTATTGTAGTGGTCTGTGGCGATATTATGACCATGCCTGGCCTGCCAAGAGTACCCGCTGCGAACAATATCGATATTGACGAAAATGGTGAGGTAGTTGGATTATTTTAGAGACCGACCCGCGTATAGCCACTGCGCTTAAATGCCCCAACTGCGACGGCGAGCTAAGTGCCGTCACAGGTAGTGAGACAGGCGTCTATCGCTGTGCCAACAGCCATAGCTTTGATGTAGCCCGCGAGGGCTACCTCAACCTGCATCTAGCCCAGCACAAGCGCAGTAAAACGCCTGGTGACAGCGATCAAATGATAAAGAGTCGGCAACGATTTTTAAATGGTGGTTATTATCAACCTCTAGCTGACGCCATCATTACTGCAGTCAATAACTGTCCTCTTGGTTTCGAACAAAAATTGCTAGATATTGGCTGTGGTGAAGGCTATTACCTACAACAATTGCGAAATGCGGCTAAGATTTCCAACGCCAACCTAGAACTGCTTGGCTTAGATATTTCTAAAGTCGGCGTACGTTTAGCAGCAAAACGTAAGTTGGATGCTCAACTGGTTGTAGACAGTGCTTATAAGGTACCCCTGTTTGACAATAGTATAGATACCGCCCTCTCGGTGTTCTCACCAATATGCCCGGAGGAGGCCGCACGAATTTTAAGAACTGACGGTGTCCTCCTGATGGTGGGGCCCGGAGAGGAGCATCTCACAGGCCTTACTGCGCACATTTATGAACAGCATCAACCCCATGCCGGCAACTTTAAGGTATTGGATGAACACCCGTCCTTTGATCTTAAGGAACAGATAGACGTTAAGGCAGAGATCACCGTGAAGGGGCCTGACATTCTTGCCCTATTGACCATGACCCCCTATTACTGGCATACCAATGCTGAACAGCAAGAACAGCTGGCAACCCTTTCTCTTTTGATTACACCCGTCCATTTTTCTCTGCGGATTTATCAGCGCAAACCTTTTTGAACAGTCAGTCACCCTCTTAAATTAAACTAGTAGGCTGGAATTTCTCCCGCTGTGCGAAACCCAATGTGGGATGATGCCAAAGTCGTATCTTGAGCCTGTCGCGCAGCGGGCCGAAAGCGCTGACAGTAATTGTCTGAGCACAAAAAGGAACCGCCTTTGAGAGTCTTAACCGTCACACCCGGTTGCTGCGGGTCATAGCCTTGCATACCGTAATCTCGTTTGCGATCAGGTCCATAAGCCGTATCAGTCCACTCCCAGACATTACCAGTGGTATCGTATAATCCAAGTCCGTTGGCTGCAAAACAGCCTACAGGGGAGCTACCAACAAAACCATCTTCGTTCATATTACTGTAGGGAAAGCGCCCTTGCCAAGTATTGGCTTTTGGTTTACCAACATTGGGGCTCTCTTCTCCCCACGAAAAAGACGCGCCATCTAGCCCACCTCGAGAGGCATATTCCCACTCCGCCTCAGTGGGTAAGCGTCGCCCCAGCCACTGGGCATAGGCTACAGCATCGGCATGGACAATCTGAACCACTGGATAGGTTTCTTTCCCCTCAATGGAACTGGCAGGTCCCTCAGGATGCTGCCAATTAGCACCTGGAATGAACCGCCACCAGGTTGAGGGCGAACTTGGCTTGTCTAAATCAGGAGCAACAAACACCATAGAACCTGGCTCTCTAAACTCTGATGGAATCTGCGGAAACTCTAGTTCAGACAGGCCACGTTCGGCAGCAGTGACATAACCGGTAGCCTCAACAAAGGCTTTAAACTGGCCATTAGTAACTTCGGTTTTATCAATATTGAAGTCAGCAACCCGGATTATTTTGACCGGTCCTTCGTCAGGATAATAACGATTATCGCCAAATTTAAAATCACCGCCACTCACGTTAACCGTTTGATTAGCGTCACTGCCCGGCAGGCACACAAGGGGCACTTTATTTTCACTACAGGCGACTAAAAAGCCTAGACACATAAAACTTAGGCCGATTTTAAGCGATATTTTAATCATGGTTTCTCTATTGTTTTGGCCCATAGGCATAAAAGTTAGTTTTAGCTATACCGCGCTGGTAGGCCGGACGCTCATGACATCGATCACGAAATGCCATTAGGTTAGGGAGTTTATCAGCGGAATACATCATGGGGGCAATTTCGGCAATAAAGGACAACTGAATATCTGCACCGCTAAAGGTATCCCCCACAAACCAACTAAGGCCTTCTAAGGATTGTTCTATGTAGCCCAAATGTCGGGTTAACTCATCATTAATGCGCGGTTTCAAGGCCTCGCCACCATCGGGGAGCTTAGATGTGTAAAGTTTGAGCATTAATGGCAACACAGCACCACTCTCCCCGTAGTGCAGCCACTGAAGGTATCGCTCATGATCATTACTACCTGTCGTGGGTAAAAACTGGCCACCACCGTAATGACGCAACAGATAGTCGATAATAGCGCCCGATTCAAACACTGTAACAGCTCCATCAGTTAGCACCGGGGATTTCCCCAAGGGATGCACTGCCTCAAGCTCTGGTGGTGCTAAACTCGTGACCGGGTCACGCTGATAGCTCTTAATCTGGTAATCAACACCCAGCTCTTCAAGCAGCCAAATGATACGCTGAGAGCGTGAGTTATTCAGGTGATGTACTGTCAACATGACTCTAGATCCTATTTATGGGGTCTGATTGTTTTTGTTTCAATAGATGGCTCTTAATAATATTGAAAATTTCAGGTTGAGTGACCATAGCCGGCACTAACCCTTGACCCACAGCATTACTGAGCAAGGGTACGTTAACTCCGGTGTGCTCTTCAATAATAAAATCGTTGGTAGCGTAGTTCACGGCCATGACTTCGCCTTCTAGTGTATTGATACGAGCTACGTGCCCAGGACTATAGACAGGCATTGGAATATCACTAAAAAGAGTTCTCTCAGCCACTAACTGCGCAGCCTGACCATGATCAGCTGTGACTAAAATAAGCGTACCAGGATGGCTTTCAGCAAAAGCTAGTGCTACGCCAAGAGTCTCATCAAGTTGCTGTAATTCCCCAATACTGCCACAGGCTTTACGCTGATGTGATTGCTTATCGATTGATGCTGATTCGATCATCAAGAAAAAGGTATCGTCGTCAGCCGTCAAACGCGACAAGGCCGTCTCGCTCATCAACGCAAGGCTTGGCATGCCTATATATTCAGGATTATCTTCACAGTCCATTGGCTCGGGGTAGGTGACTGAGCCAAGCGTCCAGTGTAAGCTGTTTAACAGACTCGGTACGGGCTTTTCCGCCGCTCGGCCACCTTCACCGCGCCACATAACCGGCATAGTGCTGGGTGAAAACAAACCGAGCAGTTTACCTGAACCTTTGGTAGCCAGTTCAAGCGCAGTTGTCACCACCTGATAGCCAGTCTTTTCGGCTAGTTGCAGGACCGTTTGATCTGAACCCTCGCCTAGTGGAATAAAATGTTTCGCTCCGCCACCAAGGGCTACATCAACCCCAGAGTCCACTAACTGCTCTGAAATAGAACCGAGGCCAGCATTACTTTTTAGGTCTTGAGAGCAATCAATAATAGTGCCAAAGTATGTCTCTACTTCAACCATCATCTCAGGGTTTTCGCAGTCACGTAGACTGACATGCGCGTAAAAGGCGGATGGTGTTGCATCGGTAATACTAGCAGTAGTCACTATCCCCGTTTTGATGCCCTTCTTCCGCGCCAGCTCAATAATATTAACTAAGTCTCTATCGTCACCGGCGCTAGTACCTATCCGTCCAACGCTCGTTGCAACACCGCTAGCCATAGAGGTGGCACTGTTTGCCGAGTCAGCGACATAAATCGGTCGATCTGGATTTTTATCATCAACCGATAACACCTGAGCAGTACTTCTCAACGGCAGTTGATCAAGCGTAAGCTTGCCTCGACTGCCCACTAAATAGTTACGCGCTATAGTCACTTGATGATCGTCCATACCATCACCGATAATTAGAATCACGTTTCCCGCGTTGCTGATGGCCGAAATTGCGCACAGGGCTGCACATAAAAGTGCGCCGAGGATTAGATTAACGCTCTTGCCTGAATGATAGCCCATAATATTTAGTCCAAATAAAAATGTTCCCTGAATTGAATTTCTCCCAGATTATGCCAGTAATTTATGACAAACGGTGCTTTAGATTAGGTATTTCATCCTATATTATAAAGATACTAACGGTTTATCTTATACCGCTTCTTTAGAGCTTCAATTTTATGACAACGCCCGCATTGCAAAGCTTTATTAACCGTCATAGATTGCCTGATTCTTATCTTTCGATGGCTGAGCAGTGGTTTTCTCCGATCATCACGGAGTTTGGCGAACGTTATGAACGCGACCCACGTATTCAGATAATAGGTGTTAACGGCTGTCAGGGATCAGGCAAGTCAACACTGGCCGATTATCTTTGCACCCAAGTAGAGAGCCAATATGACGTAACCGCCGTGGCCCTGTCGATGGACGATTTTTATCTAACTAAGAAACAGCGCAACCTCCTTGCGCGTGACGTGCACCCTCTATTAGCCGTCCGCGGCGTGCCTGGCACTCACGACGTTGAGCTCGCTATTAATTCTATTAATAGTCTTAAGTGTGGTAAAAAAACTCTTCTTGCCCGGTTTGATAAGAGCACTGATGACAGAGTTGGAATTAGAGAATGTTCAATGATAGAAGGCCCTGTTGGGCTCATAGTGATTGAGGGCTGGTGTTTTGGTGCCACTCCAGAGGCGGACGAAAAGTTAGCCGTGCCGATTAACGACTTAGAACGACAATCTGATGCCGAGGGTTTATGGCGTCATTTCGTCAATGACGCTTTAGCAGGAAATTATCAAACCTTATTTAATATGGTTGATCGCCGCGTAATGCTTAGAGCGCCCTCTTTTGATAGGGTTTTTCACTGGCGGCTAGAACAAGAGCAGAAGTTGGCCGAGCGCTTAAGACTCAGTAATACAGAACGAGCTATTTCAAACATTATGACCGAAGATGATATCCGACACTTTATCAACTACTCTCAGCGTATCACTGAGCACTGCCTGTCTTGCATGCCGGAGCAAGTCGATCACTTATATCAATTGAATGAGAGTCGTGCTATCACCCATCACAATCACCTAATTTCAAGCGATTAGTCTATAACTCTATACCACCACGGCATTTTGATTGAATTCGCTGACAACCCTCAAGAGCTGTCGACAAGTGATCTGACCCACTAATTTCCCATGATCTAAGACGGGACGACGACGATGGCCCTTTTTCACCATATCATCGGCAATATCAACTAGATCAGCATGTAAATCACAGTAATCAACCTCTTTAGTCATATAATCTCTGACCTTGCCAACATCTCCATGCTCGTTGTAGGTTACTGCCAAAATAGCTCGCAAACAATCTATTTCAGATAACAAGCCCACTAGATCGCCATGCTCGTCGACAACGCATATTCCAGATATCTTATTGTCAATAATCATATGAATCGCTTCAAAAAGATCAGCATCCGCTAGAATCTTTATGGGCACCTGAACCATATAATCACTCAGGTCAACCGAATGTAGCATAAACACCTCCGCACTTTGATTAACTGTTTACAAAAGCTAGTTTTATAGCCCCCCTACATAGACAATAAAAGGTTGTGGCCAAGACCCAAGCACTAAAATGGACGCCAACAAGGCCAGTACAAGTAGTTTTTCAAGGTGATTGGCACTTTGACCGTCACCTTCGATAGACTTACTCATAGCAAAAATAACCCTCAGATAGTAATAGATGCCAACGGCACTGCCCACCACTAACACCGCCAGCAATCCCCATAGATCTGACTGAATACCAACCGTAATGACGAAGAACTTGGCCATAAACCCAGCGGTCAAAGGTATGCCTGCTAGTGATAACATGGCCACAGTTAGGGCTGATGCCTCTAGTGGACGATGCCAAAATAGACCCTCAAAGGCGCTAATATCTTGTTTAGCTGGGTCTTCGCCGGCTACCGTTGAGACGACTGCAAAAGCTGTTAGCGTAGTCACTGTATAGGCCGTCAGATAAAAGGTAATACTCTGGCTAATGAGTCCTGCATCCAGATGCGCCAAAGCGATCAACACTACGAGTAGATAACCAAAATGAGCTATGGATGAATAGGCTAATAAGCGTTTGATATTTTCTTGGCGTAAGGCCAGCCAATTGCCAACTAACATAGACGCAACCGCCAACACCACTAAAGCCGTGTTTAAACCGCTGTATTGATAGAGGGCGCCATCCATATAGAAACGGCTAAGGGCGATAAACACCGCGCCCTTAGAAACCGTCGCAAGAAAACCGGTAACCGGTGTGGGCGCACCCTGGTAGACATCCGGAGTCCACATGTGGAAAGGTGCCAAGGATAACTTAAAGCCAATACCCGCCAATACCATCGCACTGCCAGCCATAATCAGCATAGGGTTTACAGCGAAAGCGGCGGCGGCTTTAGCCCCAATGCCTGCGTAACTTAATTCACCAGTAGCCGCGTAAATCAGAGCAAAGCCATAGAGCAGCATTGCCGAAGCACAGGCCGACAGAACCAAGTATTTAATAGCGCCCTCAAGAGGCAACTGACCGCGCTCTGGAAAGGCTATCATGGCGTAAAGAGCGACGCCCATTAACTCCATACCCAGCAATAAAGAAACCATATGACTGGACTGAATTAATACCACGGCCCCCAATACAGACAGGACTAGCAGTAAATAATATTCTTCTTTTCGCTCACCCTCAGGCGAAAATGTGTCTCGGGAGAGTACCAGAATCACCAAAGAGGCGAGCGTAATCAGGCTAGTGAAAAACAGGCTCCAGTGGTCGACTTGTAAAAGAATCGTTACTGGTTGGGTAAAGTCTCGGGCATAGCTAGCGCCCCACAGAGTCAGTGCAAAACCAACAGCAGTAATCACCCACGCAACGGACTGATCCCTTTTTACTGAGGCCTGTATCATCAGTACAATAGAGGTAAGAGACAGTATCAAAATCGGCGCTAAGGACGAGAACATAGTCGCGTTCATTGCGCCACCTCCACAACGTCAACCGTCGGTGAGGCGGTGAGTTCAAGTAAACTTTGCAATACCGGTTGTGCCGCATCTAATACGGGTTGCGGATAAATCCCCAACACTATTAGAGCGATCATCATTACCGCCATGGTCAGCATCTCGCGGGAGCCGAAATCAATAAGACCATAGTTAGCCCACTTTTTATTGACCTCACCCTGAAAAGATCGCTGCATAAGAAGTAGCGAATAGGCTGCACCGGTTATAAGGCCCGTAGCGGCAACTACAGTAATCCAAACATTGATCTGGAAAAGCCCCAGTAACACCAAAAATTCAGCAACAAAATTACCCAAGCCTGGCAGGCCTAATGATGCCACTACAAAAAACATCGCTACTGCGCCCATCCGCGGCATTTGCTGCCACAGACCACTCATCTCACGCATGTCTCTGGTGTGCAACCGCTCTTGTAATGAACCCGCGATCATAAACAGAGCCGCGGTGCTGAACCCATGAGCCACCATTTGCATCACTGCACCCTGCAGTGCTAATTCATTCCACGCATAGATGCCAAGAAGTACAAAGCCCATATGACTGACACTGCTATAGGCGATGAGGCGCTTAAAGTCTGTTTGACCGAAGGCCAGCACGGCACCATAGACCACGCCCGCCGCGCCCAACAACATAGCGGGATAGGAAAAATTTAACGCCGCCTCAGGAAATAGGGGTACCGCAAACCGAATGAGTCCGTAAGCACCGGTTTTAAGGAGGATGCCAGCCAGGATTACGCTACCGGCCGTAGGCGCCTGCGTATGTGCATCGGGTAACCAAGTATGGAAAGGAAACCCAGGTAACTTGACCACAAAGGCAATAAAGAAACCCAGCATGATCCAGTGGGCAGTTCGCTCGGCCATCTCGGTATTCAGCAAATCAAAGTAACTAAAAGTCCAAATCCCTGTGCCGCTATGATTAACCGCCACCAGTGCCAGTATAGATATCAGCATCAACAAGCCACTGGCTTGGGTAAATATAAAGAACTTCATGGCCGCATAGCCACGATTTTCATGACCCCAGATAGCAATCATGAAATACATGGGGATTAGCATGACCTCCCAAAACAAGAAAAACAGCATCAGGTCTAGAGCCATGAACACCCCTAACACACCGGCCAGAGACCACAACAAGTTAGCTTCAAAGAAGCCTTTGCGCACTACAATATCGGTCCATGAAGCACTGATAGCAATGGCGCCAAGAACCAGTGTTAGCAATACCATCAGCAAACTAATACCGTCTAACGCCAGCTCGATACTGATACCAAAAGCGGGGATCCAGTCAGCCTTAAAGTGCATTAACCAAGTCGAGGGGTCATTGGCCACAGGTGCTTGCAGTTGGGTAATCTCAGGCATCCCAGACAGGCAAATAAGAAGATATAATAAGTCGGCTAGGACCACCGCCATAGCCACTTTCCGAGGCATGGTGTCACTAATACGCTCAGACAAAATAGCCAACAAGCCGCCGATCAGGAGTATCACTATAAGGTTAACCATCACCATTACAGCACCCCTTCTGAAAGATTAGCGGCCAGTGTAATCACTAAAATCAGCCCTGCTACCATGCTTGCCAAGTACCAGCGCATGCGGCCTGACTGAGCAACACTCAACCAGTGGTTAAAGGTTTGATTGAGGGCTACGATTAAGCCATATATCGCATCCACAGGTTCTCCTTTAAGCAAATTAGCCAAGCCGTAATAAGGTCTTACAAAGAGTCGGTCATACAGCCAATCGATACCCCAACCACTGAGCCAAAACTGTCCCAGACTCTTACCTAGGCCCGAGTTAGCAAGGCCATCAATTTTTAATCGTCCGCTATAAAAGATTAGGTAGGCTATCAGCACACCAAAAATAGGCACCGATATAGACACATATTCAACCCAGTGTGCCGGGTGACTGCCATCACCAACCGGGAAAACTTCAGTGACCGGAATCATGAACCATCCACCCACCATGGCCAGAAAACACAACACCGAGAGCGGCACCGCCATGCGCCAGCCAGTGTCTTTATCAGGTTCGGTGTTGGCCTTACCAAAAAACACCACAAAGACTAATCGAAAGCTATAGATGGCGGTTAGCAATGCGCCTAAAAGTCCGGCCATCCAGAGTCCTGGTCCGATATCAGGCAATTGATAAGCCTGCAGCAAAATCTGGTCTTTACTGAAGAATCCTGAGGTCATTGGTAGCGCGGCCAATGCCGCTGAACCAATCATGAAACTCCAAAATGTGACCGGCATTCGCGTTCTTAGGCCGCCCATTTTGAAAATGTTATGTTCGTGATGTAGGCAATGGATAATGGCGCCTGACCCTAAAAACAATAAGGCTTTGAAAAAGGCATGTGTCATTAGGTGAAAAATTCCTGCACTCCAAGCCCCCACACCCAAAGCAAGAAACATATAGCCAATCTGACTAATCGTCGAGTAAGCCAAAATACGTTTGATATCGGTTTGCATCAGCGCAGTAAAGGCCGCCATTAGCGACGTGGTTATACCAATGACTGCAACCACTGTCATAGCTGTGGGTGCCAACAAGAACAACCCATGAGTCCGCGCTATCAAGTAAACCCCTGCAGTAACCATTGTCGCCGCATGAATCAGAGCACTCACGGGTGTCGGGCCTGCCATAGCGTCTGGCAGCCAAGTATGTAATGGCAACTGAGCTGATTTTCCGACAGCGCCGCAGACGAGTAGGAGACAGGCAACTAAGGGGACAGTATCACCAACTTGCCAGGTTTGGTTGGCCTCACCGACCATAGTCTGAATATCTAGGGTGCCCAGCTCGGTGAATAACAGTAATAAACCCAAAGCCATAGCCGTATCGCCGATACGCGTCACCATAAAGGCCTTGCGCGCCGCATGCCCATTGGCGTTATGCTGGTACCAGAACCCAACTAATAGGTAACTACAAACCCCTACGCCTTCCCACCCCAGATACAGTAATAAGAGGTTATCGGCCATCACCAAAACCAGCATGGCGGCAACAAACATATTCAGGTAGGCGAAGTATCGAGCATAACTTGGGTCTTTCTCCATAAATTCAGTAGAGAACAGGTGAATTAAAAAACCAACGCCGGTAATTACCGACATCATCACTAAAGTCAGCCCATCAAAATAAAACGAAATGCCTGGGGCAAATCCTGCTACTTCCATCCAGGTCCAAAGGGAGAGTTGAATAACCTGCTGATTTTGCATAAATTCGGCAGCCAACAGCAGCGTCAGCAAAGCTGCCATGCCCACTGAACCAACTCCCAGGGCCCCAATTTGCGATACCTTGAAACGACTGCCAAACAGCATCAGTGTCACCGAGCTAAGCAATGGAATCAGCGGTATTATCCAAATAGTCTCACTCATAATTAACCCTGCATCCGGTTGGCACGATCCATATCCAAAGTTTTAAAGCGTTTCTGAACTTGAAGTACCAAACCCAGACCCACCGCCACCTCTGCTGCAGCCACAGTGAGGATAAGCATAAATACCACCTGTCCGTCAGGTTGTCCCCAATGAGCTCCCGCAGCCACAAAGGCCAAGGCTGCGGCATTGAGCATGACTTCCAGTGACATTAATATAAAAATAATATTGCGCCTAATCATTAGGCCGAGCATGCCAATAGAAAACAGCAGCGAAGAGACCAGAAGGATATGGTTAAGCGGTATATTCAGGCCGTCCATTATTGACCACCCTTCTTTTCTAAGTTGTCTCGGTCAAGGTAACGACGACCAAGGTGGAAAGAACCAACTAAACCTGCCAGCAATAGCATCGAAGCAATCTCTACCGCTAACACATAGGGGCCAAATAGAGACAAACCCACCTCTTTTGCCGAGACCGCGGTAACAGACACTGGGCCGCTGGTTTGACTAATTACCATCACTAGTTCAATGAGTAATACAATTGATAAAATCGCAGGCCCTGCCCATATTGATGGCTGTAACCACTGTCGCTCCTGCTTATCGCCCTTCTCACCTAAGTTAAGCATCATAATGACAAAGACAAATAGCACCATAATGGCTCCGGCATAAATAACAATTTCCAGAGCTGCTGCAAATGGGGCGCCAATCAAGAAAAAGATGACCGCAACCGCCAGCAGTGAAACGATCAGATAAATTAGGGCATGAATAGCATTAGCTCTAGTCATGGCCATCACCGTTGCCACTAATGCAACCGTTGCCGCTATGTAAAAAAGTACAATTTCAAGCATGGGCGGCCCTCAACTCTATTGTTCCATTAAGTAGACTCATGACAATAAACTCTTGGTATCAATAGGCCTAGCTTCGTTGAGCGCTTCACCTTTGTCTTTAGTGGCTGTTTTCATACCAGAAACTCGGTAAAAATTGTAATCCGGGTATTTACCCACGCCGTTAATCAGCAAATGTTCTTTCTCATAGACCATGTTTTGGCGATCGTACTCACACATTTCAAAGTCAGGCGTTAGCTGGATGGCATAGGTCGGGCAAGCCTCTTCACACATACCGCACATAATGCAGCGGGAGAAGTTGATGCGGAAAAACTCTGGGTACCATGTGCCATCTTCTCGGGTGTCTTTTTGTAATGCAATACAATCAACCGGACAGACCGCTGCACAAAGATTACAAGCAACACAGCGCTCTTCACCATCAGGATCGCGAGTCAGCACAATCCGGCCTCGATAACGGGGCGACAGATATGGCATTTCCTCAGGATACTGAACGGTTTCGGCTTTGGTAAAGGTGTGTTTAAGCACCTCCCACATGGTTCTTAGTTCACTTAGCATTAGGCGACTCCCTCGATCCATAACAGCACTGCACCCGTCACTAGAATATTCACCAAAGTGATCGGTAACATTACCTTCCAGCCAAGTGACATCAACTGATCGTAACGTGGCCGAGGTATGGCTGCTCGCAATAAGACAAAAAAGCAAATAACCACAAACACTTTTAGACTAAACCAGAAAAACGGAGGCAACCAATCACCTATCAACATTGGCCCATGCCAACCGCCAAAGAATAGGGTCACAATCATGCAAGAAATGAGCATCAGACCGAGGTATTCCCCAAGCATAAACATGGCAAACTTCATGCCGCCGTATTCAGTATGGAAACCTGCAGTAAGCTCGTGCTCAGCCTCAGGTAAATCGAAAGGCAAACGATGACTCTCAGCGATCCCGGCTATAATAAATACGATCAAGCCGAGAATCTGAGAGAAACAAAACCAAACGTCGGTCTGAGCTTCGACGATGTCCACCAAGCTAAAGCTACCTGACATCATTACTACGCCAATCAACGAGAGCCCCATAAAGACTTCGTAACTGACCATTTGTGCTGCCGATCTTAAGCCTCCCAAAAGTGCATATTTATTGTTAGAGGCCAAGCCGCCAAGAAGTACGCTATAAACCGCAAGAGATGTCATGCCGAGAAAAAATAACAGGCCAATATTAACGTCGATAATCATCATGCCAGGCGCAAAGGGCACCACAGCAAAACCCATCATCATAGCCACAACGATAGCGGTGGGAGCAAAAATAAATACCATTCGATCTGCAAAGGGTGGGACCCAGTCATCTTTAAACAATAGTTTAATCATGTCTGCCGCGACCTGGCCAATTCCAAATGGCCCAAGTCGGTTGGGGCCGTAGCGATCTTGCCAAACCCCCAGTAAGCGTCTTTCAAACCAAGTCAAAACGGCCGCTCCAGCAACGCCACCAATTAAGATCGTGAGCGCGAGGATTACAGGCATCAACTCAGACATTACTCGCACCTCCACCACCGATCACCTGTTCGAAGGCCGCTTTATCCGAGGCAATCATTTCAGGGCCAGAGCGCCGCCATGCTTTGTCGACCTCCAAGCCAACCAAACTTCCCGCCGTAAGACCTTGCGTCTCTGAGTATCCGGCGCTGTAGCCAATACAGTTTTTTGCCACTCTTGACAGAATCCTGACCTCCAGTGAACATTCTATCTCACCCTGCTTAACCAACAACCCATCACCCTCGGTGACGGCAAGCTTTTCAGCTACTTTCCGACCAATAGCGACAAACCCGCGGCCCGCTAACTCAGCAATCTCATCCGTATGACTCGACAATTCATCACTACCGTGGATCTGCTCCATGGGCACCAGATGCCACTGGTGGGGCTTTAGTATAATTTTACCAACCTGCGGAGAAATCTCAGCACCCGTTTGAGATGAACTAATTAACCGCACCCCTGAAGAACCACCTTTTAGCGGCCCATCCACCTCAGACTGAAATTTTTGCAAAGACTGATTGGAATTCCAACCTGGCGCCCAAACAAAGGGAATCAATGATGCTGGCTGATCTCGATTTAGACCTTCCATACTGTAGGATAATGGACTCTCATGATCTTTGGGCTGCTGAGGTTCATGCACCGAAACATCTGAGTTCATTGCTGTGCGACCACTGTAACGGTGAGTCTGGCGAGGTATCTTTGAACCGCGATCTCTAAAGTTATTGAGTGGCGCTACATCTACAAGACCAGCAAATAGGGGACTACTCTTGGCGCAGGCAACAACTATCTGATCAAAATTCTCCAGTTTCGCTAACTTTTTGTGTCCAGTAATCTTAGCCAAGCGCAGCAACCACTGCCAGCTAGGTAATCTTTCAGCCGCGGGAGAATGAACGGGATAGAACCGCTGAGCACGGCCCTCACTGCTAACCAAAGTGCCTTGTGACTCAGCATAGGATGCCGCCGCCATGACCAAGTCAGACTGATCAAGGGTGTCATTCTCATACATGTCCAAGGTAATAACTTTAGTACCGCTAGCCAACAGTTGGTCAATTAGTTCTTTATCGCCGCGGCGGTACAAATCATTTTCTAATACAATCAGTGCGTCTAGTTTGGCTGCTCGTTTAGCTAAGGCCTTTAAACTACTACTAGAACCATCGGCTACCATCAGTGCCAGGCCTAAGCTGTTGCACTCAGGCACGCAGAAGCTCAGCATGGTTGTCGCCTGGTTTAAAGCATCCGCCACTGCAGCCGCACTGTTAATAATGCCCTGATGAGCCATGCTTGAACCGCTGACTATTAGCGGGTTTTTCGCCGCTTTAAGCATCTGTGCCGCAGCATCTGCCTCAGTATTATCTGTCGTTTCACCCGCTAGGGCTGCCGCTACAGCATGGCCAAATGCGGCTATATCATCAGGCGCCAAAGAAACACAGGTACTAGCAACATCGTCTAGACGCGTGTCCATGGCCGACACGACAGTCATCGGAGAACGCTGGTCTTGAGCAAGATTGCGAATCGCGGCGTCTTGCCATGGCGGAAGACCCATCTGCTCGGCTAATTCAAAGGCTTTGTTACGTACAGACTGACGAAGCGCAAGCGCCACACGAGGGGCGGTATTAGTAACATCTTCACCAAGAATAAGTACCGCGTCGGCAGTCTCTATCTGCTTAATCGATGGATTGATGGACTTGGTTGTCTGTAAAATGTTGACAATACTGCCAATCAAATCAGCTTCTTGGTCTGAAAACCCGGGCGCAAAATTTTTCGATCCAACCACCTCTCGCAACAGGTAATTCGCCTCCAGTGACGCTCGGGGCGAACCAATAGCCGCGACTTTTTTACCGGCCATCCATTCAACTGCGGTGTCTAATGCTTGCTGCTGGTGTACGGCAAAGAAACTACCATCGGGATTCTTAATGCCTGCATAATCAAGACGCAAGTCACTGTTCAAATAGCCGCTACCGAAACGACCTCGATCACACAAAAAGTAGCCATTAACCTCGTCGTTATAGCGATTATGAACACGCTTAACCTTGCCATAACGTTCCCCAGGAGCAATGTTGCAGCCCACAGCACAGCCCTGACATATAGAAGGTGCAGACTGTAAATCCCACTTGCGACTGTATTGCTTTAGAAACGGCTTGTCGGTGAAAACCCCTGTAGGGCATACCTCAACCAAGTTCCCCGAAAACTCACTCTCTAGAACACCCTCCTCGTGACGACCAAAATACAGGTGGTCATGGGAGGCCTGGGCGCCTAGATCTTTACCTCCAGCATAATCTCGGTAGTAGCGTTCACATCTGTAACAAGCAATGCACCGATTCATCTCATGTTCAATCAGAGGACCCAAATATTGGTTGCGATAGGTATTCTTTTTACCGGTATATCGGCGATCACGATGTCCGACCATGACGGTCATGTCTTGCAGATGGCATTCTCCACCTTCAGCACATACAGGGCAGTCATGCGGATGATTAAGCATGAGGCTCTCAACAACCGCTTTACGAAACTGCGTCGCATTCTCGGCCTTAAGCGAGAACCTTGCCCCTTCGCTTACCGGGGTCATGCAGCCCATCACTATTCGGCCTCGGGTATCTTCCTCGTTCTGGTATTGGACCAATGCGCATTGACGGCAAGAGCCGATAGAACCCATGGCTGGATGCCAGCAAAAATAGGGTAGATCCAGACCAGCATTAAGGCAGGCTTCGAGTATATTTTCGCCTTGTTTGACCACAATTTCCTGACCATCAACATAGATCATTGGCATAGTTTAGGCTCCCTTTCCTGAGTGGTAAGGGCAACAGCTACCACTAATATGTCGCTCAAAATCCTCACGGAAGTATTTAAGTGCACTTTGCAGCGGCTCCATAGCTCCCGGCGCTAGAGCACAATGCGTGTTACCGATCGCGCCTATATAGTTAATTTGGTATTCCAGCGTATCCAAATCTTCTGTTTTGCCTCGACCCTGCTCTATCTCTTCTAGTACCTGTCTTGTCCAAGGCAGACCATCACGACAAGGCGTGCAAAACCCACAAGATTCATGGGCAAAAAAGCGAATCAAATTTAACACCATTCCCACCGGGCAAGTCTGGTCATCAAGAATAATCATGGTGCCTGTACCCATGCGACTACCCGCTTTACTAATGACGTTATAGTCCATAGCTAAATCGAGATGTTCCTGTGTTAAAAAGTCGGTTGAACCACCACCAGGCAAAAACCCTTTCAGCTGCAAGCCGTCTTGCATGCCTCCAGCATGGTTTTCAAGAATTTCACGGATTGGGGTGCCCATCGGAAGCTCCCAACAGCCGGGATTTTTAACTCGCCCACTAACACCAAAAATTTTAGTACCCGCATCTTCACCCACACCGAGACTCTTAAACCACTCAGCGCCACGATCAATAATATGAGGGATGTTACACAGAGTTTCGACATTATTAACGATAGTCGGGCGACCCCACAGCCCACTCACCTGAGGAAATGGTGGCTTCGCTCTAGGATTTGCTCTCTTACCTTCAAGTGCATTAATGAGGGCCGTTTCTTCACCACAGATATAGCGACCGGCACTGGGGTGGACGTACATATCAAGTTTGAAGCCACTACCGAGAATATTATCGCCAAGATAACCTTTGGCATAACACTCAACCAAGGCTTGGCGAAGGCGCTCAATGGCCACCACATACTCACCTCGAATAAAGATGTAAGAAAGGTCAGCGCCAATACAATATGCCGACAAAATCATCCCTTCGATGAGTTGATGTGGGTCGTACTCCATCAGCAGACGATCTTTAAAGGCACCCGGCTCCATTTCATCGGCATTACAGACTAAATATTTGTGGCCCGGCGTGCATTTATCATCCATCGGCACAAAGCTCCACTTCATGCCGGTGGGAAATCCAGCGCCTCCACGTCCGCGCAGATTAGATGCGCTGACAACCTCCCGGCACTCTAGGGGGGACATACCCAACATAGCTTTACGTAGACCTTGATAGCCACCATTGGCCTCGTAGGCGGCCATGTCAGTGGGTGCTTTACCGGGCTCAATGTTGCGAGTCAGTACTTTCTCCATCAAGACTGACCTCCCGATTTACTACTGGCAAAAATCTCACTAATTTTATTATCATCAAGATGGGTGATCAGATCATCGCCGACCATCATCACCGGTGCCCTGTCACAGGCACCCAAACAGGGAACAGGCAGAAGCGTGTAACGATTATCCTCAGTGGTCTCGCCGTAGTCGATACCCAAGGTGTCAGAAATAGTTTGCTTAATACCGTCGCAACCACTTATCCAGCAACTTACGCTATCACAAAATAGAATGACTTTTTCGCCCACTGGACGGCGATAAATTAAGTTATAAAAAGTAGCCACCCCCTCTAACTCTTCGGCCGACATATCTAGATATTTGGCGATGGCTTGAAGGCTCTCATCAGACACCCAGCCGCGCCCAGCCTGAACTATTTTTAAAGCGTCAATAGCAGCCCCCGATTTATAAGGTATATGTTCAAGCTCATGATCTATCTCAGCCATCTCTTGCGACGTAAGTACTGAACTGATGTCACTTTGAATCATCTTTGCATTACTCATCGGTCAACATCCGCCATAACAAAATCGATACTGGCGATAATGGCTATCAAATCAGGGATCATCAGGCCTTTACTAATTAAAGGTATTTGCTGTAAGTGAGGGAAAGAAGGGGTTCGTATACGAGTTCTATAAGAGTTAGTCCCACCATCACTAATTAAGTGGTAACTATTTATCCCTTTAGTTGCCTCAATCATTACCGAGGCCTCTCCCGCTGGCACCACTGGCCCCCAGCTAACATTGAGAAAATGGTGGATAAGAGTCTCAATGTCTTCCATTGTTTTCTCTCTCGGCGGCGGCGTAGTAAGCCTGTGGTCACTCTTGTAAGCCCCTCCGGGCATATTGTCTAGGCACTGGCGAATGATACGTAGGCTCTGACGCATTTCTTCAATACGCAATTCAGCACGATCGTAACAGTCGCCATTGTGAGAAACGGGAACCTCAAAGTCGAACTGATCATAGCCACCGTAGGGACGTTTTTTACGCACATCCCAATCACAACCGGTCGCACGCAACCCAGGCCCGGTGATACCCCAATCAATCGCCTCTTGCTGGGTATAGACACCAATGCCTACAGTACGATCTTTCAGTATTTTGTTCTGCATTGCCATCCTGTCGTAGTGATCTAGGCGGGCAGGCAAAAAATCAATGAACTCGCGAACCAGCTTGTCCCAGCCCTCGGGTAGGTCCTGAGCAACACCGCCAATGCGGAACCATGCGGGGTGCATACGCCCACCGGTAATCGCCTCAATAATGCCGAACAATCGCTCGCGATCAGCGAACATATAAAACACGGGTGACATCTGACCCACGTCTTGAACAAAAGTCCCATAAAACACTAGGTGGCTGGAAATTCTGAACAGTTCGGCCAACATAATGCGAATAATTTTGGCTCGTTCGGGCACCACAACACCCCCCAACATTTCCACCGACTGAATATAGGCTAGGTTATTCATCACCCCACCAAGATAATCAATTCGGTCTGTATAGGGAATGTAGGTATGCCAAGTTTGGCGTTCGCCCATCTTTTCCGCACCCCGATGGTGGTAACCAATGTCCGGCACAGAATCAACAATCACCTCACCATCTAACTGAAGAGCAACCCGAAACACACCGTGAACACTGGGATGATTGGGACCCAAATTGAGGAACATATATTCGCTATCTTCGCTGGCCTTTTCCATCCCCCACTCTTCAGGACGAAACCGCAGCGCCTCCTGTTCTTTAGCAACCCGTTCAGGGCCCATTTCAAACGGAGCCATCTCTGTGGCTCGGGCTGGATGGTCTTTACGTAACGCATGACCCTCCCAGGTTGGCGGAAGAAGAATACGATAAAGGTTGGGATGGCCATCAAAGACTACACCAAACATATCCCAAGCCTCTCGCTCGTACCAATTTGCGTTAGGCCAAATACTAATAATCGTAGGCAGGTTTAGCTCAGGTTCGGATAAGGCCACCTTGATGCGAATATCATCATTGCGCTCCATAGAGAGCAACTGATAAACAACAGTGAAATCTGAAGCTTGCTGACCCGCACGATTTTGACGCGTGCGCTCATCGATCGCAAACAGATCGTAGAGCATAGAAAACTGGGGTTTGAGGGATCTTAAAACGTCAGACAAAAGGGATCTAGGCACCCACAGTGTCAGAATGGAGTCGGCCGTTGATTGGACAATAAACTGCTCCTGCCCAAACTGGCGATACAAGGTTTCTTCTACTTGGCTATGAACCATTGATTCAGCCGTCTGCATTTAACCCTCTCAGTGTGTTGTTGGGACCCTAGCTGTTTTTCGGTTCCCTTAATTCGGTTGCCTGAATGCGTTGCGCGGTAAGTTCATCACGCTTGCTGATTTTGGCCGGCTTGACGATCGTTTGATCCCCTGCGGCCCAAGTAATAGGACGCCGCTCCTTGCCAATCGATTCTTGAAGCATTATCAAGCCCTGCATGAGAGCTTCTGGTCGAGGTGGACAGCCGGGGACATAAACATCTACTGGAATAAACTTGTCCACACCCTGCACCACGGAATAAATATCGTACATGCCACCAGAGTTAGCACAGGACCCCATAGAGATGATCCACCGAGGCTCTAGCAGTTGCTCATAAAGGCGCTGAATCACTGGCGCCATTTTTAAAAAACAGGTCCCTGAAATAACCATCAAATCCGCTTGGCGCGGCGTGGCCCGAATAACCTCAGAGCCAAAGCGCGCTATATCATGTCGACTCGTAAAAGAAGTCGCCATCTCAACATAGCAGCAAGAAAGACCAAAATTGAACGGCCATAAGGAATGGGCGCGGCCCCAAGCAACTAAATCTTCAAGTTTGGCAAAGGCTACATTACGCTTAACCTGCTCTTCAATGAAGTCTTCGCTTTGGCCAACCACATTGCCCTGTTCGGGCCTCGTTAAACTCCAATCCATTATTTCACCTCAGCCAATTTTTGCGCTTCTTTTAATCCAACGCGAGTTTTATTACCCCAGTCCAACGCACCAGACCGCCACTCATAAACTAGTGCCAAACCTAGTATTGCGATAAATATCACCATCGATAGATAGCCCTGCCAACCGAGTTCAAAAAAGGCTATCGCCCAGGCAAAGATAAAGACGGTTTCCAAATCGAAAATAACGAAGAAAATGGCTACCAGATAGAATTCGACCGAAATACGAATTTGCGAGCCACCGACAGAAACAATACCTGACTCAAACGGATCGTTGGTCGCTGCTTCACGACGCCTTTGTCCGAGCAACCAAGAAAGTACCAACATAGTGATTACTAGAAGAATCACCATGACAAAATAAACCGCCAGCGGCCAAATTTCATTAGCGTAGGAATTAACCACTAAGACTCTCCATCAATGAAGTATTGACATGCAGCATTACTGACAGGAAAAATAATTATTAAATCAAAAAAGTATCTGACCATCTGAGACAGACGATAAAGAGGGCTGTAAAAAGAATAATCCTTGTACAGTTTTCGTGGCATAAAATACCCCAAACGTATGGGTTTCTTTCGCCTAACAATAATATCTAGGGAAGAACCCTTTCTTGTTATTAGATCTAGCTCTTTTAAGGTACCTAACTTGTCCGATTTTGGCAAGAGCCCTGCACGCAAATAGAGCCTTTTTTTTCGTGTATCTAGACTTTAGGTAATAGGCAGGGTCTTTATCAAAAATACGCATCAATTAACGAACATGAAAAGGTTTATCTAATTGAATATTTAGAAGACTCTCTAAAACTAAAAAGCCACCTCAGGGCGGCTTTTTAGAACTCTTAACATCAGATTATTACCTGCCTAAACCCCGACATCAAGCCATCAAGAGACTCACCATTATCCAACACATGCACTGCCTCTGAGGTGGCCAGAAACTTAAGCGCTCTAAGGCGCAGGCGTCAAAGCCTCTAGATGGGCCTCAATCTCAGCCGCAGTTCTAGTCGCGTCAGACGCCACCACTCCAGCGATCAAGGGGTCGCCCTCTAAGCCAAAGAGGTATCTCAATGTAAGCAACCCATCGGTTAAGGCATCTATATCGCCATTACCATCAATATCAGCTAAATCACCCAATAATGTAATTCTAGATTGAATGTCAATTGATGTCCTATAGACGGCATCAGAAGCCACCGCACCATCAATTAACGGAGAATCGCTCAATCCAAACATTCCTCTGAGTAATAACAACCCGTCGGTCAAAGCGTCATATTTGCCATTGCCATCAATATCAATTGAACCAGAGGGTGGTGTTCCAGCAAGAAACTCCTCGAGATTAGTCACACCATCTCCATCTTCATCTAAAGCCGCATCGGAGGCGTCATTTGGATCAAGACCAAACCGAGTTTCCCAAGCATCTGGCATACCATCACTGTCTGAATCAAGACTGTACTCAGCTTGCTTTGGAAATAGATCATCCTCATTAAGCACACCATCACCATCAATATCGGGATCTACATTGTCACCAGTGCCATCACTATCGGTATCTAATGTCTCTGTCGCATCTTCTGGAAAAGCATCGGCATTATCACCTACACCATCACCATCGGTATCGGCAGATTCAGAGCTGTCGTTCGGCGCCCAATCAGAATTATCTCCAACGCCATCATTATCAGAATCTACGCTTTCTAGATTATCTAATGGGAATGCATCACTACTATCAGCAACGCCATCATTGTCATCATCGTCATCACAGGCATCTCCGACTAAGTCGCCATCGGTGTCAATCTGATCTTGGTTGGCTTTGTCTGGACAGTTATCGATGTAATCTTCAATACCATCGCTGTCACGGTCCGC
This sequence comes from Porticoccaceae bacterium UBA4026, assembly GCA_002382445.1. GTDB lineage: Bacteria > Pseudomonadota > Gammaproteobacteria > Pseudomonadales > Porticoccaceae > HTCC2207. The sequence continues at coordinate 191,807 of DGAQ01000073.1, read as the reverse complement.
TATGAACTTCAAATCTACAGTAGAGATATTGCTGTCATCTAATCCATCATTAACCTTAAAGGAGAAAGAGTCATTGATGGAACTTTGCCCAGCATGGATGTAGGTAACATTTGGCTGTATCTTACTGCCAGCTAGTCGCTCACTGAAAGAAACATCGACCACTTTAAAGCCAGTGTAACCGTCTGCCAAATACACCCGCTTATTGTCAGATGACATATCAATGCGCCAGGTATCTCTGGATGCGAGGGTAGATCGAACCTGGACAGGATTAGACGCGTCAGCCACATCAATCGTTCTTAACAGGCCTGAATCGTCCGTTGTGTAGATATGCTTTCCGTCGCCAGACATCGTCAAGGCGAACATAAAACTTTCGTTAGAAGCAATAGAACCCATCATCAGCGGCTCTGATGGATTCTTAACATCAACAATTTGCATACCACTAGACCCATTTGCAAGGTAGGCAGTCGAATCATCAAAAGATAGCCTGATGCTACGGGCAGTTCCTAGTGTCTCGAAGCTGGTCAAAGAAACCGGCGAAGCCGAGTCAGTAACATCAAAGACTTGCATATAAGAACCACCGGCTAGGTAAACAGTTTTATCATCGCTAGATAAGGCAACACCCCAAGCGTAGTCATCAGTACCAACCGAATGTTTAAGCACCGGATTAGCAGGATCACTTACATCTACGGTTAGAAAGAACTCCCACGCAGCAACAAACAGGGTATTACCATCGCTAGACATCACTATATCTAATGGATAAGCAGTCCCCTCACGCGTTAAGGTGCTCAACAGAACCGGCTTTGTTGGATCACTGACATCAAAGATCATCACCCCGTTTCCGACCGAGGCAACAAAGATAGTTTGATCATCCGCTGATAGTGCAATGTTATATAGCTGTCCAGCACTAATGGGATAAGTACCTGCAATAGTTGGCTTTTCGGGATTACTAATATCGAGGACTTTTAGTCCGTCAGTATAGTCTGCCAAGAATGCATATTGATCATCACTGGATACTGCCACACCACGTACGCCGCCTCCGCCGCCTAAGAACACTTCGCCAATGACGCCTTTATTCCCAGCATAGGCTATGACAGAGCCATACTCGGGAGCAGTTTCAAGAATATAAGTCAGAGGGTCATCATCTGCATCAGTCGCAGAGAGCTCAAAGTCGGATGACTGTGCCTGCTCTAATTCGGCACTTAGCCCTTCAGTGGCAACCGGCGCCTGATTAGGATAGCTGCCGACATTCACCGCGACAGATCCAGATGTGCCGCTATCTAATGTGTGAGTAAAGAGAACTTTAGTATCGGCAGCTATGACAAAGTCTGAGAAGTCCCAGCCGTTATTCGTTCCCGCGGCATTGGTATCAGACATTTGTAGCGTATAACGGCCATCGGCAATGCATGCGAGGTCATTATATGGCGCCCCACCAGACAATTGCTGCTCGCCCGAAGAATCTTTCAATTCCCAGCTCACCTCACTTCCATGTTCTCCCTGACTGACATCGATGATGTAAACATTCAGAGCGCAATCAAGTACGGCCTTATTTGCATCATCGATCAAAGCCTGCAAATCGGCAATGCGAACCTCTCCATAAGTCAGATTCAATGACATTTGAATCATGCCTTGATATAGACCGATATTACTGGAATCGATATTGACAAGACCAAGCACTTGACCTAAGTCTTCTGCAGTAATCGATACTGCATCTCCAGTTTGCACAGCCGTCACAATCTCATCAAGTGACGCATTGTTTTTACTGACTGCATCACAGCCAACCACTGGAATAACCAAATTAGTCCCAGTAGAAATGGGATCACCTGGCCAACCCAATTTATCAGTACAATAACTAATATAATCTAGCGCTCTGTTACTCAAAAATGCGTCGTTAGCTAGAGTCGGCTTGTCACCCAAAAAACTCAGAGCCACAAGTTGATTGTAAGCAAAGGCACTAGCACCTATTGAGCTAACGCTAGCCCCTATAGTTGCCTTAGTGATATTGCTCCGAACAAAGGCATAGTCGCCAATACTTGTTACTGTATTGGGCACAGACAGCAGTGTTGCGGTACTCTCGGCAAATGCTGCGCTGCTAATTGCCGTTACAGGGGACCCGTTAATAGCCGATGGAATCACTAAACTAGTTGGGCATGTTGACAAGCATCCAGTGATAGATAGATTGCCATTAGCACCACTGATATATGTCCAGGTACCATCATTTTTCGACTCTGTTACAAACAGAACATCTACTACAGCGATATTACTCAATAAATTCCCATCCGATACTCTGAAAGTGAAACTATCTGAGTAACCCTCTGGGATAAATGCCTCTGCAGAGCTTCTAAACACCACGCTTTGAGGCACGGTATCTCCAGATTTATACGTCTTAACCGCAAGGCCGAGAACCTTGATGCCGCCACTTCCAGTGGCAACAAATACCGAATTTCCGTCACTAGCTGCCGCAACGGCATAGGATACTTCGTCCAAGCTAACATCAGCCAAAGATTTAACTGACCCAGGGGTGCGTACGTCTAGAACCCTGAGCCCTGCGCCGTCAGCAACATATATATTGTGGTCGTCATCAGACACATCGATTTTATAGCTTGACCCATTAGTATCGTAGGAGCCAATTTGAACAGGGACCCCAGGATCGGTCACATCAAAGATCAGTACGCCTGAATTAAAATCAGCAACGTAAGCCTTATTGCCGCTATTGGACAGGGTTACACCCGATGAAAACCCAGCGGTGCCGATCGTTGCTAGAGAAATTGGATTGCTAAGATTTTCAACGTTCACTACCACCAACCCACTCGTCTGGTCGGCAACATAAACGTACTTTCCATCTTGCGACACATCAATATCGTAGGCAGCAGTAAATGCTGTTAGCGACGAGACCAAACTTGGACTGCTGGTGTTACTAACATCGACAATTTGTAATCCACCATTATTATCAGCAACAAATGCGGTATTACCATCAGGTGAAATAACGACGTCTTGAGCCGAGCCCGGAGTATTGTAGCTACCTAATAAAGAAGGAGAAGATAGGTCACTAACATCCACCAATTGAAGTCCAGTTTGAGCATTGGCCAAGTATACCGTCTTATTGTCAGAAGAAATTGCTATGCCACGAGCCGTGCCAGCAGCGGTGTCAACCGCCCCTAATTGGACGGGATCGCCTGGATTAGTAACATCAAGGATTCGCAGGCCAGAGTTATAGTCTGCAACAAATAGCGTATTACCATCAGCCGACAAAGCAACATCTCTTGCCTGACCGCTGGACGTGCTTGTATCTAATACAGTACTGACCAAGTTAGCACCCACTAAATCGCCGTCGGTTGGAGAGTCAACTAATTCATAGGTTAACGGCAGTCGTTCTGGATCTAGACCCTCAAGTGTTAAGGCTATAACTTGCGTCGCCGTTGTCGCGAACTGCGCGAACGCAATCGGTGCTGTATTGGACCACTCCCCATCCGTCGCAATCTCCAATGCTAAATAATCAATAGATCCACCATCAGCGTCATAACTATCGAGTAATGTGAGCGTCCAATCGCCCTGACTTGACTGCTCATTAAAAATTGAGAGATTTCCGCCCTGAGGCCTTATTATTCCCGACACACTCGGGGGATTAACGGAACACACTAACTCTGACCCTTCATCGTCAAAGACGACATCGATATCATCATCGCCTCCGCAGGGTGCAGTTAGCAGATCAACTGAAACGCCAGCGGGCGAGGTCAAGGTGACAGTCAGATCCTGAGGCCAAGTGTGGGAAATACCAAGGTAAACATTAACATCTGTTATTCGTAGGTTTTCAGCAACGGTCAGGACTGAGGTGACCCTAGTATCTGCCACATCAGCAATTGCTTTCGGTAAGTCTACTGCCCCTATCTGGTCAGGCGTAATGAAACTATAGGCTGCACCCGCGGTGCCACTGCCACAGAAATTACTCGGCGCCACTCGCCAGTAGTAGACAGTTTTACCTGCCAGTCCCTTTACAACAGAAGAGTTGGTCGAGACCGTCCTTGTCAAGAGAATATCGTTAAAATCCTGATCACTGGCGATTTCAAGAACGTAGTTATCGGCATTTTCTTGAGCCTCCCACTGAAGGCTCGTTAACAACCGCTCAATCGTCACCCCATCTGCTGGGGCTGATAGATTAAGGACTTCAAAATCCGGTGAGAAATTCTTTATGTTGTAGGTAACTTTCTGTGTTCTTTCCGGCGAGGTTGCTAAGACATCTACAGAATAAGTACCAGCCGCTAAGTCGCCAGCCGCTGAAAAAGTAACCTCAACCGATGTATTAGTGATTGTGGCGCTTGTTGGGTTAAATGCGACTGATAACCCACTGGGTCCATTCTCCGCGGAGAATAGAGCGACATCAGTATACTTAGTTGCCGTCTCATAAATAATGGGCGACACGACACTGTTATTTTGACAAACGCTATAGTCCAACTGATTGACGGTAAGAACAATATCATCACGGGTAATACCAAAATCTTGCGTGTTAATCGCATAAAAAATGTTGCCTACGGCAGCAACGCGAATACGGGCAGTGCTAGTTACAACATCGGGCATCGTGATCTCATGACTACCATCATTAACCGTGTTTTCCGCAAGGGAATAGGGATAGGTTAGCCCGCTATCAGTCGACATTGTAATATCCACATTGGAAACCGAGATAGGCGCCTGGTCAGTGCCAGCAACATTCCAATTAACCATTCGGGGAGATTCAGCGATATAGACATTAGCCAACCCTTGAGAGGTCACCGAAAAAGCACCGACAATCGTGTCGTCGCCGTCGTTGTCTACCACGGTAACTTTCATGTCTGTATAAGCAACGCCACCACCGCCAGAGGAATTGTCACGTGCGGTAAAGGCAAAATTAAACTCTCGAGGCACTGTCGATAAGGTTTCCCATGGCGACCCAATGTACGGGTCATCCAATGTAAGCTCTCCTGAAATTACACTGGAAAGAAGGGGGAAATAGCGCACGGGCACTTGACTTGGCAACAAAGATCGAAAGTTTGCACCCTGAGTATTCGTTGGTCCAAACGTACTACTTGGAACCAAGCCATCATCTTTTTGTTCCCAGGTGTAAGTCAGAGTATCCGCAGCATCAGCATCGCTTGCTGACCCCGTTAACACAAAAGGTGTACCTACTGGAATGGTGTAGTCACTTACAGGATCTACTGTTGGGACATTGTTGTCGATAATCGTCTTAACATGACAAGACTGACTCTTTAGGTATGCCAAACTCTGTACAATACTAACATTGTGGTAGTAGTTGTCGGCATAGAAGGCCATGTCGTCCTGACCTGTACCAGCATAGCCCATAATAGTACTTCCGCTGGCCGGTTCTACGTTTACCCCAGTACCCTCGCTACGAAATGAGAAAGTATGATTCGCACCAATCTGATGTCCCATTTCATGGGCCACAAGATTCGCAAATGAGTTTCCTCTAGGCTGTCCCGAGGCTGACCATCCACTACCTTTACTAGCAACATTGCAAACAGCCCCGATGGCCCCGGCATTGCCGCCACCGCCTGTACCACTAAATAAGTGGCCAATATCATAGTTGGCGCTACCAATCACTGAATCTATGGTCGTTTGCAGCGGAGCATTGGTATTACTGTCAATTGTATCTTCGAACGGATCCGTGTTTGAGTCGGTGTATATAATCTCGTCGTTGTTGTCGACAAGCTCTAATTTGATGCCAATATCCGTTTCAAATATAAAATTAAGCCTTGTTAACGTCGTATTAATTGCCGACAAAGCGGCCGCTTTAGTGCCACCATGATATGAGGTGTATTGGCCATTAACGGCAACAGCAAGACGGTACTTGGTCAAGGCGCTTTCATCAGACCATCGGGTCAAGCTCGACATTTCTCCAGCAAGATTAACCCTAACTTTAGGCTTTAGTCCTGCCGTCAAAGGCTCCGGTGTCGAGCAGCTGAATGGTTCTTTCGACCTATTCACATCAAGCTTTGTGTAAGCAATGTACCTATTATCAGCTTTCGATATTTTTCTAATCGTAGTCCTAATATTTAAAACTGAATCAATAATCGTTGCTTCAAGCCCTAAAGGAGAGTTACTGAAGTACATTCTGACCGCGGGCTGATCTAGAGAAAATCCTCGGTAAGATTTAATATCAGGGAATTTAGCTGCCAAAACTGGTGAAAAATTTGACTTCTCTATAACTTGAAAACGAAGGATTTTGCCATCGGTATTCGGTAAATAAACAACCGTATTAGTGGCCCCTTTTCCTATAGTGCTATCGAGAGATTCCCTTAACTCTCCCTCATCAAGTGATAAAATAATAGAGCTGGGAAGGTCGGCATCAAACGAAGATACAGCCAAGTTATCAGACGCTTTCCCGTGAAAACTCCAATAGCCTTCAGCGCCGTTTTTATCATTACCCGGAATATCTACGTCGCTAGCAAATCCATTGGATGCCAGCAAAAATAGTACGAACAAAACAGTAAAAAGACGACTCAAAATACTCATATTTTTAGCTCTACTTTATCGACTTATGATTATAGTTATCTCTATTATGTATCATAGAACAGGATAATTCGACCCAAACACATAGTGGACTGCCTGATATAGTTATAGTTATAGTTATAGGGATAGGTATCCATTTCTAATTTCCCCAGACTGCAGCGTGGTTTGCGGCTCTTTACGATCAACAGATCTATCCTGTGCACTCACTAAAAATCGCCTGCAAAAAGTCCTACCAAAAGAAGAACCCAAACGCACAAAACACATAATATAAGATGAAAGGTTTAGATCCTTTCTGATTAGCAAAACGGGTGGCGCAAAACGATGGTCTCAACACGATCTGGGCCCGTCGAAACCACATCGACAGGCGCTCCCGTTAACTCTTCAATACGCAAAATATAGGCTCGCGCCGCATCGGGCAGATCTTCGATGCGCTGGGCACCAACCGTCACATTTGACCAACCCGGCATAGATTCGTAGATCGGTGTAATGGCGTCAAAGTCATCAGCATGCATCGGCATACCCGCATCAGTCCCATCAGTATTTTGATAGCCAATACAGATCTTAATTTCATCGAGACCATCAAGTACATCAAGCTTAGTAAGGCATAGACCCGACATACTATTAATCTGCACAGCTTGACGAAGCGCTACGGCATCAAACCAACCGCAGCGCCGCTCACGCCCGGTAGTGGTGCCAAATTCGTGACCTTTTTTGCCGAGATATCGACCGATTTCGCACTTCAACTCGGTGGGAAAAGGCCCGGAGCCTACTCGAGTTGTGTAAGCCTTGGTAATACCTAGCACGTAATCGAGATACAGGGGACCAAAACCAGTACCTGTCGCTGTTCCGCCAGCCGTGGTATTAGATGAAGTCACAAAAGGATAGGTGCCGTGGTCAATATCCAGTAGGGAACCCTGGGCACCTTCAAAGAGAATATTCTCTCCCGCTTCACGAGCATCATGTAAAATTTTGGTCACATCGGCTTTCATTGGCAGCAAGGCTTCCGCCCACTGTGTAGCAAGTGCCAAGGTCTGCTCAAAATCCACTGGTTCTGATTTATAGTATTGCGTCAGAACGAAATTATGATATTCAAGGACTTCTTTTAGTTTCTCGGCGAATCGCTCCATATTTGCCATATCGCCAAATCGTAAGCCGCGCCGCGCTACCTTATCTTCATACGCAGGACCAATGCCGCGACCGGTAGTACCTATTTTAGCGTTACCTCGCTGTGCCTCTCGCGCGTTATCTAGGGCAATGTGATAGGGCAATATTAGAGGGCAAGAACCAGAAACTCTAAGGCGGCCACGTACCTCAACGCCTCGCTCTTCCAACATGGCAATTTCTTTAAGCAATGCATCTGGCGCGACAACCACACCGTTGCCAATGACACAGGTTACGTGGTCTCTTAAAATACCCGAAGGAACTAAATGTAAGGCGGTTTTCTTGCCGTCAATTACCAAGGTATGACCCGCATTGTGTCCGCCTTGAAAGCGAGCAACCAAAGAGGCTTTGTCGGTTAATAAGTCGACGATTTTGCCCTTACCTTCGTCCCCCCACTGGGAACCAAGAATCACTACATTTCTACCCATAAGATTTTATTCTCTACTGAATTAGTCAAGCCCACCCATCAGGCTAGGTTATATCTTTAATTACATATTGTCCGTCAACCTTTATCAATTGACGATCACATTTCAGCTCGACAAGGTCAACGATCTGGTCCTGAAAACCCTGCACCACCCGATTACCCTGACTACGCAAAACAGCAACTTGATGATGACATGCCGCATCAGATGTATAGGGCACAAAAATACCTACCACAATACTCTCAGAACGCAGACCTTGAGATACTAGAGACTTAAGGTCAAAAGCAAAACCAGTTGCCGGGCGAGCGCGCCCAAAGGCTTCGCCCACATGATCATAACGCCCACCATTACCTAGTGCTTTGCCGTACCCCTGGACATATCCAGCGAAAACAATGCCAGTATGGTAGTGATAACCGGGCAGTTCACCCAAATCTATATGAATGGACACCCCAGCTTTAGCAATAGCATCTGCAGTTTTTCCCAGCTCATTGATGGCCTGTATTACCGCAATCGGAGCACCTTTTAACGCTTTTTTGGCCGCAATTAAGACTTCGATACTACCGGCCAATTTAGGAAGAGCATTGAGCCAACCACCCAGTTTCGGGTCGCTAATATTTAGGTTAATCCAATCTCTTAATTCCGCAGACGCCTTACGCTGTAATAATTCAAATAACTGGCTTTCACTGGCTTCGCTTAAATTGGACTCTGCCAACAGGCCACGGAAGATATCCACGTGACCCAAGTCAAGATGCACCTGGTTGACACCAGAGGCCTTCAACGTCAGCAAAAAAAGCTCAATGACTTCGATATCTGCAGATAAGGCCGCTTCGCCAAACAATTCTACGCCAATTGAAATAGGTGTTCTAGATTCCAAAGGTCCTCGTGGACGGGTGTGCAGTACTGTACCAGCGTAGCAAAGGCGACTAGGCCCTTGGCGACGTAAACTGTGAGCATCCATTCGGGCGGTCTGAGGCGTTATATCTGCGCGAATGCCCATCAAACGGCCGCTAAGTTGGTCAGTAATTCGAAAAGTCATCAAGTCCAGGTCTAATCCAGAACCACTCAGTAATGACTCAGTAAACTCAACCATGGGAGGAATAACCAGATCATATCCCCAGATATGATAAAGATCGAGAAGTTGGCGCCGAAGATGCTCGACAACCTGTGCTTGCTCGGGCAGCACTTCGTCAACACCATCCGGCAACAACCAACGGTCTACATTTGACACATCAACCCCATAAAATTTTGCGACACTTTAACTTAACGCCAAAAAAACAATAACAACAGGCCTAATAACATACTAAAGAGACCAGTCAAACGCATTGTATTTTCGTCGATTTTACCCAATATTTTAGCCATATTACGCCATCGTTTTGGCGCTAAGAAGGGCATTATACCCTCAAAAACTAACATTAAGCCGACCGCGCGTATGATATCTTCTAGCATGAACTTTGGCCCAGTTACCGACATAAAAAAACCGGGTTTCCCCGGCCTTTGAATTCTAGCAAAATCACCAGCAATGTGGCAGAGATTTGTGAACTAATTATCATTTTACGCTAATGAGTTAATCTCTATTTAACATCTTGGTTATTTAAATACTTAAAAAAGTCACTATCTGGTTCAACTAGCAAGATATCGCCTTTGTTAGAGAACGCCGACTTATAGGCATTGAGACTGCGCATAAAGGCATAGAATTCGGGATCTTGTTGATAGGCATTCGCATATACACTGGCAGCCTCAGCATCTCCCTCACCACGAAGCTCCTCAGAATCTCGATAAGCGTTGGCCAGTTCAATAGTGCGCTCACGATCAGCAGATGCTCTGATACGCTCAGCCTTTTCCTTACCTGTTGAGCGCAACTCCTGGGCTTCTTTATTTCGCTCCGCAGTCATTCGACGGAATACTTGACTACTTACCTCAGAAGGCAAATCGATGCGTTTGACCCTTATGTCTACGATTTCAATCCCAAGCTCATCACGCACGGAGTTATTTAACTCTTGGGTAATGTTCTTCATAAGTAAATCGCGCTCACCCGACACTACTTCATGTAATGTTCGGGTACCGAACTGATTTCTTAGTCCATCATTGACCCGTTTAGCTAGACGGTTCTCCGCAACCCTCTCAACACCACCTGTAGCCTTGTAGTAGGTCTCGACATTAGCGATCTTCCACTTAGCGAAGGAATCAACAATCAAACGTTTTTTCTCTATGGTAAAAAAACTGGCCGGTTCAGCGTCAACAGTCAATATGCGAGCATCAAACCGACGGACATCATCAACGAAGGGTATCTTGATATGCAAACCCGGCTCTATATCAGCCTCAATCATCTGACCAAAGCGCAATTTCACACCTCGCTCAACCTCACTGACAACGTAGATGGTGTTGCTTACACCAATTAATATCACCAAAAGTACGATAGCTAGTTTCAATAAATTACTCATCGACGTTGCTCCGATTGAACTTGGTTGCTGTTTCTCTGAAGCTTCTCAATGACTTCATTGGCTATACGGTCGATTAGCTGATTATTGTTTTCAGCGCCACGAATGGACGCGCCACTCCCCTGCTGAACCAACTTATCTAAAGGTATATAGAGCATATTATTACCGCCCTCTGTGTCTACCAAGATTTTGGTGCTCTCAGTCATCACCTGCTCAATAGCATCTATATACAAGCGTTTTCGAGTCACTTCCGGTGCCTTTTGATATTCTGTTAAAAGCTTAACAAAACGGTTGGCTTCACCCTGAGATTTAGATACAACCTGCGATAGATAACCCTGCGCTTCTTCTCTCAGGCGCTGAGCTTCACCACGGGCTTCGGGTATTATACCGTTGGAGTAGGCCTGAGCTTCATTCACTAAGCGCTCTAGGTCTTCTCGGGCTTTAATAACATCATCATAGGCCGCCTTGACTTCATTCGGCGGCTTCGCATCCTCGATGTTAATCTTAACCACGTTAATCCCGCTGGAATAAAGATTAAGTAAATCTTGCAGCTTGTCAGCGGTAGATATAGCCACCTGCTCACGACCCGTAGAAATAACACCATCAAGAACAGTACTTCCAACCACGTGGCGTAACGCACTGTCGAGCGCGTGTTTTAAGCTAACCTCTGGTGACCTAATATTCAAAACAAAGTCTTTAGCGCTGGCAATGTTGTATTGCACAGAAAGAGCGACTTCGACAATATTTTCGTCTTCGGTTAGCATAAGTCCGCGAGTAGAATATTGGCGTTCCTCAGTCACACCAACCGTGGTGCGCGAGTCAATTAAAGGTGGATTCCAATGCAGACCCGAGCCCACCGTGTCATGGTACTTCCCGAGACGAAGAACGACTGTCTGCTCTGTTTCATCCACCTGATAGACGCCGAGCAAACCCCAGACTACCACCAAAACCAACAAAGCTATCGGGATCAGGCCTTTTATATTACCGCCACCAGAGCCTCCGCCAGAGCCAAACATGGAGAGTTTCTCTTTTAATTTTTTCAGGGCTTCATCAATATCCGGCGGACCTTGATCGTTTCGGTTACCACCCCAAGGGTCTTTCCCACCACCCGGTTCATTCCAGGCCATAATATTCTCCAAGTTAAAATTAGTGTCTTGTTAACGACCAGTATTGTAAAGGTTTACGCATCTAATGTACGACTAGGTGCAGATTATTTTAACCCCAGACCCTTATACTGTGACCAAATCATGCTTTTTCAACCCCGCCGCTTTCAAAATACGGAAAAAGTCATTCTCAGCCAGCTGAATTTCCAGATTTATAATGCCTTGTTCACCAGCGCTTTCATTCAAAACTGCCTTATGGCTATACAATGCAGCCCGAAATGCGCCCTGACTAGGCTGTAGTTGTAGATGCTCATGCACAATCTTGCTGGGTAATCTTTCGGCTATCGCCTGGAGCAATAAGTCCATGCCCTCACCGGCCAGCGCTGAAACCCAAACTGCGATGGGCATACCATCAGCATCACGATCGAGTCTAGGTGAAAAGTCATCTAACAAGTCACCCTTATTGTAAACCATCAAGGACGGAATCTTGTTCGCCTGAATTTCTTTTAGTACCTCATCAACACGCACTATATTAGTGGCGCGATCTTCCGCGCCGGCGTCGATAACATGAAGTAGTAGATCGGCCAATGCAGCCTCTTCCAAGGTTGCTCTAAACGCCTCCACCAATCGGTGAGGTAGATGACTAATAAAACCAACCGTGTCAGCAAAAATAACCGCGCCTATATTAGCAATATCCAGCCTGCGCATTGTCGGATCTAGTGTCGCAAACAATTGATCCGCCACGAAGACATCAGCGTTAGTTAATGTATTAAAAAGAGTTGATTTACCTGCATTGGTATACCCAACCAGCGATACGGTGGGTATTTCAGACCGCTGCCGCCCTATTCGACCCTGGCCTCTCTGTTTGCGAACTTTTTCGAGACGCTGTTTAATTAATTTAATACGATCTCTGACCATCCGCCGATCCGACTCAAGCTGAGTCTCACCAGGACCACGCATACCAATGCCGCCCTTTTGGCGCTCAAGGTGAGTCCAACCTCGAACCAGTCGTGATGAGAGATGTTGAAGTTGTGCAAGCTCGACCTGCAACTTACCTTCATGGGTTCGCGCTCGCTGAGCAAAAATATCTAAAATGAGCCCTGTTCTGTCCAACACCCTGCACTGCAAAACGGCCTCTAAATTACGCTCCTGACTCGGTGACAAATTATGATTGAAAATCACCAATTCAGCACAGGTACTCTTTACCACCGCATTAATTTCATCGAGCTTACCGGTGCCTATAAAAGTCTTGGCACTGGGAGACTGACGAGATCCGGTAATAAACTCCACAGGATCACCGCCAGCAGCAAGCACTAGCTCTTCAAATTCTCTAGGATCTTCAGGTTCAGATTCGCTATTAAGCTTTATGTGAACAAGTACCGCTCTTTCGCCAGACTCTGGTCGTTCAAAAAATAATGCCACCGGCTAGAATTGGTCCTCGCCATACTCTTCGCCATCATCTTGGTCCGCGCCGCTACTTGGCAGCCGAACGACACGAGAGGGTACAATTGTAGAAATGGCGTGCTTGTAGACCATTTGGCTGACGGTGTTTTTTAACAGGACAACAAACTGATCAAATGACTCGACCTGTCCTTGAAGTTTAATACCGTTAACTAAGAATATTGACACAGGAACTCGTTCTTTTCTTAACACGTTAAGAAAAGGGTCTTGCAGGTTATGTCCTTTTGACATGGAGATTTCTCCTTATTGACTATTCAATATAGGCTGCATCGCTCGCAGCAAAAGTATAAGCGGGATTGCGGCCGCTTTTAGAAGCTGTCTTTATTGCTTCCTACTAATACAATATGGGGGGCTCTCTTAGCATTTTCAAGCTTTGATTACATATATTTATGCAATTGTGATAGCTCTCACCATTATCAACAAGAATTTCTCTAGCATTTGGCCAATTGCGCAACCAGGTTATCTGTCGCTTGGCTAGCTGGCGACTGGCTATAATGCCCCGCTCTACGGCTTCTTCAATACTTAAAAGGCCATCGCAATAATCCCAAAGCTGCCGATAACCCGCCGATCTCATGGCAGTTGAGGTAGCGGCAAGATCGCCGCGCTGATAAAGTGCTTTAACCTCTGACTCAAAGCCCCTCTCCATCATAAGGTGGAAGCGCTTGGCAATACGCTCATGCAATAAAGAGCGGTTGTTACTGACTAAGGCTAGTTGAGTTAACTGATATTCATCCTGGATACCCTTACCTTTTGATAAGGATTGCAACTCTGATAGAGGTGACCCTGTAATCAGGTACACTTCAAGGGCTCGTTGAATTCTCTGCGAGTGATTTGGATGTAATCGCGCAGCCACTTTTGGATCAATGCGCTTTAGCTCTTCGTGCAAGCTAGGCCAGCCAGATTTTTCGGCTCGCCCTTGCAACTCATCACGAATGACTTGATTCCCCGGAGGGAGCTCAGCAAGACCTTCAAGCAACACTTTAAAATAGAGCATGGTGCCGCCCACAAGCAGCGGTATGCGGCCTGCGGCGGTGATCTCATCCATTTGCGTCTTAGCATCTTTAAGGAAATCTCCCGCGCTATAGGCCTCAACAGGGTCTCTAATGTCGATAAGCCGATGTGGATGCTGTTTGAGCGTCTCAGGGTCAGGTTTGGCACTACCGATGTTCATCTGACGATAAACTTGGGCTGAGTCGACACTAATAATATCAACAGGTAGGTGCTCACGAAGGCCCATCGCTATATCCGTTTTCCCTGAAGCCGTAGGGCCCATTAAGAAAATAGCTGGAGGCAACGATGATACTGACATGGCGAGGTTACCTATTGGCCGCGTAAAAAAAGCTTGTCGAGTTGATCCAGTGTTAATTGAGACCAGGTTGGACGCCCGTGGTTACATTGTCCACTGCGCTCCGTTATTTCCATGTCACGCAGTAAACCATTCATCTCAGGGATGCTGAGCTTCCGATTAGCTCGCACCGAGCCATGACAGGCCATCGTAGAAAGAATCTCATTGATATGATCCCTGATCCGTTCTGAGGTTCCATGCTCTAATAAGTCAGAGATCACATCTCGTAATAAACCTTCAACTTTTGATCCCCGTAAAATGGCGGGTATTTCTCTTACGATGACACTTTCCAGCGCGACCCTCTCAACACTAAAACCTAGCTCCTGGAACAACCCGTAATGGGCCTCGACAATATCAGCCTCCCGCTGGCTTAAGGCCAGACTTTCTGGCACCAGCAATGGCTGCGCCGCTAAGCGTTGATCATCGAAAGCCTGTTTCATTCGTTCATATGTAATTCGCTCATGGGCAGCATGCATATCAACAATGATTAATCCATGACTGTTCTCTGCAAGGATAAAAATACCTTTCAACTGAGCAATCGCAAAGCCCAATGGGGGAATCTCTTGTTCACCCTCGACACTATCACCGCCCTGCCCAGAATAAAGACTCTGGTAGTTACTTAAGGGCGTATTAACGCTATTAAATGTCGACTGTGACCCCCGCCATGTTTGCTGGTAACCGCCAGATGGATTGCCCAGCAATGACAATGATGACTGCAAAGATTGATTGATTAAGGGATCATCTTTCCCCAAGCCTGCCATCTCACCTAAAGGATCTCCTACACCCGCCTGCAAATGATCTTGAGGCCGATCGATCGCCAGGGCTTTTTGTAAGGTACTGGATACAAAACTATGAATAGAGCCGCTCTCACGAAAGCGCACCTCATGCTTAGTGGGATGTACATTGACATCAACATCAGAAGGCAGGATCTCTAAAAACAGCACATATGCGGGATGACGACCATGGTAGAGTACATCTTGATAAGCCTGACGTACGGCGTGGGAAACAATTTTGTCCCGGATAGAGCGACCGTTAACAAAGAAATACTGGAGATCCGGCTGGCTACGAGAGAAAGTAGGTCGCCCAATCCAGCCCCATAGCCGGATACCCCTGCGATCATTATCAATGTAAAGCGCCTGCTCCATAAATAGCGGTCCACAAATATCAGCAACACGCTTTTCTTGCTCAGCATGATTGGCAGCGGGCCGCATATTGAACTGTACTTTTTGGTTATGGCGCAAACTAAAGGCCACATCCATTCTGCTAAGCGCTAATTTTTTTATACCCTCATGGATGCGTTTATATTCAGTGCCTTCAGTCCGCAGAAATTTACGTCTCGCTGGAGTGTTAAAAAACAGATCCCTCACCTCAACGCTCGACCCTCTCGGATGAGCCGCCGGTTGTAGCTCTACTTTCATGTCTCTACCTTCAGATATCGCTTTCCAACCCTTGCCATCACCCGTATTTGAAGTGAATTCTAACCGTGATACTGATGAAATACTGGCCAAAGCTTCGCCGCGAAATCCTAAGGTAGAAACCGCCTCCAGATCATCTAAATTGGTAATTTTACTGGTGGCATGTCGGCTTAAGGCTAGGGGCAAATCTGCCTCAGAAATACCACAGCCATCGTCGCGCACCTTAATTAACTTAACCCCCCCCTGGTCAATCTCAACGTCGATTCGCTGAGCGCCCGCATCTAAACTGTTTTCGCAGAGCTCTTTGACAACCGAGGCTGGACGCTCGACGACTTCGCCTGCGGCAATTTGATTTGCCAGCTGCGGACTGAGAATATGAATACTAGGCATGATTGCAAACCTTAGAATAACGTTTAATGTTCGAGCTCACTTTAGCTTGGTGGAATAGAGATCTTTTGTCCAACCCGAATCGAGCTGGAAGCAAGATTATTGTATCTTAATATACTACTAACCGAGGTGTTGTAACGCTGGGCTATTTCAGAAAGAGTGTCGCCCCGAGCAATAACGTGGGTCCTTTTTTGCTTAGCATGACTCCCCGCCAAGGAGGTTCCCACTGGTGGTCTAAGAGAATAATAGTCGACTAGCCCGTCAAATATTGCCTGTGCTATTTTTTCCTGATGGTCCGGATTGCTCAGTTGCCTAGCCTCTCTTGGATTGGAAATGAACCCCGTTTCAATCAACAAGGAAGGGATGTCAGGAGATTTAAGTACCAAAAACGAGGCTTGCTCTACCCGCTTTTTATGTAATTCAGTCACCCTGCCCATATTACTTAAAACGTACTTCCCGGCCTCAAGACTTCGACGCAAGGTTTCGTTCATCGAAAGATCAAGTAAAACCCCTGCCAGAACATCATCTTTGTCATCTAACCTTAACGTGCTGGCACCACCGATAAGATCGGCTCTATTCGCCTTAGACGCCAGATATCTGGCGGCCTCGCTGGTAGCGCCCTTAGTGGACAGCGCATAGACAGAAGCGCCGCTTACGGATGAATTTGTAAATGCATCTGCATGCACCGAGATAAAAAAGTCTGCGCCACTCTTATGAGCAATAGCCATGCGTTTTCGATGCCCAACATAGTAGTCACCCGTACGAATTAAAACTCCGTCAAAATACATATTTTGATCGAAAAGTTTTTCAATTTTCTTGGCAATTTGTAATGCCACGATTTTCTCTTGGATACTTTTTGGTCCAAGGGCGCCTGGATCTTCTCCGCCATGGCCAGCATCAATAGCGATGATGATTTTTCGGTTTTTACGCTCTAATATCTTATCAACCGTTTTACTTACCGTTTGCGTATTGGCATAAAGGTCAACCACCAACCGATTGCCATATTTCTCATTGGCTGTCAGGGTAAAACTTTTCGGGTTAACATTGCTATTTAAGTCTAGAACGATTCGCAAATCGCTCTTATTACGCACTGCATGACGAATGCTCGCAATCGGCGTTTTACTTAGATCAAGGGTATTAAAAGTGGTTTTTAGATCTACGTTGATTAAATCAATCACTAGGCGATTGGGGTTTTTGAGGATGATCAGTTGATGTTCAGCTACCTCGCTTAAATCGATCACTAGGCGCGTATACTCAGGGGCCTGCCATAACCGCACAGACTCTATGTCCGCACCTATTACATGGGTAGACACCAAAAGAATAAGCCCGGCAGCCCAACAAGGGAAACCGGCCATCGATGTCGTTAATTTTTTGTGGCCGCTTAATTTCAATAAATGTACTGCTCTTATTATATTAGTGTCACTAGGTGCTAATGCCTTTGCCGATTTGAGTGACTAGCTTTTCACCATTAGCCGAATAAGCCTGCACAGTAACACGACGTCCATCATTCGCATGCATGATACGAATACTAACATCTGCCGCAGGTAAAAATCCCTCTCCACGTTCTGGCCATTCTATCAAACAGAGCACCGCGTCTTCTAAATAATCCGTAAAGCCCATATAGTCGAGTTCTTCGGCGTCCACCAGTCGGTACAAATCGAAATGATAAACCATACCGACGTCTAATTTATAAGGCTCAACTAAAGTATAGGTTGGACTTTTTACCGCTCCTTTGTGTCCCAAGCCCTGAAGCACTCCGCGACTGAGGGTTGTTTTCCCCGCGCCAAGGTCACCTTGTAGTGTAATAATCAATGGCCGCGGCAGGCTTTTTGAGAGATGGCAGCCAAAGGCGACCATGGCCTCTTCACCAACAATATCAAAGTCCGCAATAGTAACCATTTGACTGCTCACAAAAGCTCCTGATCCCATTGATTCATTGCTTTAGCCAAATATGGAAGGATGTCTGTCGCAACCAAACCCTTGTATCCCTTTTCCTGCACAGCCATATCAGCAGCAGCTGAATGTAGACAGCAGCCTAGTTCTGCTGCAGTTTGCAGATCGATGCCTTGGGCAATCAGACTACCAATCACACCACTTAAAATATCGCCCATGCCACCAGTAGACATTCCAGGATTACCATAAGGGCAGACTTTTATAGGCTGTCCATCTTTCGCTGACACAAGGCTCCCAGCGCCTTTAAGAATCACAATAGCCTTGTATTTCTCTTGTAGTCGACGAACCGCAGAAAACCGGTCCGCTTCAATTTCAGCAACAGAAACATCTAATAATCTCGCCGCCTCGCCAGGGTGCGGTGTCATAATCCAGTTTATATTCTGAAGGTTAGTCACAACACGACCTTCCGATATTATATTTAAGCCATCCGCATCAACGACCATCGGTAGATCGGACGCCAAAGCTTTTTGCAGCAACTGTTCCGACCAAGAAGAGCGCCCCAACCCTGGGCCGATGACTAGCACTGTAGGTCCATCAAGCAAAGGTTCTAATTGCTGACCTGATGCGACAGCGCAGGCCATTATCTCAGGCTGTCGCGCCAAACTTGCAGTGATATGTTCGGCCCGAGTAACCAAACTAGTCAATCCAGAACCCGTCGTTAAACAAGCCTCTGCAGCCATTATGGCGGCTCCGCCAAAACCCAGCTCGCCTCCTATAATCATGCAATGGCCTCGCTGGCTTTTATGCACATCTGCCTCAGGCTCAGGAAGGTATTCAAGGAGGTCAGACAGATCCATTAGTTCGGCTGAGGGTGCCATTTTTTGTAAGATAGATTCTGGTATATCCAGCGAATCATAGACGATCTCGCCGCTCACGGCTGGGCCGCGTCCAGTAAACAAACCCTGTTTGGCACCAATAAATGTCACGGTTAAATCAGCCTTCACCGCTATATCTTCAACCGCACCTGTGTCAGCACTTAATCCTGAGGGAATATCAATGGACATGACAGGGAGAAAGGAACAATTAATCACCTCTATAGCTTCGGCAAACTCACCCCGAAGAGAGCCTTTAAAGCCGGTACCCATTAAACTATCAACAATCACACCTTGAGATAGATCGCAGTCAAGTTTGAGTCCCTGCAAGTTGACATTAGCCTCGATGCACAATTTTTTTGCGAGATTGGCATCGCCAGAAATTGCCGCAGTATTGCCCACCTCATAAATGGTTACAGGAATATTTTGCACTGCAGCCAACGCAGCAATAATATATCCGTCACCACCATTATTGCCTGTTCCGCAGAAGACGTGTAAAAAGCTTGGTTTGCCAAAGGTTTCAAGCAACTCAGCAAAGGCAACAGCACCCGCTTTTTGCATCAGATCAAAGCTAGGCATACCCGAATTTTTGACGGCTAACCGATCTAATTCTCGAACTGTTTGGGTATTAAATAAGGCATCTTGCAGAAGAGTGTGCGACATGGAGCGGATATCCCAGTAAAATTGGGTTAATTATAAGTCAGAATGGCGCCGAAACCATGCAAGAAATGAATGTTAAGGCAGAGAAACTCGAGAATTTAGCTAAAAAAATTAAGGCCTGGGGTGCCACCTTGGGTTTTCAACAGGTTTCTATCGTTGAACCAGATTTAAGTCTAGCATCCGATAGACTGCATCAGTGGTTGGATAAAGGCTTTCATGGCTCTATGGACTGGATGTCCGAACATGGCGATAAGCGCTATGTGGTAGAAAAGTTAGTTGATCACACTGTTCGCGTTATCTCTGTCCGCATGGACTACCTTGCCGACGACAAAATGATCGCCGTTTTAAAAGATGATAACAAGGCCTATATTTCTCGCTATGCTTTGGGCCGAGACTATCACAAGGTCATTCGCAACCGACTCGCCACTTTGATAAAAAAGATTGAAGATGAACTACCGGAACTCGAGCTATCACAACGTCCTTTTGTCGACAGCGCGCCGGTGATGGAAAAACCGATTGCTGAGCAAGCTGGATTAGGATGGATCGGCAAAAATACTCTATTGCTTAATCAGGATGCGGGATCATGGTTTTTTCTTGGCGAGATATATACTTCATTGAAATTACCGGTCGATTCGCAAAAGCAAGATAACCAATGCGGAAAATGTAAAGCATGTATTACAGTATGTCCTACCAACGCTTTTCCTGAACCCTACGTCTTAGACGCCAGACGCTGTATATCCTACCTTACGATTGAGCATAAAGAAGCTATTCCAGAAGAGTTGAGACCCTTAATGGGAAATAGAGTATTTGGCTGCGATGACTGTCAAATTAGCTGTCCTTGGAATCGTTTTGCCTCACCAACCAAGGAAGACGATTTTACACCGCGGCATAATCTAGACTCCCCCTCTATGGTGACTCTGTTCAATTGGGAACCGGAGGAATTCCTCGACAAGACCCAAGGGTCACCTATTCGCCGTATTGGTCATGAACGCTGGCTGCGAAATCTTGCTATAGGATTGGGTAATGCGAAAGGATCAGAAGAAATTCTCAACCAACTCAAAGCCAAGGCAGACCATCCCTCAGCTCTTGTGCGAGAGCACGTTAAATGGGCAATAAGGCAACACCAGGAAAAGCTTAAGCCCGAATAAAAACTTCCCTGTAGTAAGCGAGTTCGCCGATCGAATCATAGATATCATCCATGGCCAAATGACTGCTTTTTTTGGAAAAGCCACCCTCTAAATCAGGTCGCCATCGCACGACTAACTCTTTCAGTGTACTGACGTCCAGATTACGATAATGGAAAAAAGAAGCTAACTCCGGCATATAACGGACTAAGAAGCGTCGATCTTGACCAATTGAATTGCCGCACATAGGCGACTGACCCGACCCCACCCAGCCAGTTAAAAAATTGATGGTTGTCGACATAGCCTCAATCTCACTAATTTGACTATTGCGCACCCGTTCAGTCAATCCTGAGCCACCATGCTGCAGAGTATTCCACTCGTCCATTCCATCTAGCAGAGAATCACTTTGCTTAATTACTATAGAGGGACCTTCGGCCAATAAGTTTAACTGTGAGTCAGTAATAACCGTCGCAATTTCAATAATTCGGTCGACTAGAGGATCTAGCCCTGTCATCTCCAAATCAATCCAGATGAGATTAAGGGGGTCAATTTTTTTCATTTAGGTACCTGTTTTTGACCTTTAGTATCGATCAGTCTAGTTATGATGTAAGGAAAATGTCACTTAGAACGCTAATGCTATATCCTTACGCCCCATAAGGCCAGAAATGGCTACATGTCACCTAGGACATTGCTAACGATGAGTAGCCATTTTACACCCCATGAGTAAGCGTAGACTCAGTGATCGCCAAAAAGATCGTATTCAGTCGATTCAATCTCGCCGTCGCGAGCGTGCGATCAGCAAGAATTCAATCGCTGAGGAAGATATTGGAAACCTTTCCAAACTTGGTCCCGAGACTCTGGGTACGGTGGTAACCAATTTTGGTTCTCAAGTGAATATTGAAGCCGCAGAAGACCCACTGAAAGGACAGGTCATACGCTGTCATATGCGAGCTAACTTGGATAGCCTCGTTACTGGAGACAGGGTGATATGGCGCTTTGCCGAGCCTCATGGCGTGGTAGTGGCTAGGCAACCACGGGAGACTGAATTGGTTCGCCCAGACATCTATGGGAAATTACGCCCAGTGGCGGCTAATGTAAATTTAATAGCCATTGTATTTGCACCAAAACCTACCGCATTTAGTAATTTGCTAGATCGTTATTTGGTGGCATCCGAAGCTCATGGTATCAAACCATTGTTGGTTCTAAATAAGACCGATATGTTGCATGAAAGTGATTTCAAAGATATCCAGCAACTGATCGATGACTACACCTTTATTGGCTATGACATTATCCAGGTGTCCTCCAAAACTGGCGAGGGCATTGATGCCCTGCAAGACTACTTAGCCGGTCAAACTGCAATATTTGTAGGTCAATCTGGTGTGGGCAAATCTTCGTTGATTAATCTTCTGCAACCGCAAGCTAATATGCCAGTTGGCCCTCTGTCAGTGGGCAAGGAAAAAGGTACACACACTACAACGATTTCGAAACTTTTTCACCTTGCCGGTGGTGGTGTTTTAATCGACTCTCCAGGCATTAGGGAATTTGCATTGACGCACCTGAGTCAAGAAAAAATCATCAATGGGTTTATTGATTTCCGCCCGTATCTTGGCTACTGCAAGTTTAGAGATTGCAAGCATGATAAAGAAATTGGCTGTTGCCTTTTGGACGCAGTCGCGGACAAAAAAGTACTAAGGACTCGATTGCACAACTATCGTCAGATTATTTTGTCCCAGGAATCCACTAGATTTTAATATTAGCTAAAGCCCGCATCTTCATTGCGGTATCTATCAGCCCAAAGGACCTTAAATGATTGGCCCAATACCCCATCTAATCGAACCGCAAGAGCTAGAATCTATGCTCGGCGATGAAGGTTTAATTATTATCGACCTGTGTAACATTTCTCTGTATTCCATTAAGCATGTGCCGGGCGCTGTGCACCTCCCTTATAGAGCCCTGATGTCCACCACCCCGCCAGCCATGGGCAAATGCCCGAGTTTTAGTGAGATACAGTCACTGATTAGCCACCTCGGTATTAATCAGTCAAAGCAGGTCGTTGTCTATGATGACGAGGGCGGTGGTTGGGCGGGGAGATTTACCTGGATAATGGACCTAGTGGGATTGCATAATTGGTCTTATTTGAATGGGGGAGTCGTAGCCTGGATAAAAGAAGGATTTCCAACTGAGAGCTCACCAAACCGCCCCAATAGCGATAAAGTTGATATTGGCGATGATTTCGCCCATCCAGAGGCTTCAATCACCATAGATGAAATTTTAGTCTCTCTTGACTCTAGCAATTTCGCCATTTGGGATGCCAGAAATCCAGCGGAGTACTCAGGCGATGTTGTTAGTGCTGCACGAGGTGGCCATATTCCCGGCGCAATTAATCTCGAGTGGACCGCCCTAATGGACCCCCAAGCGAATTTACGTATTCACAAAGATGCGCAAAATATTTTAGATAGCCTGGGCCTAACCAAAGACAAACGTATTGCTACACACTGCCAACAACATCATCGTTCCGGCTTTACCTATATGGTAGCCCGAATTCTTGGTTACGATAATATAGCCGGCTATGGCGGATCATGGGCCGAATGGGGTAATCTTGACCACACACCGGTTGAGTATGGTTCATAAGGGCCCAATACCTACTTTGAATCTACCGATCAAAAAATGAGAATCTAGATTATGAGTCACCGCGCAGATATTTTTATTGCAGCACAACGCATCTTGCCCAAGCACGCTCTCTCTCGGATGATAGGTAGGGTCGCAGAGTCGCAACGCCCCTGGCTAAAAAACATCCTCATAAAGCGTGCCATCGCTGCTTTTAATATCAATATGCAAGAAGCAAAAAGCGATAACCTCGATGATTATGATAGTTTCAATACTTTTTTTACGCGGGCGTTAAAGGATGAGGCGAGACCTATCCATGCTGATAGCAATAGTGTTGTTTGTCCAGCAGACGGCGTGGTGAGTCAGGCCGGCAATATTAGCAAAAATAAAATACTACAAGCCAAAGGTATCGATTACTCGGTCGACCGCATATTAGGAAACTCAGTGGAGGCCAATCACTATCATGATGGCAGTTTCGCCACTATTTATCTTTCACCTAAAGACTACCATCGTGTGCACATGCCTATCAGCGGAAAATTATTGCGGACACGCTACATCCCAGGAGAGTTATTTTCGGTAAATGACCAGACAGCACAGAATTTGAGCGGCTTGTTTGCCCGAAATGAGCGCTTAATCTGTGAGTTTGAGTCCGACCTAGCGGGTCAGTTTTCAGTAATCTTTGTTGGTGCCATGTTAGTGGCGGGCATTGAAACTGTTTGGGGTGGATTTGAACAGCCAGGGCCCGGCGCAGTCAGAGAACAAGACCTCTCCGATCAATCATTAAGTTATGCTAAAGGCGATGAAATTGGTCGATTTAAATTCGGCTCAACCATTGTGTTGTTATTTGGAAAGGATACTGTACGCGGATTAGATGCGCTATTACCACAGTCACCTGTCTCTATGGGCCAGTGCATTGGCCTTCTTAATTAGCCTTAGCTAGGAACTTAAGGTCGGGCGTTATCAATCCTCAGAAAAGCGATGTACCGCATCGATGAATATTTTCACTTTGGCCGGATCAATATCTGGAGTAATACCGTGACCAAGATTAAAGATGTGGCCATTACCAGAGCCAAAGGACCGTAAAATAGTCTGAACTTGGCTTTCAATTGTTTGTTTATCAGCTCTTAATACCGCCGGATCCATATTGCCTTGGAGTGATACCTTACTACCGACACGGTTTTTCGCCGAACCCAAATCAACCGTCCAATCTAACCCGAGACAGTGGCAGCCAGAACTAGCCATTGCCTCTAACCAATGGCCACCACCTTTGGTAAACAGGATCACAGGCACATCACGACCATCGGCATGTTTGATTAGGCCATCAACAATTTTATTCATGTAAGCAAGTGAAAACTCTAGGTAGGCATCATGACCTAGGGCGCCCCCCCAGGTATCAAAAATCTGCACCACTTGGGCTCCCGCACGAATCTGGGCATTCAGATAGTCAATCACTGAAAGAGCGAGCTTTTCTAGCAGTTGGTGCAACACTTCCGGCTGGGTGTAAAGCATAGTTTTGGCACGAGAAAAATCACGACTGCTCTGTCCTTCGATCATATAAGTGGCCAATGTCCAAGGGCTTCCAGAAAAGCCAATCAAGGGCACACGGCCATTCAACTCGCGTCGAATCAGGGCTACAGCATCGGTAACATAACTCAGATCGCTGGCGGTATTTATTACCTTTAGCTGATCTACATCAGCTTCAGTTCTAACCGGCTTACGGAATTTTGGCCCCTCTCCTTCTTCAAAATATAAACCTAATCCCATCGCATCCGGAATGGTTAAAATATCCGAAAATAAGATGGCAGCATCTAATTCAAACCGCTCTAGAGGTTGTAAGGTTACCTCGCAGGCCAGTTCAGTATTTTTACATAGGCTCATAAAATCGCCAGCCTGTGATCTAACTTTTCTGTACTCAGGCAAATAACGGCCAGCCTGACGCATCATCCACACCGGCGTCTTATCAACAGGTTGGCGGAATAAAGCTTTTAAAAAGCGATCATTTTTTAATTGTGTCATAGATTATTTAAATAGGTTGATTGATTAGGCCTAATATACATCGCGCAGATAGCGCTTTTCACGTTTTAGGTTGTTTACGTACTCTCCAGCTTTATCAGAGGTAAGATCACCATGTTCAGAAATCAGATCACATAGCGCCTGATCTACGTCTTTGGCCATACGCGTCGCATCACCGCAAACATAAAAATAAGCACCCTGCTCAAGCCACTCATAAATGTCTGCGCCCTGCTCATGCATTTTAGTTTGCACATATATCTTCTCTTTTTGATCCCGCGAAAATGCTAAATCAAGACGGGTTAACAAACCAGAATCTTTCATTTTCTGTAACTGTTCTTCATAAATAAAATCTGCAGCTCTAGTTTGGTCACCAAAGAACAACCAATTCTGACCCTTTGCATTAAGCACCTGACGTTCTTCCAAAAAGGCTCTAAAGGGCGCAATTCCCGTCCCTGGACCAACCATAATCATTGGCGCATCGTCGTTATCGGGAATACGAAATGCTTTATTAGGCGAAACAAAGAGACCTACTTTACCACCGTCTATAATCCGATCGGCCAAAAATGTTGAACAGACTCCCTGATGTTCTCTACCGTCCGCTTGCCAGCGCACCGAAGCGACAGTGAGATGCACAGATCCTGGGTGCTGCTTGGGGCTGGAAGAAATAGAGTACGCACGATGCTGCAGTGGCTTTAATAATGCCAAGAATTCTTCAGGTGAAAAAATGATACTAGAATTTAAATTCAATAGATCAAGAGTATCTTTACCCCACAGGTAATTAGCTAAGGCTTCTTTATCGCCGCCACTCATCACATGACTAAAGAAATCATCCTCTGCCTGCCTTTCTATGGCCGCCAAAAATTCGCGCGAGGGCGTCGATATTTCGTAACTATAGGTCAGTAATTCATCAATCGTTTTTATTTGACCCTCAGGCACAAAATCTGGCGCTATGATCAATCTTTGTAAAAGCACAGACACCAAAGTCGCATTATTAATTGGCATCACGTTCAACGCATCACCCGTCTCATAGCTTAGACCACTATCAGCAAGGTCAAACTCATAGTGACGTATCTCTTTGGCCGATGTTTTCCCAGACAAGAGACTATTGATTGTGACAGTCGATGGAAAAGGGTTCTTACGGTTCCATATTGATTTGACTACCGCAGGTATTGTATCGGCTTTAGGCGTCACTGCACTGCCATCATTAGCAAGGGGTATTACCCTATTAATCCACTCCTCAGCCATATCTTCGTAGTCGACATCACAGTCGATGCGGTCAACTAAACGTTGAGCGCCCAGCTGCTCAAGCCGAACATCTAATAACTTGCCGGCTTGACAAAATTCATCGTAGCCCGTGTCGCCTAACGCTAGAATTCCGAATTGCATTGCTGGTAGTTGAGGCATGTTAGACGCTGAAAGCGCCTCCCAAAATAACTGAGTATTATCGGGCATTTCTCCTTCACCATAAGTTGCTATGGCAATAATAACTCTCTCCATAGCAGAGAATTCTTCTATCGAAACATCATCTAAGCCCTGAACTACCGGCGCGAAACCTTGGCCTCGAGCTACGGTAGCCGCATCCATTGCCAGAGCTTCCGCGTTGCCCGTTTGAGTGCCATAGAACACATTAAGGATGGGCGCAGATACTGCCCCCGACTTAAGCAATGCACCCGCCTGACTCCCAACCATCGCCTTTGCCGACTGCATGCCCGCCAGAAAACCCGCTAACCAAGATTTTTGGTCGCCGGTAAACGGAGCGTCTTCAGGAATAAAGGGCAGCTTCATCAAAAGGCCTCAGGTTTAACCCACTTTGGGTAAGATGTCATTTAGAGCATTCTGTGCAAAAAGCTCTTCAAAACTAGGGACATGCCCTAGCGCAATTTTATTTTTTTGCTGTTGGTACAGTATCCAACCATAGGTCGCGGGACTGTCCATTGATAAAATGTTACGTAAACTTAGCGCCTCCTTGAAGTCATTGAGCCGTTTACCCGCAACCATTGCCGCTAATTCGGCCGCACTATACGCGGAAATGACCTCTCGCGCATGCCTCAACAACCCATTCATGAGAGAAAAATCCTCTGTTAAAATCAGGTTCCGAGTAGCCTTGATTGCATCTGGGTGCTCTGCAGAGGTCACATTTGGTAAGCGTTTCAATGATATTTTTTGTGCCATATCTAATACAAAGTAAGTATTAAGTAGCTCATACATGTCGCTACTAGCCAACTCTATATTCGGCACCTCACCCTTTATCACGGGCTCACCCGACCGCCATGCGCGCTTTAATTTATTAACCTGGAATGCAGCAAGAGCAACAGCAAGCTCTTCCAAAAGTTCTTTTCGCGATTTAGCACCTAAAATTGCCTCATAATCCTGATACTGCAGGAGTGCTTTGGGCGTGATATAAGCAAAATTAGCTCGCTCCTCAGACCAGTGTTCCAAAAGCCAAAAGGCTTTTTTAGATCCAGTAGCATCAACATGCCATTGCAATAATGTATGTACAGCCTGAGCATGTATTTCGGCCTCCTCTGTAGAATCTGCCAGAGAGCCTAAAAGCACCGAGTCATGGCTAATACTGTTGGTGAACTTCCCATAGGGATCATATTGGTAGGCAAAACCACCGGACATACCATTGCCAAACCCTTTGGAAAATGAACCTAAATTAAGTACCGCACCATTGGTCATGTATTCAGCGCAAAAATCACCAACCCCTTCAACTACAGCAGTGGCACCAGAATTGCGCACAGCAAATCGATCTCCCGCCTCACCTTCAATAAATGTGCGGCCTCCTGTCGCGCCAAACAGAGCAAAATTGCCGATTAAGACTTTAGTCCCAGGCTTGTCACTGCCACCAGGTGGCGCATGGACGATAATCTCACCGCCACAAGCGGACTTGCCAACACCATCATTGCAAGTACCTGTATGTTCCAAGACCATGCCGTCGTTACAAAATGCGCCATAGGACTGTCCCGCAGTGCCATGAGTTGCGATGCGTATGGCTCCACTGCGGAGAAATCGCCGTCCGCGATTATCTTCCAACACAGCAGGTAATTGAAGCTCTCGAAGTTCATAATTAAATATTCGCTCAATGTCGATGGCCAGCTGACCGCCAACACTTTTGTTACAGTTGTTAAGCCTCTGACTCCCAGCCAACTGAATCGACACTTGTTTTTTATCAATTAAGGCATCTCGAATCAAACCAAGAAAGCCATCGTCGAGCGCAAAGTCTCGCTCCATATAAATAGGCTTATCCACCTTATATTCTTCAACAACAGTTAACATTGCCCGTAGATCGAGCTGACCAACTGATGAGGGGTGATCTAGTAAATGCAGGAAATCACATCGCCCTCGAGCCTCGCGCAATGAACGCAGGCCGAGTTGAGCCAGTATTTCTCTGACTTCATGGGCTATATTAAGTAGATATTGTCCCAGAGCACGGGGGTCACCATCAAATACTTCTGGATTTGTGGTTAAGCCCGCAGGACATTTTATATTGCAATTTTTAGCCATAACACACTTCAGCATCATTAGAGCCGTGGTACCAAACTCAAAGCTATCACCGCCCATAAGAGCCGATTTAACTACGTCTGACCCAGTCTGATGAGCACCGGAACAACGTAAGATTACCTTCTCACGCAGACCATTGGCGCAGAGCGCTTGATGAACCTCCGCAATACCTATTTCAGCGGCGCGACCCGTGTACTTAAGTGAGGTCACTGAAGCGGCGCCAGTGCCACCGGTACTGCCAGCAACATTAATGACATCTGCACCTGCTTTTGCAACACCGACAGCAATAGTACCTATGCCATCGGAAGAGACTAGTTTTACGATTACTCTGACTCGCGCCGCCTTAGCGTCATGAATAAGCTGCGACAAATCTTCAATCGAGTAGGTGTCATGATGAGGTGGTGGCGAGATAAGTTCAACCCCTGGAACACCACCGCGAGCAGCCGCTATTTCCACATTAACTTTAGCCGCAGGTAATTGACCTCCCTCTCCAGGCTTAGCCCCTTGGCCAATTTTGATTTCAATCTCTTCTAGCATTGGGTCAGCAAGATAACCAGCCCATACACCAAAGCGTCCTGATGCGAACTGCTTGATGCGTGAAGCTCGAATAGTCCCATAACGAGAAATATGCTCTCCACCCTCTCCACAGTTAGACATTGCACCAACCATGTTGGTGCCGTGAGCAACCGCTTCGTGGGCAGTAGCCACTAAAGCACCATGACTCATTGCTCCCGAAGACAATAATGGTGTGATCTGACTCGCCGTCTGGACATCACTAAGATTAACTAATGGAGGGGCCGAGCGAAGCCGTGCAAAATAATGCCTAGCTTCCCCTGCAGCAACAATAGTGAGTGTTTTTTCACTGACTGACTGATCGACGATATGCACGCCAAAACGATCCGAACAGGATTTAGCCAAGGCCTGCAAACGATCTCCTCGGTCAGGCAATGGTCCAGTTAATTGTAAAGCAAAGGTATCATCTGCGAGAGCTTCACATGAAAGTCCTCGAATAATGAAATGGTTATTCCCCGCACGATTGAACAGCATCATCTCGCGACGAAAATCATTCGCTTCTGACATAAAGCTAATGTCAGCTGGAAAAGCTAAAACATCGCGAAGTGCCACAGGCCGTCGTGCTCTCTCTTCAGCCATAGCACGAGAGAAGTCTCTATATCCAGGAGTAATATTAAAGTTATCAATTTCAGCTGGAGTAAGTCGATCAAAGCTGGTATTGGTGTAGCCTTCATCACTGATACCGAAAGCGCCTTCCATACGATTTAGGGCCAGCAACCGTAATGCATCATTAGTATCCCCATCACCCTGTTTATCGAAGCTAATGGCTTCCTCGGTGAGTTCAACAAAACTTCGTACCGCCGTGACCCCATAAGAATGGCCCGCACCTTCTGCTCGCTCTTTAAATAATCCCAACATGGGGATGTCGCTTTCAACCTCACAGCTAAGAGCACGCTCATGCCAATCAGCAGCCGCCTGAGCGATTTCAGCGAAACCTACCCCTCCCACAGGAGATTTCATATTGGGAAAGTAACGCTGGAATACGGGGTCATTTGTATTTAAAAAGTTGGGTTCAAAAAACTCGCCACCAGAGTAGCTTTCGACAGTGCATAGACCCACTTTGCCCATTGTCTTCATTAAAGCCTTTTCCGCCGCCTTGGTGAATTTTTGATAAGCACCATTGACGTTATCGGTAAATTTTTCCTCCGCTCGCATCTGCAGTCCCATGGGATAAACGGCTGATGCGCCAAAACCCAGAGCGCAGGCAACGTGATGAGAAGAACAAATTTGTCCACTCTCAATAATCAGAGAGACCCGCAATCGCAGACCCGACTCTATTAGCCGCTGATTGATAGCAGATACAATTAGCGTCATGGATATCGACGTATTAGCTCGAGACACATGACGGTCACTGATAATAGCTATGCCGCCATACTCTCTAGCAAAGCGCTCGACAGAATCACAAATTCCATCGATCGAAGACACTAAGGACTTTTCGTTTGCACTCGCGTCACCAAATACAGGCTCATAAAGCATTGGAAAATGACCGACTGGAGTCTCGGTTTGGGCACCAATACTCAACATTTGCGAGTGGTCGAGAATAGGTGATTGGATGACAATCTGCCTGCCCGCCTTACCGCCAATATTAGGCTTAGCCCCCAAAGCAACGCGTAAAGTCATCCCTTCAGCCTCACGAATTGAATCTAGAGGTGGGTTAGTAACCTGCGCAAAGCGCTGAGAGAAATATTTAGCAACGCCGCCTTCATTATCCGACAAGGCATTAATGGCATTGCCATAACCCATTGCCGACACCTTTTCAGTACCTGTCGCAAGCATCGGATCCATCATAAATCGGAAGCATTCCTGATTCTGTGAGTAGGCAACATATCGACCCGCTAAAGGTAAATCACCAGAATATTGCGTCGAGGGCGTTTTCTCTGACTCTGGAACCGGTGGCAGGTCCTCGATTAGGATGCGGGCTTGATCCACAAGGTTAGCGTAGTCTTGCTGGCTAGCCAAAAGTTCAAGTGCCTCAGAAGTTGAAAAAGAACGCTGTTTCTGATGATCGTAGTACAACATTCCACCGGCCTCAATACGGCCACGACTTAGTACAGGCTCATCACCAAAATCTACCTGTCCAGCTTCAGACATCACCGCCAGATAACGCTCTGTTTCTATCGTTCTAAGTGGACGTAAACCGAGACGGTCTAGGCGAGCTCCGATGATAGAGCCATCACCAAAAATAAGCGCTGCTGGACCATCATTTTTCTCTTCGTATAAGGAAAAGTACTCAAGCATGGAGCGCACAGGAAACGATAAGGTTGTGTCGTTCTCCCAAGCCGGCGGCATCATCGAGACTACAGCGGTCACTAAACCTAGGCCGTCTTCAACTACGCGGGAGTGCAATGTTTGATCTAAACGACAGCTATCTGACTGCCCTTTTGGCCTAATAATGTTGTTCTCTTTAGCCCGCGCAATGGCCGCCTCGGACAATCGGTTTTTTTTATCTGTATTCAACTCTCCATTGTGCGCCATCAATCTAAATGGCTGAGCCATTGAGGGATGAGGATCTGTATTGGTTGAGAATCGCGTGTGAAAGTAAAGGGTATGAATACTTTGGTCGGAATCATTAAGATCACAGAAATAAGGGACGATTTCGTGAGAGTTCAAGCGTCCTTTGAGCACCTGCATACGTGATGACATTGACAGAGGGTACATCCCGTCAAGATCCTCATCGAGATAAGCTTCAGACTCTATTGAGAGCAACGCTTTGTGGATCCTTTTGTCTAGTGCCGCACCCCTTATTCCCTCTGGCGCGGCAAAAACCCATTGAACGATAGGCAACTGACATTTAATTGCTGCTGGACGTAAAACTGAGTTATCGACTTCTACATTACGGGTAATCAGAGTGACCATACCCTCTCCTTCGAGGGCGTCATCAATCAGTTTTCTAGCTCTACTATACTGCTTTTGATCCTTAGGCAAAAAAAAGTTACCAACCCCAAATTCACCCAGCACTAACTTACTCTTGTTGATTTTGCTAAAAAATGCAACTGACAAGTCGATTGACACACCAGCCCCGTCACCAACTCCTTCAGCTGACATACCTCCGCGGTGAGGGACCGCACAAAGAGCTTCATGACCTTTAACCAATAAATCATGAGTCTGCTTGCCGTCTTTCCGGGTAAGAAACCCCACGCCGCAGCTACTTTTTTCAAAAGTACTGTCGTATAAGCCAAATTTTTTCACATCATTCATAAGCACAGATTCTTGGTTGAGGGCTATTACTGCAATTGTTTCAGGCGCAATGCTATACGACATTTTTTCGCCGGAAGGGTCATTATTCTACTCTTTTAGCTCAATTTTCGCTATCTGATTACGGTAAGAGGTCAGCCATAGGTCAGACAAGCTAGTTCTTTTGCGCAATTTCGCTCTAATACCGACTATTTACCAAACAATTAGTTATTGGGTAGTGCTTATAAGTCTAAGAAAATCAACCAGATTCAGACTCATTGATCAACTCTGGCAAAATTTAGCGAGGGTGGCGTCCATCCATGCCTGAGTAAAATCCTGACTCACATAACCATCCCCCAAGCTTCTCAAAAGAATCAGTCTCAATTGCCCATCAAACACCTTTTTATCTCGAAGCATTAGCTTTATGAAAGCTTCTGCAGACATATCCTCCGGGGGAGCCACAGGCAAAGAAAACATACTGATTAGCTTCTTGCCCCGATCAACATCAATTTGAGAGAGGTTTCCCGCATTCATCGACAAATCAAGAGCCATTACGATGCCCGCCGCCACAGCTTCGCCATGCAGCCATCCTTGATATTCCTGAAAAGTTTCAATGGCATGGCCAAAAGTATGACCAAGATTGAGGATAGCTCTAATGCCCTGTTCTGTTTCATCAGCGCTGACTATTTTCGCTTTGTTTATACAGGATCTCTCAATAGCAACACTCAAGGCTAGCGGGTCGCGCCGTATTAGCGCTTCCACATTAGCTTCCAGCCACTCAAAGAACGGATAATCCGCTATCAAACCATACTTAATCACTTCAGCCATACCGGCGAAAAACTGCCTCTCAGGCAGAGTTGTAAGAGTGTCGGTGTCTATGATGACCGCTATTGGTTGATGGAAAGCACCCAGCATGTTTTTACCTAAAGGATGATTCACGCCCGTTTTACCACCAACTGATGAATCCACCTGGGCCAGCAGAGTGGTTGGAATTTGAATAAAAGGAACACCACGCTGGTAGGAGGCTGCTGCAAAACCCGTCATATCTCCAACAACTCCTCCACCCAAAGCTATCAACGTAGTCTTTCGGTCATGATTTTTCTCGAGCAGCTTGGTAAAAATACTGTTTAAATTATCGAGGGTTTTAAATCGCTCACCATCAGGCAAAGTTACCACATCAATCTGCTTGTTCGGCAAACCTGCCGTTATAGACGATAAGTAAAGAGGGGCAATCGTCTCATTAGTGACGATAAGCACTTTTCCTCCCTGAATATATTGATTGAGATCAACTAAAGAAATTTGCTTGGGACCGATACTTATAGGATAACTTCTATCCCCTAAATCAACGATAATATGTTTCGAAGTCTTAGAGTCAAGACTTTCAGAATTAATCATAATGACAAGCACTCTTTAAAATAAGCGCTCCATTTTAACCTTTTAAATGTAGATTTGTTTAGCCCTTTTGATATGAAATGGAGAGCAACAATGATTAATCGCTGGCAAGAGTCCTTATAAGCTCCGCCGCCACCTTAGAGGCTTTGGTTTCGTCAGAGGAAAAAATGAGACTAGCAACTTCACGATAAAGAGGATCTCTCTCGTCGAATAGCTTGTCGATAACGGCCTTACGATCTCCAACTTGCAGCAAGGGACGCACTTTATCCCGCTTAGTGCGCTCATAGAGTTGCTGTTTTGTGGCCGACAAATAAACTACCTGACCGGCACCAACCATCGCCACGCGGTTCTCCTTACGCAGAACAATGCCACCACCTGTGGCTATAATGGCACCAGCAGGTGCTTTAATAGCCTGCCGAAGCGCCCTAGATTCTCTCTCACGAAATCCCTCCTCACCCTCAACATCGAATATCCACTGAATATCGGCCCCGCTAGACTTAATAACTTCACTATCGATATCAAAAAAAATTCTATCCAACGCACCAGCAATCTCCCTACCTATAGTAGACTTGCCTGCGCCCATCGGCCCTATTAAAAAGATATGCTGCCCGATCATTTATCCACTAGACTATCGTCTATTACCTTAGGAGTTATAAAGATCAGTATTTCACGTTTATCAGTAGTCCGCAGTTCTTTTCTGAATAATCTACCTACCCCCGGCAAATCTCCCAAAAATGGCACCTTGTCCACAGAACTCAGTTCTTCGGATTGAAAAATTCCACCTAAGACCAATGTTTGGCCATTGCCAACTAAGGCCTGAGTAGAAACTTCAGTGATATCAATGGCAGGCTCACCATTAACTGACAGGCTACCCACTGAATCTTGCTTAATCAGCAAGTCCATAATAACTCTATTGTCAGGTGTTATTTGCGGTGTCACCTCCAGTAGTAATACCGCCTCTTTGAACTGCGTCTCTACCACGCCCCCCTTAGTCCCTTCCGCCTGCGTAACGGCTTGATAGGGAATTTCGACCCCAGACTTAATCGAAGCTTTTTCTTTGTCGGCCGTAAGGACCTTGGGCCGCGACACTATTTCGCCATAACCCCCAGCTTGCAGGGCGTTTAGTTCAAGATCAATAAGAAAACTATCAGATAAATAGCCAAGGCTAAACGAACTCGCAGGACCACCTACTCCAAGATCAGCGGCTAAGGCTCCCGATATTTGCTTTGAAGGATCAGTAATCAGCCCTGTGATCATATCTACTCCCTTCCTACCCATTACTCCCCAAGAAGCCCCGAGCTCCTTTCTAAAATCAGAAGTAGCTTTTACAATGCGAGCCTCAATCAATACCTGCTGGACCGGAATGTCAATTGTGGCTAGCAATATCCTAAAAGCATCAATTTTTCTTTGGATATCCGTTATTATAATCGTGTTGGTTCGATCATCCATCGTTGCAGAACCTCGCTCAGAGAAGAGGGATGAATCAGAGTGGTCATTGCCTCTAACTCCGTTGGGTTCACCTCTCTTAAATCCGCCCCCGTTGGATCCAACGCCATCATTCCGGCCACTAAAGAGTTTAAATACCTCTTGAGCTTTAGCGTATTTAATTCTTGCCACATAGGTCACCAGCGGTGATAAAGAAAGTAATTCCTTGGCGCGATCAACTTCCTTTTGCTCTCTTTCTGCTATTTCGTCTATAGGCGCCACAAGTAAAACATTTCCTGTCCTGCGCTTACCTAAGCCCTTTGACTGCATAATTATGTCTAGAGCCTGATCCCAGGGAACATCACTTAAGTTAAGAGTAATCTCGCCTTGAACCGAATCACTAGCAACTAAATTTAAGGACTTGAAATCAGCTATCACCTCTAAAACATCACGAACCTTAATATTTTGAAATTTTAGATCAATTAAATCACCGGTGTAAGAATCTGTCTTGCTACTCTTTTTAAACTGCGGTTGCCTATTAATTTTTTCAGAAATCTCCAAAATCAGTTCGCCCGGATTGTCTGCCTTTCTGTAGGTAAAAGGTCCCTTAGTAGCAACGATCAAAATCACATCAGATTTAATTTGCTCACTATCTATAGTGGCGACCGGCGTCGGAAAATCAGAGACATCTAATCGACGATCCAGTTTTTGCGGCAAGTTAGTTTTTTTAAACCGCACGATTATTTTCTTTTCTGTGACTGAGACATCAATGTCAGCTGCTGCATCTGAGTAACGGACAGTAAGGCGAGCGCCATCTTCATCACTAGTGCCAAAATCAATATCGGAAATCAAAGCCTGTTCCTGTGAAGACAGGTCCAAAGCGATAAAAAGTGATACCCCTAAAGTCAGGGCACAGCGAAAAACACAGCGCGTTACCTTAGCCATACTACTTCCTTTGCCTCTCATTCGACTTCCTCCATGAAAATAAGTCTTGAGCGGGCAAACCAACGACCCCTGTTGTCCGATATTTTCTCTATGATGGTGATTTTGCTTGAGTCAATAGCCGTAACCTCACCAAAATTCATCCCTAAATAGCTACCTAACTCGACTTTACTGAGCTTACCGGTTTGATCAGCCACTAAGCCCCAAAGGTTAGATTTATTTCTCACAAGACCCACCATTGAGATAAGGCTCACTTCTTTTAACTCTAAAGGTTGCTTTTTGCGGTCCAAATCTGGCGGCAGAGCCTGTGATTGTTCAGCGGTTACATTTGCCTTAAATTCTGACTCGGCGATGAACGGACTACGCTTGAATCTCGAACTATAGGTATAAATCGGCTGACTAGGAAAACGGGGAATAGGAGCAACATTTGGAGACTGTTGCCCTCTAACTTGGCTAAGGCGATCCTCTAATTTTGATTCACCCCCGGCAGAGCACGCTGAAACAGCCAAAACAAAAAAACAACGGAGCCAGCTACTCATCACTATCCACCAAACCAACGAACTTATAGGTCTTTGCCTCCAACTTCATAAATAAAGGCCCCTTATCTTCTAAATTAATACTGAAATCATGCAGGGTAACCAACCGAGTAAGCTGAGAAAGTCCCGCCACAAAATCGCCCAAAGAATGATATGTCCCTGCGACTGAAATATTAATCGGCAGCTCAATATAAAGGTCCTGTTTGAACTCTGCTTTCGGACTAACGGAAGAAGTCGACAAATCATAATCTGCAGCCACTTTGGATATATCTTCGATTACTTCTGCTACCTCAGCCTCCGACGGCATTTTTGCAGCCAGTGCAGAAAACATGGTATCGAGCTCGGACATTTGATTCAGATATTTATCCCGCCCTAAAATCAATTCATATTCGCTCTCAAACTCCATAATTTTTGTTTCACGAACTACTGTTTCAGCTAAGATTTTTTCAATAACATCGTGAACAAAGAATAAATAGCCAAGAAGTAATATCAGGCCAAAGGATACCAGTAGCAAGGCACCGAACAGTGTATTAGCCCAAGTCTCTATTTGACTTGGGCTAAAGTCATCATCAGGTGAAATTTTATTTAAATCAAAACCCAGAAAAGAATCCATTTAAAATTTCCTTGTTCAATCTTGTCCATCGAGCAGAAAACTAATCAAATTAACACTACCATTGAGTACCCATCAGACCCTTTAGCAGATACTGCCTCGACAACTTATTAAACAGGCCGCCTTATGCGGTTAGCCTATTCTCTAGCAATATCTAACTCGACCTGCATGTAGAAAATATTCTCCATACCATTAGCCGAGCCCGTTTCTTCTATTTCTTCTAACTTGGCATTCTCAAGCAGATAGGATCTGTCCAAACTCTTCATGAGTGCAGCCACATCATGGTTCGATCTGGCAACTCCAGAAATTGATATAGAATTACTTTTTCTCTCAAGAGTTCTTAGAGTGACGCCCAAGGGCACCGCAGTAACCAACTCATCAAACAAGCGCACAGTTTCACTGCGAGAGGTTTGAATGTTTTGAAGAACTCGATTCTTACCTATCAATTCTGTCTTTTTAGCTTCCAATTCCTCAATTTCAGCTACACCAGCTCCCAAGCCGGTAATTTCTTCATCAATAACCCAAATGTCACCCGTTATTTCATCCAACTGTGAACTCAACATGGCATAGACAAAACCAACAACCATGATCCCAACAATGCTCGTCACCAACAGAGTTGCCAACATGGCCTGTCTGCGCAGTTGTCTCGCCGTCTCGCGCCAGGGAAGGAGGTTAAAAGTCTTATTCATTTAGTTTCACTCAAGGCTAAGCCCAACGCCAACATCATTGCAGGGCCGTCCTGTGCCAGTGAATACATATCAACGGAGCTGTTAATAGACAAATGTTTTAACAGGTCTCCAACCTCAGCAGGTATCGATAAAGCGGAGGATAGGTCTTCGGCTAAGCCATTGAGTTTTGAAACTCCACCGGACAGCACGAGCTTACCGATTCCGACAGATTCACTTGATGAATGAAATATTTTTAATGCTTTATCGATATGCTTAATGAGAGAATATTTAAAAGGCTCGAGCATGTTCTCAGCGTAATCATCGGTCAATCCACCTTTACGTTTAGCACGCCCTGCGTCGGCCCAACTAAGGTTGTAGTACTGCTGAATTTCCTCCGTTAGCTGCTTGCCTCCAAACGCGGTTTCGGTCGAGTAAATGATTGAGTTTTCGCTTACTACTACAAAAGTAATCTGAGATGCACCTATATCAATGACAGCGAGAGCTTTTCCCTCTTCATCCGCAGATTCGCCTACTAGGAGATCATAGGCGCGCCCCAGAGCAAAACTCTCAACATCCACTACCCGAAGCTCTAAACCAGCGCTCTGTACTACCAGTTTTCGAAGCTCAATTTCTTGCTCTGGACAGGCAACCACTTGAACTAAACGCTCATCGAGCAATGTTTTATTTTGTCCTAAGATGATAAAGTCAAGACGTGCGTTATTAAGCTCAAAGGGCAGCATAGGCTCCACATCAGCCTCAACTCTACTCTCTATCTCGAGGGGAGTTAGCCCCATAGGCACGCTAATCATTGTATTGAGAACAGAAGACCCCGCAACGGCAACGGCAACGTCTGAGCAGGTGCTCCCTGACTGCTCCACCAGTGCTATTATTGCGTTTGATACAGCAGCTTCAACCAGTATCTCATGATCTCTAACGGCGCCTTCAGGAAGAGGAGCGACGGCATATGCCGTAACCTCGTAGCCACCTTCTGGCTTACTATAGAGTTCGACCAACTTTACCGCAGACGATGAAATATCTATTCCCAATAGAGCTGTGCGAGAGGGAACATGAAATAGCAATGCGCCTAATAATGTTCCTACTTTCGCGACTATTT
Source organism: Porticoccaceae bacterium UBA4026 (assembly GCA_002382445.1). Taxonomy (GTDB): domain Bacteria; phylum Pseudomonadota; class Gammaproteobacteria; order Pseudomonadales; family Porticoccaceae; genus HTCC2207. The sequence continues at coordinate 152,470 of DGAQ01000073.1, read as the reverse complement.
TTATTGCTATTCTTTTTATATCCACAAGTCTGCCAAAATAAAAATATAGAGGGCTCACGTTATCAATAAAGTTTATTAATTTCTGTGATGCACTTCGCAGGGTCAAAGCTCTATAATGGGAAAAGAACGATATAATGAAGCGATGTTAATCAGGAATCTCAGGTAATGGACCTTGGTAGAGCTTTCAAGCTAAGCGCAGTATGTATAGTATCGGCACTTGGCGGCTTTCTTTTAGTCACCTCCTGCCTTTTTCTCTACCTTAGCCCTAAATTGCCCTCCATCGACGAGCTAAAAGACACTCGCTGGCAAATACCTCTGCGGGTTACCTCTCGAGATTTAAAAATTATCAGTGAATTTGGAGAGAAAAAACGATCGCCAATAGACTTCGATGAAATTCCCGCCTTAATGATTGACGCCATTTTAGCAGCTGAAGACGACAGTTTCTTTGATCACGGCGGAATTGTGGTCTCTGGCCTAATGCGCGGAGTGATTCAGTTGGCCACAGAGGGGCGCATCAAGAGTGGTGGAAGCACCATTACCATGCAGGTTGCCCGTAATTTCTTCCTAACTAAACGCCAGGAATTTACCCGGAAATTTAACGAGATTTTACTAACATTTAGAATCGAAAAAGCGCTCACTAAACAGGAAATTTTGTCACTTTATGTGAATAAAATTTTCCTCGGAAATAGAGCTTATGGCTTTGCAGCAGCATCCCATGTCTACTACGGTAAACCACTGAATGACTTAAGCCTCGCCCAGATAGCCATGATTGCAGGACTGCCTAAAGCACCATCATCTTATAACCCGCTGGCTAACGCAGAACGGGCGACAGTTCGTCGAGACTGGATTTTAAGGCGGATGCAGAGCCTAGACAAGATTACCGAAGAA
>DGAQ01000073.1:77690-151448 GCA_002382445.1 Porticoccaceae bacterium UBA4026 | reverse complement strand
ACTAGACAAGATTACCGAAGAACAATATCGAGCCGCAGTGCTAGAAGTTGATAATGCCTCGCTTCACAGATCTCAGTCGGAATTGGATGCAGACTATGCGGCAGAAATGGTCCGCCAGCAAGTTATCGCTAAATTCGGGATAAAAGCCTATACAGAAGGCTACACGGCAATCACCACTCTCGACTCCTTTGCGCAGGTGAGTGCCGTTAACGCCGTTCAATCAGGGATAAGGGACTACGACAAACGTCATGGCTATAGAGGCGTAGAAATTAAAAACCTTGATCAGACAACATGGCATGAAACGTTGAGGAAAACGCCCACAGTTGGTCCTTTAGAACCAGCCATAGTAACTGGAGTCTATGATGACCGGATCACATTGCTGAAGAAGAGTGGTGAGTCCGCGATACTCAACTGGACAGATGGACTAGACAATCTTCGCCTCTTTAAAACTGTGGATACTCGAACCGCCCCTATCGATTCGGCTGCGAGCATATTCGCAGTTGGGGACCTGATTCGAATAGAGCAACATGAGAATAATCGGGTCACTCTATCGCAAGTTCCTCTAGTTCAATCTGCAATGGTTGCACTAGACCCATTCAATGGCGCAATCAGAGCTTTAGTGGGAGGGTTTGATTACCGTCAAAGCTCTTTTAACCGAGTCACCCAGGCGTCCAGGCAGCCCGGATCCAGCTTTAAACCTTTCATTTATACCACAGCATTAAAAAACGGTTTCACAACCGCATCGATAATTAATGACGCTCCTGTCGTGTTTGAAGACGCTAAACTTGAAGAGACCTGGCGTCCTGAAAATGACGGAGGTAAATTTTATGGGCCAACTAGGCTTAGAGAAGCCCTGTACAGATCAAGAAATCTCGTTTCGATTCGGTTACTTCGCAGAATGGGAGTCGACCGTACTTTGGAGGGCTTACAATCATTTGGCTTCAACACCAGTGAGATGCCTTCGGACCTATCCGTAGCCTTAGGCAGTCACGCAATGAAGCCAATAGACATAGCCGCAGGGTATGCCATATTTGCCAATGATGGTTTTCGAGTAAATTCTCATATCTTAGACAGGGTGATAGACCGAAATGGTAATGTAATTTTCCAAGCATCTCCCCAACTGGCTTGTAATCCATGCGAACCAAAAGATATTGAGGCTAACCTGTCCCGACAGGCTTTTACCCATTCGTCTGATGAAACGGTCGAACAGCAATTAGAGCAATTATTTGATGATATTAAGCAGAGTTCTCTTGCGGAAGGAGATAAGTACAGCTGGGAAAAAGTAAAACAGAGTTTAAAATTAGAGCCTGCAGCTGCCTCAGTACCGGCTGAACGAGTAATTGACGCACAAACCGCTTTTTTAATGGACTCGATGTTGAAGGATGTTATTTTACTAGGAACAGGCAAAAAGGCTAAGGCCTTAAGTCGAACTGATATCGCCGGCAAAACTGGCACTACAAACGGCCCGCGAGATGCGTGGTTCTCCGGTTATTCGCCAGACCTAGTAGCGACAGTCTGGGTAGGTTTCGACGATAATTCGATATTAGGCCGCGACGAATATGGCGGCTCGTCTGCTCTACCAATATGGATTCAATTTATGGGAGAAGCACTGTCCGAAAAACCCATCACTGTAAAGCGCCAGCCAAACGGTATCGTTAGGATTAAGATTGATTCTAAGACTGGAAAAAGAGTGGCTCCTAACCATCAAGGTATTTACGAGTTTTTTAAATCTGAAAATGTTCCCGTTGCGCCGGATGACGGAAACTCCGCAACTGAGACTGAGCAGCAACCACTGCCTGATGATTTGTTTTAGATAATCAATCAAAATACTGATGATGCCCATTGGGGTGGTTAATTAAATGAGATTCAATGAATGAATATAGATTGGCAAAGCATAGATACGGTACTTCTGGATATGGACGGGACTCTGCTTGACCTGCACTTTGATAATTTTTTCTGGATGGAGCATCTACCCAAGCGTTATGCTGCTCAGAACCAAGATAGCAACCAAGACCTCATCGCTTCTCTGCGCCAACAGCTATTTGACAAACAGGGTACCCTTGAATGGTATTGTACTGACTACTGGTCCAGGCAATTAGGTCTCAATATTATCGAGTTAAAACGAGAGATAAGTCACCTTATTAACGAGCGACCTCAAGTGCTCAGTTTTCTAAAAGCATTAAGAGCCAATAATAAAAAATGCCTGCTGATTACTAACGCTCATCCAGACAGTATTGCATTAAAATTTTCAGTCACCCGCATTGAACCCTTATTCGATAAGGTGATTTCCTCTCATCAATATGGGCATCCAAAAGAGGCACTCGAATTTTGGCTTCGACTCCAAGAAGAGTGTCCATTTGATCCAGAGAGAACCTTATTTATTGATGATTCTGAATCTGTGCTTCGTGCCGCGAAGGATTATGGCATTGTCCATTTACTCAGCATTAAAAAGCCTGATAGTCAGCGAGAGACTAGTCCGTCTAAGCAATTTAAGTCCATTGGTGACTTTGCCGAAGTCCTCAGCCTAGAGGTTGCCAATAGCCATGGTTAAGGTGCGACTTGATAAATGGCTATGGGCTGCTCGTTTCTTTAAAACTCGCGCAATCGCTAAAGCAGCCATCGAGACCGGAAAAATCCACATCGACGGTCAAAAAGCTAAGCCTAGTAGGATGATTGAATCAGATAATATGCTTACGATTCGACAGGGCGACACCGAAAAAACTGTACAGGTTATCACCACATCTGAACACCGAGGCGGCGCCCCTGAAGCACAACTCCTTTACCAGGAAACAGCGACTAGCCTTGAAGCTAGAGAGAAAAAGTCCGCGGAGCAACGCGCCTTTCATGGATCCACGCCGGCGTCGACTCGCCCAAATAAAAAACAACGTCGCCAAATCCATCGTTTTATAAAAATTTAGAATTACTGCACTGCAATCATGAAGTACACTACCGCCCCTATGAAAGATCGAGACACTCTGCAGCGATTCCTTTTTGATGGCACAGACACTAGAGGTGAAATAACCACCCTGGCGTCGAGCTATCAAAATATGATCGTCTCAAAAAATTATCCGACTTCAGTCACTTTACTCTTTGGCGAGTTTTTGGCGGCCGCCAGTCTGCTCAGTTCCTCGCTTAAGTATCCAGGCATTGTCAGCATACAGGCGTCGGGAAACGGCCCAATATCAATGATCATGGCTGAATGTAGTCATGGCCAAAAGTTGCGCGGAATCGTGCGGGGTAATTTTGATAATCTTACCTCTGAGCAGCAGAGTACGCGACAAGGCGTTCCAACCCTCCTAGGTAAAGCCACACTCGCCATTACCGTAGAGCCTGAGAACAGCAAGCGATACCAAGGCATTGTGCCAATAGAAAATGATGAGTTAAGTGCTTGCCTTGAATATTACTTCGACCAATCTGTGCAGCTACCCACGAAGATAAGACTCGCCTCCAGCGAAACCTGCGCAGCGGGAGTCTTGATTCAGCAGATGCCTAGTAGTCAAACGGTGATTGAGCAACAACATGAATGGCAGCATCTGTGCACATTATTCAGCACTATTAAATCTAGCGAGCAACTTGAGCTGTCGCATAATGATCAATTATATCGGTTATTCAACGAAGAGAACGTTCGGCTATTTGATGCTCAAATATTGTCGTATTTTTGCAGTTGTTCAAGGCATAGAACAGAGCAAGCATTGGTCTCACTCGGCATTGAAGAATTGCTTGGAACATGTGAAGAACAGGGTCAGGTATTAATAACCTGCCAGTTTTGTGCTGAACAATACGAATTCACCGAAGACCAGATAACGGCGATGTTTAGTCAGAGTAAAACCGTACTGCACTAGTCCTACCGCTTAGCGCTAAACCAGCCCCAAGGCCAAATTCCAGACAGAAAATCACACTGCTCTGGCTGTCTGACATTGAGTTATCTTACCCTAGGTATGGGACAGGAAACTGGGGTCGGAACGACGATCTGCGCCCTGCTAAGGGGCTTTTTACTTGCTGTTAACCAAAATGTAGTCAATCGCTGATTTAACTTCGTCATCACTGCAAGTCATACAGGTACCTCGTGCGGGCATTGCGCGAATGCCATTGATCGCATTTGCGTACACGGTTTCAATACCCTGCTCTAATCGTGAAGCCCAAGCGCTTACATCCCCATACCTTGGAGCACCGGCAACGCCAGAATTATGACATGCCATGCAGTTGGTACTGTAAATGTCATCACCAGATCGGCCAGACACTGAGCTCGCCGCTGAGCTAGATGAAACCACCTGACCCTCCATTACAACATAACCCGCTGGAGCTATACGTTCAGCGACCTGCTGTTCTTGGTTAGCTGTCAACGTCAAGCCTTCATCATTACTACTGCAACCCCACAATAGCAGGCTAGTAGCTACAAAGACTAAAACCAGGTTCGGTTGGCTCATAAGGGACTCCAGTGAAGTTCAATCACAATGATAAATATCGAATTAGATCACCAATCGAGTTGGCGCTCAGGATGGGCGATAGTATACATGGGTAAATATGAATTCTCATCACCTAGCCCAAAAAAAATGGATTATTGGTGTTCTAACCCAGTGGTCTAATACCCACAGTAGTGCGCAACACTGACATGAAGTCTTGGCTGTGCTGACGAGCTTTTTTACCCCCATCCTGCAGAATACTTTCTACGCGAGAAGGGTTTTCAAGGAGCTCTACATATTTTTCCCGAGGTTCTTGTAACTGCCCATTGATCAACTCAAATAATTGCTTTTTGGCGTCTCCCCAAGCAATACCATTAGCAAAGGCCAATCGCATTTCCACGGTCTGCTCAGATGACGCAAAAGCCTGCCAAATTTGAAATACCGTTGAATCATCTGGATCCTTTGCTTCACCCGGTTCCAAAAGATTCGTTTTGATTTTGTTAATATGCTTTTTAAGCTGTTTTTCAGTCAGAAATAGCGGGATGGTATTACCATAGGTCTTGCTCATCTTGCGCCCATCAAGACCCTGCAGAACCGCAGTATCTTCATCAACCTGGGCACTAGGAAGGGTAAAATAATTTCCATAATGATGATTAAATCTCTGAGCAATGTCTCTCGCCATTTCTACATGTTGAATCTGGTCTCGTCCTACTGGAATCCTGTGCGCATTAAACATCAATATGTCAGCGGCCATTAATATCGGATAACTGAATAAACCCATAGTCACTTTAGAATCGACATTCTCGCCAGCTTCTTCATTGGCCTGCGCCGCACCTTTGTAAGCATGGGCTCGGTTCATTAAACCCTTGGCTGTCATACAAGTAAGCAGCCAAGTTAGTTGGGGTATTTCGGGAATATCAGATTGGCGGTAAAAGGTCACCTTATCCGGATCTAAACCCAACGCCAGCCACGCCGCGGCGATTTCCAAAGTAGATTGATGAACCCTATCAGGATCTTGGCACTTAATAAGCGCATGGTAGTCTGCTAAGAAAAAAAACGAATCAAAGGTACCGGTTAGGCTAGCTTCAACGGACGGCCTAATCGCGCCTACGTAGTTGCCTAAATGGGGCGTGCCCGAGGTGGTAATCCCAGTTAAAATACGTTTTTTACTCATAAATAATCTGCCATATTGATTCGAGCCCTAAGATAGTAGATATACAGGGTTACTCAAGTTCTACTGTTATTGCTTCAGCTTTATTGAAAAATTCGAGTAACACTTTGGTTAAACGCAGGGGATCATCAGCGCCCGTCATTTCTCGACAGGAGTGCATAGCCAACTGCGGAATGCCCACATCTAGGGTCGGCACGCCAATCCTCGCAGAAGCAACCGGCCCTATTGTACTGCCGCAACCGAGGTCATTGCGAGACACAAACGTCTGAACTGGTATCTCTAACTCCGCGCAGATTTGTCTGAACAAGCTAGAGGTAAGGCTGGTTGTAGCGTAACGCTGCTTTACATTGACCTTAACTACTGGACCGCCGTTTAGTTTAGGCAGGTGTTCACTATCATGCTTATCTGGGAAGTTTGGATGAGCCGCGTGGGCATTATCACAAGATATCATCAAGGAGCGATTAATGATCCGACTGGTAACACTAGCCGACTGATCCCCTGAAAGTCGTCCAACAATATTTTCTAAGAAAGGACCATCTGCACCTACTGCAGACACACTGCCTACCTCCTCGTGATCATTGCAAACCAATAAGCACGTATGGGCTGCGTTGGCACCAATCATTGCCTGGGCCGCTGCGAAACAACTTAGTAAATTATCCAACCGGGCTGATGCAATAAATTCACGCTTAAGACCTATCACTGCTGCAGGTTGGGTATCGTACAAGCACAATTCGTAGTCGAGAACGTCGTCACTTTCAGCAAGGAAACGCTCCCTTAACAGCTCTCGAAACGACTGAGGGGTGTCGCTCTCGCAGACCGAACCTTCGTTGCCAAGCATTAAAATAGGAATAATATCGGTTTGAGCGTTAATTGAATGGTCATTATTAGCGTCCCGATCAAGGTGTATAGCTAGGCTAGGTATAGTTGCCACAGCAGTCTTGAAATCGACCAATTTTTGTTTCAACTGATTCTTTGAATTCTTATAGACCACTCGCCCAGCAATGGACAAATCGCGATCAAACCACGGGTTTAATAAGGCTCCCCCATAAACCTCAACACCCAACTGAAAATATCCATGGCTATCAATTTCAGGCTGCGGTTTCACCATTAAACAAGGACTATCGGTATGCGCACCAACTAGCCTTATACCATTAGTAACAAGATCATCATGGCCTACCACAAAGGCTATTATTGATGACCCATTACGAGTTACAAAGTGCTTATTGCCAGCCTCTAGCGTCCACTCGACTGATTCGTTGAGTTCAGTAAAGCCTGCTTTAAGAAGCATTTTTCCCATGCTTAGAACAGCATGAAAAGGTGTCGGTGAAGCGTCTAAAAACTCTACCAAATCAGCATTAAAACTATCATGGTCTTGGATTGTCATTGTCGATCCCATTTACTTGTTTATTTTACCGTCAAATGAATCATTATAGGGTGATTAAGGCCCAACCAAAACTCTATACTTGTAATCTGGCTAAAAGACTAGAGGTATCCCAGCGACTCCCTCCTAAAGCCTCAACTTCAGCGTAATATTGATCAACAAGTTGAGCTATGGGCAAGGCGCTACCATTCGCTTTAGCCTCCTCAAGTGCAAAGGACAGGTCTTTACGCATCCACTCTACTGCAAAGCCATGGTCATAGTCTCCGGCTAGCATAGTCTTATAGCGGTTCTCCATTTGCCATGATTGCGCGGCGCCTTTTGAGATTACATCAACCACACGATGGGCATCTAATCCTGCACGTTGAGCAAAATTAAGGCCCTCGGCAAGCCCCTGTACTAATCCGGCAATACAAATCTGATTGACCATCTTACAAAGTTGTCCGCTACCGGTCGGGCCCATTAATGTCACCGCCTTTGAGAAACAGGCCACAACATCTTCTATCCTTGAAAAATCATCGTCGCTACCGCCACACATTACCGTTAAGTGACCACCTTCTGCACCCTGCTGACCCCCAGAAACGGGAGCGTCAATAAACCCACATTGCCGCTGGTTAGCCTCATTTCCAAGATTCTTAGCTAAATTAGCGGAGGTAGTAGTGTGGTCAACTAGGATTGAACCAGGCTTGATGGTAGCAAAAATACCCTCTCCACCCATGGTGACAGCCAAGACATCGTTGTCATTACCCACACAGATAAACACAATATTCGCATTTTCAGCCGCTTCACCCGGTGTACTGGCAATGTCTCCGGAAAATTCAGCCCTCCATTTTTCAGCAACCGTAACTGTCCGATTGTACACAGTGACCTCATGTCCCGCTTTGCTCAACCATCCTGCCATGGGATAGCCCATGACACCCAGCCCGATAAAGCCTATTTTTGTGTTCATTTTAAAAGGTCCTTATTTTCCAATACCTGCGCTTCCATTTTAAAATCAATACTTAAAAACTCGACTAAGCATCTCTTAAACGTTTTCTTTTTTGCCAAGCATCTGTGCCACGTAAATAAACCAATTCCACCCTGTTAACCGGTACCGCCATTTCACCGCGAAATCCTTCTACGGCCAGATGAAGTAAGTCTTGAGCATCCGGATAAACCGCCACTACACGCTCGGATCCAACAGCCTCATCGGGGAAAAGTATATGCCCCTCGCCTATAATGACCGCAGATTTATGGGCCTCAACCAACGCGAGTGCATCAGATCTAGGTAACAATTGATCTTTAATTAATGATGAAATGAACCCTAAATCATTCACCTCATAGCAACCACAATTAAACTCATCCATTCGAGCATCGATAACCGGCATAATTATTCTCGTTGAACCAGGCTCGCAATTTGATGCGTCTCGAGTCAAACGGCAGTAAGAAGCGGTCATAACATGGAGGCTGGACATCGGTATCACCGGAATATCAAGCCCAAACGCCAACCCTTGAACAACAGCAAAGCCGATGCGCAGTCCAGTAAAAGAACCGGGGCCAACAGAGGTTCCTATAACATCTAGCTGGGAGAGCTCAGCCCCAGCCTCGGACAATACTTCGTCCACCATCGACATGACCAACCGGGTGTGTGAACGAGGCTCTTCCGAATAACGTCTAGTCATTTGACCTTGATATAACAAAGCCACCGAGCAGGCTGTGGTGGACGTTTCAATGGCAAGGGCTGTTGTCATCAGATATTTCTCACTTATTAGCTATAGATTGTCGCGTTTTTAGCCCCTTATGGGCCCTAAAAAAAATCCCCAACCGGAAGATTGGGGACATTTTCCGTCTAGCACTCATTAGGCTAGCAAGATTTGATTACAGCGGCCACTGGTTAAAATCTCTGTAGTAGAATCACCAACAATATCATGTTCTAAATTTTACTGCCTAAGCGCTCCCACGAGCCTTTCTTGAACATCCGCCAACAAGCCTAGACCGCTGACAGACGAGAACTTTGGCATCTTGTTGCCGCTAGCGGCAAGTTCAGTATAAAAATTGACTAAGGGTTTCGTTTGTTTGCGATACACATCCAGTCGATTCCGCACCGTCTCTTCGCAATCATCCGGTCTTTGTATCAATGGCTCACCGGTTTCATTATCTAGGCCTGGATTATTCGGAGGGTTGTGCTCAACATGATAAATACGCCCAGAGTCTTCGTGAACACGACGACCACTTAATCGGGCAACAATTTCCTCATCAACTACTGCAATCTCGACTACCACATCGATGATAATGCCTGCTTCGACAATGGCCATAGCCTGCGGAATTGTTCGTGGAAACCCATCGAACAAGAAACCATTTTTACAATCGATCTTCTCGACACGCTCCTTTACCAAGGCAATGATTAGCTCGTCAGACACCAGGGCCCCAGATGCCATCACATCTTTAACCTCCAGTCCCAAATTGGACTCGGCCTTAATGGCGGCACGCAGCATATCACCCGTAGATATCTGTGGAATAGCGTACTTTTCAGTAATGAACTGTGCCTGCGTTCCCTTACCTGCTCCAGGTGGACCTAACAAAATCACCTTCATTAATACTGTTCCTCTACTCTTATATAAAGTGTCAGCCTAAAATTTCAGCTTTTTTGAACATAAACCATCAATATAATTCAGCCGAGTACCATACACGGATTGCTATTATCGGACAAGCCTAGGATGGCGGTATCGCCACTGATCAAGCGACCTTAGACTAATGCGCAATATTACTCGGACTGCTTGACTTTACACCATAATAACTCAAGTTCACTGGACGATAGCTGCTGTAGTTCCACTCCACCAGCCAAGAGCTCAACCTGATCAAAACGACGTTTGAATTTAGCATTTGCCGCTCGCATTGCAGTCTCAGGATTTATCTCTAAATGCCGTGCTAAATTCACACAGCTAAATAATAGATCCCCAAATTCCTCTGCAATTGCAGTTGAATTCCCAAGAGAGATCTCTACCTCCAGCTCTGCTATTTCCTCCTTAACTTTCTCCATAGCACCTGCAGTCGTCGGCCAATCAAATCCTACTGAAGCAGCGCGCTTTTGTAGTTTTGTTGCACGACTCAGGGCCGGCAAGGCAATGGGTATATCGTCGAGGACTTTAATCTCACCTTTCTCCGCTCGTTCTCGCTTTTTTAAGGACTCCCAGACCTGGTTAATACCCTCAACATCACCAGTACCGGAGTCGCGAATAGACTCTAAAGTCCCCTCTGGAAAAACATGCGGATGGCGCCTTAATAATTTTTCAGTAATGGTGGTCGTAATCTGTTCAAAATCAAACCGACCCTGCTCTTTACCCATTTGGCTATAAAAAATAATCTGAAATAACAAATCACCTAATTCCTCACTTAGATGGTCCAAGTCATCCCGCTCAATCGCATCAATAACCTCATATACTTCTTCAAGAGTATGGCTAGCTATTGATTGGTAGGTTTGCTTTAAATCCCAAGGGCAGCCGGTTTCAGGATCGCGCAAGCGTTTCATCAGATAAAGTAAGTCTTCGATACTGTAGTGAGTGGCTGATATCTTATTCATAGTAGTATGTTAACCAATAGAGGATTAAACGATGGAAAAATGCGCCCGGCTTCTGAGTTCAATAGGTATTTATTAGGCATAAACCCCTGAAGATAAATAACGATCACCTCTATCGCAAATAATAGTGACAATCACTGAATTTTCAAGAGTTTTACTCAACTCAAGAGCAGCGAAAACAGCGCCTCCAGCTGAGGCACCACAAAAAATGCCCTCCTCTCGAGCTAAACGCCGCATAGTATGCTCGGCATTTTTCTGTGATATATCAATAATTTGATCAATGTTTTTCTGATCAAAAATACCCGGCAAATAAGCCGGTGACCACCGACGAATCCCCGGGATTGAGGCGCCATCTTCAGGCTGCAAACCAATTATTTGAACCTCTCTTTTTTGACTTTTTAGGTAAGCGGAAACACCCATAATAGTGCCGGTGGTGCCCATCGAACTGACAAAATGAGTAACCTCACCATTGGTATCTCTCCAGATTTCTGGGCCAGTACCCTGAAAATGAGAAAGCGAGTTATCGGTATTGTTAAATTGATCCAGTACCACCCCCAGACCCTTGGATTGCATGTGCATAGCAAGATCGCGGGCACCTTCCATCCCCTGTTCGGCGCTCACCTCAATTAACTCAGCGCCATAGGCCCGCACGGCCATTTTTCGTTCAATCGTTGCGCTATCTGGCATTATTAAGGTCATCTGGTAACCCATCATGGCTGCCGCCATTGCCAGCGCTATTCCGGTATTACCACTAGTCGCCTCAATTAGGTGGTCTCCTGGTTTTATGTCACCTCGAGCTTGCGCATTGACTATCATACTCGTCGCGGGTCTATCTTTAACACTCCCTGCCGGATTGTCCCCTTCAAGTTTTGCCAAGATAATATTGGAAGTATTACCAGGCATTCTCTGGAGCTTAACCAATCGAGTATTGCCAATGCACTGATCAATGGTGGGGTATTCCATAGCCTGTCCTAAGAAAAGATACCTGAGTATCAAGCGGGTGAAAGAGGATAAATTAACTACTCAGCCAAGATAGCATAGGCGATAGCATAATGCCGTTCATCGGCTAAACTCAGAAGTACCCTATGGGCTCCTTGCTCAGCCATCAGGCGCGCCGCTCCGCCGGTCAGAGTAACCTCAGGCGCGCCCTTAGCATTATTCATTACGTTTATATCCTGAAAGCTAACGCCGTGACCAATGCCCGTGCCTAACGCCTTGGCAATAGCCTCTTTAGCAGCGAAGCGCTTGGCAAGGTATGCCGATTTATTTTGGCTAACCTGATATCGTTGAAATTCCTCATCTGTTAAAATTCGCTTCGCAAAAGTATCGCCCTGGCGCTCAACGACATCAGTTATTCGAGCAATTTCAACAATATCTGTCCCTATATTCACGACCATTAGTTAGAATCCACAGGCAAATTATTATTCTGTATGTCGATGGTTCCTAAGTGTTGCCGATACAATTCTCGACTATGCAATGGACGTCCATCAAGGTAAAAGTCTATCACGCCACGCAATAAGTGCTTAGCTGTTCGTATCACTGAATTTTTCTCAAAATTCCCTTCATTCAGTGCGATCAGATCTGCGCCAAGGTACGCTCCAGAAGCCGTCATAATTTGATTGGACAACTCGATCAAACCGCGCTCCGGCACGTATCTATAATATTTTTCTGCTATCAACGCAGTACCGTTTACGGCTTCAGAGTCTAATGCCAAACCATACCCCAGTTCTTCAAGTAAACTTATTTCAAGATGTCTGAGCATAACTTGGTCAAATGAGTCAAATGCCAAACCGGATAAAAACTGCCGGTATTGTTGGTAGAGATACTCGTGAGGATCATGCTCATGAAGTAGTCGATAGAAGAGTTCATTGACATACAATCCGGTAAACAAGCTTTTACTTGGCAGAAATATCGGTGTTTGAAGAGCATCCGCATGGGTAAGCGTCTTTAATTCACCGCGACCCTGCCAGCTAAACTGATGTTCTGTGTAAGGGAAAAGAGCTCGCGTAATGCCTTTTTTGTTGGGTCTGCGGTAACCCTTTGCAACACATCGTATGCGCCCATAATTTTTGCTGAATAGATCGACTAAAAGACTGGTTTCACGATAGGGCGTAGTGTGTAAAACAAATCCCAATTCGGAATCAACCCTCACGACAATTTACTCATCCATATAGCCCAAACTGCGCAGTGCTCTTTCGTCATCCGACCAACCACTTCGAATCTTAACCCAGGTCCGCAGCATTACTTTACAGCCTAGTAAACTTTCGATATCGGCGCGTGCTTGTTCCCCTATCTTTTTTAAACGCTCGCCATTAGTTCCTATAATAATTTTCTTCTGCCCCTCACGTTCTACAAGAATTAAGGCACTAATATAGGTGATTTTTTTCTCCGCTCGAAATTCCTCAATTTCCACAGTGACCTGATAGGGAACCTCTGCGCCCAATTGGCGGGTAATTTTTTCACGGACTATCTCAGCCGCCAAAAACCTTTCGCTTCTATCCGTAATCTGATCTTCCGGATAAACATGAGTCTTTTGCGGAATGTAACCCTTAATTTTTTTCTCAAGCAGGTCTAGATTAGTTCTCCGTAGAGCGGATAAAGGTATTAATTCTTTCGCATCAACTTTGCTAGATAGAAAGTTCAGATGAGGTAACAGTGCCTCTTTATCGTCAATCATATCCACCTTATTGACCGCTACAATAAGAGGCACATCGTTATTCGAGAGATATTTGGCAACATATTCGTCAGCTTCACTCCACTCAAAACGATCAACGACAAAAATCACAACGTCCACATCTGCGATAACACTAGCAGCTGAACGGTTCATAACTCGATTAATGGCTCGCTCTTGATTAGTGTGAATGCCTGGGGTGTCGACGAAGATCATCTGAAACTCACCCTCAGTCTTGATACCTAGTAAAGTGTGCCGGGTAGTCTGGGGCTTTCTTGAAGTGATACACAGCTTTTGCCCCAATAAATGATTAAGCAAGGTAGACTTGCCAACATTAGGACGGCCCACAATGGCCACATAACCGCAATAACTCTGTTCTGTTGTCACTCTGCTTTCTCCACTTCCTTTAGTAATTGTTCGGCCACTATCTGCTCTGCTCGTCTACGACTGCTGGCGGTGGCGGTCATAGCTGTTTCAACCGCGCCAATCTTACAGCTCACGGTAAATAGGCGACTATGAGCCTCACCTCCAGTGCCAACCAACTCATAGGCCGGCAATGGCTTATTCCGATGCTGTAACCATTCTTGAAGAGCGGTTTTTGCATCCTTAACCGGCTGAACCTGTAATGCACTATCAAAAAAGGATTTAAACCAAGCGGCAATAATCCCACGAGCTGCCTCAATGCCTCTATCCAAATACACTGCCCCTATCAATGCTTCTACTGTATCCCCGAGGATTGAATCTCGCCGGTGGCCACCACTTTTCATTTCCCCTGAGCCAAGTAAGAGGTTAGGACCAAGCGCTAATTGCTTTGCTACTTCAGCAAGGGACTCGCCACGCACTATATGGGAGCGCATGCGACTTAATTCACCTTCACGTGCCTGCGGAAATTCTCGATAAAGAAAATCTGTTACCACTAAACCTAAAATCGAATCCCCCAGAAATTCGAGTCGCTCGTTGTTTTGCGAGGCCACACTTCGGTGAGAAAGCGCCAGGATTAGAAGCTCTGGATCACTAAATTGGTAACCTAGCCGCTGTTGAAGCTGGGCGATGTTATTTGGCAATGTGAACACTCAAAATCATTAGGAATTAAGCTCGAAAAAGATCTTTGACCATTATTATAACATCGCTAGGTATTTTTCATGACCTCGGATGAAAAAAAGACCCAATAATAGCCTGCTACTGAATTTTTCCAGCTCGGGAAAAACTGGGTACACTGAGAAAATCATCCCAAAACATCCAACGGGCAAACGCTTTACCCACAATCCGCTCTTCTGGCACTGGACCCCAGACTCTACTATCGCTAGAGTTATCTCTGCTGTCACCCATCATAAAATAATGCCCTTGAGGCACTAATGTAGAGAAATTCTGACTCATCCGTGTGGGAGGGACACGTTTTTGAATAAGATGCTCAACACCATCGAGGTCCTCCATCATTACTTGAGACCGAGGAGCTCCAGCATCGATAATCGTATCGGTTTGAGGCATTGCCGCATTGTTCACATACAACTTACCATTGATTACTTGGATCTTATCGCCCGGCAGACCGACCAATCTCTTTATAAAATAGCGCTCTTCGTGGGGAGGAAAAAATACAACAACATCACCACGCTTTGGACTGTCAACATCGAATATTTTAGTACGTAAAACCGGCAGCCTTAATCCGTAACTCCACTTGCTTACTAAAATGAAATCACCCACCTTAAGAGTTGGAACCATAGATTTAGAGGGAATTTGAAACGGCTCAATCATAAAAGAGCGCAGTACCAACACCAACCCCAGCACTGGGGCTAGGGAAGCTGTAAATTCAATTAGACCTTCTTCCTGCTTCACCACAAACTTATTGATGAGCCAGAATGCAAACGCTATCAAAAATATGATACTTAGTATTAATTCAAAATTAAAATTCACAATTCATCCCTTCACTAAAGGCTACTTAGGTTTTTAGGACGGCCAAGAATGCATCCTGAGGTATTTCAACATTCCCGACCTGTTTCATCCTCTTCTTGCCCGCTTTTTGCTTATCAAGTAACTTCTTCTTGCGCGATACATCGCCACCATAGCACTTCGCGGTAACGTTCTTACGTAATGCTTTCACGGTTGTGCGCGCTATCACGCTCCCTCCAATGGCCGCTTGAATAGCAACATCAAACATTTGCCTCGGAATCAATTCTTTCATCTTATCCGCTAGGTTTCGTCCTTTTTTAATCGAGTGGTCACGATGGATAATTGCGGCCAGAGCATCGACTCGATCACCATTGATCAGAATATCTAGTTTTACCAAAGAAGCTGCTTCAAAGCGAACAAAATTATAGTCCAGAGATCCAAACCCACGGGTAACCGACTTTAAGCGATCAAAAAAGTCCATCACCACCTCGCTCATCGGCAACTCGTAGCGAATTGACACTTGACCGCCCACAAACTGCATGTCTTTCTGGATGCCGCGCTTTTCGACGCACAGAGTAATGACATTACCCACATACTCTTTGGGCACCAAAATATTCGCCTCACAAATCGGTTCTCGCATCTCCTCGA
The DNA here is from genome assembly GCA_002382445.1 of Porticoccaceae bacterium UBA4026. Classification (GTDB taxonomy): domain Bacteria; phylum Pseudomonadota; class Gammaproteobacteria; order Pseudomonadales; family Porticoccaceae; genus HTCC2207. The sequence goes on along the minus strand of DGAQ01000073.1, from coordinate 135,734 downwards.
TTTGACTGGAATCAGGTAAATTAGAGGGGTTCGACATATACAAAGTCTCCCCTTTAGAGGTAATGATTTCATAGACAACGGTTGGCGCAGTCGTGATTAGGTCAAGATCGTATTCACGCTCGAGTCGCTCTTGGATAATCTCCATATGCAACATACCAAGAAACCCGCAACGGAACCCAAAACCTAATGCATCTGAGCTTTCCGGCTCATAAAAAAGAGAGGCATCGTTTACCGCTAACTTGCTCAGGGCTTCACGGAACTCTTCAAAGTCGTCCGAATCGACCGGGAACATGCCGGCGTAAACCTGTGGTTTAACTTTCTGGAAACCGGGTAAGGCATCTATATTTGAAGTGGCTAGTGTGGTCACCGTATCCCCAACAGGCGCGCCAAGGATGTCTTTAATTCCGGCCACCATAAAGCCAACTTCTCCGGCTCTAAGAATGCCCGTCTCTTTTCGCTTTGGGGTGAAGATACCAACACTATCAACCACATGGGCCTTGCCGATCGACTTAGCAATAATCTTATTTTTGACCTGGAGAGTACCCTGCATTACGCGCAGTAAAGACACCACTCCCAAATAATTGTCAAACCAGGAATCAATAATCAAAGCTTGCAGGGGAGCGTCGACATCACCAATAGGCGACGGAATGAGCTTCACTATCTCCTCCAATATTTCCTCAATCCCTTCGCCAGTTTTAGCACTGCAACGCACAGCTTGGTCGGCCTGGATGCCAATAATATTTTCAATTTCGTTGATGACCTTTTCAGGCTCCGCCTGAGGCAAATCCATTTTATTCAATACCGGGATAACTTCTAACCCTTGCGCAATGGCGGTATAGCAATTAGCAACCGACTGCGCCTCCACACCTTGCGCGGCATCGACAATTAATAGAGCGCCTTCACAGGCCGCCAAAGATCGAGATACTTCATATGAAAAATCAACATGACCCGGCGTGTCGATAAAGTTAAGTTGATAGGTTCTACCATTCAGAGCGGTATACGGCAAGGTGACGCTTTGAGCTTTGATAGTGATGCCACGCTCACGCTCGATATCCATAGAATCCAAGACTTGAGATCCCATTTCACGCTCACTGAGACCTCCGCAAATTTGGATAAAACGGTCCGCAATGGTCGATTTACCATGGTCAATATGCGCGATAATCGAGAAATTTCGTATATGGCTAAGATCTGTCAAAGGGTTTTCACTGCCGTTCAAAAATGCGAGCGCAGTCTAGCCTATTTGCTTCTCTGACGCTATCAACCGCTTGATACAAAGACGTTATAGTCAAGCGGCGTGATAGGCATTTAATCATTAAGTTGAATTGTTCTAAAAATAGCCTGACCCTGCCGGTAAAAGCTAATCGGTATTGGCGTGCCTTTGGGTAAGCTAGCGATGACTTGTTGATATTGTTCAATATCATCAATACGGCTATACCCGACCTGCACAACAAGATCCCCCGGGATTAAGCCAGCAATTTCAGCTGCTGAACCCCCAGAGACTCTAGTCACCCTAATGCCACCGCGAAGCCTGAGTGATCGCAACTCACCTTCGTTGAGCTCTTCAATTATTAGTCCTAATCGATCACTTCCGTCACTGTCAATTTCCAAATCTTGTTCGCTGCGATCCAGAGCACCCACTTCTACCGACAAATGTTTTCGTATTCCCTCACGGAACAGTTCAACTTTAACTTTCTTTCCTGGCGTAATTAAACCAACAATATGAGGCAAGTCGTCGGAATCGAGAATTGATTGAGAATCAAACCTAACAATCACATCCCCAGGGGCAATGTCACCCTTCTCTGCCGGACTGTCAGGCATTACCGCCGTTACCAAGGCTCCTTGAGGACCCGGCAAATCCAATGCTTCAGCTAATTTTTTATCTATATCTTGAATACCAACCCCCAGCCACCCTCGCTGCACCTTTCCGTTATTCTTCAGCTGTTTGACCACATTATTCGCCACGCTCACCGGGATGGCGAAGGACAACCCAATAGAACCACCAGAGCGAGAATAGATCTGAGAATTAATCCCTACCACCTTCCCATCGAGATTAAATAAAGGACCACCAGAATTACCCGGGTTAATGGCTACATCAGTCTGAACAAAGGGTACATAATTTGTCGACTCAGAGGAGGGTATGCTGCGACCGATGGCGCTTACAATGCCGGCTGTTACAGAATAATCTAGACCAAAGGGGGAACCTATAGCCAGCACCCATGCACCCACTTTAAGACTGTCTGGGTCAGCAAATTCCAACGTCGGTAGGTCTTGTGCTTCTATTTTCAATAACGCCAGATCAGAGAGACGATCAGAGCCAACAATAGTCGCTGAATACTCACTCCTATCAGCAAATTGCACCTGAATCTCTTCGGCATTATCTACTACGTGGTGATTGGTTAAGATATAACCATCCTCAGAAATAACAAAACCAGAGCCCATTGTTCTTGATGGTCGAGAAGGCCCGCGTCTTTGTTCGAATAGGTCACGAAAAATATCCGGCATTTGGCCTTGCATTCGCGGCTGCTCTTTTTGAGGAACTGCTTTACCTAGCGTATTTATTTTGACCACCGCCGGTGCAGTTTTTTCAACTAATCGGGTGAAATCCGGTAAGTCGGCGTACGCTGAGGGGACTGCCATCGTAAAGCAAAAGGTGATAAAAAAGATTCTTTTAAGCACTAAAAACTCCATTGAATTTTAATATTAGTTTACGATTAATACACTAATCGGATCACTACAATTTACAGAGATATCTGATAAGACCGGATTAAGATTGGGATCACCATTAGTTTTCTTACTTCGAAGTTTAACTAATAATCCGCCCAACAGAAGCCCGACGGTGGCCCCTGAAATACTCAACAAATCCTGCTCCACTGTTTTTATCTCAGAGCCCAAAAGCCAAGCTCCTACAACTGCCATTAAAATAGGCACCATATAAACTAACAACGAACCCTTTACAATGACATGCTCGGGGATCCCTATGGTTACACTCTGCCCTAGCACTACACTTTCAACAGCGTGATTCCCAGACAGAACTCTAATTCGATTAGTTTTACCGGTCAATTTAGACAACAAGCTCTGTCCACAGCCTTTTTCAGCAATACAGACATCACAAGCAGTCCGTTGTATCGTCTCAACCCACAGGCTGCCTTGCTCTTTACTGACCACTGTCCCAGTTTCAAAAATCATGCCTTAAGACCTAAGCAGGTTACGGTGTTTTGCCCAAGTCAGGCAAAGGGGTTAGCGATTCTGCGATTCTTTTTGCCGTGTCGCCTGGGATTTCGCCCACAACAGACACCGTGATAAAAGAACCATCGACCAGAACTTTCGATACCAAGGCCACCGTCGCTCCCGATTTGGCTAAAAACGGCGGTACCTTAATGCTGGTTTCTACCGATTCAACAAATACAGTGAGAACTGCTAATCCATCGCTGAAAACCATAGAATATTGGTCCCCGTCCCGATCTAATTGAGAGCCGGTCATCACAAAGCCCGTTGGCAGCCAACCTGTTTGCCATTTAGGTGCGTCTTGCTTAAGCGGCGAATCACTAATTTCACAGTCAGCGCGTTCATTGACTCCCAGATTATACGAACCTGATGGTATCTCCACTGAATCAAGATCGCCTCCCACGGAAATCTCAACAAATTGAAATCGTTCCATGGGCTTGCCAGAAAGGCTAAGTAGCACCGACTGCAGCATAAGTCCGGATTTTTTGTCGATTGCAACAACATACCCGTAACGCCAGGCATCGTTTGGACGTAACATCAATAATGTGGCTTCACGTCCAGCAATTCGCGCGCTACCAGCAATCTCTATCGAATACGATCGCTTCAGTTGCATATACGTGGAGTCATTGATCTTTAATGCCGATGTTCCGTCGAGCATCACTGAAGGATTTTCACATCCTTTGACCTCGCTGAGATTAATAAATTCACCCTCAGGTCCGTTCAAATTAACGATCTGTTCGAATATCTCATTATCACGCACTAAGTGAAGAACTTTTGCGCTCTTAAGGTTTCCCAGTTTTTCATAAGTAACAAGCCCAGCGTAGTTAAGTTGCTTTGACGCATCAATCATCTGGGCCATTAAGTCATAGGCCTTATCCGGCTGTTGTGCAAACAAGGGTCCACATGTAAAAATGGCGGTCATAATAACCGCCAGTTTAAATTTCTTTTTGACTAAATCTATCACCGGCACTCTCTAGCCACCCTACTCAGAAACAGTCTCATGCGACTCAATACGGGCAAAGGGTAACATACTTTGATTACTATTAAGGGCCGCATGGCTGGAATGTTTAGCCAAAATATCGGCCAAATAAAGGCTAACCTCTTGTTCAGAGTGCTGAGCTTTGTTTATTTTATTAACCTCCATAATCGGGTGCGGGTATTGTCGCGCTCCATTAAAACCACTAGCACTGACTGTTCGGGCTCGCGTATCAAGAGGCACCTGCCAACCTGACGGAAACTGATTAGCTGGACCGGTAGTTTGTTCATCGGCCATCTCATCTTGCTGAGCGAACCGGGAAGTTTGATTGGTCTCGCCCAGGGGATTGCTTATATTCTGAATACCAAGAACAGCAACTAAAGCCACCGATGCCGCGATTGCGAAAGGGCCAGCCGAGCTTACCCCTAATGATGTTCCAACAGCCAAGATGCCAGAACGACGAAGTATCTTCAATAAGGGGTTCATCTTATGACTATCATCGCTATCAATCGCATCGGCAATTGCTCTTGAATAATCTACAGCGGATACAGACTCCTTACTCATGGCTGCAGATGCCAGGTGGTAGCGCCGCCATTTTGCTTTAATTTCAACTGCTAGGGGACTATCCTCGGCGTCCAATTCTTTCAGAATTCGACGAATTTCTAGGTCGCTAGCCTCGTTATCCATCAACGCAGATAAAGACTCATTCAATCGATTTTCGTGATCACTCATTTAATTGCCTCGTTCAACAACACATCAAATTTTTCAAAATACTGACTATATGACCAACCATTAGCGAAAAGGTTCATGAATCTTTTAAGCCTCCATCAACTAATTTCACCACCTGTAAGTCAATTGTCTCTCTAGCCCTGAAAATACGTGACCGTACAGTCCCGACAGGGCAATCCATAATCTCGGCAATTTCATCATAACTCAGCCCTTCAAACTCCCGTAAAGTCACTGCCGTTCTTAAATCCTCCGGCAGGTCAGAAATCGCTTTGTGGATCAAGGCGGCTAGTTCATCCCGAAAAAGATTATTCTCCGGCGTGCCTAAATCTTTTAAATAGTCGCTCCCATCATAATACTCAGCATCAACCACATCAATATCAGAGCTCGGCGGACGACGGCTGCGCGCCACGAGGTAGTTCTTTGCTGTGTTGACTGCAATGCGATACAGCCAAGTGTAAAACTGACTCTCTCCGCGAAAATTTGGCAGCGCCCTATAGGCTTTAATAAAGGCTTCCTGCACCACATCCGACACCTCATCAGTATCCCGAACAAAGCGTCCAACGATGGCGTGCATGCGACCTTGGTACTTGAGCACTAAAAGGTCGAAAGCTCTCTTATCGCCTTTTTGAACCCTAACCACCAACTGCTGATCAGTGGCCTCTGTTTTATTTTCTATCATCAAACAATCCGTTCTCGCAACTCGTATCGACCTATTTCTTTAAGCTAGCGAAATCTAACATTCGACGGCGCTAATTTACAGACAACCGACTTAACGTTAAGTTCGCGTCATTCGTCGTCTTATATTATCATGGCCGACCCAATTTGTGTGGTAGACCAATGCAACAAACTCACATGTATGACGTTATAATTATTGGCAGCGGTGTTGCTGGCCTTACTAGCGCCCTGCAGTTAGATAAAAATTTGCAAATTGCTCTTATTAGCAAAGCATCATTGCAAGCTGGTGCGTCCTGGTTAGCTCAGGGAGGTATTGCAGCTGTGTTTGATGAGAACGATAGCCCCGCGGCACATGTGGCTGACACCCTGGTTGCTGGCGCCGGGCTATGCCATGAGGAGTCAGTCAAATTCGTGGTTGAAAACGGCCCCAGCGCGGTTAAATGGCTCATAGATCAAGGGGTTCACTTTACTAGAGAAAATGACCAACAGAGCTACCACCTGACTCAAGAAGGCGGGCACAGTCACCGTCGCATTTTGCATACCGCCGATGCGACGGGAAAAGAAGTCACTGGTGCTTTAGTAGCCCAAGTTATTGCCGCATCAAACATTGATATTTTCGAGCAACACTGCGCAGTCGATCTTGTCACTCAGGCTGATGCGGACTCGCGTAGAATTCGCTGTACTGGTGCCTATCTGCTCGACATTACCACAGGTTTCGTATCCTTATTTCAGGCCAAAAGCGTTATTTTGGCCTCGGGAGGTGCCAGCAAAGCATATCTTTACACTAGCAATCCTGACGGAGCCAGTGGCGATGGTATAGCGATGGCATGGCGGAAAGGCTGCAGAGTCGCCAATCTGGAATTTAACCAATTCCACCCAACTTGCCTATATCACCCTAAAGCGAAATCATTCTTGATTACCGAAGCGCTGCGCGGCGAAGGTGCCGTATTACGTTTACCGGATGGCAATGCCTTTATGAGCAGTTTTCACCCCGATGCTGAGTTAGCGCCGCGAGATGTCGTAGCTCGGGCGATTGATCATGAGATGAAGCGGCTTGGCTGTGTCTGTCTATACCTAGACATAAGTCACAAATCAGCCGACTTCATTATCGAGCATTTTCCGACCGTTTATAAGCAATGCCTAGAGTTTGGCATCGATATAACCACTGACCCCATCCCCATAGTTCCAGCTGCTCACTATACCTGCGGAGGGATAGTGGTATCCAAAGATGGGCAAACTGACTTACAAAATCTTTATGCCGTTGGTGAAAATGCTTTTACCGGCCTGCATGGCGCCAATCGGATGGCCAGCAACTCTCTCCTAGAATGCCTGGTCTACGCCCAAGCCGCCGCGGGACAAATTAATCAAAATATCGATCATATTTCAGTGCCAAATTTTATTCCTGAATGGGATGAGTCGCGAGTAAGCCATTCGGATGAAGATGTGGTTATCTCCCATAACTGGGATGAACTGCGGCGTTTTATGTGGGATTATGTTGGCATTGTGCGCACCAACAAACGTCTACAAAGAGCCCAACATCGCATTAAGTTGCTGCAAAAAGAAATACAAGAATATTACAGCCACTGTAAGGTAACCCGAGATTTACTAGAGTTGCGTAACTTAGCAACAGTGTCTGAACTAATTATTCGCTGCGCAATGCAACGCAAAGAAAGTCGCGGTCTCCACTTCACCCTCGACTATCCCGAACTCTCACCTATAGCCCGAGACACTATCATGGTGCCGATTAATTATGCCGCCCAAGATGTAATCATCAGCTGAGATTAAGTCTGAGTTGGCTCCCGACCCACCAGAAAAATACGCAGCCGGTGATGCTCTGCCTCTGCTAGAGCGTCTCGGGGTAGCGTGCGACGGACAGTTCGGCCCTTAGCCGTTTTAAAATATATAATGATCAACCCGCTCATTACAAATTGATGCTTTTGAAGAAAAAGCCAGTCTTGCCCCGGCATTCGGCTTAACTGCCAACAGTTAGTCTGAGGTAAAAACAGTAACTCCTCAGGCTCCGCACGAATCCAAGCCCTCGTCACACAGACGAAAAAGCCAGTTAGGGCACAGATAGTCACTAATTTTGGCCCAAGTAGAATCTGCAGTGATATTAAAATCAACAAAAGGGATAACGCCAACCAAAGATTAGCGTAGAAAAGTATTCTCGAAGGTTTAAGACTGAACCTTAGAGGGCTTTTTTCGGCTATCACGAATTATTTGCAGTATCCTTTGCATATTTGGGTCAGTTGGCTCTTCGCGCTGCATAAACCACATAAATAACGTTTGGTCTTCGCTTTTGAGCAATACTTCAAAACGAAGCTTGTCATCTTCCTCCAAGGAATCGTAGACATCTTCTACAAAGGGCGCGAGAATGAGGTCAAGTTCTAACATGCCGCGGCGACTAGCCCATAATAGACGGTTCTTATTCATAGAGAATCAATCAGTGTCAAAAAGGCTATTATAAGAGACAATCAACTTTAAACATACAGAGACATTTAATCTTATGGACTGGCAGTCAGTTTTTCCGAGTCATACCCTCATTACCAATGCTAAAAATCACAGCATAGTGGAATCTTTTGGTGAGTCACCATCAGACTATCAGCAACTATCTCAGCAAAACATATTGAGTACAGACATAAGAGGCTATATTCAATTGTCCGGCCCAGACAGTGCAAAATTTTTACAGGGCCAAGTAAGCTGTGATATGAATCTAATGAAAAGGGGTCAGACTATTAATGGGGCACACCTCACCCCCAAGGGCCGCGTCATTTTTTTATTTAGTGCACACCAAAACCAAGATGACAACATACTGTTGGAAACACACCACTCAGTAGTTGAGTTAGCTATTGCTAGTTTTAAGAAGTACTCAGTGTTCTTCAAAACAGAAATCACTGATGTCAGTGATCAATTTGACAGCCTTATGATTTCCGGTCCGAACAGCCATGAGTTGATAAGACAAATAACGGCATGTCATATCAAGCAATGTGGCTCTTCATTGTTTCTTCTCACAGTTGGCACTGATAGTACGATCCAACAACTGGACTCATCCTCTGCTGACCTGACACCAGCAGGGCAAGGCTATAGTGATTTGATGCGTCTTCGAAGCGGCAATGCGGATGTGACGATTGATACCTCTGATGAATTTATAGTGCAAATGATTAACCTAGATGCACAAAACTATATCAATTTCAAAAAGGGTTGCTACACCGGCCAAGAAATTGTTGCTAGAGCCCATTATCGAGGTACGGTCAAACGACGCATGCACCTTATTCGGCTCGATACGCCCATCACGCCGCCTGTAGGTGCCTCTTTAATGGATCGTAACGGCAAGGTAATCGGCACCATTGCCGCTGTCGCTCAAGCCAGTGAATCTGCCGTAGAAGTCCTCGCCGTGTTGCCTGATAAATATTTAGACACTCTTGAGGTGACATTCGATCAAACGGGGTTCCTCCGCGCCACACATCTGCCTTTGCCTTATGAGATTCTAGAGCCCTAGTGAACGACATTCTTATATGGATCTTCGGCCATCAAAATTTGTTGGTATGGACTGGATTAGCGTCCGTCAGTATCTTTATCCTAAGTTTGTTTTCACTGCCGTGGCTAGTGGCCAAGATTCCAGAAGATTATTTCTTATCGGAAAAACGGGCTGAGACCCCTTGGAAAGGAAATTCCCCAGGGGTCTGGTTATTGATGTTTGTGGCAAAAAATGTCGTCGGCTATCTGCTATTATTGAGTGGATTTTTAATGCTGTTCCTTCCCGGACAAGGTATTTTAACCATGTTAACAGGCTTACTTTTGATGGACTATCCCGGCAAATTTAAACTCGAACGGAAGATAGCTTTGTCGCCAGCGGTGCTTTCAAAACTAAACTGGTTGCGCGGTAAAGCGCATCAGCCACCCTTAAAAACAGACTAATAAGTCCATCTTAGCTACTTAGCGGTCCCTTTACGGAAATCAAAATAAGATGTAACAACCTCATAGCCCACACGAGGAGCCAAAGGGATATAAAGCGCCAAGGCTAAACTGATTAGAGCCATCACAGAACCTGCCAAAAACACCCACATTGGCGATATCAGCCAGACCAAACCAAATAGCACAGGAATCACCACCGCTGCAATATGATTAATGGTAAAAGCGACACCTGCAGTGGACGCAATGTCTGCAGGGTCCGCTATTTTTTGAAAATAAGTTTTAATCGCGATTGCCAGTGAAAAAAACAAGTGATCCACGACATACAGTGCCCCAGCCCAGTTGGCACTGTTTACAAAGGCATAAGCGGTAAATACGCAAAGTAGACCACAGTATTCAAAAACGAGAGCACGTCGCTCACCAACTTTACCTACAATAATGCCAATACGACCCGCAAAAAACCAATTAAAAAGATGGTTGATTAAGAACAAGGCAGCAATGTCGCTAAGGGTATAGCCAAACTTTTCTACCATTAAAAATCCAGCAAACACCATAAATATTTGACGCCTAGCACCGCTCATAAAGGTTAGTGCGTAATACAGCCAGTAGCGTTTCCGGAGTAGTAAATGTTTTCGCTGAGGTGTTTTGCTAACAAATTTAGGGAAGGCTAACCAGATAAACAATGTCAACACTAAACAAGCACCGCCACCCACCAAATAAATAACTTTATAATCTAAACCTAGATACCGCTGAGCAAGCCATAAAAATCCGAAAACCAGCAAAGAGGCCGCCGAACTTGCGGCGATCAGTTTTCCCAAGACTGCTGGCGCCTCATCTAGGGAAAGCCACTGCAAAGACAGAGACTGTTTTATGGTTTCATAGTAATGGAATCCAACCGACATCAAAAAAGTGGTCATATAGAGCCCGACTGCAGAAGGGAAATAACCGCTAATCGCCACGCCTACACCTAACACCGCCAACGATAAGTAGGCGAATACCTGTTCCTTTATCAGCAGTAATACAAACACGGCTGTAAAGGCCAAAAACCCCGGTATTTCGCGAATACTCTGTAAAAGGCCAATTTCTTTTCCGGTAAAAAATGCTCTTTCAACAACAAAATTATTAAGTAAGGCCGTCCAAGTCGCGAAGGCAAAAGTCATTGCCACAGTCATCAAAATCAACAGGTTTTTTGGCGTTTGCCAGGATTTTGGGGGCACTAAGACCGCTCCTAGATTAGAGTTCAAGTGTAATTTGTCCTCTCACATCTTGCTGGGCAGGAAGCTGCCAGTCAATGCATTCGACACCTGAGCCCATAAGATAATCATTTGCCAGTGAAAAATGCTTAGAGCCAAAGAAACCACGATAAGCAGAAAATGGAGAAGGATGGGCTGACTGTAAGATAAGGTGCCGAGACGCGTCTATCAAGTTAGCTTTTTCCTGCGCGTAACTGCCCCATAACATAAAAACTACCCCCCCTGTTTGCTCGCTGACTAATCGAATAATCTGATCCGTGAAGCGCTCCCAACCTCGTTTAGCGTGAGCACCCGCATTTCCTTCTTCAACTGTCATAACCGAGTTAAGTAGTAGTACCCCCTGTTGTGCCCAGCTTTGCAGGCACCCATGACTAGCCGGAATAATACCCAGATCAGTATAGAGTTCCTTAAAGATGTTGCGCAAAGAAGGTGGAATCTTATTGCCGGCGGCAACTGAAAAGCACAAACCATTAGCCTGTCCAGCACCGTGATAAGGGTCCTGACCTAAAATCACCACTTTCAAATCATCAACATTAGTATGCTTGAAAGCCGCAAAAACCATTTCACTGGGTGGGTAGACAACCTTATTAAGTGCTTTTGCCTGCAATAGAAAATCACTAAGATCAGCTAGATAGTCTTTGTCTAATTCACTCTCAAGCATCCCGACCCAAGATCGGTGGAGTTGATGATGCGCTTGCTTAATAATATTCATATTTACCTTAAATCACTGACCTCTAATATGAGGTAGATGTTACCATAGAACCCTATGTCAGCTATCTCCACTCTCAGCATCTGGCGCCTTACTTGGCCAACCATTATCAGCAATATTGTCTACATGCTGATGGGTGTCGCATTTCTAAAAATGGCGGGTAGTTTGGGCGCCGACGCTGTAGCGGCAGTCACTACAGGTCAACGCCTGTACTTTGTACTTCACGCCGTAGTAATGGGCCTCTGCAGTGGCACAACCGCTATGGTAGGCAAATATTGGGGGGCTAATAATCGACGTTTGGCAGGACGTTTTGCGTCGCTCTCGATCTTACTATTTTTCCTGGACGGACTTATCTTGGCGTGGATAGCCATTCCCTTTCGCGATCAGTTAGTCGGGGTTTTTGGCCTAACTGAAGATGCCCACAGAATGGCGGTTGATTTCACTTTATGGACTGCACTTTTTGCACCAGCAATGTTGGCTACACTGGTATTTAATATGTCGTTTCGCGCTACCGGTGACAGCACCACCCCACTATGGACGGCGATCGTTGGCGTAACACTGAGTGTTATTCTTGGTGCCTCTATGACCTTTGGCTGGTCTGGTTTACCTGCTATGGGTATTTCAGGTTTAGCCATTGGTGGGGGTATAGCTATGTCTATAACCATCGTCGTATTTCTACTGATCTGGATTTTTGGCGGCTTCAATCTCAAACCTACAAATCCAATACCAGACCTTCTCACCAATGGAAAAACCCTCGTTAATATTGGCATGCCCGCCGCTTTCGAACAGGCTTTCTTTCAAGGTGGTCTACTCATCTTTATGGTCTTTTTAGCCAGCTATGGAAACGAACCATTTGCCGCCTATGGCATAGGACTATCAATACTTGGCATAGTAATCGTGATTGCATTTAGTTTCTCTATATCAAGCGCCACTCTGGTTAGCCAACATTTAGGGGCGGGTGACCACCAGGGTGCTTACGACGCTGGCTGGAAGACTATGCGTACCTGTCTTTATTTAATGATATCGGGCGGTGTATTGATGAGTTGGTACGCTCGTGAAATAGCCACCTTCATGATTTCCGACCCCCTTGTTATTCACCACATGGTACAGTTTACTTATATTCTTAGCGCCTGCTTGCCTCTGATGGCTATCGAATTTAGTATGGCGGGGGCTCTAAGAGGCGCAGGCGACACTCGCTACCCGATGAAAGTAACTGTATTCAGCATTGCTCTAACGCGTATTATCGCGCCTTGGATAATGGTTAAAATGGGCGTGGATGTCGTCTGGCTATACGCTACTTCTCTGGCTGATTTTTCGATAAAATCAAGTCTAAACATGCGGCGTTTTCGTAGAAAAGATTGGTTAAAAGGTCATCCAACTAATAGTGAGCAATCCTAATTATGCTTCAACATCCAAGGTCACCTCAACAGCCTCAATTCAATCGACAGATCGCATATTGGTTGCTCGGCTGCGCTGCAGTTATTGCCGGTATGATTCTGTTAGGTGGTGTTACGCGCCTAACTAATTCTGGCCTGTCGATGGTCGACTGGAAGCCTTTAGTGGGTATTATTCCTCCGCTATCTCATACTGACTGGCAAGAAATGTTTTTTAAATACCAGCAATATCCTGAATATCAAAAAACTAACTTCACCATGACCCTTGATGAGTTCAAGCCAATTTTCATGTACGAATATCTGCACCGCGTCTTAGGTCGTTTTATTGGTGTTATTTTTGTGCTGCCATTCTTGTTCTTCCACTTTACCAAGCGCATCGCGCCAGGTTTAACCCCAAGGCTATTGGTTATGCTGATGTTAGGTGGTAGCCAAGGACTTCTGGGTTGGTACATGGTTAAAAGTGGCTTGGTCGATAATCCCCATGTCAGCCAGTACCGACTGACCGCTCATCTAGGTTTAGCCGTATTCGTCTATGGGTTTATTATCTGGACTGCCATGGATCTGATTGCCGCCAAGCGACCTCAGCCTAATCATCTAAAGCACTTTTCCTACAGCCTAAGTGGGTTAATATTTTTGATGATTCTTTCTGGTGGTTTGGTCGCAGGTACACATGCTGGTGTGGCCTATCCAACCTGGCCGTTAATGGGCGATAGCTTTATTCCACCCGGCTTATATAGCCTTCAGCCCGCATGGCTCTCGGCTTTTGAAGATATGGTGACCATTCAATTTAACCATCGTATGTTTGCCTATCTAATTGTCGGTCTAGTAACCACTTTCGCCTACCAGGCGCTTAAATCTGATCTTCAAGGTCCATTAAAGCTTGCCATCTACTTTTTTGTGGGTCTCTTAGCCCTGCAGGTTACTCTGGGGATTAGCACTTTGATCTTCCACATACCAGTCCCTGTGGCCGCAGCGCATCAGATCTGTGCCGTTGCCTTGTTCAGCGCCTCTCTGTTTATTAGCCACAGCTTTACCAATCAACAAAAGTTTTAAGCTGTTCGATTATTATTCTCTTGAAATAAACAATAATCTCACAAACTATGTAGCAGCTAAGATTTGGTTATTTCTAAATCTGCCCAGCATAGTCTGTTCGTAGTAATTTGGAGCACCAAATCAAGAGCATGCCTTGTATTTAGCTGAAATAGAACTATATTCTAGAGCCCTTAAACAATAATAAGATAACTGAAAAAAAGTATAAGACTATGAACCTGGATTTTTCAGATGACCAAAAATTTCTTCAATCCGAAGCGCGTAAATTCCTTGAAAAAGAACAATCCTTACAAAGAAGCCGCTCAGTTCTTGATACCAAGCAGCAGTACGATAAAGATCTGTGGGCAAAAGTGCTGGCGATGGGATGGACAGGTATTCGTATCCCTGAGCTCTATGGGGGCTTAGGGTTAGGTTACTTAGAACTCTGCGTGATTGCCGAAGAGTTAGGCCGATCATTGGCTCCAGTTCCCTTTTCATCATCGGTTTATCTGTTTACAGAGGCCATCATAAAGTTTGCTGATGAACAGATTAAAAGTGAGATATTGCCTAAGTTAATCTCTGGAGAATGTGTGGGCACCCTAGCGATTACTGAGCAATTGTTTGCACCAACCGCGAGCAATATTAAGGTCAGCGTCGACAACAACCAAATAATTGGAACAAAAATAGCCGTTCCCGACGCTAGCGTTGCAACTCATGTACTGGTTATCTGTAAGAGCAAGACAGGCATCGACTTAAGACTGGTTGATCTAATTAATAATAACTGTGAAGTACAGGACCAAGACACTATTGATAATAGCCGGGGTCACTCTTTAATTGAGTTTAATAATGCCAATAGTCAACTGTTGAGTAATGCTGGAGATGGTTGGGCCCTTCTGCAAAACATCCTTAATCAAGCAGCCGTGCTCTTCAGCTTTGAACAAATTGGCGGTGCCCAAGCAACACTAGATATGGCCAATGCTTACGCCAAACAGCGGTTTGCCTTTGGCCGGGCTATTGGTTCCTATCAAGCTATAAAGCACAAGCTTGCTGACATGTATATCGGACTTACCCTGGCCAAATCAAATACCTACTATGCTGCTTGGGCTTTGTTGAATGATTCGACTGAGCTAGAGGTGGCCGCAGCCACAGCGAGAGTCAGCGCAACAGAAGCCTTTCAGTTTTGTTCTAAAGAAAATATACAAACCCACGGCGGCAACGGATTTACCTGGGAATACGACTGTCATCTGTTTTATAGGCGATCAAAGTTACTATCATTGAATATAGGATCCCTTGCAGCATGGAAAGAGAAACTCGTCAGCGGATTAGAAAGATCTAATCTCAATAGTTTAGATTAAGGGGCGCACATGGATTTCAATGATACTCACCAAGAAGCCGCATTCAGAGCTACATGCAGAGACTGGTTAGAAGAGAATGCTCGGCTTAAGGGCGGTGCTGGTAATGACCAGCGATACGGCAAAGTAGACGAACAAGACTTCCTAAATTCCGCCAGGGCTTGGCAGAAAAAGAAGTTTGATGCCGGCTGGGCAATGTTACATTGGCCAAAACACTATGGCGGCCTAGAAGCCTCGGCCATTGAGAGAATTATTTGGAGCCAGGAAGAAGCAAAATTTAATGTGCCCCACGGTGTCTATGAAATTGGCTTAGGTATGGCTGGGCCGGTAATGATGCAGTATGCATCGGACCAACAAAAATCCCGATATCTACCTCCGATGGCGGCAGGGGAAGAAATATGGTGCCAGCTCTTCTCAGAACCCTCAGCCGGATCCGACGTTGCAGGTTTACGCAGTAAAGCGGTTCAAGATGGGGATGATTGGATTATTAATGGCCAAAAAGTCTGGACCTCAGGGGCTCATTTTTGTGACTACGGCATAATCGTGGTTAGACATGACCCCAATGTCGAAAAGCACGCAGGGATGACCTTTTTCTTTATTGATATGAAATCACCCGGCATTGACATCAAACCGATCAAGCAGATCACCGGCGGCTCTTCCTTCAATGAGGTGTATTTTAATGATGTCCGAATCCCAGATAGCCAAAGACTGGGGGCTATTGGTGATGGCTGGAGAGTCGCTATTACTACTTTGATGAATGAGCGACTTGCTGTAGGTGATGCCAATGGTACTGATGCCAAAGAGGCGTTTGAATGGGCCCAAGGTCAGGACGATCACGGCCAACCTCTGATTAAAAACCGTGGGGTGCGCGAATCTATTGCTGACTGGTACTGCCAGGCCAGCGGTTTAAAAAATACCAAGCTGCGAACCATGTCCGCCCTTTCTAAAGGCGACACTCCGGGACCTGAGGCCTCAATCACCAAGGTGGTCAGTGCTAATAAACTGCAAGCTATTGGTAATTTTGGTATCGACTCCCTAGATATGGCCGGTATGCTAAAAACCGACGATGCCGATGTACAGAGTTTTCACGATGCTTGGCTTGGCTCTGCCGGATTACGCATTGCTGGCGGCACAGACGAAATACTGAGAAATATCATAGCCGAACGAGTACTAGGGTTACCTCAAGATCCTCGAGCCGATAAAGGGCTAGCATTTAAGGATATTCCATCGGGCAACTAGATTTTTAGGGTTACCAGAAACCTATTGATAGAACATATTTTGGGGTGAAAGTAATGGCCGAGAGGCAACAGGTCTATCTTCTAAGACGTAGTTCTCGAGACTGTCCTGATTGAACACTAAGTCTGATTCTCAATAGGGGCTTGCCTGAATCAGTGATGGTCACACTGTGCATCCCTGCAGAAACCTGTAAAATAACCATCTCCAAACTTTGGCTTTGTCGCTTATCCACTATAAGATCTGCTTCTGAAACTAGTAAAGAGATTTCCCCAATAGTAATTGTCGCACCAACTAACTTTTCAGAACGTATGATCACTGAGGAGGATTCGAACGACCCGAAATCATCGCTTTTGATCTCGATAAAGGCCGAAGCAATCAGTAAAAGTACAGCTAACGCAGTCATTCTCAACGCCTAGTCCCTCCAGAATTTTGATCATTCATGACCCTATCAATCGATACTATCGACTGATGTAGTCCTTATAGTAATTAGTGCTCTTTAAATAAGCAGTTCAAGAGCAAGTTATAACCAAATACGATATTTATACTTATAAGCAACGAATTAAGTATCTACAAACTCTCTGATTAAGGCATCTTGGCGTATACACTAGGTGATTCTGAATAGATCACTATGTAAATACAAATAGCTATTTATAGCTAAAATGCTAAAAGATGAAAGCTAGTTATTTTACCCTTTAGAGGCTCAGCCTGTGGAGGCGCACAAGGTTTGGTAGAGACTAATACAGTCTTCGTGACGCGGAACTACTCCGGCCGCATGTGAGGAAACAACAATACATCCCTAATTGATGGAGAGTCAGTTAAAAGCATCACCAGACGATCAATACCGATGCCTTCGCCTGCCGTGGGCGGCATGCCGTACTCCAGGGCGCGAATATAGTCCGCATCAAAGTGCATCGCCTCATCATCACCCGCATCCTTTTCAGCTACCTGCTGCCTAAAACGAGCTTCTTGATCTTCCGGATCGTTGAGTTCTGAGAAGCCATTAGCAATTTCGCGGCCGCCGACAAAAAATTCAAAACGGTCAGCCACAAAAGGGTTATTATCATTGCGTCGCGCCAAGGGTGAGACTTCTGCCGGATACATAGTAATAAACGTCGGTTGCTCCAATAGATGCTCAACGGTTTTTTCAAATATCTCAATTTGCACCTTGCCCAAGCCCCAACTGTCTTTTAGCGGGATATGTAAGTCAGCAGCAATCTTGCGCGCGCCAGCTTCATCGATAAGCTGTTCAGCTGTTATATCAGGGTTGTACTGCAATATAGAATCAAACACCGACAGGCGAATAAAAGCGTCAGCAAAGTCATAATGGGTTTCACTCTGAATATCACCTTGAGCATCTCTAATCGTATTCACTACTTTAGTCGAACCCAATACCTCGGTAGCCATTTTACGTAACATATCTTCAGTCAAATTCATCAGGTCATTAAAGTCAGCGTAGGCTTGATAGAACTCGAGCATTGTAAATTCAGGGTTATGGCGTGTTGAAAGGCCTTCATTTCTGAAGTTACGATTAATCTCATAAACCCGCTCAAAGCCACCAACAACTAAGCGCTTGAGATACAATTCTGGCGCTATTCGCAGATACATGTCGATATCCAACGCATTATGGTGGGTAACAAAAGGTCGCGCCACGGCGCCACCAGGTATCACCTGTAACATCGGAGTTTCAACTTCAAGATAATCAGCATCATTAAGATAGCGCCGAATAAAGTCCACCACCTTGGAGCGAATGCGGAAAGTATTGCGGACATCAGGATTAACGATTAAGTCAACGTAGCGCTGACGGTAACGCATTTCTTGGTCGGCAAGCCCGTGAAACTTATCCGGCAGAGGACGTAGCGCTTTAGTCAGCAGCAAATACTCGTCCATTTGCACATAAAGATCACCCTTACCCGACTTATGTAGTACGCCCGTAATACCAACGATATCACCCAAGTCCAATGACTTTGCAAAAGGTCGTGCATCCTTAGTCACATACAGCTGAATTTGACCTGAGCTGTCTTGCACAACAATAAAAGCACCACGATTGCGAATCACTCGCCCGGCAATACTAACCACCTTACCCAAAACCTCTAGCTGCTCTTTGGATTGATCGCCAAAGCCTACTTGCAGCTCATTAGCACGTTGAGCTGGATGGAACTGATTAGGGAAAGTGGCGCCCTCTTGAGTTCGCAATACATCAAGTTTCGCGCGGCGTTCGGCAATCAGTTTGTTTTCGTCCTGTTGATCAGTCATGGTTACTCTGTATATTAGTGGTGACTTTTAAAGCCCCGCTTTAAGCGAAGCAACTATAAATTGGTCTAGCTTTCCGTCCAACACTGCTTGAGTATTGCGCGTTTCTATATTTGTACGTAAGTCTTTAATCCTCGCATCATCTAAGACATAGGAACGAATTTGACTACCCCAGCCAATGTCAGACTTAGTGTCTTCTGTCGCCTGAGCCGCCTCTTGGCGTTTACTCACCTCTAACTCGTAGAGTTTAGCGCGCAACATTTGCCAACATTTGTCACGATTTTGATGCTGAGATCGCTGGCTCTGACACTGCACCACTATACCACTGGGCCCGTGGGTAAGTCGCACCGCAGAGTCAGTTTTGTTAATGTGCTGACCTCCTGCTCCAGAGGCCCGATAAGTATCTGTGCGCACATCAGAGGGATCTATTTCAATATCAATATTGTCATCGATTTCAGGAGAGACAAACACTGCAGCAAATGAAGTATGGCGTCGATTACCCGAATCAAAGGGTGATTTGCGTACTAAGCGATGAACACCAATTTCGGTGCGCAACCAGCCAAAGGCATATTCGCCAGACACCTCGACCGTGGCGCTTTTAATACCGGCCACATCGCCAGCAGAACACTCGACTAGCTCAGACTTAAACCCTTTGTCATCGGCCCAACGAAGGTACATGCGCAACAGCATCTCAGCCCAGTCTTGAGCCTCGGTGCCACCCGAACCGGACTGTATCTCCAAAAACGCGTTATTTTGATCCATATCACCAGAGAACATACGACGAAATTCTAGCTTAGCTAATTGAGTCTCAAGAGCAGCCATTTCCGCCTCAACATCGGCTACCGTGTCTTCATCATCCTCTTCCACCGCCATACCCAATAGTTCACGGGCATCGGCAACGCCAGAATCTAGATCTTCAATGGTTTTTACAACAAGCTCTAATGAGGACCGCTCACGCCCTAAATCCTGGGCC
The DNA here is from genome assembly GCA_002382445.1 of Porticoccaceae bacterium UBA4026. GTDB lineage: Bacteria > Pseudomonadota > Gammaproteobacteria > Pseudomonadales > Porticoccaceae > HTCC2207. Next base: position 116,021 of record DGAQ01000073.1, on the reverse strand, counting down.
TGCTCAGGTTTATTCCAGACATCAGGTTCACCTAACTCTAGCTCAACCTCAGCAAGACGTTCTTTTCGATTTTCGTAGTCAAAGATACCCCCTTAGCACATCGGTACGTGTCTGAAGGTCATCTAAAGCGGTATAAAGGGGATTAACTTCCATGGGATTTACTAACTACCTTATGAACGATTGCGGGACTATCTTAGCCGGTATTTTACCTCACCAGCGACAGCACACCAAGCGAAACTAACGAGGTTGCTTAACCACGTCCAGTAGCGCACCATAATGCCGATGAAATAACGACAAAAAGGAATTAGTTATGTTTAAAAAAGTATTATTCGTCACCACAATTCTCGCAGGTTATGTGCTGTTATGGCCCGTTCCAGTGGAACCTGTTAGCTGGAACGCTCCTGCGGACAAAGGATTTGTAGACGATTTTGCACAAAACTCCCGGTTAGATGCCATTGAGATTATTAATTTACCTGATACCCATGGGCCCGAAGGCCTCGCCCTCTTAGGTAATGAGGTGTACGCCACCACTCGTGAAGGCTGGATTGTGCGATACAATCAAGACACAGGAGAGCAAGTTAAGTGGGTGAATACCCAAGGAAGTCCCCTAGGAATAGTTTTTGATGCGAATAACAACCTGCTAATAGCGGATGCCTACAAGGGCTTATTGACGGTGTCTCCTGCTGGGGATATTTCATTGCTAACCCGCACTGTGGATGGCACCGATATCGATTACGCCGATGATCTTGATGTCGCTGCTGATGGTAAAATTTACTTTAGTGATGCATCAACCAAATTTGGCGCTCAAACCAATGGTGGAACCTATGCCGCGAGTCTTTTAGATACTATGGAGCACGGCGGCCATGGCCGTCTTCTTGTGTATGATCCCGTAGATCAGACAACAAGAATGTTAATGGATGGCCTAAACTTTGCCAATGGTGTTGCGGTAGATGCTGATAGCCAGTTTGTTCTCGTCAATGAGACCGGCTCCTATCGTATTCACAAGTATTGGCTGCAGGGTGACAAGAGGGGGCAATCAGAAGTGTTAATCGATAATCTGCCTGGCTTTCCAGACAATGTTGTCCGTGGCAACGATGGACGCTTTTGGGTAGGGTTGGTATCGCCACGCAGTAAACCGCTAGATGATTTGTCGGCTTCTCCCCTAATGCGAAAGATATTCCAGCGCCTACCTCCCTTCATGCGCCCTCAGGCAGTACCCTATAGCCATATATTTGCTATGACTGGACAAGGAGAGATACTGACGTCACTGCAAGACCCGGATGGCCAGTATCACACCAATACCGGCGCACTGGAAACGTACGATTGGCTTTATATTAGTAGTCTACATGCAGACAACCTAGCTAGAATTAGCTGGCAAGATGTCGGCCTTGAAGCTGTTGAATAAAACTATGACGGATACCAATTTCCCTCTGGCGAGGGATTTAAAAAATACCTTTTTTGATGCTTTTAGCGATCAGGGTGATTTGCATTACAGTGTTGTAGCGCCCAATCCACTGTCCGGTCCAGTACTGGTAAGTAGCAACGATCAACTGGCCAAAGATCTTGGTCTGAAGCCCGATGATATAGCAGGTGAAACCATGCTGAGCTTGATGGCTGGAGACTTTTCTGTAGCAAACCTGCAGCCAATTGCGTTGGTCTACTCAGGACATCAGTTTGGTGTTTGGGCTGGCCAATTAGGCGATGGTCGAGCTATGACCCTAGGTGAATTACAAGTCGAAGATGCCCTTACTGGCACATCAGAGCTCTGGGATATTCAACTCAAAGGCGCGGGCACAACACCCTATTCGCGCTTTGCTGACGGGCGTGCAGTATTACGCTCAAGTATTCGAGAATACCTTTGTTCCGAAGCAATGCATGGTTTAGGTATCGCCACTACTAGAGCCCTATGCCTGATTGAGAGTAAAACACCAGTCTATCGTGAGGACGTGGAATCCGCCGCAACAGTCTGCCGTGTGGCCCGCAGTCATATCCGCTTTGGCTCCTTTGAACACTTTCACTACCGAAACCAATCTGAACCGATAAGGGCCCTGGCCAACTACGTGATTGATCGACACTTCCCTGATTGGTCCGATGATGATGAAAAATACGCCAAACTATTTGCACACTCAGTAACTGAAACCGCCAAAATGATTGCCCATTGGCAGGCGGTTGGGTTTTCCCATGGGGTGATGAATACCGACAATATGTCGATATTGGGCGACACCATCGACTATGGCCCGTTTGGGTTTTTAGATGCCTACAACCCGGACTTTATTTGTAACCATTCTGACGCCAACGGACGCTACTCTTTTAAGAACCAACCATCGGTCGGTCTATGGAATCTAAATGCCTTGGCCACTTCTCTGATGACATTAATATCCTCTGAGACACTAGTAAGTATTCTAAAAACCTACGAACCAACATTTCTGACCCTGTATCGAGGCTTGATGGCAGCCAAGTTAGGACTGTCCCATTACAATGACACAGACGAAGATTTGATTAATCAATTGCTACAGCTGATGGCATCAAACAATGTCGACTACACATTGTTTTTTCGTAATCTTTGCCGCTTTTCCGACGATAGAACGGCAGCCCGCGATATGTTTATCGATCGCCAAGCCTTTGATTTCTGGGCCGAAAAATATCACCAACGATTAGGCCAGCAACCTGTAACTGATGAAGAGCGACGCCAGCAAATGTGGTCCACCAATCCCAAATATATTCTACGTAATTACATGGCTCAAGCAGTAATAGAGCAAGCCCAGCAAGGCGATTACTCAGGGGTTAATCTGTTACTTGAAGTCTTGCAGAATCCCTATGCTGAACACCCTCGAGCACAGCAGTATGCTGGACTACCACCAGATTGGGCTGAAACTATCTCGGTCAGCTGTTCTTCATAAGACCTAAGCGGTTTTATTCTTGCTGACCAAATGTAGATAAATGGCTGCAGAAATACCTGAAGCACCGGTAATCATGCACATCACCACAATTTGATATCGAGCCGCAATAAGTGGCGGCACACCAGATAATATTTGGCCAGTCATCATCCCAGGCAGAGAAACCAGCCCTACCGCCAACAAGCTATTAAAAATCGGGATCAATCCCGCTTTAAAGGCCTCATTGCGGGCAACGATGGGCGCTGATCCATGTTTAGTTTCCATCACAAACCGCTCAGCGGCCACACTGACCGCATTCATAGAGGCGGCAAAAATCATACCCGCTATTGGGATAATGCTACTCGCTTGATACCAGGGCCGGATATCTAAGACAAAATAGATAATGAAAGCGAGAGTTGCACCTCCACCGCAAGATATTGCGCATAAAGCCTGACCATAATCACGCCATCGTTTTTTCCTAGTCAGAGGTCTAAGAGCAATTGTGCTAGCGACAATCAACATAAAACTGAGTAATCCTAGTACCAGCCAAGAGGAATTAACTGCAAAAATCCAATTTAGGGCATAGCCAATCAAAATCAGTTGTATCAGCATCCGCGCCAAGGCAACTGCGCTCTCAGAAACGGCCAGCGACCATCTGAACATAACGAGTAACACCACCATGACGGGGATAAATGCGAGAGCGACGTTAGTCAAAGGGATGGTTTCCATAATGACTCAGTCTAATCTAAGTCTTACAGCTGTGACCACATTAAACTATGGCCGACAAACTGTATTGCTTTGGATATGACTCCTTCACCTGACGTAGCGACACAGACTAACCAATAATAGTTTTATTGCTGCTAGAGTTAGCCGCACCAAATACCGATATAAGAATAGAGATTTCGTTTCAATTATGTGGCATTCTATTGACTTGAAATACTGTTACAGCAATGGATTAAATGAAAAATATCATCGCATTTTCCTGTTTACTTTTTGCCCAGTTGGCTGTGGCTGATATATTTCGGGTGTTTAGAGAAACTGACGGATCTACCAACTGGCAATGGATCGCTAATTTTTCTAGTGGTATTTTTATTATTGCTCTGTCATTGACCATAGTGAGGTTGTTTTTCAGTCGCCGACAGTCCCACCGCTACAACCGTGAGTTAGAAGAAATCAAAGCTCAATTAGAAGTAAGAGTGCAAGAGCGCACAGCAACCCTTAACGAAGCAAACGACCTATTAAAAGGTAGTAATAAAGCGCTGGAAACAGAGATTAGCGGACATCTTTCTACCACCTCACAATTGCGACGGTCTGAGTCTTACATCACAGAAATTTTAAGTTCAATGCCCCTAATGTTGATCGGCTTGAACAATAAAAACAAAATCACCCAGTGGAATCGTCGAGCTGAGGAAATTAGTGGTGTCTCAACAACCGATGCAATTAGCAAAGATTTGTGGAAGGCTTACCCAGAAATTACAGTCACCGCCGAGCAGATCGCGCAAGCCCTGGAACAAAAGGCTGCCGTGACCATAAAATATAGCCAACGCGGACAATATTATTTCGATATTACCATCTATCCACTGACCGATCAGACTGAGACTGGTGTTGTTATTTTGATCGATGATGTGACCCAGCAAGTCAAAAGTGAAACCATGCTTATTCAGCGCGACAAAATGTCATTAATGGGTGAAATGGCATCTGATATGGCTCATGACATCAATCTACCTTTGCGAGCCATGTTAAAGTCAGTTAAGACCGTTCGCCAAGGTCTCACTGATGAACCCTTTGATCGCGTCGCCCTGCAAGAGATTTTGGAGGACACTGTGATTCGAGGCCAGCAGGCTAGATCGGTCATTGAAAATCTGATGGAATTTTCCAGTTCTGGGGGTGACGTAAAGTCTCAAGCAAACATTACGCAAATCATTGATCACAGTGTTGAACTCGCCGAAGACGTATTGTCCGTCACCTCGGGACTGAGGTTCCAAGACATCGATGTGAGCGTCGACTATGCGGACGACCTGCCTGACTTTGCTTGCTATACCACCGAACTACAACAGGTTTTTCTAAGCTTAATTCGCCACGCTTGTAACGCGCTGGGCAGAATTGAAGACGACAACCACAAACCCACTATTCGTATTGCGGTGACTCGACTCTATGATGATTTATGGGTTCGTTTTCAGCATAATGGAGCAGCTATCAGTACCGCACACCAACAGCATTTGTTCGAGTCTTTCTCCACGTCCGAAGAGACCAACAGTCGGCACGATGCTGATCAGCGTTTATCTTTTACTCACTTCATTATCACTGAGCAACACCACGGCCAAATATCGGTGATGTCAGATGAAGATCAAGGGACTACCTTCAGTATTCAGCTACCGATCAGATAATCGATTAAAGACTCCTCAATACCTCAAGGGGCGGTTGAATAACCGCTTTACGACTGTAACCCACGCCTAGACTACCCACCAAAAGACCGCCCATGCTTGGACCTGCATACCACAGCCATGGGTGCATTGAGAATGGCAGGTCAAACATAAATCGTTGCAACATTGCCACAGACAACTCAGCCCCAGCACTGGCGAGCAGACCTGCCATCACACCCAAAGCAGTGAATTCAATCAATTGAATTCCGAGTATAACTCGCCGAGAACTCCCCAAGGTTCGCAAAATGGCACTCTCCTGAAGACGCTCAGACATGGATAAACTAACAGCAGAAAACATCACTAATACACCACAGCCCAGAATAAGCAAGGTCATCACCTCCAGTCCACGCGTCACCTGAGAAACAATAGTACGAATTCGCTCAATAATCTTATCTAGCTCAATGACCTGAACCGTGGGGTAATGACGCAACAAATCATTGACTAGTAACTTTTTTTGCGGCGGAATATACAAACTAGTCATACTGGTTCGAGGGTAATCTTCCAATAACCCTTCAGGAAATAAAAAATAGAAATTGGGTGTCATATTATCCCAATTAAGACTTCGCGCACTGGTTACCTGTGCTTCGAACGTCAACCCACCAACACTAAATGTCAGTCGATCACCTACCGTTAATCCAAGTTCACCGGCTAACTCGTCTTCAATCGATAAGGGTGCAATTATCTGACCCTCAGGATCTTCAGTAGTCGCAAGGTTTCTAACTGCGGAGGAGTCCCACCACTCTCCCTGGGTGACTTTGTTGCCCTCAGGCAACTCAGCAGTCCAGCTTAGATTTAGCTCACGCCTAAAGGACTCATGACTGTCTTTTTGTGCCTCCGTAATCAATATCCCATTAATGGCGGTCATTCTGCCACGCACCATCGAGTACCAGCCCGATGTGTCCAGTTCTTGATCGTTGACCAACTGTTTAACACCGTCTAACTCGTAGGAGGCCACATTGACCAAGAAATGGTTAGGCGCATCTTCAGCTAGCTGAAATCGCCATTCATCAATTAAAGAAGTTCTCACCACCACCATAATCATTAGCAGCGCAATTGCACCTGAAAAACCGACCATCTGAATTAAACTTTGCACCTTACGACGCCACAAATTGGCCAGCGCCAAACGCCAGATACTCCCTAACCGTTGGCCGTATTGTTTACCTAGACGCAGCAAGAACAAGCCAACTAAAATTGAAAAAAAGGCGGTTAACCCAAAGCCAGCCAAGATGGCCAGCGATAAATAAAGGTTATTGCTATACCACAGCAATAACCCAGCAATGGCACCAACGCCAAATATTACTCGTACTAAAGAGTTAAGCGGCTTTACCACAACGTCTTGCCGCAGCACCGCAAGCGGCGATTGAGCGGGCAAGTGCCATAGAGCGGGCAAAGTGAATCCAGCTAAACAAAGTAACCCAGTTGCTAAACCTGTTATCCAAGGCCTTATTCCGGCGGCTGGCAACTCAATGGGCAACCACTCGCGGACAATAAACAGCAGCAATAAATGAAACAAAAAACCGACCGCTAGACCGACCAACGAGCCTCCCAGACCCATCCAAATGCTTTGCTGAAAATACATGCTTCGCACACGATGCGCTGAAATTCCCCAACTTTTAAGCAGAGCCACCTGTTTGGTTTGACCACTGGCAAAGTGGTGACTGGCTAACGCCAGAGCGATGCCGGCCAAAACAACACCAATACTGCCTGCCAGCAGAAGGAAACGTCTACCTTTGTCCATCGTATCAGCAATGCTGGCTTGGGCCTGATCTGGGGTGATCAAGCGATCATGAATGTCGAGCTGAGGTTTTAACCAAGCTACATATTCGTCAAACTGGTCCTCAGCGCCAGCCCCTGCCGCCATGAGATATCGATAGGTAACACGGCTGCCCGGCTGGATAATTCCAGCACTGGGAATGTCGGCATAGCTCATTAGCACTCGCGCGCCGAAAAAAGAGTAAGAGCCACCGCTGTCGGGCTCTTCCACTAAAATCTGACTAACTCTGAGCGATGTGTCGCCCAACTCAATTTCATCGCCCAGCTGAATATTAAGCAACGGCAGCAATCTTGCGTTGACCCAAACTTCACCCTGAGGTGGGCCATAATCGACCTCTTCAATGAGACTTAGGTCGCTGGTAAATGCGCTAGTCGAACGCTTGATAAAACCACGTAATGGATAGCTAGGCTCAACCGCTTTAATTGAAGCCAAATGCATATCTTCACCTTTAAACACCATGGATGAAAAACTCAGCATCTGAGCCGTAGCAACCTTTTTATTCTTCGCTTCCAAAAGCCAATCTGGATTAGTTACTTTGCTACTTTGCACCACCAAATCTGATGCTAGAAAGCTACTAGACTCATTCGTTAGAGCCAGCTCAATACGCTCTGCCAACAGAGATACCGATGTAACGACAGCCACAGCCAGTACAAGGGCCCATAGGATCAGGCCTAATTCTCCACCACGCCAGGTGCGTAGCAGCATCTTTAGAGAAAGCATTAAGGCACCATCTCCTGGGTGTTTTCAGTGGTCGCCTCTACTTGGCGTCCCGCTTGCAATTGCAGCGTACGATTGCATCGAGTCGCTAAATTCATTTCGTGGGTAACAAGTACCAGGGTAGTACCCTCTTCCCGGTTGAGATCAAACAGCAAGTCATTAATAATTTCACCAGTGCCAGTGTCAAGATTACCCGTGGGTTCATCGGCAAATAATATAGTCGGCCTGCAGGCAAAGGCGCGTGCTACGGCAACCCGCTGTTGCTCGCCTCCAGACAGTTGCCGAGGATAATGAGTTGTTCTGTGATCTAAGCCCACTCGCTCTAAATAATAATGGGCTGTTTCCATAGCCTTTGAATCACCCTTAAGTTCAAGCGGTAAGGCAACATTTTCTAATGCAGTTAATCCCGGTAGAAGATGAAAAGACTGGAACACAAAACCGACGTCTTTGGCTCGCACAGCCGCACGCCCCTCCTCGTCCATAGCGGTAATATCTTTACCATTAAGGGCGACTGTTCCCGAACTGGGGAGATCTAATCCAGCCAATATACCCAACAACGTCGATTTTCCTGAACCCGAAGGACCAATAATCGCTATCGTTTCACCATCCCCAACTGACACATTAATCCCATCAAGAATCCTCAACGTACCCTCTGTTGTGGACACCTGTTTACTAATATTACGAACTTCAATCATCGATTTGTTCCATTATTACGGTAATCCCTTACACTGCCAGAGACAAATTTAAAAAATTACATTAGAGAATCATTTATGCGACTATTTTTCCAGAGCCTATGTTGCCTGTTTATTTTACTCGGCGCCAACACTTATGGATCAACCATACTGGTGCTCGGTGATAGTTTGAGTGCAGGATATGGTATAAATCCTGAGAAGGGCTGGGTCAATCTTCTTCAAAATGACTTGCACCCTGAGCACAAGATAGTCAATGGCAGCATAAGCGGTGATACTACTGGTGGCGGTTTAGCGCGGTTACCATTACTTTTAGAGAAATTTCAACCTGACTTCGTCGTGCTCGAACTTGGCGGCAATGATGGTTTGCGCGGCCATCCTCTCAGTCTAATGAAAAAAAACTTAAGCTCGATGATCGCCTTATGTCGTGAGAAAAAAGCAGTGCCCATATTATTTGGTATGCGTATCCCGCCTAATTATGGTCGTCGCTATGCCAAAGCCTTTGCTGCAGTTTATCCCGCCTTAGCGAAAGAACAGAACGTTCTACTCATTCCTTTCGAGCTTGAAGAGCTAGCCGTTACTGAGGGAATGATTCAGCAAGACGGCCTTCATCCAACAGAACTCGCCCAGCCCATGATGAAAGCAATCGTCCTAAGGACACTCAGTTCGCTTTTCGAAAACCTCTAGAGATACCGGCTGTTAATTAACTCCTCGGGGATGTTCGATAACATCACCTGAGGCTTTAAGTAAGACCTTTAGCTGCGAGAGCAGCCCGCCACTCAAGATCAAGCCACAACCAATCAATTCAGGGGTACTGAGGTACTCGTCGAGTAGCCACCAGCCTCCGATGGCTGCAAAAACCGCTTCAAAGCTAAGAATAAGGGCAGTATGTGACGGTGGCGCTGTGCGCATGCTCACCACCTGTAAGGAAAATCCAATACCGGATGCTAAAACACCCACAAACAATAATGACACAGCAGCGGCTTTCACCGCCTGCCAATCCCAGTTCTCAAAGATGAGCATTACGAACCAACTAAGCACAGCTGCGACAAAAAATTGCAGAAACATCAATCTAAATACTGATATTTTATTGGCTACTTTCCCGGTGTAGATAACATGCAGGGCCCACAATACTGAACTAATCAAGATCAACCCGTCGCCAATCAAAAACTGGTCAGTTTGAATCTGCCCAAGAAAATACAAGCCAACTAACGAAAGTGCAACGCCAATCCATGTTGGCCATTCAGTCCGGCTACCCATAAATAGACCCATTAAGGGTACAAAAATAATATATACGCCGGTTAAGAATCCAGCCCGAGCTACCGTTGTATACAAAAGACCAGACTGCTGAACTAACATGCCCACTGCCATGATAATACCCAACTGAACTGCCTTGATATCCATTGGATGAGAAACCCAAATTTTCTTCGGTTTTTCCATAAGATACCAGATGGGCACTATCGCTATGGTAGCGATGACAAAACGACCAAAGACAAAAGTAAAAGGGCCAATGTGCTCCATTCCGGTACTTTGAAATACAAAAGCAAAGCCCCAGATAAATGCAGTCGTCAACAGAAGTAGATCTGCACTAAGATCGGATTTTAGACTCATAATTATTGTCTTATTATAGTTATTAAATGACTTCCATATATTGAATCAAGAACTGTAATTTTTCTTGACCTCGATACTCATTAATATCCAAACGATAAACGCATCTGACTCGTTGAGCCTGGTTGTTCGGCCATACATCAGTATCTATATTGAAATAAATCGCATCAATATTCATCTCCGGTGCCGCTTCATGAGATAGCACTAACTTGAGGTGATTCTCGCCGACGATGCGCTGCTGTTTTAGTTGGAAATTTCCATCAAAACATGGCTCTGAGAATTGCTGACCCCAAGGGCCTGCCTCTCGTAAAAGCTCGGCAGTGTGCATCGTTAATTGATTAGATTCAAGGCTCCCATCTGTGATTAGTGTAGCGGCTAAATCATCCTCGCTAAGCGATTCTTCAACATACTTTTGCAAGGCCTCAGAAAACTGTTCAAATTTATTCTCCGACAAACTCAACCCCGCTGCCATGGCATGACCACCGAACTTGTCTATCAAGCCCGGGTAGCGAGTGGCCACAGCGTCTAGAGCATCACGGATATGCAATCCTGGGATCGATCGAGACGAACCCTTTAAGATACCTTCATCGCCGCGCGCGAAAGCCACCACTGGACGATGATATTTTTCCTTTAACCGAGATGCCAACAACCCCACCACACCCTGGTGCCAATCGGGATGAAAAAGACATAAAACGGCAGGGAGAACCTCATCTGAACCAAATGACAGTTTATCCATCTCAACCATAGCTTCTCGCTGCATACTTTGTTCAATTGATCGACGATCTTTATTGAGTTGGTCCAACTCTTGGGCAGTTTGCATCGCCAGTTGATGGTCATCCGTCAGCAGGCATTGAATACCTAATGAAATGTCGTCTAGCCGCCCGGCGGCATTTAGGCGTGGGCCAATAGCAAAGCCCAGATCTGCAGAGGCTAAACGATGAGGATTCTTTCCTGCAATTCGCAACAGAGCCTGAATACCTGGACGGGATTGACCTGCACGAATACGCAACAAACCTTGGTAAACCAAGACTCTATTAACCTGATCTAAGGGTACGACATCAGCGACGGTGCCCAAGGCTACCAAGTCAAGCCATGCGGCCATTTTGGGCTCGATGAGATTGTGCTCTACAAACCAATTCTGATGTCGAAGCTCAACACGCAAGGCACTTAATAGGTAAAAAGCTACACCAACACCAGCAAGATTTTTAGTTGGAAATTCACATCGAGGTTGATTGGGGTTAACAATAGCCACTGCATTGGGTAGCACCCTTCCCGGTAAGTGATGGTCAGTAATAATGACTTCTATACCAAGAGTGAGAGCGTGCGCCACGCCCTCAACACTGGATATACCATTGTCGACAGTAATTATTAATTGGGGCTTATTCTGCGCGGCTAAATCGACAATTTCTGGCGTTAAACCATAACCATAATCAAATCTATTCGGTACCAAAAACCTCACCTTTTTAAAACCCATTGCGGTTAAGGCGAGCACCATTAATGCTGAACTAGTCGCTCCATCGGCATCAAAATCACCCACGATCACTATATGCTCATTGTCATGTAGGGCGTCTATAAGACGCTTTACCGCAGCCGGCATACCGAGCATTAATTGAGGTGAGGGAAGAGATGAAAGGTGACGATCCAAGCCTAATTGGTTTTTCGCACCTCTAGCGGCATAAACTCGCTGTAAAAGTGGATCTATCTGCTCAGGGAAATCACAGCTATTTAAGTCATAGGATCGGCTTTGAATTTGCATTTTACAAACTCAAAAGTGGATGCGTTTTGCGCTGTAGCCAATCCAGCAGAATTTGATTAGTTTGCTCTGGCTCCTCTTGCTGAATCCAATGGCCACATTTCAAGGTTTTAACCTCTAAATCTAGCACGGTATCGGTCATATCAACTTTTGGCACCATGTCATGCTCACCATAGATCATAAGACATGGTAGCTCTATAACCTGCTTAACATGCCCCATAGTTTCCCAATTACGTGTAAAATTTCTATACCAATTACATGGCGCGACAAATCCACTATGCTTAAAAGCTTCCACGAAGACCATTAAGTCTTCTTCGCTAAGCATTAACTCCCCGCGCTGATTGTCAATTTCTGCAGACCGAACAATCGAGTAGCCATCAGGTTGAGGTAATCCATCATCTAACCAATGCTTAGTTCGATAGAGATTGGTTAAAACCCTTTTCGGGTTGGTTTCAAATGAACGTGCCGCCACCTCGGGATAGCGATTAAAATGGACCAGATAAAAATCTTCGCCCAGCACCTTCTCCCAAAAAGCCACGGGCTCTGAAGGCTCGCGCGCCTTAAAAGGTACTGACATATTGGCCAAACCAATCACACGATCAGGATTTAGCAACGCATGCTGCCATAACATAATGGCACCCCAGTCATGTCCAACATAGATAGCCTTGTCGATACCCAAAGCATCTAGAAGCCCATTTTGGTCGTCAGTTAAATGATGGATATCATAGGTATTTACTGCAGTGGGCCTACTGGAACGGCCGTAGCCTCTCTGATTAGGCACAATACAGTGGTAACCAGCTCTGACTAAGGCAGGAATTTGATAGCGCCAACTGTATGCCAACTCTGGCCAACCATGACACAACACAATTGGAATACCGCCCTGTCCGGCTTGGAAAACCTCTAGCTCAACGCCATTGGTACTGATCATAGTGGCCGTTGGCATTGGTTCGGCATACATTAAGAATCTCCCAAAAAGTAAGCTTACAACATCAAAATCTACAGGTATCCGGCGTCTTTACCAATATACCAACTAACCCAACCCAAAGCCGCCACGACAATCCAAATTGTACCGAGTAGTCGCCACCCATTAAAAGGTTTACGTTCAATCGTATTGAACCCGCTATTCAGGTATTTATTAACTCGCTCTTGATCTTCTTTAGATAATTTATTTTCGTCACTCATAAAGGCGTCTCGATAGTTTCCACTGGTCTGCTATTCTTACGTATTCCCTATCATTACGGTTTCTACGCAGTAATATTATCAGATATAAAACTCTGTACAGTAGATTGGTCGTTGTCCAATATCGTAAACCGCTCTTCCCGTTCGAATAGATTTGCCATATGAGGGGGCAATTCGGGATCACTAGGATAGCCGGCCTGCTTTACAGCATCAGGAAACTTAGCGGGATGGGCTGTTGCCAGAGTCACCATAGGCGTTTGAAGATCCGCGCGGCACTCTCTTGCGGCGGCCAAGCCTATAGCTGTATGTGGGTCAAGAAGGTAATCATGATCTCGGTAAGTATCGCGAATCAAGTCAACCATTCCTTTGTCATCGCAACGATAACTAGAAAAGAGTTGGCGTGCTTTGGTTAGTACTGTTTCACTGAGGCGCATATGACCAGCCTTTGCATCTGTCATCAAATCCGCTATAGCTTTGCCGTCCTTATCGTAGAGATCAAATAATAATCGCTCGAAATTACTTGAAATCATAATATCCATGCTTGGGGCCAAGGTTTTTTCAAGTGCACGTGTAGTATGGTCATTTTTGCTAATACAGCGATGTAAAATGTCGTTTTGGTTAGTGGCTATCACTAACTGCTTGATTGGCAAGCCCATTTTAAAGGCTAGATAACCCGCAAAAATATCACCAAAATTACCTGTTGGCACCGAAAACGATATCGCTTGATCCGGACCTCCCAGCCGCAGTGACGCCCAAAAATAATAAACAATTTGGGCCATAATTCGCGCCCAATTAATAGAATTAACCGCCACAAGCTGACGGCCATCGGGCAAAAATGATTGATCAGCGAAGCTCGCTTTCACCATATTTTGGCAATCGTCAAAATTTCCATGCAGGGCGATATTGTGAATATTATCGGCCTGAACGGTGGTCATTTGACGTCGCTGAACATCCGATACTCGTTGATAAGGGTGGAGAATGAAAATATCGATGTTGTTACAACGGCGACAGCCCTCTATCGCAGCAGAGCCAGTATCTCCCGAAGTGGCTCCCATAATAACCACTTTTTGCTGTCGCTTCTCTAGAGTGTAGTCAAGTAGGTTGCCCAAAAACTGTAGTGCAAAATCTTTAAACGCCAATGTTGGCCCATGAAAAAGTTCGAGAATCCATTCGTTTTCACCGGTCTTCACTAAAGGTGCAATTTCACTATGCCTAAAGGTGGAATAGGATTTTTCAATAAGTTGCTTCAGATCAGATTGAGGAATCTCGTCATCAACAAAAGGGCTCATGACCTGCAGAGCCAGTTCTTGATAACTAAGATTCTTCCAAGAGCTAATTTCACTATGACTAAACTGCGGAAGTTGGTCAGGTACAAATAGCCCGCCGTCAGGCGCTAACCCAGTTAATATGACCTCTTCAAAACTCTTTGGTGCTACACCACCACGGGTACTGATGTATTTCATTGAACTGTGATCCTGGTTGCGATTAGCAGCTATTGATTTTAATTCTTGATCGGTTGTTAGAGCTGGTCCAAATATTCAACACGAATGAAATTGACCTGCCCTCGAACCGTTTCTAGCAGTTCGATGCGCTCAACGGCCTCGTCTAAATATTTTTCCTTAGTCACGTTGGTCAGAATAATGACATTGACGTAACGTTCTCCAGCAGGCTGCTCGCGCTGAATAATAGCCTCAATGCTAATCCCTGCATCTCCCATTATTTTGGTGACATTGGATAGCACGCCTGGCTGGTCCAATGCCGAGAATCGTATATAGAAACCTGTTTCGACATCCTGAATATTCAATAACGTTTGTTCTTTAAGCTGACTGGAGCTTCGACCAAGAGCAGGAACCCAAGAATCAGAATTGGAATTCATCTGTCGTGCTACATCAACGACATCAGCTATTACAGAAGAGGCTGTCGGCTCTGCACCAGCTCCAGGCCCGTAAAATAGTGTTGTACCTACCGCATCAGCATTTACCATCACCGCATTTGATACGCCGTTTACACCTGCGATCAGAGATTTCTCTGGCACTAGTGTGGGGTGCACTCGGAGTTCGACGCCAGCCTCTGTCTGACGAGCCATACCTAAATGTTTAATCGAGTAACCCAACTCCCTCGCATAGGCGATATCCTGAGGCTCTAACCGAGTAATACCCTCGGTGAAAATGCCATCCAAAGACAACGGAATACCAAACGCAATTGACGCCAAAATTACAAGCTTGTGGGCTGCGTCGATACCCTCGACGTCAAAAGTGGGGTCAGCCTCTGCATAACCTTTCTCTTGGGCTTCAGATAATACGTCAGAAAATTCTCGGCCCTTGCTATCCATTTCCGACAGAATGAAGTTAGTAGTCCCGTTGATGACACCGGCCAACCAAGTAATACGATTTGCAGACAGGCCTTCACGTAAAGCCTTCACGATGGGAATTCCACCAGCGACTGCTGCTTCATATGCAACCATTAGACCCCGAGATTGCGCTTCAGAAAAAATAGCCATTCCATGTTCAGCAATTAGAGCTTTGTTGGCTGTGATAACGTGTTTGCCATTCTTGAGCGCCGTCATAACGAGGTCAAAAGCGACGGTAGTGCCTCCAATTAGCTCGACCACTACATCAATGTCAGGATTGTTGGTAACATCAAAAATATCTCGAGTGACATCCACCCCCGTCAGATCACAGCTGGAATTATCGCGACGACATCCGACTTGGGCCACCCTAATTTGACAGTTTGCACGGGCATTAATATGACTCGAATTTCGGGCTAGCACATTAAACACACCCGATCCGACGGTGCCTAAACCACACAAACCTATATTTACGACTCTCACCTTAACCCCTCAGAATATTGACTAAATCAAACACGCGAAAAAATCACCTTTTTCACGGTTGATGATTTTATACTATTGACGAAATTATTCAGTATTATTGGAAGAGTTTTAACTAACTTCCCTCAGTCTCAGACTTAAGGCCAAGCAGCTTGGCAAAGTCAGCCGCAGTTCTATAACCGGGCAGCATTGTACCATCCATCAAGACTATTGCCGGTGTGCCAGTGACACCCAGTTTTCCGCCGAGGGCAAAGTGCTCTGCCACCGGATTATTATTACAGACTGAGATGACGTCATCGTTGCCGTTCTTTGAGCGCGTAAGACTATCATTCCTATCATCTGAGCACCAAACCGTCGCTATCTTGTCATAGGACAGGGAAGGAATACCACTACGTGGGTACGCAAGGTATCTTACTTCGATACCCATGGCATTAAGCTGGGGAACCTCTTTGTGCAACTTTCTACAATATCCACAATCAACATCGGTAAACACGTTTATAATAGCTTTGGTGCTACCCTCAGGTCTGAAGACAATCATGCTATCAGTAGACATCGTTGCGAAAGTTTGTCGACGATCCACATCCAAACGTAAATTACGGACATCCGCAAATTGTCCATTCTTGACCTGGTATAGATTCCCGTCAAAGAAAAAATTACCGTCAGCTGATACGTAAAGGACAGGTCCGCCTCTTACCTGGACCTCATAAAACCCAACAACGGGCGCCTTGCCGAGAACGTCATATTCTAAATCAGAACGTCCGGAACTAAGCTTGTCAATAATAGTAGTGGCAATCGACTTGTCGCCCACACTGGTGGCAGCGTAGGAACTCAAAGTCACAACCATTGATAACAGTAAAACTAATAGCCTGGGTAGGGATACAACCTTAAATTGTTTACTTTTCACTATATAACCTGCAATAACACCTAAAAAAGAACCTAGATAGCTTCTACACCAGTTTCACCGGTACGAATACGAACAACCTCATCCAACGAGGAAATAAATATCTTTCCATCGCCAATTTTACCCGTCGCTGCTGATTTTGTGACAGCCTCAACCACGCTATCAACCATCTCACTTGAAACCGCGATCTCCAACTTAATCTTTGGCAAGAAGTCCACAACATACTCTGCGCCACGGTAGAGCTCAGTGTGCCCTTTTTGGCGGCCAAAGCCTTTCACTTCAGTCACAGTAATGCCCTGCACACCAATATCGGCAAGCGCCTCACGAACATCGTCCAGTTTAAATGGTTTAATCACTGCAGTAATTAGTTTCATAATGTCCTATTTCCATACATGTTGTTATCAATGGCAAAGATACCTGTTTCTTACTAAAATTGCATCCATGCATGACGAAAAAGGTGAGTATTTCTAATTTTTCATTTTTCATTTTTCATTGACACAAAAAAACCGAGGCTTATAGCCCCGGTTTTTGATTAACTATTGTCAGCCTTTTTTAATTAACAAACTCAGGATAAGCTTCCAAACCACACTCGGCAATATCAACCCCAGTAAATTCGTCTTCTTCTGAGACTCGAATACCCATAACCTTCTTTAGAATGTACCAAACGATGCTGCTAGTAACGAAAGTCCAGGAGAAGATAACTGCCGCCCCTGTTAACTGGGCCATAATAGTGACATCAGAGTTAATAGTTACTGCCAGAAGACCCCAGATACCAACGACGCCGTGGACCGAAATAGCACCGACAGGATCATCAATTTTAATCTTGTCAAATAATCTAACAGACAACACAACAATAACGCCACCAATGGCACCAATAAGAGTTGCCATACCCCCAGTTGCAGAAAGCGGGTCAGCAGTAATTGCTACTAGACCAGCCAGTGCACCGTTAACAGCCATAGTCAGGTCAGCCTTGCCATAAAGCAATTGGGACAGAACCAGTGCAGCCAGAAGGCCACCAGCAGCGGCAGCGTTAGTGTTAACAAACACGCTAGCAACGTTATTAGATGACTCAACACTAGACAGGGCCAATTCAGAACCGCCGTTGAAACCAAACCATCCCATCCATAGCACAAACATACCCAAAGCGGCTAAAGGCATATTGGCGCCAGGAATAGCATTAACTTTTCCGTCTGCAGAAAACTTGCCCTTACGTGGGCCCAAGAATAAAACACCAGACAATGCTGCGGTGGCACCACACAGATGCACAATACCGGAACCAGCGTAGTCTGAGTAACCGACTGTTTCTGACAAGAAGCCGCCGCCCCAAGACCAAACGCCTTGAATTGGATAGATAAAGCCAGTCATAACAACAGCGAATGCTAGGAAAGCCCAAAGCTTCATGCGCTCAGCAACCGCACCAGAAACAATAGACATAGCAGTAGCCACAAATACTACCTGAAAAAAGAAGTCTGAAGCGCCCGCGTAATAAGTCTCTCCATCACTAACCAAAACATCAGCAGTTGAGGCGTTCGCGATGGTGTTCCCAAACCAGCCATCAGGCATAAATAGGTTTGTAGTTCCCCCGTACATAATGGAGTAACCCATAAGCATATACATACAGCAGGCAATGGCATACAACGCCACGTTTTTAGTCAGAATTTCAGTGGTGTTTTTAGAACGCACCAAACCAGCTTCAAGCATAGTGAAGCCAGCAGCCATCCACATTACCAATACACCGGACATCAAAAAGTAAAAAGTATCGAGTGCGTATTTAATTTCAATAATATCGTTCATTGGGGTCTCCAGGTTTATATAGCTTCAGCGCCGGTTTCACCGGTGCGAATTCGAATTGCATCATCAAGATGGCTGATGAAGATTTTGCCATCACCAATTTTCCCGGTTGCTGCAGATTTGGTGATCGCCTCAACAGCGCTTTCAACCATTTCGTCGGTAAGCGCCACTTCAACTTTTACTTTTGGCAAAAAATCAACCACGTATTCAGCCCCACGATATAGCTCGGTGTGACCCTTTTGACGGCCAAACCCTTTAACTTCGGTAACTGTCACACCTGAAACTCCAAGTTCTGCCAAGGCCTCTCGCACCTCGTCCAGCTTGAACGGTTTAACAATTGCGGTTATCAGTTTCATTTTTTTCTCCAAATGGGTGGCCAGGGCCACCCATAATGATTAACAGGTTAATGTTCTCTAAAATTTAAAGCGCCTTCGAAACAGTCAGAACAAATTCATTGTCAGCATAGTAATCTTCGCCTGACTCAGAGGTGGAGATCCAGCTCAAATCAAAACCAAGGCCTATTGCTTCTGTGCTCAATGACAGAGAATAATCTTCATAGTCACCCGCATCTGCACGAGTCGCTCCATAATGCACGCCCAAACTAAATACTTCGTTCAGGGCCATTCCATAATCGGCGTAGAAATAGTCATAGTTACCTGAACTACCGTACCAATCACTAGAGGTTGCGAAGCCAACAGTCACATCAGAAAAAGAAACACTGCCGTACACTTCTTCAAAATCCCACTGACTGTCATTTGGGTAGCCATACATCATGTAGCCAATGTTGTAGCTAAGGCTTTCAGAGATTGAACCACCGTAACCTGCGTAGTAATCAAGTTCTAGACCTCCAGTAGAGGTGAAATCATCAACAGAAGAACCCCAGGTACCAACATAAAATCCATTATCAAAGGCAACATCAAATCCACCAGAGAGCGCCTCACCTAGTGATTGATCAAATCCGCGGAAAAAATAATCCGATCCAATGGCGACGTTTCCTGATACTTCAGCGGTCATTCCAGTAGCAGCAGTCATCATTGTTACAGCACATATTGCAGTTTTCATTGCTTTCATTTACTCGTCTCCCAAGACAGTTATGGTCATTAAAAAATAAAAAATTTATATTTCGCCTTTCTACAGGTATCTTTAGCAATGCATATTACGTGCCAACTACCAAAGATCTATATCAACAGTGATTTGTTGGCGGTAAAGAAGCTCTTTGCGTCATTTTGGTGCGCATCCTCATTTGACTGTGATCCCTAGTGCACCAGATTGGGAAAAACAACGGTTGTTACAAAAGCGCCTGTTAACACAGAAAAAACTGACAGAAACAATCAAACACTGAATAATAGGATTCACTGCGGAGTAACTAAATGAACTCAGACGATCTATACAACCAGTTTCAAAACAATTTCACTGACGCCCTTTCTGGCGCTCAATCGATTAACGGAGAACTGCAACAATTGCTCCGCGCCGCAATGACAAAAACTCTCGACGGATTAGATATAGTGTCTCGTGACGAATTCGATGCACAACAGGCGGTTTTGTTGCGCTCTCGGAAAAAAATTGACACGCTTGAGCAGCAACTCACTGAGTTGGAAACTCTGCTAACCAATCAAGATAAATAGATTAATGTGAATACAAAGGAATACAAACCACATACACGGAGGTATGTTAGATGTCACTTGCTGTTATCAAAAGTCGAGCCAAATTGGGTATCGAAGCGCCCATAATATCAGTCGAGGTCCACCTCTCTAACGGCCTTCCAGCCTTCAATATTGTGGGATTACCTGAAGCCTCCGTCAAAGAAAGTAAAGATCGTGTTCGCAGTGCGATTATTAATTCTCACTTCGAATTTCCCGCTCGACGCATTACGGTAAACCTCGCGCCGGCGGACATTCCCAAACAAGGAAGCCGCTTTGATTTGGCTATCGCCATTGGTATCCTGGTGGCCTCAGGTCAGGTGCCCAGCGACCGTGTTAAGGATTACGAATTTATTGGCGAATTAGCTCTAACTGGCGATATTCGTCCAGTCGACGCCCTTCTTCCTTCTGCTCAGCGATGCTCTGAAGCCGACAACCAGTTGATTATTGCCAAGGAAAACGCACACGAAGCCTCTCTAGTGGAGTCATTGGCCGTCTTGCCAGCCAATCATTTGCTGGAAGTTTCCGCGCATCTCCATGGTCGGGAAACTATAGAGTTATGGTTGAGAGAAGACCGGGTACTGACTGAGTCGACCGAGGAATTGAGTGACATTATCGGCCAGCAACACGCAAAACGTGCCATGGAGATAGCCGCCACGGGTGGTCATCATCTACTTTTCTACGGACCCCCAGGAACGGGTAAAACCATGCTTGCTAGCCGCCTGGCAGGCATTCTACCTCCGCTGTCGAATCAAGAAGCCCTCGAAGTGGCCTCGATACACTCAGTCGCTGGGAAAGGTCTACGTCAAAATATTTGGCTTCGGCCATTTAGATCACCTCACCATACAGCCTCAGCGGCAGCGCTGGTAGGAGGCGGAGGTATCCCAAAGCCTGGCGAAATCTCTTTAGCGCACCATGGGGTATTATTCCTCGATGAGCTACCTGAGTTTTCCAGAAATGTTTTAGAAGTACTGAGAGAGCCTTTAGAGTCTGGTCAGATAATGATATCTAGGGTTAACGCCCAAACTCTATATCCGGCAAAATTTCAGCTTATCGCAGCCATGAATCCATGCCCTTGTGGGCACCTCGGCTCAAACCGCTGTGTGTGCCCCCTAGATCAGATTACTCGCTATCAAAATAAAATTTCAGGTCCCCTATTAGACCGCATTGATTTACAAGTACAGGTCTCTGCCATTACCAACCATCAGTTATTGAGCCAAGAGACGATCGCCAAAGGCGAAACTAACCAGCAGATACAGACCAGAGTCTGCGCCGCACGCTACTTGCAAATAGAAAGGCAAGGGAAAATCAATGCAGACTTAAGTAGCCAAGAGCTTCGAGAAGTATGCCCCTTAAACAAAGAACAAAAGTCTTTGATGAACCAGGCAATTGATCAATTCGCTTTATCTACTCGAGGCTTTTACCGCGTTCTAAAAGTTGCTAGAACCCTCGCAGACCTAGAGAAGATTAGCTATCCAGAAATACCTCATTACCAAGAAGCCTTGAGCTATCGCTCAACAATGGATAGGAGAGCTAGCGATTAATTCTCGACAAGCCTTTCGGGCAAGGTTACACCGCACTGATGACAGTACTCAGCGTCTCGATGATGACCCCTGCGATCGCATACATTGCATTGGCGATTGTTAATTTCAGAGTGCATCTCACGAGCGATTTCGGCGGTAAAAATACCCGTGGGAATAGCAATAATGCTATAGCCCGTCAGCATGATTATGGTCGATAAAATCTGCCCAACGGGTGTTTGCGGAGTAATGTCGCCATAGCCAACAGTGGTGATAGTCACAATAGTCCAGTAAATACTGCGGGGAATACTAGTAAAGCCATTACCAGGCCCTTCAACCAAAAACATCAAACTGCCAAAAATCACACTAAGAACCAAAACAACCACAAAGAAAACCAGCACTTTACGTCGTGCCGCATACATTGAGCGCAGTAATATATTGGCCTCAGACAGATAACGTACTAGCTTAAATACTCTGAATATTCTAAGCACTCTTAATAAACGTATCACCAGCCAATAATTAGCACCCGGCACGATAAGCGCTAGGTAAGTCGGCACGATAGACAGCAAATCTACCAGGCCATAAAAACTAAACATGTAATGTAAAGGCTTAGGCGACGAGTAGATTCTCAGCAAATATTCAACAGAAAATAACAACGTAAAAAACCATTCCAAGCGAAACAACCACAGACCATACTGGCCGTTAACGGATTCGATCGAATCCAGAACGATTGCAAGCACACTAAGCAAAATGACATAGATCAAGGCTATATCAAATTTCTGCCCAGCGGGCGTATCCGTTCCAAAAATAACCTGGTACGTTTTCTCTCTCAAGGATGCTTCAACCATAATGCTCGCCTTGGTATAATTAGATAGACACATTGTAGGCAGTAATGTGCAATTAAACTATTCCCTTATCTTTATCCATTCAGTCTTAAAATCGAATAAGCGGCTAGATTAGAGATCGTTTAGCCTATCGGACAATGTTAGTATTGCACCTAAACCTTACTCCCTATTAAAACCAACTAATAATTTTGGAAGCCCTGCAATGATCAACCAGACAATGTCGCCTAAAGACTGGTTAATGTTACTGCTGTTATCTTTCCTATGGGGTGGGTCATTCTTTTTTATCGCGGTGGCGGTATCCGAATTACCTCCATTAACGATTGTGACAATGAGAGTTGGCCTGGCTTCCGCGACATTATGGATCATCTTACTTGTCGCTGGGTATGAGGTACCTAAATCCCTTAAATTGTGGCGATCGTTTTTTGTCTTGGGGTTACTCAATAACGCCATCCCCTTCTCTCTTATTGTTTGGGGTCAAACCCATATCTCATCTGGCTTAGCTTCCATAATCAATGCTACAACACCCTTATTTACCGTCCTTATTGCTGGCGCCCTATTAACTGACGAGCGCATGACACCCGCAAAAATCACTGGGGTAGTCGTTGGATTACTCGGTGTGATGGTATTAATTGGTCCAGCATCACTGTCAGATGCCGGCACTAATACCGCTCAATTCGCCATCATGGCCGCCGCCGCGTCCTATGGATTTGGAACCGTCTATGGTAGACGATTCAAAACTATGGGTATTAGTCCTTTTTCCACCGTTGTTGGTCAGGTGACTGCAGCAACCATTATTTTACTGCCCTTGGCGTTGTTAATTGAACAACCTTATCAGTTGGCAAATCCAAGCTTAAAAGTTTGGCTGGCGGTTTTGTCATTGGCTATTTTTTCAACAGCCTTAGCCTATATTTTATTTTTCCGAATATTAGCCACTTCCGGCGCCACCAACGTCGTGTTGGTTACCTTTCTCGTCCCCGTCACCGCCAGTCTACTTGGCTGGCTCGTGCTAAATGAGAAGCTGCATGCCGAATATTTTATTGGCATGCTGTTCATTGGCTTAGGGCTCACGGCAATCGATGGGCGATTGTGGGGCAAGGCCAAAAAACTAACAGAACGCCATTAAACTATAATGGTTTGTTTAGATGATTGAGAAACGACCCTATCTACAGCTAAACTCTAACTTTACCACTAAGAGGTCATTGATGAGCCTACCCATCAACCAAATCAGCATCGAAATTAGACAACCCGGTGGTCCAGACGTTTTACAGCCGGTATCACGCCCCATGCCCTCACAAAATGACCGTCAAGTGCTCATCAAAGTCGCGGCAGCAGGGGTTAATCGGCCCGATGTTTTTCAGCGCCTCGGCTTTTATCCTGCCCCTCCTGGGGCGTCAGACATTCCTGGCCTTGAGGTATCTGGCACAGTGGTGGCTGCTGGCCCTGAGGTCACGCGCTGGAAAATAGGTGACCAGGTATGTGCTTTACTCGCAGGAGGTGGTTACGCTGAATACGCCGTGGCAGAAGCATCTCTGTGTCTACCCATTCCTGATGGTCTAGACCTTGAAGATGCCGCGACACTGCCGGAAACCTGCTTTACGGTTTGGCATAACCTTTTTGAACGAGGCCAATTAAAACCCAACGAATGGCTATTAGTGCATGGCGGTTCCAGTGGTATTGGTACCACCGCCATTCAAATGGCCAGCGCATTGGGTATTAAGGTTATCGCCACCGCGGGGTCTGATGAAAAGTGTAGAGTCTGCGAAAATCTAGGCGCGGTCAAAGCTATCAACTACCGCGAGCAAAATTTTGTCGACATCTGTAACGACCTCACTGTGGGTGGTGTTAATGTAGTGCTAGACATGGTTGGAGGAGACTATGTTCAGCAAAACTTTGCCGTCTGCGCACCAAAGGCACGAATCGTTAATATTGCTTTTTTACGCGGCTCCAAAGTTCAAATAGATCTAATGCCTCTAATGCTGAAACAGATAGTGTTAACCGGTTCAACTCTTAGGGCGCAACCACTGGATGACAAAATACGAATTGCCAAGGGCGTTGAATCTCAGGTTTGGCCATTAATTGCGCAGGGAAAGTTCACACCCGTTGTTAACAGCAGATTTTCTCTGACACAGGCCAATCAAGCTCATGAGCTAATGGAATCAAATAAACATATTGGTAAATTACTGCTGATAACAGAGACTAATTGATGGCTAACAAAGAATCACGATTAGTCTATTCCACCGACGTCGGCCGTATTAAAGAAGGCGAGCAATCACAGGCGTTCTCAGGAGATGGCACTGTGCGCATTAGGCGCGAAACCAAGGGTCGCAAAGGTAAAGGGGTTACCACTGTTTCAGGTATTGAATTACCAGAAGCTGAATTGAAGGCCTTAGCAAAACAGTTAAAACAAAAATGTTCCACTGGCGGTACAGTCAAATCAGGGGTCATCGAGATCCAAGGTGATCATCGTGATTTACTTAAGGAAGAACTAGAAAAACGCGGCCACCAGGTCAAATTAGCAGGAGGCTGATCCATTGGACATTGATATTACTAAAGCCATAACCCCCAAGGCGATAAAGCCCTTCGGTAGCTGGCCATCAAAAATTAGCGCAGAGATGATTACTCGCGCCGCACCTGGACTCAATCACCTTCAATCCAGTGGAAATACACTATTTTGGGTGGAAAACCGTCCCTGGGAAGCCGGCCGCAATGTCATTATGTGCCAGACTTTAGATGGAACGATCAGAGACCTTTTGCCAACTCGGTACAGTTGCAATAGTAAAGTACACGAGTACGGCGGAATGGCCTATACAGTATCCGACCAAAAGCTCTATTTTGTGAACGGCCTAGATCAACGTATTTATCAGCTCGATTTAGATTTTCCTAGTAGCCCCTCGCCGATAAGTCCTGAAGGACCTTTTCGCTTTGCCGACCTTGTTGCGGATACAAGTAATCATCGTCTGATCGCCGTTTGTGAGGAGCATACTGAGGGCCGAGAGCCGACTAACTACATCGCCAGTATTGCCTTAGATCAAGAGCAACCTGAGGTGGAGCCCTTGGTTTCAGGGGCTGACTTCTATGCCTATCCGTGCCTCAGCCCCGACAAAACGATGATCTGCTGGATTGAATGGCGACACCCCCACATGCCTTGGGATAATACGCAGCTGTGGCAAGCATCCATTAGCGGCACGCGGCTAACGAACAAATATCTAGTAGCAGGCGCAAACCAAGACGAGGCTGTTTTCCAACCCCAGTGGTCACCAGACAATCTTCTGTATTTCGTGTCCGACAGAGATAATTGGTGGAATATCTGCCGCTTCAGAGAGGGGCACCGAGAAACGGTACTCCCTATGGAGGCGGAATTTGGCGCACCTCTATGGCAATTAGGAGCATCAACCTACGATTTTATTGACAGTCAAACCATAGGCTGCACATGGACTAAATCCGGGATTTGGTTTGCCGGATTTATTGACATACCCGCTCAAAAACTGGCTAAGATCGACTGCTGTTACAGTAATATGAATAGTATCTGCACCCATCATGGCAATTTGTTTATGATGGCTGGTGCCCCAGGACTATCAACAGAATTGATTAGCTTTTCTTTGGACAGCACACTAAATAAGGTTTATGCGCCAGCCTTACTGCCGATAGATAACAGCGAGTTATCTGAGCCGGAATCGGTCTTTTTTCCCAGTGCTAACAATCAAAAAGTGCATGCTTTCTTTTACCCGCCGGCCAACAGTCATTTTCGCGGGCATGACGACGACTTACCGCTAGTCATCGCTATATGTCATGGTGGGCCAACGGGCGCCACACAGAGTAGCTTAAACCTTAAGATACAATATTGGACGAACCGTGGTTTTGCTGTAGTGGACATTAACTATCGGGGTAGCACGGGTTTTGGCCGTCACTATCGTCAAGGTTTGGTGGGTGCCTGGGGACTTGCCGATGTTGAAGATACCCAATACGCCATACGCTATCTTGCAAGCCTAGGGCAAATTGACCCCGAGCGCTGTATTATCCGAGGGGGAAGTGCTGGCGGGTACACCGTACTTTCAGCGCTGACCTTTACCGACACCTTTAAAGCAGGAGCAAGCCTGTACGGTATTGGTGATCTTGAAACTCTGGCCAAGGACACTCACAAATTTGAATCTCGTTATTTGGATAGCTTGATAGGCCCCTATCCTGAACGAAAAGATATCTATATTGAAAGATCACCGATAAACCATATCGATGGCCTGAACTGCCCTGTGATCTTTTTGCAGGGACTTGAAGATAAGGTTGTTCCGCCCAATCAGGCAGAGATGATGGTTAATCTATTGCAAAGCAAGGGAATTAAAGTCGCTCATGTGACCTTTGATGATGAGGGGCATGGATTTAGAAAAGCCGACAATATCATTCGCGCTATGGAATCCGAACTACACTTTTATCAAGACGTGTTTAACCTTACCGAGGCCAATTAAGTAATGTCTCGTTATCGCCCACCCAGCCCCAGGAGCTCGCCATATATAACCTCCCAAGGTGCTGCCGATATGCGCGCCGAGCTTCGACAACTTTGGAAGATCGAGCGCCCCCAGGTTACCCAGGTGGTTCATGAGGCTGCAAAGAACGGAGATCGCTCTGAAAATGGTGACTACATCTACGGCAAGCGACGCCTGCGTGAAATTGATAGCCGAGTACGCTACCTAACTAAACGCTTAGAAAATGCCAAGATTATTGAAGATAAACCGAGGGATCCATCGAGGGTATTCTTTGCCGCCTGGGTGACCGTTGAAGATGAACAGGGAAATAGTCTGCCGCAAACTTTTAGGCTGGTGGGCTCTGATGAAATAGATCCATCCCTTAACTGGATTAGCATTGATTCACCCATGGCTAAGGCGCTAGTAGGAAAGTGCTTAGATAATCAAGTAACAGTAGAAACTCCTGCCGGACAACGTCATTTCATTATTACAGCCATCACTTACGAGCCGCCCAACACTTAGGGAGACAACCGTGAGATATTCCAGCTATCTCCATTGCGCTGGAATGAAAAGCGGTCATGAAGGCGATTTTCACCGCCCTGCCAAAACTCAAATTCGCTAGGAACTACCCTATAGCCACCCCAAAACTCTGGCAAAGGAATCTCTCCACAACCAAAACGTTGTTGCACGGCTTCGAACTGGGCTTCCAGCGCCTCGCGTGAGGCGATAGGGCTGCTTTGCTTTGACGCCCAAGCGGCGAGTTGGCTTGATGTTGGTCGACTCTGAAAATAGTCACTGACCTCCTTATCTGACAAAAGCTCTGCCATCCCACCCACTATCACCTGCCGATCCAACTGCAACCAAGGAAACTGAAGGCTCACCTGAGGGTTAGACATAATATCCGTTGCTTTTCGGCTACCCAAATTGGTGTAAAAAACAAAACCACGCTCATCCAACCCTTTTAACAGCACCATGCGCTGCCAAGGCTTACCATCACTATCAACTGTAGCGACACTCATCGCGGTAGGGTCAACAATACCGGACTCAAGAGCCTGCGCCATCCACAGGTTAAACTGAGTAAATGGGTCATCCAGCAAGGACTCACGAGACAGTTTCCCGTAATCATACTCGCGTCGATTATCTTGAAGGCTCATAGTATTTCCATCCGCAACCTTAAAACAGTCTTACATATTACCAATAGATTGCCCGCCATCAACAGGCAATGCAACACCATGCAGATAAGAACCCGCATCGCTGGCCAACAGCAAAAATGGTCCCGTTATCTCGTCCATAGCACCAGCACGGCGAGCAGGCGACGAGGTGAGATAGGACTGACTCTCAGGAGACGCAAATACCGCTTCTGTCATTTCAGTTAAAAAGTAGCCAGGGCAGAGTGCGTTGACACGAATCCCTTTGCCGGCCCACTCCAGCGCTAGAGATTTGGTCAACTGTACAACGGCCGCCTTCGAAGCGGAGTAACTAGACTGTCCAAAGGAAACGCGCAGACCAAGAATAGATGCCGTATTGACAATAGCACCACCAACACCCGCTTCAATCATTCGTTTAGCGGCCTGTTGAGCCACGAGCCAAACCCCTTTCAAATTGGTATCAATCATTGCATCCCAGCTCGACTCATCAATCTTAAGAGCGCTTCTGACATCTGCCACACCAGCATTATTAGCCACTAAGGTAATCGTACCAAATGCCGCTTCTCCCTGATCAAAAGCAGTCGCAATAGATTCAGAGCTAGTTACATCCATCGCAACCGCCACGGCGTCACCACCCAGGGCCTTAATTTCAGCCACTAGTGCCTCAAGGCGATCAACACGACGCGCTGCAACTACCACCCTAGCGCCACGAGCTGCCAAAATTTTCGCAAAATGTACACCAAATCCACTGGACGCTCCCGTCACCATGGCCACTTTCCCGCTCACATCAAATTCTGTTGTCATGCTCTTTTCCTCGAGTAATAAAAAATTCTAGCCGTAGGTAATATATTGTTCCATCTCATTAGTATCCAGATGGCTAACGCTGTTAAAGCCTGTTAATTTCATCTTCTTTTGATTAAAAAAGAAATGGCTAATTGCCGTATTTTTGTACTGTAAATTAAGGTCAAAGATATTTTCATCGGGAATTCCAAGCACTAGCCCAACAAAAGTACTGATTGATCCACCAGACCCAATGGCTAAAATACTGTTACCGGCATCAGACATGGCTTTAATCTGATTTTGTGCATCTTCCACTCGAGATTTAAACTCCATCCAGGTTTCAGGCACCCCAGGGATACTGTCAGAGGTCCACGCCATAAGAATTTCGCGCAGCAGACGATAATAATTTTTTTTATCCGTCGGATCTTCCATGACCTTTTGGAATAATGGATTATCGCCGTGAATCTTGCCGTAGGTCTCAGTCATGTCGATAAAGTTGTACTCATTAAGTCCGGGCAGCACTAAACGATCAGTACCATCTATGCCCAATCCTTCACAAATACCATCCATCGTTTGATGATGACGGTGCATATCCCCTACCACTAATTGATCGAAACGCATGTGACGTAATTTGAAATGGTCACCCAGAAAGCGTGCCTGCCGATGGCCCAACTCTGATAACTGATCGTAATTTACCGACCCAAACGAGGCCTGTGCATGCCGTACAAGATGGAGCTCACTCATTAGACTTTCCCAGAATTAAAGTATGTACGTTTATTCCGGATCGTATTTAACCGCAAAACACCCTTAGTTAACAGGTTTAACATCGGCATATTTTCTATTGACTAGGCTGATAACGCCATAAACAATTCTGCGCTAAATAAAAATTGCACCGAATACGAACTATCTAAGCGCTTGCCGGTGGACCGCTTCTGGAGGCTAAATCGATGATTTTTGACTGCTCTTATCATTAGTACCTAACAATCAAGATAATTCGTTCTTCAGCTTAAATGAAGTGCAAATAAACTATAAAAATGAACTACTTAGGCGTATACTCCGCGACCTCATAATCCCGGGCCTAAAACCCCCAAGCCACAGGTAAATTAATGTCGTCAATTGACTTCGCATCACTGGGTATTTCTGCCCCCGTACTTAAAGCCGTTCAGCAACTCGGCTATGAGCAACCGACCCCAGTTCAAGAACAAAGTATTCCTATTCTTTTAGATGGCAAAAACCTGTTGGGAACGGCACAGACTGGTACCGGCAAAACAGCTGCTTTCGCTCTGCCGTTTCTGAGCAAACTGGATGATACGCAAAAAACACCACAAATTTTAGTCTTGACGCCAACTCGCGAATTGGCGATTCAGGTAGCTGAAGCGTTCCAAAGCTATGCCAAATACATTAAAGGATTCCATGTACTTCCTATTTATGGCGGGGCAGATATAGGCGGTCAATTACGAGGCCTACAGCGCGGCGCGCAGGTTGTCGTCGGTACCCCAGGTCGAATACTCGATCATTTGCGCAGGCGGAGCCTAGACCTAAGCCAAGTCAGAGGTCTAGTTCTTGACGAAGCTGACGAAATGTTACGCATGGGCTTTATTGACGATGTAGAGACAATACTAGCTAAGACGCCCGATGACTGTCAGAGAGCGTTATTTTCAGCCACTATGCCGCCGGCCATTCGCCGAGTTACCCAGAAATATCTTGGTGATGCAGAAACCGTTAGTATCCAAAGCAAAACAAAAACCGTGGAGCGTATTGAGCAGCAGTATGTGACCTGCAAAAGCCATCAAAAGATGGATGCTCTTACTCGCATACTCGAAGTTGAATCTTTTGATGGAATGCTTATTTTTGTGCGTACCAAGTCTTCAACTGTCGATATTGCGGAGCGTCTTGAGGCGCGAGGTTTTTCATCTGCCGCGCTCAACGGCGACCTGAGCCAAACGTTGCGAGAGCGCACCATTAACCGCCTTAAAAAGGGTCAAGTTGATATTGTTGTCGCTACAGATGTTGCCGCTCGAGGTCTAGATGTTGAGCGTATTAGCCACGTTATTAACTTTGATATTCCCTATGATAATGAGTCCTATGTCCACCGTATTGGTCGTACCGGCCGAGCGGGACGAGACGGCAAGGCAATACTCTTTATTACGCCCAAAGAAAATCGTTTATTGCGCTCTATTGAAAAATCCACGCGCCAAACCATCAAACCAATGGCAATGCCCAGCAATGAAGAAGTCAGTGGTCAGCGAATTCAACAGTTTACTGAACAACTGCTGAAAACTATGGAATTACCTAAGTTAGATAAATTCCGTTCCCTGGTCCAAAAATTAGCTGACGACAATGATCTGGATATGGCTCATATCGCGGCTGCATTGACCTTTGAAAATCAAAAAGAACGACCACTTTTTCCTAAGCTTGAAATAATCGCCGCGCCTAGCAGTAGAGATGACGACAGAGATTCAGGCCGAGACCGGAACAGAGATCGCAACGACAGAAATAAAGACCGTGGTGAGCGTAAAGAGCATCGTGGTAAGCGCACAGAAGGCTCGGATGCTCGCGCAGAACCTCGAAAAGAGCGGGCAGAACCGCGAAGAGAGCGAGCGGAACAACCTAACCGTGAGGCGAAAGCAAAAGATGCCGATGCAAATCGCGATGGCGTTCCAATGATCACTTATCGGTTAGAAGTAGGAAATAATGATGGTATTTCTCCGAGTAATATTGTGGGTGCCATTGCTAACGAAGCCGATATTGAGAGTCGCTTTATTGGTGAAATAAAATTGTATGATGACTACAGCACTGTGGACTTACCCGAGGGTATGCCAGCTGAGTTATTGAATCATTTAAAAAAGGTTCGGGTTTGTGCCAAACCCATGCGAATAAGCGTTCTTGGCGAAAAAAGTGACAGTGCAGAACCTTATTCTAAGAAAGTCGCTAGTCCGCGTAAGCGAGAAATTGGCGATGGCGATGACAAAAAAACTATCTCTCGCCATGTTAAAAATAAACGTACTGCAGAACCTAGCACAACAGCCAAGAAGGTCTTTACCGGAAGTAAAAAAGTGTTCGATAAAGATGCAAAGTCAAAGCGCGCTGATCGTCATTCAGCGAGCAGCGATGGTAACGCACCATTGAAAAAGAAAAAGACCTACACAAAGAAGCCTAAGCATTCGTAATTAGCTGGTCTATAAGGGTCAGCCTAGCAACAATAGTATCGCCATCGACCTGATGAGATTTGAAATACTCCTCGGCCATCGGTGCGATACTGGAGACCTCCGGTAGCTGAGCCGCCTCGTCACACATCTGTTTAATCCGCGGCAGAAACAGAAACTGCAACCACTGAATAAACGATAAAGTATCAACCGCGAAGGGTTCGGCGCTGCTTAAAGCCACTTTAGAGGGTGGTTTAGTCAACCACAGCCCCTCGTTCTGGAGTTCTTTTTCCAGAGCCTTCGCCATTGCACTTAGCTGTTGATAGGTGCGGCTCACTAGACTTCTATTCCCTTGGCTATCCTAATTCTCGTCTAAAGGGCGGCAATGCATCTAATAATTGCTTACCATAGCGCTTAGTCAACAACCGCTTATCAAGAATCGATACCGTTCCAGTGTCTGATTCTGTGCGTAATAGTCTTCCACAGGCCTGAATCAAGCGCAGTGACGCAAGCGGAAGCGATATATCAAAGAATGAATTACCCCCCCGAGCCTCTATCCATTCTGCTAACGCCTCTTGCAGCGGCTCATTTGGCACAGCGAATGGAAGCTTAGCAATCACTACGTGACGACAGTAATCACCCGGCAAGTCTACGCCCTCAGCAAAGCTAGCCAAACCAAACAGCATACTGGTGCGACCCTGGTCGATGCGCTCTTTGTGCAGTCGAACCATTTCTCGGTTGGAGTACTGGCCTTGGATTAATATTAGCTTGACCAGGTCATTTGGCAATTCATCATGTACCTGTTGCATTTGACGCCTAGACGAAAACAATACCAGAGTGCCTGCTTTTTTCTCAGTCATCGATTCAATATTATCGACTATATACTGGGTGTGGTCATCGACATTGTTACCTTCCACCGCATCAGAAGGTACCCTTAGCGTAGCGGCCTCGGCATAGTCAAACGCACCAGCAACGGATAAAAAGTGCGAAGAATCAGGGACACCCGTTTCTCTTTGCAACGTACTGAAATTACCGAGTGAACGCAACGTCGCAGAAGTTAAAACTGCACCATAGCAACTCCCCCAGAGACGCTCCCGAAGAATCTCAGCAGCCTGTATCGGGCTAGCATTCACCGAGACATCAACATTACCGCCGCCTGTGTCCTCTAGCTTTAGCCAGCAAGCCATAGGCATTTCGTCCTTCTGTAATTCTTTATGCAGCCGATCCCATAAAGCCAACAGACGCTCAGCGCCCGACAGCCAGGTCCCCGCCTGTTGATAAAAAAGCTCTATATCGGGCGTCGGAACGGGATATTGTTTATCACTTAAGGCTTCATTAAGGCTATCTTTAAGAACTTCGAGGCGCCCTAGCCATCCACTGGTATGGTGGGTAATTTGCGTCGCAATATCACGAATTGCAATCCCCACATCGCCATGAGTAAACCGGCAGATACCCTCATAATCATCAGACTTATCCAACTGATCTTTAAGCAGTGGGTAGGCCATAGACAGTAATTCGGTTATTTTTGCAGCTTCTTTCTCAATCCGTGGTAACTGTTCGACGAGCGCAGTATCTTTGGCAAAAATAGGCGCCTGACCTTTGCACTGTTTGGGAATACGCTCTAACCATGCCAGCGTGCCATTAATTCTACACTGGGCACCAAAATGACGAATAGCGGTATCCCCTAACCTATGACCTTCATCGCAAATATAAATACAATCTTCTGGCGGCGGCAAAATGGCACCCCCACCGAGAGCTAAATCTGCCATTACCAAATCATGATTGGCAACAATACAGTCACTTTCCTCAAGGTCCGTCCGTGCTTTAAAGAAGGGGCACTGATTGACAAACCGACACCGCCGACCTGAACACTGGCGACGATCCACTGTTAAAGCGCTCCATTCGATATCTTTAATATGGCTGTCCCAAGAATCTCTGTCACCGTTCCAACTGCCGTCTTCCAGCGCTTGGGACATCTCTCTAAACAAACTTTCTGTCTGTGCATTAGGATTAAACTGCTGCTCGTCCTCAAATAAAAACAGACCCCCATCTTTTGCCTTGATAGAGTCTAAACACTGCTCCATGCGAAGATTACAGGCATAACGACCACGCCCTTTAACCAGAGCGCAACTATAATCCCAACCACATGCCTCAAGAAGCTCAGGAATATCTTTGTGGATAAGCTGCTCCTGAAGAGCAATAGTCCCTGTAGAAACCACCACCGTCTTTTTTAACGCCCTGGCAATAGGAAGAGCAGCAATGAGGTATCCAACGGTCTTACCCGTGCCTGTTCCCGCTTCAATAACCGATATGCGCTTATCGGCATTATCGTTACTTAGACTATTAGCAATGGCAGCAATCATCTGCTTTTGGCCCAATCTCGCCTGTAAACCTCGAGTATTGAGGAATTGCCGATAGCCCTGTTGAATAGTGTCTCTGATGTCGACGTCTAACAAGCCTTAGTGCCCCAGTTGTTGTGATAAATAAAGCAGCTGGTTATCAACCGGAGCGGCATAAGCGCCCACAGCAATGGCTTGATACTCCCTGGGCAGTGCATTGATATGGTCTTTAAATTGTTGTTCCGCATGTAACCAGTCTTCCTCAGGCCAATGGCTCTTCAAACTCTCTAAAATATCCACTTGCTGTTCATTACCCTGCATCGCCCAAGCCGTAATATTGGTCGGAAATAATTGATAATTGAGCGTAATTTGTCGATTAATCTCAGCGGCAAGACTATCCGCGTCCTCATATTTGTCTGCCACAGGCTCACCAAAATTAACCTGAATACGCCCCTTGTAGCCAGTAAGGCCTTTTACAATATTGTCTAGGTCCTCGTAGAGGTCTTTGGTGTAAATTAAGCCCTCTTGCTGGGCATAAAGCTCGCCGGCTTTCTGAGCATCACAGGGATCATACTCATAAGAAATGGCGACAGGGACAATACTTAACTCGCCCGTTGCAGCGGCAAAACTTTGATCCTTATCCTTAGACAAGGCAAGCATTTTAAGCAGAGCTGTTTCTGTACGGTCCTGACCATTTTTAGCTCGACCCTCAGCCTGTGCAATCCAGATAGAGACCTTTTCTTGGACGATACTATGACGGATGTAACGAGAAAGATCTTTGAGGGCTTCAAATTTTTCACGTCGCCCTTTCACGGAGCGCTTAACGATAAAGCTCCGATTAATTCGCATTAAGTCTGCGGCAAATGGCTTGCTGAGTAGATTGTCGCCGATAGCAATTCTAACCATCGCTCGATTCTGCTTGTGCAGGCCCAAATTAACCAGCGCTGGATCTAGAGCAATATCCCGGTGATTGCTCATATATAAATAGGCATTATCTGGTGGTATTTTGTCGAGCCCGCTAAACCCATAGCTGTCGGTTGTGGTTTCAAGCAAAGCCATCAGGCGCGAGGTCATATGCATCTGAAACTCTGCCACAGTTGAAATGCCACCCATTAAATAATGTAGTTTGCGACGCAAAAACGGTCGCAGTATCTGGGTGAAAATACCGGGGAGGATTTTTGTCATCCGCGGAAACTCGCGCGCGAGCAAGAGGTCAAGTAACTCTGGATCGGTCATCATGCGCGCTAAAGCACTAGGCACTTCGCTATCGTTGTAAGGACGAATATCGTCAAAATCATTCATTCTATTAGTCGACTAATAATTATTATTGTCTAGCGTTTAATTGGACGTTGGCGAGAATTATACCAAAGCACTTTATGAGAAAACTCATCAACCTTATCTGCAACATCCAATACAAGTGCAAACAAAGCCATTCGCACCAATAGGCCGTTATCGGTCTGACGGAATATCGCCAAATTAGGGTTGTCATCAAGGTCAATATCTAACTCATTAGCATCTGCTCGTGAATCACGAGGCAATGGATGCATAATAACCGTATTGGGCTGACAGTATTTTGTATAGATAGCTTGATTAAGCCGAAACTTACCCCGATAAAGATCGGCCTCTTGTTTTGTCGAGAACCGTTCCTCCTGAATTCGCGTCGAATAGGCGATGTCCACATCCGCTAAGCTCTCCGTCATTTCATGAGATACAGTCACGTCAACCCCTGCACTGCGCATGGATTCAATAATCGACTCTGGCAAGGCCAATTCAGCGGGAGAAATTAATACCACATGAACATCGTCATACAAAGATAATAATTTTCCAAGAGAATGTACCGTGCGACCGTGGCGCAAATCACCAATCATAGCAATGCTCATTCCATCGATAGATCGCCCTTTATCGGCCAACTCTTTGCGGATGGTATATAAATCTAACAACGCTTGAGTAGGATGCTCATTAGCACCGTCACCACCATTGATCACGGGGACTCGACTAGCTGTAGCAAAATCAGCAACTGATCCAGCTTCAGGATGGCGCATGCAGATGACGTCACTAAAGCCTGATAAGACTCGCGCAGTATCTTGCAGAGACTCGCCCTTAACTAAGGCAGAATTCTCAAAGCCAGCCGTCTCTCGAACTTCACCACCCAACAGATTAAAAGCAGAACCAAAACTAACCCGAGTACGCGTACTAGCCTCGAAAAACATATTACCAAGAATCGCACCTTCAAGAACTCTTGTTACCCTGTGACGCAGAGCGTAAGGCTCCATTTTATCAGCCACAGCAAAGACAAGATCGACGTCTTCACGTTGAAACTGGTTGATTGACAGGATATGTGCGCCGGTAAAGTTCAAGGTGTAACCTCGAGGCAAAAAGTTGATGTTGCCGATTTTAGCCTTTTTCGTCGCCGCACTCTAGCTTGATAACGAAAATTCATCATTAACCTGCGCAGCCCAATCAATTAGGGCCTCCAGTACGGTGATTTGTTCAGCGGATAAGCCACCGTTGGCCAGCAACTGAGCTATCTCAGCGCCCTGTTGCTCCATGGTTAAATAACCAGACTTCTCATCGGTTAGTCGCCAGCGACAGTTTTCTGCCCAAATACCCTGCTCTCGGTCTGATAATGAGTCGTTAAAATAACGCGCTCGATAACTAAACAATAGATCGTTGTAACGCGGGTCACTAAAATGAAAACGATGCTCAGTCAAGTCGGCGCAACTAGCTTGGCGTACCTCTTCCAACAAATGCTTATCACCATTGGGTAAGAAACCGTCGTACAAACGTTGTTCGGCATCTGGCTTTTCGGGAAACGATTGGCTATTAAATACCGCCTGTAATTTGGCCGACAAATCCATCTGATTAAGCCTCTGCCAATGTAATTCGCAGAGCGGAACATCAATATTCAAACGTTTCGCTGCGGCTTCATCGAGTAACCTGTGGGTCGTGACAACAGGGGCCTTATTAATATACACCACCTTGAGGGGAATTCGCACTTCATGGTCCCGCAACTCCGCCGTTGACGTGAACACTCGACGGGCAATTTCCTCAGGACTTAGATCGAGTAACACTTCGGGATCAAAGGATAGGTCTATGCAAATAATGCCGTTGTTATTAGTCGGATGTTGAGCCAAGGGCATCATAATGGCGCCGTACATATGAGCTCTTGAGAGCATACCTGAAATATGGAAGAAGGGTTTTCGCTGAGACAGGTTAAGCATTTCTCCAACCGCTTTTTTACTCCTCATGTTCACTACGTAGTCAAATAACCGGGGCTGTTTATCCTTGACCAGTTTAGCCACCGCAATAGTTGCAGTTACATCGGATAAGGCATCGTGAGCAGCTTTGTGGTCGAGGCCATTTGCGGCGGTCAAATGCTCAAGTTTAAAACTCGGACGCCCGGGTTCATGGTCTGGCCACTCTATCCCCTCGGGACGCAATGCTCTGGTCAAGCGCAACATGTCCATAACGTCCCAGCGAGAATTACCATTTTTCCACTCTCTCTGATAAGGATCAAAAAAGTTTCGGTAGAGAGCGTAACGAGTGACCTCGTCATCAAAACGAATACTGTTGTAACCCACTCCACAGGTGCCAGGCACCGAGAGTTGTCGGTGGATGGCTTCGATAAACTGAGGCTCAGACAATCCTTTTTCCAACGCTAATTGAGGGGTGATTCCAGTAATAAGGCAGGCTTGAGGAGCCGGCAGTATATCTTTTTGAGGCTGGCAATAGATAACCAGCGGATCACCTATTGGGTTTAAATCCTCGTCTGTCCTTAAACCAGCAAACTGTGAGGGTCGATCCTTAGAGGGGTCAACGCCAAAGGTTTCGTAGTCATGCCAGTAGAAAGTATTTGCCATAGATTAACGCCTTTCTCCACCTAAATACGAGTTAAGTTACCGGTTGAGTCACTCAAGC
>DGAQ01000073.1:75670-77538 GCA_002382445.1 Porticoccaceae bacterium UBA4026 | reverse complement strand
TGTGAGTCACTCAACCACCCTCGACTAAGGGTTGCGTAGGGCTCACCTCAGGCTTAGCGATTGGAGTCGCCAAACGCTGCTCTAACTGATAGATTTTTTGCGTAATTTGCCGCCGAAAGCCCTCTATAGCCTCGATAGCTTGGGCATTATTAGCCTGACCACGTCCAGCCTGGGACAGCGATGTTTTTAGTCGGTTAAGTTCATCGGCATACTGACGCATTGCCTCCTTAGTATTTTCTATGTCTGCGGCAAGCCCCAACTGGGTAACCCTCATCTCGCCAATAGCCGCACTCTCTTTGTCAATTCGACCCACCACGGCGGCAATGGATTCTTGAGTCGCAACGTGCTTAGACGCAAGGAAAGCAATGTCCTTTTTGTTGTCGGCGATTTTTGTCTTATTTGTATCGTTGGTGACGCCCCAGAGTTTTCTGATTTCGCTCCACTGGTTTTTTAGTTCTTCACCCTGCTTACTAATATTGAGTTGCATCGCCGCACCCGATTGGGTGACCGACTCATCCGTGCTGCTAAGCCGTGACTCTAGTAGATCAAATCGCGCTAAAAGCGACTCATGCTTTACTGAAAGATCCTGATACTGCAATCCTCCAAAAATTCCGGCGCCAATCAAACCAAAAAAGGTCAGCAGCAGAATAAATTTCATCAGTCCAGACATCCCAGAACCAGTTGAATGACGACCATTTTTTGAACTCGGCGTATCACCACGTGACTCTGGCGGATTGCGTCCAATCATATCCTCACGTTCTGCAACAATTGAAGTTTTTGGCTTTTTATCCATGTTTTTTAATTCCATTGCCATATTTGATCAGTGACAGACTCAATACTATCTCATTACATCAAATTATACGCTGATCTTGACCAATATATAAAAATGACGGCCACAAAAAAACCGGTGAAGGATACCAAACACCGGTTTTGTATTTAAGCGATTTTAAACTAGGTTAAGCGCGCCAACTAATATCGCAGTCAAAGCCAGACTAGAACCAATTACACCATTAACCGTGGTCATTGGGCCTTGCTTGCCTTTTAGCCCATTAATTTCCAAGGCTACAATAATCACTAAAGCAACTATTAAGCCTGTGCCACCAACCGCAGTGCCATACCCATGGCCCGCATAATGAGGCCCAGCTAACATACCAAACAACATAGGCGCTGAGAACAGGGTATTAGTGCGAGAAGCAAGGAGCGCTTTAGCACCCGCCGCGGCCTTATCACCACCCTCAACAAGACCTAAAGCAATTTTTTGTGCTGGCCAAATAACCATCCATACATTTGCCGCCATCAGCGTACCCATGACAACACCGATAACAATATAGTTATTCATCTGATTCATGCGCATCACGCCTTCTAGCAGCAGCAGACCGGTGATAAACGTAAACATAGCACCCCACCTGAACCACCATAGAGCACTGGGAGCCAATTTAGCTTTTGCGTCCGCTAGGCCTTCAGCTGAAGCTTGTTTAAAATAGCCACCTTGCACAAAGTTAAAATAGTAGAGCATTCCAATCCAAGTGATACCAAACAAAATGTGGCCCCAACGGGCAAGTAGGTTGATAAATTCGGCAGTCATGAGCAAGTCCTCTAAAAAATTAATGCCCTTACAGGCGTTAGGTTTATTTAGCTTCATTATAGGTTTTTTGTGGTTTTTTGATAGGTTTTTTGTAAATTTTATAGCGGTTATACAGTACATTTATTGATCAATATCATTGGTGTCCTTGTCATTATGTGGATTAATCAGTAAGAGATATCTAGATATCAAGAAATGAATTCAAAAAAAAGCCCCGCGGGTTGGCGCGGGGCTTTTTGTTTTTCTGGGTTGAGCTTACATCAGCCCATACCACCCATACCACCCA
>DGAQ01000073.1:4195-75559 GCA_002382445.1 Porticoccaceae bacterium UBA4026 | reverse complement strand
CCATACCACCCATACCACCCATATCAGGCATGCCACCAGCAGCACCGTCATCATTAGGAGCATCAGCAATCATAGCTTCGGTGGTAATCATTAGTCCAGCAATCGAAGCCGCAGCTTGCAACGCCGTTCTAGTCACCTTAGCAGGATCAAGGATACCCATAGCGATCATGTCGCCATATTCACCAGTACCTGCATTATAACCAAAGTTACCAGTACCTTGCTTAACCTTATCGACCACCACAGATCCTTCTTCACCAGCGTTCTCAACGATTTGACGAAGTGGAGTCTCCATTGCGCGAAGAGCAATTCCGATACCAGCAGTTTGATCTGCATTGTCACCCTGCAAGTCTTTGATCTTCTGTAAGACACGAATCAACGCGACGCCGCCACCGGCGACAACACCCTCTTCCACAGCAGCGCGAGTAGCGTGTAAAGCATCTTCAACACGAGCTTTTTTCTCTTTCATTTCGATTTCAGTCGTTGCACCAACTTTGATCACTGCAACACCGCCAGCCAATTTGGCAACGCGCTCCTGCAATTTCTCTCTATCATAGTCAGAACTAGTATCTTCAATCTGCGCGCGAATTTGCTTAACTCGACCTTCGATTGAAGCGTGCTCTCCTGCACCATCAATAATAGTTGTATTTTCTTTGGTCATAATGATACGTTTAGCTGTACCTAGGTGTTCCAAAGTGGCGCCTTCAAGATCAAGGCCAACTTCTTCAGAGATAACAGTAGCACCAGTCAGAACGGCAATATCTTCTAACATCGCCTTGCGACGATCGCCAAATCCAGGTGCTTTGCATGCTGAAACCTTAACAATACCACGTAGGTTGTTAACCACTAACGTCGCCAGTGCTTCACCTTCAACATCTTCAGCAATAATCAACAATGGCTTGCCTGCTTTAGCAACTGCTTCAAGCAAAGGCAGTAACTCACGAATGTTGGATATTTTTTTATCTACCAACAAAATAAGTGGACTGTCCTGTTCGATGCTCATATTTTCTTGGTTGTTGATAAAGTACGGAGATAGATATCCACGATCAAACTGCATGCCCTCAACGATATCCAGCTCATTCTCTAAACCGCTGCCTTCTTCTACGGTGATTACGCCTTCCTTACCCACTTTAGCCATTGCCTTGGCAATGATGTCGCCAATGTCACTATCACTGTTTGCTGAAATAGTACCAACCTGAGCAATTTCTTTATTTTCTGAGCAAGGTTTTGCAATCGCGGCAATTTCTTTAGTCGCTGCAATCACTGCTTTGTCAATGCCACGCTTTAAATCCATAGGGTTCATGCCCGCAGCAACCAACTTCAAACCTTCGTTAACAATAGTCTGCGCTAATACTGTTGCAGTGGTAGTGCCGTCACCAGCATCATCTGATGCCTTTGACGCTACTTCTTTAACCATCTGAGCACCCATATTCTGGAACTTATCCTTAAGTTCGATTTCTTTGGCTACCGACACTCCATCTTTAGTCACGGTAGGTGCACCATATGACTTGTCTAAAATCACATTACGACCTTTAGGCCCTAAGGTTACCTTAACTGCGTTGGCCAAAATGTTCACACCATCAAGCATGGCTTGACGGGACTTGTTGCCAAATTTTACTTCTTTAGCTGCCATGATTTTTTCCTTCCAAATTCTGTTACAAACAGTTCAATTTAAATTTAAGCTTCGACTACAGCCTTAATATCGCTTTCGCTGAGGATGATTAACTCTTCGCCATCCACATCAATCTTGTCATTACCCGCGTACTGGCCAAAAACAACGACATCGCCAATTTTGACGTCAACCGGACGTAATTCGCCGCTATCTAAAACACGGCCACTGCCTACAGCGATAACTTCGCCTCGATTAGGCTTTTCTTGTGCAGAGCCGGGCAATAATATCCCACCTGCTGTTTTTTGCTCTTCTTCCTCACGACGAACGATAACTCGGTCGTGTAATGGGCGAATTTTCATGGTTCTC
Source organism: Porticoccaceae bacterium UBA4026 (assembly GCA_002382445.1). GTDB lineage: Bacteria > Pseudomonadota > Gammaproteobacteria > Pseudomonadales > Porticoccaceae > HTCC2207. Next base: position 73,584 of record DGAQ01000073.1, on the reverse strand, counting down.
TTCTCCGATTGTTCTATATTTAGTTGTCAAAGGTCACTTGCGATATAATTAGTTTCGCAATTGATTCTTATATGGTGCCAGACCTTTTGCTTTTCAAGGCCCAATAGCAATTTTTTTACGATAAAACGAGCTTTACTCTAAATCCTTAGGCTCCCAAGATTCTCCGTCGATTACATTGCCCGAACTATTAGTCCGATCTGTGGTTTGGGTGAAATCACGGCCTGCATGAAATCCGCCGGCAGGAGAGCCTGCCGCTACCATTTTACTGACCACGCGCGACACAATTAAGGTTCTTATTGGTGGTATGAGCCCAGCGAATCCAATGACGTCGGTGAAAAATCCAGGGGTGAGTAACAGGGCGCCAGACACTGCAAGAATAATCGCTTCTCCTATTTCCTTAGCAGGCAACTGACCTTCTTCCAGTTTTTGACGACCGCGCCACAACGTAGAAAAACCCTGCTCGCGCAGTAATGCTGCGCCAACCACAGCAGTCAACAACACCAAGCCAATCGTCAGTAAGGCACCAATTTGACTACCAACAGTGATCAACAGCCACATTTCCAATACCGGCATGACAATAAACAACAGTAATAGATACCTCACGGCTCACTCCTTTAAATCAGTCTACTTATGATTATTGGGGTAGTTTGCACTATTTCAACATCCGACTGAATAGCGTAGTCTTTAGATATGGACATTAATGATCGAAATATTAGACTTTATAGCGTGATTCAAGGGATTCCCTTAGGCAAAGTTGCGACTTACGGTCAGATTGCTAGCTTAGCTGGCTTGCCCGGTGCCGCTCGCTTAGTGGGCAAAATCCTAAGTGGTTTACCCGCAGATACCAAGCTGCCCTGGCATCGCGTTATTAACGCCGCCGGTAAGATTAGTCTACCTCAAAATAGTGACTCTTTTACTGAACAGATAAAACGACTAACAGAAGAAAAAGTGCTTATTTGCGGAAACGCCATTAAACTAAGCGAATTCAAATGGCGACCTTAAATTGGTTTCTTACTAAAAGCTAAGGTTAAAAAGATATGGACAATTAATGAGTTCACAAACCATCAGGCAGTCGCTACTTAACAGGCGCATGCTCATTTGTATTTTCACCGGTTTTGCCTCAGGAATGCCCCTGTATGTTCTTATCTCACTGGTGCCTGCCTGGTTGCGTACTGAGGGTGTAGGACTCAAAGAAATCGGCTTTTTTGCTCTAATAGGCCTGCCCTACATATGGAAGTTTCTTTGGTCCCCACTGCTAGATCGCTACTCACTGTCTCTGTTTACGTATAAGCCCGGACTGCGTCGTAGCTGGATGCTCTCTTCACAATTATTACTGCTGATAACCATCGGTGTCCTAGGTTTTTTAGATCCGCTAACCCAACTCTGGCCCATCGCCTGGTTATGTCTGGGTATCGCATTTCTAAGCGCGACTCAAGATATTGTTTTAGATGCTTACCGACGCCAAATATTACCCGATCAAGAGCTGGGTTTAGGTAACTCTATACATGTTAATGCCTACAGAGTCGGCGGCTTAGTTCCGGGGTCGCTATCGCTAGTGCTTTCTGACTTCCTGCCATGGGAAACTGTCTTTTTAATAACCGCTGGTTTTGTGTTGGTAGGAATAGTATTAACGCTTACTATTGCCGAACCACCCCGAGCTAACCAACACCCCACCACATTGCAAGCCGCTATAGTAGAGCCTTTTCACGAGTTCTTTTCGCGACAGGGTGTACAGCAGGCCCTGCTGATTTTGGCCTTTATGCTGCTGTATAAACTTGGCGATGGCATGGCCACCGCCCTGGCAACACCGTTCTATCTTGATATGGGATATAGCAAAAGTGAAATAGGCCTAGTCGCCAAGCAGGCGGCGCTTTGGCCCATGATTATTGGTGGCATCGCAGGTGGTATATTAATGCTGAAAATCGGCATTAACCGTGCCCTGTGGCTATTTGGCTTGGTCCAAATCGTGTCTATTTTGGGCTTTGCGGTACTGGCCCGTGTCGGTGAGGGATTGTGGTTGTTGGGTTTGGTTATTGGTTTTGAATATCTTGGTGTCGGCCTTGGGACTGCGGCCTTTGTCGCCTTTATTGCCCGAACGACAAACCCCGCGTTTGCCGCGACTCAATTTGCCCTATTTACTGCCTTAACAGCGGTACCTCGAACTGTGGCTAGCGCGACAACCGGAATTATTGTCGAGAGCATAGGCTGGGAGAACTTTTTCTATATGTGCACCCTGATCGCTATTCCTGGCATGCTACTGCTAGTTAAGGTCGCCCCTTGGAATGGCGACAAGCTCTAGGCTCTGAGAAGTTTCCTAAAATAAGCCCAATCAAAGAATGGACCAGGGTCTGTTTTTCGATTAGGTGCAATGTCGCAATGCCCAACAATACGCTCAGCAGTCACTGCTGGATATTGGACCAGCAAGCAGTTAGTGACCTCGGTCAATTGTCGGTATTGCACGTCGGTATAGGGTTGGGTGTCCGTGCCCTCTAATTCAATGCCAATACTAAAGTCATTGCAGGCTGTGCGGCCTTCAAACTCTGACACGCCAGCATGCCAGGCGCGCAGATGAAACGGCACAAACTGCGTTACAAGTCCTTCGCGATCGATCAGCAGATGGGCTGATACTTTGAAATCGGCAATCTCAGCAAAGTAAGGATGGGCATTGGTGTCCAAGGTGTTCGTGAACAACTCAGCAACGTGACCGCCGCCAAACTGTCCCGGTGGCAGGCTAATGTTATGAATCACCAGCAGGCTAATATCAGATTCGTCGGGGCGCAGATCGACATTAGGCGATGCCAATACCCTTGCTGTTGATAGCCAGCCCTGATCGATACCCATGAAGCCTCTCTTTAATAGTGTCGTTATAGATTAGAGTTATTGAAACAGATCAGTGGATTAAAGCCAATCGCGCAATTAATGCTACACTTCAGAATCATTTCTTTGGCCGGCTTGTTGACATAAATCTAGGACCATCATAGGAAAATTATGACTATTAGCAATTTACCCCAAGACACTGCTGGCGATATACCGCTCTGTGTGGCCCGTGCGCTGCAAGAAGATATTGGTCATGGCGACATTACCGCCATGCTCATTCCAGCCGAGCAAGAGGCTAAAGGTGAAGCGATTAGCCGCGAACATGCGGTTATCTGTGGCCGTGCTTGGGTTGATGAGGTCTTTCGTCAACTCGATCCTAATACCAGTATTAACTGGTTGGTAGAGGACGGCGATAAGGTAGTGCCTGACCAAATCTTGTTCAGCATCAGTGGTAACGCAAGGGTATTGCTCACCGGCGAGCGGACCGCGTTGAATTTTTTGCAGATGCTGTCAGGCACCGCAACGCTAGCGCGTCAATACGCTGACTTAACCGTTGACAGTGAGATAAAGATTCTCGACACACGTAAAACGATACCTGGTCTGCGTTTAGCGCAAAAATATGCAGTCACCGTGGGTGGTTGTAGTAATCACCGCATTGGTCTGTATGACGCCTTTTTGATTAAAGAAAATCATATTGCCGCCTGCGGTGGTATAGCCCTAGCCGTCGCGAAAGCGCGAGAAATCGCGCCAGAAAAACGGGTGGAGGTAGAAGTTGAAAACCTTGATGAACTGCATCAAGCCTTAGATGCACTAGTCGACGTGGTGATGCTAGATAATTTTTCGCCCTTCGACATTGATAACCTAAAACACCTCAACTTTGGTCAAACCAAAATTGAGGTGTCAGGGAATATCACCAATGAAACCGTGCAACACTACATTGGCTCAGTTGTGCACTATATTTCATCCGGTAGCCTCACTAAACATGTGCAAGCGGTAGATTTATCCATGCGACTGATTGAGTAGATGTTTCACTAATCAGCACAGACCCAAGTCTTGGCAGGTTCCACCAGCCGACCATCTCACTGCACCCACAGTGGTGGCTATATCTGCCTGCAATGTGTAAGTAACAGCGGCCTGGTCCGTTGCTGTTATTAATCCAGCAACCACAGTGAGAGTATCCAATGCTCCGTCCGTGTTAGTCGCTACGTTTTTAATCCCCAAAGTCCCGCCAGCGATCAGAGCAAGGGTAGTAGCATTACCCGTTTGCACCGCTACCTCAACTGCCGTTTTAGCGGGGCCTGTGGCAGCTATTACCTCAGAGAATTTAGCACGATCCGTGTAGGTGCTATAGGTAGGCAATGCAATCGATGCCAAAATACCCACAATGGCGACTACGATCATCAACTCGATAAGAGTGAAACCCTTTTGCATTCTTTTTGTCTTCATTATGTATCTCCTTGAGTTAAAAAATTCTAAAAGACAGACCAACCCGGTATATCTCTAACCATCATTTCGTGAAACCCTAAATCAACAATAGGGTTTGAAATATCCATGCCATATCTCTGGCTAGCTGGCTTGTTCAAGCGTAAATAATCGCTTGCTGATGCTGATTCTGTCCCATTGATTAATTAAGCTCTATAGCCAAATTAATAAAATGCGGTCTAAGTCTAATAAAAATATTAGAACTGTGAGGTATGTCACGATTAAAGTGCCCGCGACAGATAAAATTCGAGTTCCAACTATTACCCGACGATTATTTCTTGAACATTGCTATCGACGTCTCCAGAGGATTCCCCAAACGATTAATTGATGAGAGCCTAATTAGTCCAGCAGATATGTTGTCGGCCGTAAAAGACGCAAAAGCAGCCAATCTCACCCTGATTAATTTTATCTGTGAAAAGCAGTTAGTCGATGACCAAAAACTCGCCCAGGCTGCCGCGAAAGAGTTTGGTATGGCCGTCTACGATTTACGGCAACACGCTATTAACCGCGACCTAAAAGACTTGGTTGATCGAAAACTACTGCGCAAGCACGTGGTGGTCCCCTTATTTACTAGAGGTAAAAAACTATTTGTTGCCACTGCAGACCCTTTCGACGTTCAGTGCCTTAGAGATATCCAGTTTCAATCAAAAATGTTTGTTGAGGCCGTTATCTGCGTCTATTCGGGCATTTTAGAGTCGCGCGAGGCATTGCTGAATAATCAAGCCGATAATATTGCCGAGTCACTGTCCATTAATAGCGCCGACTATGAACCGACACAAAAGGTCATTGAATACTCAGTAGAACAATTATTTGACGGTGAAGATGTAAGTAACGAAACGCCAGTGGTTCGCTTTGTTAATAAAATGATTAAAGATGCCGTTGACGCGAAGGCGTCAGATCTGCACTTTGAACCCTACGAGAAAGAGTACCGAGTAAGATTTCGCGTCGACGGTGTTCTACGAGAGATATTCAAACCACCGAATAGTTGGAGCTCTCGAGTCATTGCTAGGATTAAAGTTATGTCACAGATGGATATAACAGAACGGCGTATTCCCCAAGATGGCAGAATTCGGGCTGTTATCTCAGAAAGTAAGACCGTCGATTTAAGGGTCAACACCTTACCGATGCAGTTTGGTGAAAAAGTTGTTATGCGGATTTTAGACTCCTCCAGCACCAAGATGGGTATCGACACCTTAGGCTACGATGAAGACCAAAAACAATATTATTTAGCGGCACTAGCTAGACCTCAGGGAATGATCTTGGTCACTGGCCCAACCGGCAGTGGCAAAACAGTCTCTTTGTACACGGGTATCAATATCCTAAATACCTCTGAGCGCAATATTTCAACCGCTGAAGACCCCATTGAAATAAACCTACCCGGCATTAACCAAACACAGATTAATACCCGAGTTGGCCTTGATTTTCCCACCGCAATGCGTGCCTTTTTACGCCAAGATCCAGACGTATTAATGGTCGGTGAAATAAGAGATTTAGACACCGCTGAAATTGCGGTGAAGGCTGCTCAGACGGGCCATTTGGTGCTGTCGACCCTGCACACTAATAGCGCCGCAGAAACTCTTAATCGTCTTCTTAACATGGGGTTGTCGACATTTAATTTGGCCACTTCGGTGAGCTTGGTGATTGCCCAACGACTGGCGCGAAAATTGTGTACCCACTGCAAACGTCCCTTCGACGACCTACCGCAGGAAATTCTTGACGATGAAGGATTTGACACCATAGGTATTGCGTGGATCGATTTCGAGATATTTAGGGCTGTCGGCTGTAAAAAATGTACCAAAGGGTATTCTGGCAGGACCGGTATCTATGAGGTTCTAGTTATTACGCCAAAGATTTCGACCATTATTTTGCACGGTGGAAGTTCTGTCGATATTTTGGCGGGCGCCATTGGCGAGGGGTTTAGGCCAATGCGCATATCTGCTCTACGCAAGGTTGCCAACGGTCTCATCAGTATGAAAGAAGCTAACAGAATAACCACAGACTAATTTTCCCGACCGCACAAACACCCAAGTCCTCAACAATTAAAGTAGCCGACGACCTAAAGAGTGCATATAAATGTCCGGTAATAGTAACTTAAAAATATACCTCTACAGAGGTAAAGACCGCAGTGGCCAAAAGGTTAGCGGCAGTGTCAGTGCGAAAAACTTAGACAGTGCAAAAGGGCTGGTTCGTCAGTTAGGCGTAGCAGCGAATCAAGTCAAAAAGAAAAGACCCTCCATTGCTTTTTCGCGACGGAGTAAAAAGATAACGCCAAATGAGGTTGCGATCTTATCAAGGCAGCTTGCAACTATGATTCGCGCAGGCCTTCCGTTGATTAAAAGCTTTGAAGTGGCTGCTGAAAGCACGACTCAGGCGCATATTAAAGAATTAGTGATGTCTCTTCACATCAATGTTTCTGCAGGAAACACCTTTAGTGAAGCCCTTAGCAAACACCCTGATGCATTTGACGAACTCTATTGTAATCTGGTCGCTGCTGGAGAGATTTCTGGAACCCTAGATATAATGCTGGAGAGGGGCTCGATTTTCCAGGAAAAGGCTATTTTACTTAGAGCAAAAATAAAAAAAGCACTAACCTACCCTATTACAGTAATGGTGGTCGCCGCGGTGGTCACCGCCATCATGCTCATCAAGGTAGTCCCTTCTTTCCAAACATCCTTTGCAAGTTTTAGCGCGGAATTGCCTGCTTTTACTCTAGCTGTCGTCGCCCTGTCTGAGGTTGTTCAGGAATCTTGGATGTGGGTGCTTGCGTTAATTGGCGCCACTGTTATTGCCTTTAAAGTTGCCAAAGCACGATCGGAAACCTTTCTATACTTTCTTCACCGACATTCTCTAAAAATACCCGTTGTGGGCAATATTATTTTTATTGGCGCAATGGCCCGTTTTTCGAGAACGCTTGCCACCACGTTCTCATCGGGTATCCCAATGATCAACGCTCTTGAGGCATCGGCTGGTGCGACGGGCAATCTTTACATAGTGGATGCGGTGACTGACCTAACGATAGAGGTGACAGAAGGGGGCCAATTAAATGTAGCGATGAGTAAAAACAGGTTATTCCCGCCATTACTCACTCAGATGACTAAGGTTGGAGAGGAATCTGGTGAACTTGAAAGTATGGTTAACAAAGCGGCTGAAACCTATGAAAACGAGGTAAATGATGCCATGGATAGTATGACCGCGCTCATTGAGCCTATTATTATGTCGTTTTTGGCCTTGGTGGTTGGCGGGTTGATGATCGCGATGTATCTACCTATTTTCAGCCTAGGCAGTGTTATCTAAAACCGATGAGCAGATGCTGTTATACTTACGCGATTAGCAGGCTACTTAAACAGTAAGAGAATCTTTATTTATGTCTACATTCCTATTCGCCGATTTATCTTCCGGAGTCCTCGCCGCTGTTGGTTTTTGTTTTGGGTTACTCATCGGAAGTTTTTTAAACGTGGTAATTTTAAGATTGCCGCAACAACTTTTCCGTCGCTGGAACCTTGAATCACATGACATCTTAGGTATCCAAAATAACACGACTGAAGAGCCTGATGTTACCATCGCTTGGCCGGCCTCTAGGTGCCCAAAGTGCGGCACCCCATTGCGCCCTTGGCACAACATTCCAGTGCTAAGCTATTTGTTTTTAAAGGGGCGTTGCGCCTCATGTTCCGTCTCTATTTCTGCTCAATATCCGTTTGTCGAACTGCTTACCGCAACCGTTTTCGCTCTTATGATGTATTTTTACGGCGCCAATACCACAACATTTTACGGTTTCGTTTTAACCTGTTGCTTAATTGCTCTTACTGGCATTGATTTGAGGGAACGACTTCTCCCGGACCAAATTACCCTCCCCTTGCTATGGCTGGGACTTTTCGTCAACATGAATGGCACCTTTGCACCTCTGCCAGACGCCGTTCTAGGCGCTATTGCGGGCTACCTGTCTCTCTGGGGTGTCTATTGGTTATTCAAACTGATCACCGGCAAGGAAGGCATGGGCTATGGTGACTTTAAATTACTTGCAGCATTGGGCGCCTGGCTAGGCTGGCAGCTTTTGCCATTAGTAATACTGCTGTCGAGTGCTGTAGCCGCTATTATTGGGGTGTTAGCGATTACTATCGGCGGTAAAGATCGCAATTTTCAAATTCCATTCGGGCCTTTTCTTGCAACTGCGGGTTGGATTGCTCTAATTTGGGGCGATAAGATTACCACTTGGTATCTGTCCGCTTTCAATCTCTAGAGGACGTCGTCTGAAAATGACTCCGATATTTAGGCGCTGGCTTTGAAAAAGACTTCTTATATCGTTGGACTCACCGGCGGCATTGGTTGCGGTAAAAGCACCGTGGCAGCTGCATTTAAATCTCTGGGGATTCACTCCGTCGACGCAGACTATGCGTCTAGGGCCGTTATTCAACCGGGAATGCCTGCACTAAAAGATATTGGCGATCGGTTTGGGCGAGATATTATTTTACCCAACGGGCAGCTAGATAGGGCCAAACTACGCCAAATTATTTTCCAAAAAGTAGACGAAAAAACCTGGTTAGAGACGCTTTTACATCCATTAATACTCAACTGGATTATTGAGCAACTGGGCGTGGCAACCAGTCCCTATGTGCTTTTGGAATCACCGCTACTTTTTGAGACCGATCAAGATCAATTGGTGGATACAGTGTTACTGGTAGATCTGCCGGTGCCATTGCAATTGCAACGGGCGGCGTTAAGAGACGATAATGATCCGGCGCAGATTCAACGTATTATCGATAGTCAAATGTCTCGGGAGGACAAACTGGCCCGAGCAGACTGGGTATTTGACAACTCCCCTAACCAAGAAACAATAACTGACAGAGTGGATGTGTTCCACGAAAAATTTTTAGCCTTAGCTAATACATCAAAAGAGAAACAACCACTGTGACTAAAGTGACCATTGTTAAATGCCCTACCTGCAAAAAAGACGTTGCATGGACGAAAGAACAAAAATATCGACCGTTTTGTTCTCAGCGCTGTCAGCAAATTGATTTTGGTGACTGGGCGAGTGAAAGTTACAGTATTCCTGTCGATCCATCATTTGACGATGGCCAACTTAATGAGGAAGATTTAGAGTAAATGAGGCTCACTAAGTGACTCTAATCTTGATCGCACAGCCGCGCCAATATTAGCTGATTGGCCGCTGGAAATTTAAAGTTTGGTAGGTCTTGTAAACTCACCCAACGAACCTCTTGTCCTTCGACGCCCAGAGGTAGACCGTTAAATTCTGTAACAGTCCAAATATCTAGAGACACTTTTTTATCCGGATAATCGTGGGTTATCTGCATCAAAGGCGTTGCCTTAGTCACCACTATATCTAGCTCTTCTTTGAGTTCGCGCAGCAGACCCTGATAAGGTGTTTCATGACCCTCGATTTTGCCGCCGGGGAATTCCCACAGGCCGCCCTGGTGGAGATGATTTGGGCGTTGGGAAATAAGAATATGATCAGGAGAACCTTCGTGCTCCCCGTGAATAACAGCTGCAACGACCTGTATACGCCTCATGCTAATAATTGACCCTTAGGTTCGATACCCGGCATTAATACGCACATATTCCTGCGTAAGATCACTAGTCCAGACGGTTTCACTGTGGTCACCGCGGCCTAGTTCAACGCGTATTTCAATGTCCTCAGACTGCATAGCTTTCTGTCCAGCCTCTTCGCTGTATGTTTCAGCGCGACTACCATTCTCGGCGATCAAGACGTCGTTTAGGGAAATTTGCACTAGATTAACATCGAGTTCAGGTATGTTAGATCGACCAACAGCGGCTAAAATTCGACCCCAATTAGGGTCAGAAGCCGACAACGCAGTCTTGACCAAAGGAGATTCAGCGATGGTATAAGCAACATTCAATGCTTCAGCTTTACTTAATGCCCGCTCAACCACTACCGAGACAAATTTACTGGCACCTTCACCATCGCGAATAATTGCCTGAGCCAGTTCAGTAAAGACTTGGCTAAGTTGATCAACAAAGGCGTCAAAAGAGACTTCGTCAATAACCTCATCACTTGCCCCTGTGGCCACAAGCACCACGGAATCGTTAGTGGATGTGTCACTGTCGACTGTGATTCTATTAAATGATGTTTCAGTAGCGATCGTTAAGGCTCGGTGTAATAACTCATTATCGATGCAGGCATCGGTAGCCACATAGGCGAGCATAGTCGCCATATTAGGTTTGATCATGCCAGAGCCCTTAGAAATACCGGTGATGGTCACCAGATTGTCGCCTCCATATTGTCGGCTACTCCCTTTGGGACGCGTATCTGTAGTTAAAATTCCCTGTGCTGCTTCCTCCCAGCCTTGTTCAGATAGTTTTTCAACGGCTCGGGGTATTCCTGCGATTAGTTTTTCCATGGGTAGGTACTCACCGATCACGCCGGTAGAGAATGGCAAGATGGCACTGATATCCACCCCACGCGATGTAGCCAATACACCGCAGCTGTGGGTAGCATCTAGTAAGCCTTGCTCTCCGGTGCCCGCATTGGCATTACCGGTATTAATCAATAGATAGCGAGGCGAGCATCGGGCCAAATGTTCTTTGCATACAATCACTGGCGCAGCGCAAAAGGCATTTTTAGTAAACAGCGCGGCAACCGAGCTACCTTCGGCGATCTCCATCACCACTAAATCGCTGCGGTCTGGGGTCTTTATCCCGGCACTGGTGGTACCTAGTCTAAATCCAGTGACTGGATACATGATCGGAAACAGCCCTTCGCCAGTCGCCATAGAAACCCCCTTTTATTACCCTGTTAGATTTTACCATGACATTGTTTGTATTTTTTACCCGAACCACAATGGCAAGGGTCATTGCGCCCAATCTTGGGCCCCTCACGGATAATCGGCTCCCGTGCATTGGCCGTCTTATCATCGTTTTCTTGCTCTGACAACGCTGACGTCTGGGCGTGCAGATACTCACGGTTCTGCTGTTCTTTGCGCCTTTGTTGCTCAAGGCGATCCATGTCGTCCCGCGAACGCACCTCGATATGACTGAGATATCGAATGGTGTCATATTTAATGCTATCGAGTAATTTACCGAACAGGTCAAACGACTCTCGCTTGTATTCCTGTTTTGGGTTCTTTTGCGCGTAGGCTCTCAAGCCAATGCCTTGGCGCAGTTGATCCATACTGGCCAGGTGATCTTTCCAAAGACTATCCAAAACTTGCAACATAATCTGTCGCTCAACCTCACGCATCTGCTCACCCACATGAGCGTAACGTGCCACATAAGACTCTTGAAGTTCGTTCACCACCTTCGCTCGTAACTCTGTTTCGTCGAGCCGGCTATCTTCATCGAGCCACTGCTGAATCGGCAATTGAATACCAAACTCAGTGGACAGTACTTTCTCTAAGCCAGGGATATCCCACTGCTCTTCTAGGCTCATGGGTGGCACGTAATTACTAATACACTGGTCGGTCACATCAACTCGAACAGTGGTAATAATATCAGAGATATCGTCGTCTTCAAGTAGATCGTTACGCTGCTGATAGATAACTTGGCGTTGGTCATTGGCCACATCATCATACTCAAGCAAATGTTTGCGAATGTCGAAGTTTCGCCCTTCGACTTTACGCTGCGCTTTGATAATAGCATTGCTTACCATGCGGTGCTCGATCGCCTCTCCTCGCTCCATACCCATACGGCGCATCATATTTCTTACTGTATCGGATGCAAATAATCGCATTAAAGGATCTTCTAACGACAGGTAGAAACGTGATACTCCGGGATCTCCTTGTCGACCCGAACGACCCCTCAATTGGTTATCGATGCGACGGGACTCGTGGCGTTCGGTCGCAACAATGTGTAAACCACCCGCCTCGATGACCTTGGCATGACGCTCGGTCCAATCGGCTCTAACAGAGGCTATTTTTTTCTCAGTGCCGCCTTTGGTTTCACTGAGTTGTTTTAATTCAGCATCGAGATTACCGCCGAGGACAATATCTGTGCCACGACCTGCCATATTGGTCGCGATCGTGACTGCGCCAGGACGGCCGGCGTTAACAATAATGCTAGCTTCTAGTTCGTGTTGCTTTGCGTTAAGTACGCTGTGCTTAATTTTTGCTTTTTTGAGCATCCCAGACAGTAGCTCGGAAGCCTCTACTGAGGCTGTTCCAACCAGTACAGGCGCACCTTTGGCGACAATTTCTTTGACGTCCTCAATGACAGCTTCATATTTCTCTTCTTGGCTGAGGAACACTAGATCATTCAGATCATTTCGTAGCACATCTACGTTGGTTGGAATGACCATTACCCGCAATCCGTAGATTTGGTCGAATTCGTAGGCCTCGGTGTCTGCAGTACCCGTCATACCTGCTAATTTTTGATAGAGCCGGAAGTAATTTTGAAACGTCGTCGAGGCAAGGGTTTGACTCTCTTGCTGAATAGTTAAATTCTCTTTAGCTTCGATCGCTTGATGTAGCCCCTCGGAGAGACGCCGGCCAGGCATTGTACGTCCCGTGTGCTCATCAATTAATACCGCTTGGCCATTCTGAATAATATACTCCACATCTCGGCTAAATAAGTGCTGTGCACGCAAAGCCGAATTCACATGGTGCAACAACCCAAGGTTAGTGGCTTGATAGAGGCTCTCATTCGGCTCTAATAGACCCTGTTCAATTAATATCTCTTCAATTTTCTGGTGGCCGTCTTCAGTGAGCTCAATACCTCGGGATTTTTCATCAACGATAAAGTCTCCGATAACTTCGGCATCTGGATCAACTGGCGTTGGTTCGGCCATTAAGTCATCTTCTGCTACCGCGGTGAGCTGCGAGGTAAGTTGACTCATGGTCTTGTAAAGTTCAGAGCTATCTTGGGCGGCGCCAGATATCACTAAAGGAGTTCGCGCTTCATCGATAAGAATTGAGTCGACCTCATCAATAATAGCGAACGAAAGGCCTCGCTGAGACTTATCGTCCAGCCTCAATGCCATATTGTCACGCAGGTAATCAAAGCCGAACTCGTTGTTGGTGCCGTAAGTGATGTCGGCCGCATAGGACCGTCGGCGTTCGCTAGGCTGAAGCTCCCCCTCATCATCAGGCCCAAGATAGAACGAACTCGGTGTGTCAGGACCCTGGTATGACTGAATGACGCCAAGGGACATACCCAATGCCTGGTAAATCGGAGCCATCCATTGGGCATCACGACGGGCGAGGTAATCATTCACTGTAATGACGTGGACACCCTTACCTGACAACGCATTAAGGTATGCGGCTAAGGTCGCAACGAGAGTCTTACCCTCACCTGTGCGCATCTCAGCAATCTTACCTTGATGTAGCGTGATACCACCGATCATTTGGACATCAAAGTGACGCAGGCCCATTACTCGAGTCGCTGTCTCACGAACAACTGCAAAAGCGTCTGGTAAAAGCTCGTCGAGAGTCTCGCCATTGGCAAGTCTCTCACGCAACACGGTTGTCTGATCGCCTAAATCAGTATCGTTTAGGGTTTTAAGATGATCTTCCAAAGTATTGATTTTCGATACGATTTTATACATCTGCCGTAAATCTCTATCGTTACTCGTACCAAATACATTCTTTAATAGCTTACGCAACATACGTTTTATTCCATTAATTAATAGCGTGAAAACACAAAGATTAAGTAATTCTAATTACAATGAGGGCTTTAGAGCGGGATTAGCGATAGGTACGATGAATATAGGATGCGGGGTCGACAGTACGGCCATTCTTGAATACTTCAAAATGAACATGGGGGCCAGTAGATCGGCCGGAACTGCCCATTTGAGCTATGACGTCGCCCTTTTGAACAATGGCACCTAAATGAGCAATATTTTCCTGATTATGAGCATATCGCGTGATATAGCCGTCACTATGATTGATTTCTACCATTTTGCCATAACCATTACGATCGCCCGACCAGGTAACAACCCCAGAGGCGACGGCAATTACGTCATCGCCATCTCGGCCAGCGAAGTCGACACCCGCATGCCACTGTTGCTTGCCATGGAATGGATCAATGCGCATACCATATTCAGAGGACATCCAGCCTTTCTTTATCGGCCGTCCGGCAACCATACTCTCTCTTTTTAGCTTTTTATCTGACAACATCGACTGCAATATCTGTAGCTGCGATTCTCTACTGCTAATTGAGTCCTCTAGCTTGGCAAACATCAGTGATACTTTTTCTTCTATTTCTGCCTCATTAGCGATCTCAGCAAGAGGAGATTCGATTGGACCGCCCAGGCCGGGCGCAGAAGAAAAGTCAAACTCGCCATCTTCCAAGCTAGCCATCTGGGTTAGCTGCTCTCCCAGAGCATCAAGTCGTACCAAGCGCGAGCGAAGTTTGGCTAATTTAAGTGTCATTCCTGACAAAGAGTTATCTACCTGTTGACGACCAGCATCGACCTCTTCCTGTTGCAATACAATCTGACTCTGCATCTGCGCGATGCTATTGTCGAACAATAATTCCCAGCGCCCATCGGCAATTTTAATGCCCAACATAGTACCGGCAGTCACAGGAATTCCAACCAACAGCACCGACAATGCACTCTTTACCCAACTATTGAGGCTAAGAGTCCTGACCTTGTCGATTTTGTCACTTATTAGGATAATCTTCATTGAAGAATAAAACCTATACCTTTAAATGTTTGAATTAACCCATAGTCAATTGGGGTGGCTGTATGAAATAGGAACTTCTTCAGGATTATTAACAAAAGTTACCACTTCCCAAGCATCTTTATCGGCCATTAAGGCTCTCAAAGAAATATTATTTAAGCTGTGTCCAGACTTATGGGCATCATACTCACCTATAAGGCTTTTTCCTAGAACATAGAGGTCACCAATTGCATCGAGAATTTTATGCTTCACGAATTCATCCTTATAACGCAGGCCACCATTGTTTAGGATTTCATCTTCGTCTACAAGAATCGCGTTATCCAAACTTCCGCCGCGAGCTAGCCCTATTGACTGAAGATACTCAACCTCATGCATAAACCCAAACGTTCGAGCTCTGCTAACTTCCTTAACAAAGCTGGTACTTGAAAAATCTATACTGGCCTGTAAAGTTTGCTCTTTCAAAACAGGGTGATCAAAATCGATTGAGAAGTTTATTTTAAAACCATTATAGGGTTTTAGTGTGGCGACTTTGTCGTCTACCTTTACCGAAATCGGTTTTTTGATTCGAATAAATTGTTTTGGTGCGTCTTGCTCAAGAATGCCCGCAGATTGGACTAAAAATACGAAGGGGCTAGCACTGCCGTCCATAATGGGAATCTCTGCAGCGGAAACATCCACTAAAAGGTTGTCTATACCCAACCCTGCTAGGGCTGACATTAAGTGCTCAATGGTGGAGATGCGCACGTCACCACTAACCAGCGTTGTCGATAGCGCTGTATCACCCACATTTTCAAGGGTTGCAGCTATGCTCACCATTGGATCGAGATCAGTGCGCTGAAAAACGATACCAGAGTCTGGTTCGGCTGGATGTAAGGTTAAATATACCTTCTCACCAGTGTGAAGACCCACACCGGTTGCGCTGATAGTATTTTTAATGGTGCGTTGCTTGATCATGTCTGTTCCACATAGCCGATCGGCAATGGTACCAGACAAGCCCCTTATCACCAAGATTTTTGAAATCTGAGGCGTGGTGCTAAGGGGCCTTAGGGTAGGCTAGTCTGCCTGCTTTCTTAGGAAAGCAGGTACATCTAGATAATCCAATTCAGGATCCTCTTGAACCTGCACTTTCCGGGCGATTGCCCCCCCTCCTAAAGATGATCCTCGACGCATACTGGTTGGCTGATCCAATCGGCCGTAATCGATATCGCCCCCCATTTTACGTGGTGGTTGATTGTCAATAACAACTCCTCGAGGGCCTGTTTTGGCGCCAGGCGAACGTAACCCGGTCGCCACAACGGTAACTCGCAGCTGATCAGTTAGTTCTGTATCAAATACGCTACCAACAATTATCGTCGCGTCTTCGTCAGCAAATTCACGGACAGTATTACCAACGTCCTCAAACTCACCCAAGGTAAGGTCGTAACCACTGGTGATGTTAACCAAAATACCTTTAGCGCCCTGAAGGTTAATATCCTCCAACAATGGACATCTGATGGCACTCTCCGCAGCAATAATCGCACGATCGGTACCACTGGCTTCGCCAGTGCCCATCATTGCCATGCCCATTTCAGACATAACAGTGCGCACATCAGCAAAGTCGACATTGATCAAGCCATCAAGGAGGATCAAGTCAGTAATGCCCTGAACAGCACCAAAAAGCACATCATTAGCTTGTTTAAAGGCATTCAGCACCGTCATATCCTTACCCAGCACCTGTATCAGCTTTTCATTGGGGACAATAATCAATGAATCGACGCGCTCCTTCATCTGAGAGATACCCTCATCAGCGATAGCCATGCGTTTGCGACCTTCGAAGCCAAAGGGTCGAGTAACGACACCAACGGTTAAGATGCCCATTTGCTTGGCAATTTCAGCAATGACTGGCGCGCCGCCAGTACCTGTACCTCCGCCCATACCAGCGGTGATGAACACCATATCAGCGCCTTCTAAGACCTGAGCAATGCGCTCTTTGTCTTCCATGGCGGCTTGGCGACCAACTTCTGGATTAGCACCGGCGCCTAATCCTTTAGTCAGGGCTCCACCCAACTGCAAGACAGTTGCGTTGTCTAGATTGTGCATCGACTGTGCATCGGTATTAGCACAGATAAAATGCACCCCATCAATATTACTATTCATCATATGACGGACAGCATTACAACCACCGCCACCCACGCCAACTACTTTAATCTCTGCATTCTTTGGAATGCTGTCTACTAATTCAAACATAGTGTTCCCCTTATTTGCGCCTCACAATTATCAAACATTTGTCACTAAAATTAGCGACCCTTAAACCCCACCTTGAAACCAGCTCTTAAGCTTTTCAAATATATTTCCACTCTTCGCATTAGTACTCGCGTTACTACCTAATTTGCGTCGCTCTTTAACACCAAAATGAAGTAATCCAACCCCTGTTGAGTAAATGGGGTTATTCACTATGTCAGAAAGCCCTCTGACATTAGTCGGCGCTCCGATTCTCACTGGCATATGGAAAATTTCTTCAGCCAATTCAGTGACACCTTCCATTTTTGATGAGCCTCCGGTAAGCACTATCCCAGCCGCAATCAACTCTTCGAACCCACTGCGCCGTATCTCCGCCTGGACCAGCGTAAATAGTTCGTCATATCTTGGTTCAACGACTTCAGCGAGCAGTTGCCGAGACATATCACGAGATTCGCGATCACCCACGCTTGGCACCTTTACTGTCTCTTCAGGGCGCGCTAACTTAGCCAGTGCGCAGGCATATTTCACTTTAAGCTCTTCGGCATGTGCCGTGGGTGTGCGCAATGCCATAGCAATGTCATTAGTCACTTGATCTCCAGCAATTGGAATTACGCCCGTGTGTCTGATAGATCCTTCAGTAAAAATAGCGATATCCGACGTTCCGCCACCGATATCAACTAGAGCAACACCGAGTTGCTTCTCATCTTCTGTCAACACCGCATAGCTCGAAGCGAGTTGCTCAAGGGCAAGATCATCAACTTCAAGACCACATCGCCGAATACATTTCTTAATGTTTTGTGCCGCGTTAGCCGCGCAAGTAACCAAATGCACCTTGGCTTCTAAACGGACTCCAGACATGCCAATCGGCTCGCGCACTCCCTGTTGGTCGTCGATAATAAATTCTTGCGGTAGCACATGAAGTATTTCTTGGTCTGCTGGAATAGCCACAGCCCGAGCAGCATCAATAACTCGCTCCAGGTCCAATGGTTGAACTTCGCGATCTCGGATCGCAACAATACCGTGTGAATTTAGGCTACGGATATGACTACCGGCTATACCTGCGTAAACTGAATGAATAGAGCACCCCGCCATCAACTCGGCTTCTTCAATCGCACGCTGGATAGAGTTGACAGTTGCCTCAATATTTACCACCACGCCTTTTTTTAGCCCGGATGATGCATGCATTCCTGTGCCAATGATTTCTATTTCGCCTCCCGGCCCTATAACACCAACAATAGCAACCACCTTAGATGTACCAATATCTAATGCGACCACCATGTTTTCTTCATTTGAACTACTCATAATTTTTCCCTTTTTAGCCTGACATCAAGCTGAGCTAGAAACATTTTTTAATAAAATTTGGCCATCAGTGCGGGCAAGCGCACTTTCTTTCCAAGACACAGCGAGTCCATTTGGATAGCGTAAATCGATGGTTTCAATGTTGTCTGACTGCAAACTCAACCCCGACTGCCAAACTATGACGAGTCTGCGTATTTTCTCAGCGATCTCATCACGGCCCAATACCAACCTAATACCCGGAGCGGCAGACGCCTTCCAAGCCCCGACACTATCTCGCTGTAACTCGGTCAATTTGAGACTGGTAGGTATAAGCAGCTCAGCCAATAGTTGATACTGTTGAACCATGTCTTGTGTACTACCAAATTCCGCGCGCAAGACCGGTAACGATTGAAGATTGCTATTGTCAGAAATCTCAAGCTGATCCCCCAAGCGATTGAGAAACCCCTGTTTACCCAAACGGGCGATAGGCACCTCTTCAACCACCTCGACTTTTAAGGTAGAGGGCCATTCACGTCTAATACTGACTTCGTGAACCCAGGGGTGGCCCTGCAACTGATCGCGTAATTGATTCAAATTCATACTCAAAAATCCCCCATCTATCTGACCATTGACCAAGTTAGCTAATTCTTCTTTTTGGAGATGTTTAAACTCTCCTCCCACAATGATTCTGCTTAAAGGCGTATCAATTTGTTTGTAGATATATTCGCCTCCAACAATGACCGCCACAAAAACAACGACCATGACCAATCGTAAAAATTTCTCGTAAAAGCGATCTGAAAACCGTTTCTTTGACGGATTATTAAAATTAGCCCCTTGAACCATTCTTTTTGTCATGCGATTGATTCCTCCAATATAGAGAGAACCAGTTCATCGAAACTAAGGCCTGCAGCACTTGCAGCCATCGGCACCAAACTATGACTGGTCATCCCGGGAACCGTATTAACTTCCAGAAGCTGAAAGCTTCCTGCGCTATCGACCATCACATCGACACGACCCCATCCCCGACAGCCAAGACTATTGAACGCGGCGACCGACAGGTCTCGCAATTCTTCTTCACGCGCAACAGACAATCCACTGGGGCAAAAATAGGCGGTCTCGTCAGAAAAATACTTAGCTTGATAGTCGTAAAAAACTTCTTTTGCCTCGATACGAATTGACGGCAAAGCCTGATCACCCAGAATAGCAACCGTATACTCTTCGCCCTCCAGTAGGGACTCTGCTATAACGACGTTACTTAAATCTGCCGCTTGCCTCCACGCCTCTTGAAGTTGCTGCGCAGTCTCTACTCGACTCATACCGATGCTTGAACCTTCACAGGTCGGCTTCACCATCACTTTACCGCCTAAAGAATCCAGTACCGCTGCCCAATCAGATTTCTCGTCCAATACTGCAAAGTCTGTGGTGGGCAAACCGATCCCCCGCCACATTTGCTTGCACCGGAGTTTGTCCATTGCTAATGCGGAAGCCAAGACACCGCTTCCAGTATAGGGTAGCTCTAGATATTCTAAGGCTCCCTGCAATGTGCCATCCTCCCCACCAGGTCCGTGCAACGCGATAAACACTCGGTCCAACTGATAGCTTGGTAATATTTGTAAAATATTCTCCTGAACGTCAATCGCGATCACGTCCACATTGAGATTTTTTAGCGCGGCCAATACGGCTTCACCGGTCATCAAAGATATTTCGCGCTCGGACGAAAGGCCCCCGTATAAAAGGCCGATACGGCCAAATTTACTGACGTCTTGTGCTGAGGTGCCCAGGGTTCTACGATTCATAATGGCACCTGCCCTAACTGGCTATCAGCTAGCATGGAAACTAATTTGCTAACACTGCCGGCACCCTGTGTCATCACTAAATCCCCGCCCTGGACTAACTCCGCGAGAAGCGACGGAACATCTTCAAGATTAGTGACGTAAATAGGGTCTATGCGTCCACGCTGTCGAATGCTTCCACACAAATTTTTGCTGGTCGCGCCTGCAATTAACTCTTCGCCTGCCGAGTAGACGTCCAAAATCAACAACAGATCAACGGTAGACAAGACCCCAACAAACTCTTCGTAGAGGTCTCTTGTTCGCGTATAGCGATGAGGCTGAAAAATCATAACCAGACGCTTATCCGGCCATCCATCGCGGACAGCTTGTATGGTGGCTTGAACTTCCGTGGGATGATGACCGTAATCATCGTAAAGCATGGCAATGCCATCTCTTACCGGGTAATCACCAATCTGCTCAAACCGACGGCCAACACCACCAAATTCGCTTAACGCCTTAATGATCGACTGGTCAGATAAGCCTTCGTCACTCGCTACGGCGATTGCAGCGGCGGCATTTAATGCATTATGTCGGCCAGGAATACTCAGGCTAATATCTAACGAAGGAAGACCATCCGGACGATCAATGGTAAAAAAGCACTGACGCTGATGGCTTTTGACGTCACGAATACGATAAGCGGCATCTTCACTAAAGCCGTAGGTTAGAGTAGGTCTCCCCACGTCAACCAACATATTTCGAATCACCTCATCATCAATACAAAGCACAGCCAAACCATAAAATGGTAGGTTGTGTAGGAACTTAATGTAGGTTTGTTTCATGACCTCAAAGTCAAAACCATAGGCCTCCATGTGATCGGCTTCGATGTTAGTGACTACTGAGACCATGGGTTGCAAGTGCAAGAAAGAGGCATCACTCTCGTCGGCTTCGGCAACGAGATAACGGCTGCCGCCAAGTTTAGCGTTGGTGCCAATACTGTTTACACGTCCTCCAACAATAAAAGTAGGGTCACAGTCAGCTTCAGCAAAAATAGCGGTGATTAAACTGGTTGTCGTAGTTTTCCCATGGGTTCCAGCCACGGCGATACCATGTCGATAGCGCATAAGTTCTGCAAGCATTTCGGCACGTCTTACCACTGGAATACCATTATTCATTGCAGTAGCAATTTCTATATTTTCAAGAGTTACAGCTGAAGATTTAACCACCACATCAGCACCATCGATGTTGGATTTTTTGTGCCCTTTGAAGACTTGCGCTCCCGCCCTCATTAGTCGCTCAGCACTAGCATTAATAACTAAATCTGATCCAGATATTTCGTAACCCTGGTTGAGGAGTACTTCAGCAATGCCGCACATACCACTTCCGCCAATGCCCACGAAATGAATACGTCCGATGCGGCGCATCTCGGGGACTTGGAAGTTTGCTATATTAACCACGACTAACCTCCATACAGATTCGCGCAACTTCTCGAGCGGCGGAATTTTTAGCCAACTCCCTAGCGCGCATTGCCATGTTTAAACGCTTTTCCCCGTCCCCACAAATCACAACGAGTTGTTCTGCTAATTGCTCGGCGCTTAACTGAGTTTGTTGAACCATAACCGCCGCACCCTGACTCACCAATAGTTGCCCATTCGCCGTTTGATGGTCATCAATCGCAAAGGGAAAGGGTATTAGTAAGGAACCTAATCCTGCCGAAGTGAGTTCAGCAATCGTCAGAGCACCCGCTCTGCAGATAACAAAATCAGCCCATTCATAGGCTGCCGCCATCGATTCAATAAAATCGACGACCTTGATCTGTTCACTCTGAGGATTTAGATCCTGAGCATAATAGAGGTCCAATGTGCCTTGCCAATGAACCTTGCCTGTCTGATGTAGAATTTCAGGACGGATCTCTTCATCAATCTGCTTGAGTGCCTTCGGTAGTAGGGTGTTAATGGCCATTGCACCCCTGCTGCCGCCAACAATAAGTACCCGAGTCTTCCCGGTTCGCCCAGCAAATCGCACTTGAGGCGACGGTAAATTGGCTATATCAAAACGCACTGGGTTTCCACACCATTCGCCTCGCTTTAAGGTATTCGGAAAACCTTGCATAACCTTTGTAGCAAATATTGCACTGATACGGTTGGTGGTGCCAGCAATAGAGTTTTGTTCATGAATCACGATGGGAATACGCTTCAACCAAGCTGCAATAGCACCAGGGCCCGAGGCAAATCCGCCCATACCCAATACGACTTCTGGTTTAAATTGAGACAGTACATGTAATGATTGCACTATGGACCGCAGTAATAGTAGCGGGGCTTTTAATAAAGCACCGAGGCCACGACCACGAATACCCTCTATATCTAGATAATGGAGGTCAATCTGGTTCTTTGGCACTAGTTCAGCTTCGATACCTCGACGGGTTCCAAGCCACGCCAGCGCAACATTTTCTTTGCGCAGTTCATCGACTACGGCAAGTGCGGGGAAGACATGCCCCCCGGTACCGCCGGCCATTATCATCACTCGGTACTGTCTGTCATCCAGCATAACGAGACCTCCGATTATCCACTTGAGGTTCGTGTAAATCATGGCCAAAACGCAACATCATGCCAATCATGGCGCAGCAGACCATAAGGCTACTGCCACCATAGCTGACAAAGGGCAGTGTAAGACCTTTGGTCGGTAATAACCCGGCATTCACCCCAAGGTTAATAAAGGTCTGCCCACTAATAAGTAGTCCGAACCCAATAAGAACAAAAGCCGCGTACCAGCTTTGTACCGCGATTGCTTTGCGACTTAAGCTGAATATCCGGCTCACCATTAAGCAGTACAACCCAACCAGGCATAGCACGCCTAAAAAGCCAAACTCTTCTGCAAAGATGGCAAACACAAAGTCGGTATGAGCCTCTGGTAAGTAGAGCATTTTTTGAACAGACTGACCTAACCCGACGCCGAACCACTCGCCTCGTCCAAAGGCTATGAGTGACTGAGTCAACTGATAACCAGAATTAAACTGATCCGACCAAGGGTCAAGGTATGCAGTTAATCTAGCCACCCGATAGGGTGCAGAATCTTTAAGTATCCACAACAAAGCCAAACCAACAGCAATAATCAAAAAATACTGTCGAAGTTTTGCACCACCCAAGAATATGAGAACCATGAAAGTACTACCCAGCACGACCACAGAGCCAAAATCTGGCTCTTGTATGAGGAGTAACGAGAGCACACCGATAACACCCATTAATTTGAAGAACCCAGCCCAGCTGCCGCCTAGAGTCTCTCTATGCTGATCAAGATAAGTGGCCAAAAAGACCACAGTGGCCACTTTTGCTAATTCAGATACCTGTACAGTGAAACCGCCAAAACTCAACCAGCGTCGACTGCCATTAAGCTCTCGACCGACACCTGGAATCAAAACCAACACCAAGAGTACAACAGCAATCACCATCCATAATCGCGCATAGGTTGACCAAAATGAAGGCCGCACAAAGAAGCAAGTCATCATGGCGGCGGCGCCAACGACTAAGTACGCCAGATGCCGTTTAACAAAGAAAAGCTCATCGCCTAATCGATGATCAGCGAAACTAAAAGATGCCGACCCAATCATGACGAAACCAATAGAGATTAACGCTAGTACAGGAAGCAGCAAAGGCATATCGACGTGCCATCGCCTAGCTCTAGAGCGGTTAAAATTTAAAGGCAAGGTGACTATCATGAGGTCATCCCTTTGCCGTTATTAGCATGTACTTGCGATAACACAGCCTGGCTAAAACAGCGGCCGCGCTGTTCGAAACCCGTAAATGAATCAAAACTTGCGCATGCAGGTGATAGCAGGACGATATCTCCGGACCGAGCGGCATTTTTAGCACCGGCAACCGCCTCAACTAGTGAGTTTACGCGGTGAATCTGGGTGACCGAGTGCAAGGCTTCTTCTAACAGTTGTGCGTCCTCACCATAAAGAAAACCGCATTTCACAAATCTCTCCACAGAATCCTTTAGATCACCAAAATTCTGGCCTTTACCTTGCCCTCCAGCAATTAACAAAAGATTTTTACCCGCATCAGAACCAAACCCTTCAATAGCCGCCAGTGTTGCGCCAACATTGGTTCCCTTCGAGTCATTGATATAGCTGACATTGTCGATAGTGGCGATGGTCTCGCACCGATGAGGCAGGCCCTTAAAGACTTCTAATGTTTTCAGCATCGTAGCCGTGGCGAGTCCAGCCGCATATCCAAGAGCTAGAGCGGCGAGAGCATTACTCGTGTTATGTCGTCCTTTCATGGCGACTTCTTCCACCGCGAGTAAAACTTGGTTGCCGAAGAATAAGGATTTGATATCGTTGTGAAGAGCAATTCCAAAATTACCCTCATCTGGCTTATCAAGTCCAAATGTCAGGGTTTGACTCTCTCCCTGTTCTCTTGGGGTGGTCAAACTATCCTGCCGATTACTGATAACTGTCTTTGCTCCACGAAAGATATGATGCTTTGCAGCAACATACTGCTCGAGGTCTTTATACCTATCCATATGATCTGGAGTAATATTGAGCAGACCAACCGTAGCGCCGCGGCTATCGGTTAGTAATTCTAATTGAAAGCTAGATAGCTCTAGGATATACAGTTGCTGATTATCTGAAATTAAATCAAGCATCGGCATGCCTAAATTACCGCCAACGCCGACCTGTAAGCCGCTATCTTTCGCCATCTGGCCAAGTAGAGTAGTCACGGTACTCTTACCGTTCGATCCGGTGATTGCCACAACAGGCGCTTTTGCCTGGCTTAAAAATAACTCAAGATCACCCATAAAAGTGACGCCCTGCTGTCGAGCGGCTATAAAGGCTGGCTGATCCAAAGCAATCCCTGGGCTGATTATGGCCAGGTCAATATCAGCAAATAGGGCTTGATTGAATTCGCCCAGTTGCATGGAAATCTGCGGAAAGCTTTCCCTAGCCTCGCTTAACTTAGGCGGCTGTTCACGACTATCAGCAAATATAAAAGGCTTGCCAATTGACGACAGAAATCTGGCCACAGATAGACCCGTGGCTCCCATGCCAAGGATAGCTATTTTCCTGTTAGTCAGACCTAACTCAGCCACAATTGGTTCCATTTTTATCTTATCTTCAGTGTGGCTAGGCCAACAAGGACTAGGACCACGGTAATGATCCAAAACCGCACGATCACACGCGGTTCAGGCCAACCTTTCAATTCATAATGGTGATGTAAGGGGGCCATGCGAAAGATGCGTTTACCGGTTAGTTTGAATGAAGCCACCTGTAAAATGACCGATACGGTCTCAATAACAAAAACACCACCCATAATCGCCAAGACTATTTCTTGCCGAACAATCACCGCCATCACGCCAAGTGCCGCCCCCAAGGCCAAAGCGCCGATATCACCCATAAAAACCATGGCGGGATAAGTGTTAAACCATAGAAAACCGAGCCCCGCTCCACAGAGCGCCGCTGCAACGATGAGTAATTCCCCCGCACCACTGATAAAAGGAATGTGTAAATAATTGGCAAACTGATAGTTGCCTGTTAAGTAGGCAATAACGCCCAAAGCGCCGCCAACCATCACTGCGGGTAAAATAGCCAGCCCATCAAGACCATCCGTTAGATTTACCGCGTTACTCGTGCCAACAATCACTAAGTAGGTAAACAGGATATAAAAAGGGCCCATAGTGAGGGCAATATTCTTGAAAAAAGGTACGATCAATTCAGTTTCAGCAGGAGTTTGTGCGCCATAGTAAAGAACTATTGCCGCCCCAAGCCCAAACACAGACTGCCAGAAATATTTCCATCTAGCCGGTAATCCGCGAGGATCTTTCTCAACGATCTTTCGATAATCATCAACCCAGCCAACCAAACCGAAGAAAAGAGTAGTGCCCAGAACTATCCAAACATAACGATTTCCCAAGTCAGCCCATAACAAAGTGCTAACAAAGATCGCTAATAAAATAAGCGCACCGCCCATAGTGGGAGTTCCGGCCTTGCTTAAATGAGTCTGTGGACCATCACTGCGTATAACCTGACCCATCTGCAGTTCATTCAGTCGCCGGATGACCGCTGGACCAAAAACCCAACTGATAACCAAAGAGGTAATAACGGCTAAGATTCCCCTCAGTGTTAGATACTGAAACACTGCGAAAGAACCATAGAACTGACTTAGATAATCTGCAATCCACACTAACATGAGTTTCTATCTCCGCTGACCAATCGTTCAACAATCTTGTCCATACGCGCGCTTCGAGACCCTTTAACTAAAATGGTCACTTCTTCCTTGTTTGATTTAATTACCGAAATTTTTTCTTTCAGAGTCTCGATTAACAAATTTTTGTCTTTAAAATGATAGCCACCAAAAGCAATAGCTGCCGACTCGCTAAGAGTGCCCAGGGTATAGATGTCATCCAGTTTTGCGCGCTTGGCATACTCGCCTACCTGTTGGTGCAAAAGCCTTTCGTCAGCGCCAAGTTCACCCATATCTCCCATCACCAAACATCGGTAGCCCGACATATCGGCTAAAACATCAATGGCAGCTTTAAATGAATCAGGATTTGCGTTGTAGGTATCGTCAATCACCAAAACGTCATCGTCCGTTACTTTGGGCTCAAGACGCCCTGACACCGGTTTTACCTTAACCAACCCTTTAGTTATTTGAATAACCGAAGCACCCGCCGCTAAAGAACAGGCTGCGGCTGCTAAGGCATTGCGAAGGGTGTGAATTCCAGGCTGATGCAGCTCTATTAGCTGCTCAACCGCTGAGATGCCAGCTAGTTCTCCAACACAGAGAATGAAGCCGTAGCATCCATTGCCTAATTCTTTAATATCCTTAGCAAAAACATCTGCACTAGAATCTTCGACTGAAAAACTTATGTGTTGTCGCTCACCGATCAATTCTAGCCACTGCTTAGCATAGATTTCATCCAAATTTAATATGGCGATGCCGCTCGGTTTAAGGCCTCCAAATATTTCACTCTTAGCTTCTGCGATAGCCTCAATACTGCCAAATCCAGAAATGTGAGCCCTTTGAATATTATTTATCAGCGCGATATCAGGTTGCGCCAGGGAACACAGATAGGTGATTTCTCCCGCGGCGCTAGCCCCCATCTCAATAACAGCGATGTCACACTGATCATCTATTTCTAGAAGTGTCAGTGGAACGCCAATGTGATTGTTCAGGTTACCCTTGGTTGCATGAACCCTTACGCGCTCTCGAAGTATGGCTGCTATCATTTCTTTCACCGAAGTTTTGCCTGAACTACCAGTGACCGCTATCACTTGACCGCCAAAACTATCTCTTCTCAACCTGGCCAGATCGCCGAGAGCTTGGACAGTGTCCTTTACCACCCACTGGGGAATTTCGAGACTACTATCTAAGGTAGAAACAACCGCGCCTGCAATCTTATGGGCGACAGATGGAATAAATGAATGAGCATCAAATCGCTCTCCAGATACTGCAATAAATAAATCACCCTCATTGGTCGTGCGACTATCAATTGACACCGCTGAGAAAACACAATCTGGGTTAACGAGAGTCCCACCAAATCGCACAGCAGCATCGGTGAGTCGCATATTTAACATCATGGTGCGCCCCCTAGCTTCTGCAAAGCCGACCGCTGATGAAGCGCCGAACGCGCTTCGGTTTGATCGCTAAAAGCTATCCGATCTCCACCTAAAATCTGATAATTTTCATGGCCTTTACCGGCAATCAAAACCACATCGCCCGGCTTGGCCTCCAGTATGGCTTTAGTAATTGCTGCTCGTCGGTCTGACTCGATGACGCATTGGCCCTTAACCCCCTGAACAATTTGACTGATGATTTGGTTAGGTGATTCAGTTCTTGGGTTATCCGAGGTAATAACCACTCGATCTGCGTATTTGAAGGCTATGGCGCCCATCTCTGGCCGCTTACCTGTATCACGATCACCGCCACAACCGAAAACCACCCACAGATTTCCCTCACAGTGCAAGCGCAGAGCCTGCAAAGCCTGTTCAAGAGCATCGGGGGTATGTGCGTAATCGACAATTACGGAAAAATCAGCACTATCACTGACTAGCTCCATGCGACCTACAACCGCCTTCAACTTAGGCACTAACGTTAAAATTTGCTGGAAATGTTGATCTCCCAAGTCACCCTCATGAAGGGCCACTGCGCCAATGACAGCGAGTAAATTAGAAAGATTAAATTTACCGAGCAAGGGCGAACTTAGTTTTCCTGAACCCCATGGAGTTTGAATAACTGCGTCCATACCATCCGGTCGAAGATGTATTGATTGGCAGTAAATATCAGCCGTTATATTTTCTAGGCTGAAACTGAGGCTACGTATACTAGGATCAAGGTCCGCGAAGATAGTCTTTCCAATATTATCATCGATGTTAATCACAGCATTTTTCAACCCTGGCATCTTAAACAGAGATGCCTTTGCCGCTGCATAAGAATTAAGATCATCATGGTAATCAAGATGGTCTCGACTGAGGTTAGTGAAAATAGCAGTGTCAATTTTTACCGCTGAGATGCGGTTTTGAACCAAACTATGTGATGACACCTCGATCGCGACATCGCGACATCCACTTTTCTCAAATTCATGAAGAAGTTTTTGCATGGTGATGGCATCAGGAGTGGTCAGTGGAGCCCCGCCAGCGACCGCAGTGTTTTCCGGCTCATCATCGCAAATGGATTCTCTATGACTCGAGAAACCATGACCGAGAGTACCGATATAACCACAGGAATTGGAGGTCACAGATCCTGAACAGTTAGTCTTTAATTGTGATAGAAGATCAGCATACAACTGACAACAGGTTGTTTTCCCATTAGTACCGGTTACCCCTGTAATGTCTAATCGCTCAGAGGGGCCTCCATAAAAACGACTAGCGATAGTGGACACATTTTGAGATAGGTCTTCAACACCTATGATAGGAATAGTCGCTTTAATATTATCGATGGCACCGGCAAGGTTTTGCTTACCTGCCTCTAAAAGCACGGCGACTGCACCGCGCTTTATTGCCTCTGGCACAAATTTGGCTCCATCTAACTCAGATCCTTTAAGGGCAACAAATAGATCGCCAGGTATTAGTGCTCTACTGTCCAGAGTCATCCCTTTTATCACCGTGGGAGTGCACTTTGTAGAAAGACTAAGCCCTTCAAGAAGTTGAGGCAACCTGATAGGCGAGTGACTAAACAAGCTCATCATGAGTCTCCCCGCTTGGCGATTAAGGCTGGGATTGCCGCCACCGAATGGTTTACAGGCATTTCGTCTGGCGTAACCTGCAGTAATCTCAGAGCATTTCCCGTCACCTCAGAAAATACTGGTGCAGCGACAAGACCGCCAAAATAGTCACCATGGCGCGGCTCATCAATAACCACCACCGTCACCAACCGAGGATTTTCAATCGGCGACAAACCTGCAAAGGCTGACATATAACGGCTTTGATCGTAGCCGCCTTCTGGCTTAACTTTGTGTAGAGTGCCCGTTTTACCACCGACTGAGTAGCCGTCGATCATTGCTCTTTTACCCGTACCTTTCAATCCACTCGCAGCTCTTAGCATATGACGCACTTGTCGAGATATTTCTGGGTCAATAACGCGAACACTTTCAGGTTCAGACTCTAAGGCAAGCAAAGATACCTCTCGACGAATTCCGTCATTCGCCAGTACCGCATAAGCTCGCGCTAACTGCAGAGATGAAACGCTTAAACCATAACCAAAAGCAAAGGTAGCCTGAGTAACAGGATCCCATTTTCGGTATGCTGGTAACCTCCCAAGCGTCTCTCCAGGAAATCCACTACCTACCACCTCGCCAAAACCAACTCTCTGGAAAAGCTCTCGCGTTGAATCTGGATCCAAGGCCAATGCCACCTTGGTGGTTCCTACTTGACTTGACTTGGATAAAACTTCCGCTAATTTCAAGTCACCGTAATTGGATGGATCTACGAACGTTTTATAGTCGACCTTGACATATCCTGGACTGGTGCTGATCACGCTATCCACGGAGAACTTACCACTCTCCAAAGCCGCCAGAATAGTAAACGGCTTGACTGTGGAACCGGGCTCCATAATGTCTGTCATCGCTCGATTGCGGGTCGATTCCGACTTTAAATAAGAACGGTCATTAGGGTTGAATGACGGTTGATTTACCATTGCCAAGACTTCACCGGTAATAACATCAAGGACTACAACCGAGCCGGACTTAGCCTGATGTTTTTGCACCGCCGCTTTCAATGCCCGATAGGCTGCATACTGGACTCTTAGATCAATGCTGAGACGTAAATTCTCCCCTGAGCGAGCAGGCTTGACCAATGAGATATCATTAATCACCCGTCCGGCCCGATCTTTGACCACTTTCTTAGATCCAGGCTCACCTGTCAGCCAAGTATCGTAAGCAAGCTCCATACCTTCTTGCCCACTATCGTTAATATCAGTAAAACCAACCAATTGAGCTGTAACCTCTCCGGCAGGGTAGAATCGTTTATATTCCATGCGCCCTGAGATGCCTGCAATACCTAAATCTAAAATTCTCGCGGCCTGCTCGGTCGGCAGTTGACGCTCTAAATACATAAACGACTTATTACGGTATCGCTTCAATCGAGCCCGGAGTTGAACCGTTGACGTATTCATAGCCACAGAGAGTCGGTCAAGGTCTTGATCACGGATCTGCTGAGGGTTTGCGATTATCGCTGTGACTGGAGTACTGATAGCAAGAGGCTCACCATTTCTATCAGTAATAAGACCGCGATATGCTGGGACGACGACTTGACGAATAGAGCGATTGTCGCCCTGAGCCTGGAGAAAATCGACGCCACGCTCTTCATTTGGAATAATCTGTAATTGCGCCACCTTAACCAAAAGTATCAGAGGCAGAGAGACCAGAGACAGCATTACTAGATAGTAACGCCATCGAGGTATAACTGCATTCACCGATTTTCTGACCACTTTTTACTTTACCCTTCAGTTAAGTTACTTAATATTTATCTAACTGCACCTATTAAGGTGCGCGCACAATCACAATCTCTTCAGGCGTAGGACTACGCATATTAAGTTTAGCAACAGCCGACATCTCAATACGCTGCAGCGAACCCCAAGCACTTTGCTCGAGAAGATACTTGCCGTAATCCACTTGCATTTGATTCGCATCTCTCTCCATCACCATTAGCTGCCCATACTTTTCGCGACACAGATGGCTTACATAGGCTACTGATAGTCCACTAATAACAACTACCACCCAAAGAATCGCTATCTTTAATGCATGCGGGAATACCGACATCACCGCAACCGCCTTCACCTCAAGCCACTCGCTCAGCAATCCGCATTACCGCGCTGCGAGATCTAACATTTTCATCAACCTCGGAACGCTGGGGTTTAATAGCCTTACCCACTTTTTTTAGCTTTACGCCACGCTCAACATCTCTTACCGGCAGATTTTTCGGCAATTTAATGCCGCGCTCTTGATCGCGAATAAATCTCTTAACGCGACGGTCTTCCAGAGAATGAAAACTAATTACCACCAAGCGACCACCCACTTTTAGCGCATCGATAATTTGGTCAAGCAGTGACTCTAGATCTTCCAGTTCTCTGTTAATAAAAATTCTAATCGCCTGGAACGCTTTCGTCGCTGGATGCCTGCCTCGCTCCCAAGCGGGATGAGCGGCAGCCAATATTCCAGCCAGCTGGACAGTACGAGTGATTGGCGTCTTCTCACGTTCGTGAACCACTGCCCTGGCCATCCGGCGAGCAAACCTCTCCTCGCCATATTCTTTAATCACTTGGGCAATATTTTTCTCGTCAGCCGAAGCAATCCACTCAGCTGCCGACAGACCTCGAGTTGTATCCATTCTCATATCTAAGGGGCCATCTCGCATAAAACTGAATCCTCGCTCGGCCTCATCTAATTGAGGTGATGAGACTCCAAGATCAAGTAACACTCCAGATAATTCACCCACCCTGCCTTCTGCCCTCAAGATAGTAGTTAAATCAGCAAAACTGCCATGAACAAACCTTAAACGCCCATCTTCCTGAAATCGAACCTGTCCTTCAGAAATCGCCTGCGGATCCTTATCAATTGCCCAGACGACCGCCCTTTCAGATAGACAGGAAAGCAATTCAGCTGTATGTCCCCCACGCCCAAATGTGCCGTCAATATAGAAGCCATCAACATCGACCATCAATGCCTCGACAGCTTCTTTTAATAAAACAGTCCTATGCTCAGCCACCATGGACGGAATTCCTTACCAAGATAGATTTCTAAGGGCATCAGACATATTGTCCCTATCAAGTAGCATGCCTCGATAGTTTTCCTGAGACTTTTCGCGCTCAGCATTCCAATTATCTTCAGACCATATTTCTAGTCGCTGCGTACGACCCACTAAAATAATTTTTCTCTCAAGTTTGGCATATTCGCGCAACTCTGACGGAATCAAAATTCGACCACTTCCATCCAACTGCAAATCTTTGGCCTGACCAACAACAAAACGACTTAACATCTCACCAAGGTCATCCAGCGCAGGCAAAGCAGCCACTTTTTCTTCGAATTTTTTCCACTCAGGTAAGGGCGACAAGGTTAAACAGGTGGACTTCATGTCGATGGTGATAACGAGATCTCCAGAGCACATATCTGCGAGCACGCCGCGGTAGCGAGTCGGAATTGCCATCCGACCCTTTGTATCCATATTGATTGGATCACTACCTCTAAACACTTTTACCCTTTCCTCGCCATAAAATGACTTTAAATCGCCACTTTTCACCACTTTTAGCCATATACGAACATTAGGCATAGCTGGCGGTGATGTCAAGGAGTGTTTGAGAGTAAAAACTTAATAAAATCAGTAGGTTCCGCTAATATCAGACAATTTTAATATGGCTTTACCTAGGGCGAAAATAATTAGTCCTATAAAACAGACTGGTAAGACTGTAACTTAAAGTAACTTCTAGATATGTTAGTTTTAAGAACAGTTTAGCTAGGTAAATTTATTTTTTTGTACTTAAAGGGAATAAAAATTTGAGTTAAAACCTGGAAATCCGCACATTTACACAGATAACAAAAAGGCCGGCAAAAAATTGCCGGCCTTTTTGTTGCTAAGCATGCTAAATAAGTGAGTCAACCGATAAGCCGGGTTCTGTCGTGGACAATCATTCATCTGGGACAAACGTCACCGTTTGCCTCAAGCAACCTACCCGTTCCCAACGCGGGTCGCGCCATATGGGAACCTATTTGGTCTTGCTCCGAGTGGGGTTTACCCTGCCACCACTGTTACCAGTGGCGCGGTGCGCTCTTACCGCACCCTTTCACCCTTGCCTGTTTCCGCGAACGAATCATCGGCGGTCTACTTTCTGCGGCACTTTCCGTAGGCTTTCGCCCCCCAGGCGTTACCTGGCACTCTACCCTGTGGAGCCCGGACTTTCCTCTGCGATGCTCCCCAATAAACGCACGCGAATATAGGAGAATTCAGCACAGCGATTGCCTAGTCAACTCGGGGAGAAGGATAGCACAATCTCAGCCTTTCCTAGAGATTTAAATGACTATGAAAGCACTAAAATCAAGTAATTTTTACGCCGAGGCTACTTCAGTAAAGGATGGTCAGGCGGCAGTTGACGGGATATCCACAATGCCAGCTTATGACGCATATTAGGGTCGCTAATTTGATCTTTAGCCAGCGGCTGAATTAATTTATCTTCAGCAAGAACGCGATAAATAAACTCTACCTTTAACTTAATGGAGTCTTGACTCTCAATCTCACCATAGGCTCTTTTTCTTGCATAAACCGCGCCTACTTGAAGAGCCTTTTTGACTAATTCAGCTTCGTTTTGAAGTTTGTTCATATCCTGATATTCCCTACCGGCATCTGGTTACCAACTATCTTACACCACAAACTTAATCGACAAATGTGCGCGCATTCCTAAAGAGACGCATCCAGCCGCTGTCTTCACCCCACTCTGTCGGATGCCAAGAATTAAGCACCGTTCGGAACACTCTTTCAGGGTGGGGCATTAGCAAAGTCACACGACCATCCACTGAGGTCACTCCTGTTATTCCATCAGGAGATCCATTAGGATTCGCAGGATAACGAGCAGCCACCTCTAAAGTGTTTTCTAAAAAACGCATGGCGATTTGATCGCTACCCTGCAGTTCCATAAGGGCATTGCTCGATGAGAATTCAGCTCGCCCTTCGCCATGAGACACGGCAATCGGTAATACTGACCCAGCCATATCGCGAAGTAATATCGACGGCGATTTCTCAACTCGCACTAGGGACAAACGCGCTTCAAATTGTTCTGACTGGTTACGTACAAATCGAGGCCAAAGTTCTGCGCCAGGAACCAAAGATTTCAAATTACTTAGCATTTGACAACCATTACAGACGCCCAAGCTAAAGGTGTTAGAGCGATGAAAAAACCCTTGAAATTGATCGCGTAGATGGCTATTAAATAATACAGTCTTGGCCCAACCCTCGCCCGCGCCAAGCACGTCACCATAGGAAAATCCTCCACAGGCCACTATGCCGGAAAATTCATCAAGCGACGCCCGGCCTGATAATAAGTCGCTCATATGGACATCTACCGCAGTAAAACCTGCGCGGTCGAATGCCGCCGCCATTTCCATTTGACCATTAACTCCCTGCTCTCGCACGATAGCAATAGAGGGCTTTACTCCTTTAAGGATATAAGGCGCAGAGATATCATCGCTTGGATCAAAGCTGAGCTTGACGGAAAGACCTGGATCAGGCGCTGAGACTCTAGCGAACTCTTGGTCAGCACATTCCGCGTTGTCCCGCAAAACTGCAACCCTGTGTGAAGTCTCACTCCAGGCAGCCTGTAATACCTTGCGCTTATCACTAAAGAAAGTTTCGCCTTTGTAGTTTAATTCAATCGTGTCCCTGCTGTTTAAGCGACCGACCTTATGCACAGTAACCCCAGCGCCTGCGAACTTCTCAATAAACCTATCACTCAATTCAGACTTAACTTGAATGACCGCGCCTAACTCTTCACTGAACAGAGCCCCATTGAGGTTAGCGTCTATATCCAACATGTCATCATTAATATCGGCTGTAATACCTACATGGCCAGCAAAACTCATTTCGGCCAAAGTTGCCACCAAACCACCATCAGATCGATCGTGATAGGCGAGTATGTCGCCCTGCTCTATCGCATCTTGTATTACCTTAAAGAAACCTAATAGTGCATTAGGATCGTCTACGTCAGGCACCGAGTGACCAAACTTAGAGTACACCTGCGCCAATATCGAACCCCCTAAGCGATTAGCCATTTTACCCAAATCGACTAACAATAATTGAGTATCGCCACAGTCAGTCTTTAATTGGGGTGTCAGCGTTTTTCGCACATCTAATACGGGAGAAAAACCAGTGATAATCAATGACAATGGTGAGGTAACTGATTTATCTTCATCACCGACTTGCCACGCGGTACGCATAGACATTGAATCTTTACCCACAGGAATGGTAAGACCCAATTTTGGGCAGAGGTCCATGCCAACTGCCTCAACGGTCCGAAATAATTTTTCATCCTCACCTGGAGACCCTGCCGCACACATCCAGTTGGCTGATAGCTTTATATCTTTTATATCACCAATACGGGCAGCACATATGTTGGTCAAAGCTTCACCAATTGCCATGCGCCCCGAAGCGGGACCGCTAACTAATGCTAAAGGCGTTCGCTCTCCCATAGCCATAGCTTC
Organism: Porticoccaceae bacterium UBA4026; assembly: GCA_002382445.1. Taxonomy (GTDB): domain Bacteria; phylum Pseudomonadota; class Gammaproteobacteria; order Pseudomonadales; family Porticoccaceae; genus HTCC2207. Next base: position 37,748 of record DGAQ01000073.1, on the reverse strand, counting down.
TCCCGCATTACTATCATAGGTTAGAGTAGTCACGGCACAGTCGGCAACAGGGACTTGCCAAGGACCAACCATCTGGTCTCTCGCCACCATGCCAGTAACCGTTCTATCACCGATGGTGATTAAAAAACTTTTACTAGCGACTGCTGGATGGCGTAAGACACGAAATATCGCCTCACTAACATCTATACCCTCGGCGGTAAAATCATCACCCAATTGATCCAGTTTCACTGCGCTACGATGCATTTTTGGAGTTTTTCCAAATAGGACAGACATCGGCAGATCAACAGGCTTATCACCAAAATATTGATCAACCACCGTGATGCTTTTATCTTCAGTTGCCTCGCCAACTACCGCAAACGGACATCTCTCTCGCTCACAAATGGCGACGAATCTCGCTAAGTCATCTGGCATTACTGCCAAAACATAACGCTCCTGAGCTTCGTTACACCATATTTCAACCGGAGACATACCAGGCTCATCATTGGGCACGGATCTCAAGTTAAAGCGGCCCCCAGTGCCGCCATCTTTAACTAATTCGGGAAGCGCATTGGATAAACCACCAGCACCCACATCATGGATAAAAGCGATAGGGTTAATATCTCCCAACTGCCAACATGAGTCGATTACTTCTTGGCAACGCCGTTCAATTTCTGGGTTTTGGCGCTGTACTGAGGCAAAGTCTAAATCTGCTGAGCGACTGCCTGTGGTCATGGACGATGCCGCACCGCCACCCAGTCCAATTAACATCGCTGGACCACCCAATACGACTAATTGCGCGCCAGGCTCAAACTCTGGTTTATCAACATGGTCTTCTCGAATATTGCCGTAGCCGCCTGCAATCATGATTGGCTTATGATAACCACGACGCTCTCCCGCAAAGTCCATTTCAAAGGTCCTAAAATAGCCGCATATGTTCGGACGCCCGAATTCATTATTAAAAGCCGCTCCGCCGACAGGTCCTTCGGTCATAATGTCTAAGGCAGAAACGATTCTATCGGGCTTGCCGTAGTTAGTCTCCCAAGGCTGAATGTAATTTGGAATCTGCAAGTTAGATACACTAAAGCCAACCAGCCCTACCTTTGGCTTTGAACCCCGCCCCACAGCGCCCTCGTCGCGAATCTCACCACCAGAACCTGTTCCGGCACCCGAATAAGGGGATATTGCCGTAGGATGATTATGGGTTTCTACTTTAATTAACAAGTGAACAGGCTCTTGACTGTAACCATACTGCTTGGTCACCGGATCAGGATAGAAACGCCCTCCTTGACTGTTAGCAACCACAGCCGCATTGTCAGAATATGCAGATAGAACATTCTCCCCATTAACGGTATTAGTGTTGCGAATCATGCCGAACAAGGTGTTCTCTTGATCAACGCCATCAATCGTCCAACTCGCATTGAAAATCTTATGGCGGCAATGCTCTGAATTCGCCTGGGCAAACATCATTAATTCTGCATCAGTAGGATTGCGGTTTAAGTCACGAAAACTTGCCACCAAGTAATCTACTTCATCAGCAGCTAGCGCCAAGCCTAAGCTGACATTCGCCAACCGGAGGGTTTCGACACCACCGCCTAACACGTCAATCACCTTAACTGGAGCCGGCTGATCGTGAGAAAATAAAGATTCCATTTGAGAAAAATCAGTCAGGACCGCTTCCACCATGCGATCGCTGAGCAATTCACCCAAAATCTTTGATTGTTTATCAGAGAAAGCCGCATTAGCTTGGAGATAATAAGCAATTCCACGCTCCACCCTCAGCACATTTTTTAAGCCGCAGTTGTGAACGATATCGGTCGCTTTGCTAGACCATGGCGATATGGTACCAGCGCGAGGAACTACCAATAACAGCATCCCGCCTTTGTCAACATTCTGCTCTTTGGGCCCATACTGAAGAAGGGCCTCCAAAGTACTAGACTCATCTGTGGTGAGTGCCTCACTCAGGTCAGCAATGTGGATATATTCGGCGCTTACCGAAGTAACTAAGGGCACTGCAGCCTGCAGTTTAGATAGTAATTTTTGACGCCGAAACGCAGAGAGAGAAGAGGCGCCAGAAAGAATCATCATTAATTTGGATCTCGAAATAATCACTGTTGGAAAGATCGCATTCTAACGGAAAAACGTGGCTTTTGGCAGATTGAATTTAGCAAACCATGTACAATATCGTCTCATCATTTGTTATTCCTAAAACAACATCACCTAAACCCTTGGGCATGGACAGAAAACTGATGCGGCAACGATCGAAGAAAGTTAGGAAAATACGTAACCGCTCAGTTTTGGTGGCGCTTGCCTTAGCCATTATTTTTTATTTTTCCAGCAGCCAGCAAATAACACATTTAGAGAGAGTCCAGGAAAAGGGCGAGCTCGTTATGCTCACTATTCCCGGCCCAACCACTTATTTTGAGGACGGAAGAGGCAAAAATGGCTTAGACTATTTGATCGCTAAAGCCTTTGCCAAGAGTCTGGGTGTTGAGTTGCGAGTTCAATCAAAACTAAGCCTTCGGAATTTATTGGTCGCAGTGGGCGGCCCTCAAGGTGACTTTGCAGCTGCAAATTTAGTACAGACAGAAGAGCGGAGCCAATCACTTAGGTTCTCAGCACCCTATCTAGAGGTCACTCATCAACTGTTATACCGACGAGGAACGCCAAAACCGAAATCATTGTCAGATATTGACGGTGAACTACTGGTTATAACCAGCTCATCTCACAGTGAACAGCTTAAAAGCTTGAGCGTCGACATCCCGCAACTCAGATGGCGTGAGCAGGACGAGATTGAAATGGGCGACTTGATCCGAATGGTCCACACTGGCGAGATCGACTACACCGTCGTAGACTCGATCGCCTATCTGGTTAACCGTCACATTTACCCCAATGCTGGCCTTGCAATAGATATTTCAGAACCACAGATGGTGGCTTGGGCATTCCCCTCTCATGAGGACGGTTCACTACTTAATGCTGCAAACACATTTCTAACCAACTATATATCTTCCGGTCAAATGGAGAGATTAAAAGAACAACTTTTAGCCCAAAGTAACAACTTCTCTGTTGCCGACTCAAAACGCCTTGGACAATTAGTCGCAAAGCGACTACCAACCTATGAACTCCTATTTCGACAAACTGCTGCCAAGAATAATCTTGACTGGCAATTACTCGCCGCAGTGGCTTATCAAGAATCCCACTGGAACCCAAGGGCAAAATCTCCCACCGGTGTTCGAGGGTTAATGATGCTGACATTAGATACCGCCAAGGAGATGGGAGTGTCTAATCGACTTGACGCTAATCAAAGTATTAAAGGCGGGGCTGCTTATCTAGCAAAATTGCGCGCTAGACTACCGGCTAGAATTACTGAACCGGATCGAACATTCCTCGCCTTGGCAGCTTACAATGTGGGTTTTGGGCATCTAGAAGATGCACGCATCTTGACTCAGCGTGGTGGCAAAAATCCAGATTCATGGGAAGATGTAAGGCAGTATTTACCACTGCTCAGCACAAAGAAATTCTATTCAACCTTAAAGTATGGTTATGCTAGGGGCGCAGAACCAGTGCTCTATGTAAGCAATATCCAATACTATAGAAATTACTTAGAGCTTTATTCTCTGCACTTGAAAGATCCTCCATCAGAAAAAACAAACGACAGTGCAAGTCAGCCCAAATGGGAATCTAACAGCCTACCTAGTATTTAATATTATAACCGCTGAATTACTTTCGTTTTTCACGAAAAAAACCGCGCATAATCGCACCGCACTGATCAGCTAGAACACCCCCCTGCCAGTCGATAGAATGATTGTAATGATCGCCATCCATTAGCTGCAATTGACTTTGCAGCGCACCCGCCCTAGTCTCAACTGCTCCAAAAATAATTCGTTTAATTCGCGCATGAACCATAGCGCCCACACACATAGTGCAAGGCTCTATGGTGACATAGAGGTCACAACCGGTCAGGCGATAGTTGTTCACAAAAGAAGAAGCGTTGCGTAAAGCCATTATTTCAGCGTGAGCTGTAGGGTCGGCGCGAGCAATAGGCTGGTTATAACCCTCCCCAATAACCTCTCCGTTTTTTACAATCACCGCTCCCACCGGCACTTCTCCAGCCTCGGCAGCCTGCTGAGCTAATTCGAGCGCCCTAGCCATATAAATAATATCTGTGCTCACTCTAGTCCCCATTGTCTATGTGTCGCGTAAAAGTAAAATACAGTCATCACTGAACACTATCATGCCAGCATCATCAGGAAAAATCCCTCACCATAATCCACAGTAACTTTAAGAAGTAAAACCCAACTGGAAGCGCGAACTAAGTGACTGCAACATCGGTCCTTACTAACTGTATTTACTAGACCCTGTTCAATGCGCCAGTCACTTTGAAGTTGATCAAACCAAAGCACTACATATCTACCATGAACTCCAAGCTATCTTATCTGGCTTTTTACTGCCTAAGCTGGCACGAGAAATTCCAGATGAACGCTATAAAACACCGATCAATTAAGCCTTATACCCCACATTTTTTTACATTTACTGCTTCTTTTCCCCAATTTTATCAAGTTTTGAGGCAATAATTTAGCTTTAATCTGTATTTATGTTACCGTGACACACTGTCTTGTGTGAAATTTTTTCAACGCACAAGGTAAACTAAATAATTTCTCTAGGGGAGAATTATGAAAATAAATAATATTTGGAAAATCAACTCGATTGCAGCAGCAATAATTGCTGGTGGCATTGCGCTACCAACAGTGGCGACTGCCGCCCAAGCGACGCTAGAAGAGATCGTTGTAGTGGGTTCTCGTGGGGCACCTCGCTCTGTGGGAGATTCACCAGTGCCCGTTGACGTTATCAATGCTGAAGAACTTGGCAAAACAGGCAGCAATGACCTTCTTATGCAACTTCAAAGTGCTGTACCTTCATTAAATGTTCACTTACAGCCTATCAGTGATGCGGCAAGTATGATTCGTCCCGCTAACCTGCGTGGCCTGTCATCAGACAGTACCTTGGTTATGGTTAACGGCAAGCGTCGTCACCGTGCATCAGTTATCGCCTTCCAAGGCGGTGGTGTTAATGACGGATCACAGGGTCCAGATATTTCTGTGATTCCAAGTATCGCGCTTAAGAGAGTTGAAATTTTGCGTGATGGTGCTGCGGCACAGTATGGTTCTGACGCGGTTGCTGGCGTCATCAACTTTGTCTTAGATGATTCATCTGAAGGCGGACGTTTGACTATTAAGCAAGGCGAGTACAGCAAAGGCGATGGCGCAACTACAGTTATAGCCGGTAAAATTGGCATGCCATTAACTGATGCTGGCTTTATCAACCTTAGCTTCCAGATGAAAGATAATGAAGCGACCTCTCGCAGTGTTCAGCGTCCAGATGCTCAGGCTCTTATCGACGCAGGTAACACCTCTGTTACTCTTCCAGCTCAAATTTGGGGTGCTCCTCAGATTGATGATGATGTAACTTTCTTCTTTAACTCTGGTTTAGACCTTGGTAATGGCGGAAAAGCCTACGCTTTCGGTAATTACTCTGAGCGCGATATCGATGGCGGTTTCTACTATCGCAATCCTGATGGTCGTGGCGGCGTATTCACAAAAGGTGATGGTACTCGTCTGATTGCTGACGTTACAGGCGATATGTCTGGTAACTGTCCAACTGCTCTTGATCCATCTGATTATGCCGGACGTGATGCTGTTATCGCAGATCCAAATTGCTACATTCTCAACCAAGCGGCTCCTGGTGGCTATACGCCTCGCTTTACAGGCAACATCACTGACTCATCTTTCACCATGGGAAGAAGCGGCAAGATTGCTGCAGGGCCAATGGCCGGCACTGCGTATGACGTTAGTGGTTCGGTTGGTCGTAACGAAGCTTCATTTGGTTTGAAGAACACCTTTAACCCATCAATGGGTCCTGACTCGCCACGTAACTTTGAGACAGGTAGCTATATCCAGTTAGCGAAAACCTTCAATTTAGATCTGTCGAAGGAATACGGTACTATGAGCGTTGGTTACGGTGCTGAATGGCGTGAAACTACTTTCTCTGTTATCTCAGGTGAAGAATCATCTTGGAAAGCTGGTAAGTATGCTACTCAAGGTTTCAACGTAGGGTCTCACGGTTTTGCAGGTTTCTCACCTGACTCAGCTGGTGCGTTCTCTCGTCGTAACTACGCAATGTACGTTGACGTTTCAAACCAAGTATCTGACAACTTATTAGTCCAGGGTGCGGTTCGTTACGAAGACTACACAAGCTTCGGCGACACGGCTAACTACAAGCTAGCATTCAACCTTCAGTTGACTGATAACGTTGCGCTACGTGGATCTCACAGTACTGGTTTCAGAGCTCCAACTCAGGGCCAGGCTAACGTGGTAAACACGCAGACTACTCTTGTCAATGGTGAGTTGACTCAGGCTCAAACGCTACCTGGCTTTAAACTGGGCGCAGGCGATCTGCAACCAGAAGAGTCTACGAGCTTTGCAATGGGTATCGTTGCTACACTTGGTGAAGTTGAGTTTACGGCTGACTGGTTCAACATTGAAGTAGAAGACCGTATCGCTCTAACAAGTAATGCTGCACCTACTGCTGCTCAGCGAGCTGCTATGGGCGCTGCTGGTGTTCCTAACCCAGAGTTGATCGGTGAAGTAAACTACTTTACTAATGACTTCAACACTGAAACTTCAGGATTAGATATTGTAGCAACTTACGACACTAACCTTTTCGGTGGATCAACTGACTTTAGTGCAGCGTATAACTACACTGACACCGAAGTATCTGATCAGGGTAGCGTAACTAGCGACAGCAAGGTGAAGCGTCTAGAAGAAGGACTGCCAAATCATCGTGCAACTTTCACTATGAATCAGCAATGGGAACAGATCAGCGCTTTTGTTCGTACTAACTACTTCGGCGAGTACTATGCAGTGCACGCTGACTGGTTCGGTACTGACGCTGACGCAGCGGTTACAGTTGACTTAGAAGTGACTTACAACATCACTGATAACTTCAACGTTTCTGTTGGTGCTCAAAACATCTTTGATCAAAAAGCAGAGCGTATCGAAGGCTCAGCTGGCGCTGTAGCTGAAGGCGTGCCAGGTGGCGTACTTGGCGGCATCTACTACGAGACTTCGCCTATGGGTATCGAAGGTGCTTTCTGGTACATGAGTGCAGGATACAACTTCTAATTGATTCTTAATGAATCTATAGAAGCTTAAGTCAGACCTTAGAGTCTGACTTAAAGTCCACTAAAAGGGATGCCGTTTGGCATCCCTTTTTCTTTGTGGCTAAAAACACCTATTCCCGCTTTGAAGCATGAAACCGCATTAATGTCTTGCAAATCTAATACTTTAGTATACCCTACCGGGGTATGAAGAGCTTAATTTTGGTCTTAATATTACTAACAACCTTGGAATCTCAAGCGCGACCCATCTCATATGTAGGTGGTCATACTCTTATGCTCAACATAGGCGGGCAGCCAGATAATATTTATTGGCACTACACGCCTAACATAAACTACTCTATAGGCTTGGATTACCAACAAGACAAGATAAGTAATGAGTATTTCCCCTCAGCCAGGTTTACCTACCTACTGAACCGAAAGAACACCGCTGCATCTCAACGCAATTTATATATCAAAACAGGAGTCGGCTTAACCAACGCTGACAATCATTTTTATGCCCTAACCGGTGACTGGGAGACAAGACGGCTATTTGCGGGCTTCTCCGCCAAACAGGTCTCCGGTATCGGCTATGATCTATTTGAGCAATCCGCAAAGATAGGTATCGCACCTTATCTTGGTGATTACGGCGACCTTCATACCTGGCTCATGGTTGAAACTAAAAAAGATGACCTCGAGGACAAACGAACAACTTACCCAGTATTAAGATTATTTAAAAGCGGCGCAATGGTTGAAGTGGCCTATCACAGGTCCACCGATTGGACTCTTCATCTAATGTATCGCTTTTAAACCCCATTAAACTAAGAGAGAAAATTATGAAAAAAATACTAATCGCAACAAGCTTTTTTCTGGCTACAGCTGTCGCTCAGGCTGGGCATCACGAGATGGACAATATGCACTCACATGAAGGGCATCTGCATGAAACTATGGTTGACGGAGAAAAGATTGTAGTAGACCCGCAGCGCTTCGATATATTCGTCACTGATTTGGATAATAGTCAGATTGCTTTAGTTAGCGTCCAAGGAATGGTCTGTGACTTTTGTGCGCGCGGAATAGAGAAGACTTTTGGCAAAGATAAATCAGTTAGCAAAATCGATGTCGACCTAGCCTCCGGCAAAGTACTTTTAGCCTATCCAGCGGATGTTGAGATTGATCTAGCCGATATCAAGAAAAAAATTCTCAATAACGGTCTTAACGCCACTAATATTCAGATATTGGCAAATTAGAGTGGAAGAAAAGACTAGTAATTATTTCTCATTATTTGCCTCTACATCGACGTTGATTTGCTGCGCCTTACCTGCAGTATTTGTAAGCTTGGGTGCGGGAGCAAGTTTTGCCAGTCTAGTCAGCGCTGCCCCCTTCTTGGTCACCCTGTCGCAGTATAAGTTGCCGATCAGTCTGTTTGCATTAGTGATGATTGTCATCGCGGGGATTATCAACTACCGCACTGCTAGATTACCCTGCCCTCTAGATCCTGAGTTGGGCAGAACTTGCATGACAACCCGCCGACGATCACAAAGGCTCTACTTTATGTCGACGGGTATTTTTGTATTTGCCAGCTTTTTCACCTACGTTGTCCCACTGATAATCTAGACCAAGGACCTAATATGAAGTCATCTTGTCATAAGCTCCTTATCCCTAACTTGAACCGCATTAGCGGCCAAATTAAAGGCGTCGCCCGGATGGTCGATGAAGGACAATATTGTATCGATATACTTGACCAATTAAGGGCTGCGAAGTCAGCCATAACCACGGTAGAGAACAAAATTCTCGAGAAACATATTCAACAATGTGTCACCGCTTCACTTCAATCCAATGAAGATATTGATACCAAGATTCAAGAACTAATGCGGGTGCTTAAACGTAAATGAAACAGAGACCCCAGTTCGCTGTCGCCATGCACTGGCTTTACTGTCTCGACTGAGCAGCCTGCAAGCGAGCCTGATGCTCAAAAGCAAAACTCAAAGAGAAAATACTGACGACACTGGCCATCACAATCAATTTCTGAATTGTTGCCTGTCTAACCATCTCTTCAGCACTATCAAAGGGGTTTCCACCCATCATCTGATAAGTCACATAAGCAACGACACAAACTAGATAAGCCCCAGTCACTAAAGCAAAACGATTATCTACCCCACTACGTAATAACAGGATGAGATAGAGCATGGATGCGGGAACCAGAAATCTAAATGCATTCACTGCGAAAAATACATGTAGATCAAGATACAGATCATAGGGTGTTAGACCTACTCCAGAAAAAAAGGTCGTACCAAACAAAAAGAGTACAGAGCCAAGCAAGGCCAAACGGTAATTGGCCCTATCTTCTTTAAATAAAGCCGGCACATACAAAAAACCAACGCCGACCGCGGCAAAAAAAAACATGCCTGCATTAAAAAAGAACGACGAAATAAAATTTACCTCGCCAGAATGCGATCGGTAGCCACCTAAATCACTCAAGAAATTGTGGGTAAAAGAATAACCAATTTGCTCAGGGTTATGAATATTACCCCCCGGATAACTAAAAATACCGATGCATACCGCGATGACAAAAAAACTCGGGACAAAACGAAAAACCCATACCGTCCAAAAACTACTCATACAATCTGCTCCCCGATGAATGATCTAAGAGTATCAAAGGAATCCTCATTAATCAGCAAGGGTTACTTGCTTTTTTAATGTAAATGATAATAATAACCGTTATCATGTAGTTTTAGAAAGGATGTTGTAATGCACCGACCATCAACCCCCCTAAATAGCAGTTTTGGCGTAGTATTTGTGATTTTGGCTTTTTTAGCTACACCCATACTATCCTACGGCGATGAGCTGAATATTTACTCCGCTCGCCAAGAGTCATTGATCAAACCTTTGCTTGATCGTTTTACAGCTCTCACGGGCACCAAAGTAAACTTGGTGACAGGCAATGGCGATGCACTGCTCACCCGACTAAAAAGTGAAGGATTAAATTCACCTGCAGATGTCTTGCTGACCACGGATGCAGGTCGCCTTTATCGGGCCCAACAAGCCGGTGTTCTGCAGGCGGTTTCTTCACAGGACCTTAACGAGGCTATACCAGCGCATCTCAGAAGCTCTGAGGATCAATGGTATGGTTTAAGTGTTAGAGCGCGCGTCATCGTTTATGCACAGGAACGTGTTGATCCGGCGGAATTAAGTACTTATGAGGCTCTTTCAGACCCCTCATGGAAGGGCAGAGTCTGTATTCGCTCATCAAACAATATCTACAACCAATCTCTAGTGGCAAGTATGATCGCCTCGCAGGGTCTCGAGAAAACTGAAGTCTGGCTGCATGATTTTGTGGCTAATTTTGCCCGCTCACCTGCGGGCGGCGACCGTGATCAAATTAAAGCCGTTGCTGCAGGGCTGTGCGATGTAGCATTGGTTAACAGCTACTATCTTGGCGGAATGATTAACTCCGAGGATACGGGAGAGCAAGAGGCCGCCTCTAAAGTAAGTTTATTTTGGCCCAACCAAAAAGGTCGCGGCACCCACATCAATATATCAGGGGCGGGCATTACGCAATCGGCAAAAAACCTAGTATCAGCCAAACGGCTACTGGCTTTTTTAGCTACCGATGAAAGTCAACAGTGGTACGGAGAGAAAAATAACGAGTTTCCAGTCCGAGCGACGGTAGAGGTGAGTCAAACACTAGAATCCTGGGGCCCTTTTATAGCTGATCAACTAAGTGTTAGTGAGTTAGGTCGCTACAACGCTGACGCCATTATGGCTATGGATCGTGCTGGTTGGAAATAAAATCCGCAATCTCAGGCTCCAAGTTTGCCAATCCGTATTCGGGGAAAAGCTGGCGTCTAGGCTTGTTAATTGTCACTACGATTGTTGCAATTCCGGTTTTGGTGATTATTGCAAGTCTTGGTCAACCCTTCTCAAGTGCATGGCAACACCTATTTGATACGGTTTTAAGCGACTATATAAGCAACTCTTTGCTGCTCATGGCAGGCGTAGGCTTTGGCACACTACTTTTGGGCGTCAGTGCCGCCTGGTTGACTGCGATGTGTGACTTTCCGGGCCGTAAAATATTATCTTGGGCCTTTTTATTGCCCATGGCAATGCCCGCCTATATTATCGCCTACACCTACACCGGCATATTAGATTTTGCTGGGCCCGTTCAAAGTACCCTTAGAGAAATATTTAATTGGAGCTACGGTGACTACTACTTCCCGAAAATTCGTTCCCTCGGTGGCGCCATCTGCATGCTCTCTTTGGTGCTTTACCCCTATGTTTACATGCTGGTTCGAATCGCGTTTTTAGAACAGTCTACAGCGGTACTAGAAGCCAGTCGAAGTCTAGGCAAAAAACCCTGGGAGACTCTTTTCTTGGTGGCGCTGCCGATATCTAGACCGGCAATAGTAGCGGGTGTTAGCCTAGCGTTAATGGAGACCCTAGCGGACTATGGTACGGTGGCCTATTTTGGCGTGAGTGCCTTTACAACGGGAATCTTTCGTACATGGTATGGCCTGGGTGAATTAACCACTGCAGCCCAGTTGTGTGCCTTTCTATTACTGTTTGTGTTTGCCCTTATTATGGCTGAACGTTGGTCCAGACAGCGTTTGCGTTTTCACCGTAATTCCGCGAACAAAAAATTGGTACGCATGCAACTTAAAGGGTGGCATGCCTATATTGCTCTGCTAATCGGGTGCTTGATCGTCGGGGTAGGTTTTGTCGTTCCAGCCACTCAACTCCTAATATGGGCATCCAGTCGATGGCAAGAAACGCTTAATGGCGCATTTTTAAGCTTACTTTTCAACAGCTTCTCTCTCGCCGCGATTGCCGCGATTTGTTGTGTGATCGTAGCGACCTTTTTGGCCTATACCAAACGAGTTTTTAACTCGCGTTTAGAGCTTGGTGCGGTGGGCGTCGCCAGCCTTGGTTACGCCGTACCTGGTACAGTCATTGCGGTAGGCGTATTAATCCCAGTGGCATGGCTGGATAATAAAATAGATCTTTTTAGTAGGGCTTGGTTTGATATTCCAACCGGTCTACTGCTAAGCGGAACCATTGGTATCCTCGTCTTCGCCTATGTCGTACGCTTTCTCTCTGTCTCTTTGAACACAGTAGAATCTGGTTTGAGCGCCATAAAGCCAAGTATAGATGAATCAGCTCGCTCCCTTGGGGCCCGACCTGCGCAAGTGCTCAAACGAGTGCACCTACCTATTCTACGTAGTAGTTTACTGACTGCAACGCTACTCGTATTTGTCGACGTATTGAAGGAACTGCCAACTACGCTTATCCTAAGACCGTTTAATTTTAACACTCTAGCGGTTCGCACCTATGAGTTAGCATCTGATGAACGACTTGTTGACGCAGCCCTGCCAGCATTAGCTATAGTGGTCATAGGGCTTTTACCCGTGCTATTAATTACCAAAAGTATTCTTAATGAACGAGCCAGCCATGAATGATCAACTTGTCATCAATCAAGTTACAGTTGCCTACGACAATGTCGCCGCAATATTAAAGGCGTCATTCTCCCTTGCTGAGGGCGAGATCGGTTGTTTGCTGGGCCCCTCTGGATGCGGAAAAACTACTCTGCTCAGAGCTATTGCAGGCTTTGAGCCGGTGACCGAAGGTAGTGTAAGTCTTCATGGCAAGTCTATTAGCACAGCTAAATATACTCAGGCCCCAGAAGACCGCGCGGTGGGGATGGTATTCCAAGACTTTGCCCTTTTCCCGCACCTTAATGTCAGTAAAAATATTGGCTTTGGGTTAAATAAGATGCCCGCTAAACAGCGAGGCGAACGGATTAACGAAATGCTAGCACTGGTGAGTTTGGGCCATTCTGCAGAGAAATTTCCTCACGAACTATCAGGTGGCCAACAACAGCGTGTTGCGCTGGCCAGAGCTCTAGCCCCCAGCCCGCAAATTCTTTTACTAGATGAACCCTTTTCAAACCTCGACGCTGAATTGCGGACTCAACTTGCCGCTGAAGTGCGCACCCTACTTAAAGAAAATAAAGTAACGGCACTCATGGTTACCCATGATCAGGACGAGGCCTTTGCCATGGCCGATAAAATTGCCCTATTAAATGGAGGGCAAATCGTTCAGATCGATGCACCCTACCAGCTTTACCATAAGCCTTCTAGTCTGTTTGCTGCTGACTTTATCGGCAAAGGATCAGTCATTAATGTTGGTATTGATGCCGCAGGGCTACTAGGCAATAATTTGGGCAGCCTATCGATCCAGACATTGCCAAAAGACCTTGGCAACACGGTTAAATTACTGGTCCGCCCAGATGATGTGACCTACGATAAAACGTCAGAGATCCGATTACCCATTATCTCGAAAGCCTTTCTAGGGCCCAACTATTTATATGAGTTGGCGTTAACGGATGGCCAGTGCGTTCCATGCCTGACCCAAAGCCATATCGACATCCCCATTGGCGAAACCTTGCCAGTGCGTTTTGACCTGCGCCATGTCGTCATTTTCAACGGAGAGTAACCGTTATTCTGATGCTTTTGTGCGTCCGTGCGGCCATTATCTAAAACGTAGATTATTGGACGACAGCTCAGAGAGAGATTTAACGCCCATCAGTCGCATGTCCCGTTCAATTTCAATGCGCATTAAATCTAGGGCTCGCTCGACTCCCGGCTGTCCGGCCGCAGCAAGGGCATATAAATAGAAACGCCCTCCGCCAACCGCCTTAGCCCCTAAAGACAGCGCCTTAAGGACATGACTGCCACGCTGAATACCACTATCCATAACGACATCAATTTTATCCCCAACCGCGTTAACAATTTCAGCGAGTTGATCAAACGGTGATCGGCTGCCATCTAGCTGGCGGCCGCCATGATTTGATATCACAATACCACTGCAGCCGATGTCCACTGCCCGCTTTGCATCCTCAACACTCATGATACCTTTCAAACAAAATTGGCCGTCCCATAGTTTCACCATTTCAGCAACGTCATCCCAGTCCATAGAGGGGTCGAGCATTTCATTGAGGTATTGGCTCACTGACAGGGCGCCACCTGTCATGTCAACAAAGTCTTCAATTTGCGGCAATGAAAACTTAGCATGAGTAAGGTAGTTAATCGCCCACCGAGGTTTTATGGCGAATTGGTATGCCCCCGCTAAGGTGAGTTTCAATGGCATCGAGAAGCCTGTGCGCAGATCTCTCTCTCGATTACCGGCAGTGATAGTGTCAACGGTCAGCATCATCACATCAACACCTGAGGCTTTGGCAGCCTCCAGCATAGCCTTATTCAGCCCGCGATCTTTATGGAAATAAAATTGATAAAATTGCGGCGTAGAATACTTTTCTCGCAACTCTTTTAAACTCACCGTGCCCATAGAAGAGACGCCAAACATGGTGCCAAATTTATTGGCTGCAGCCGCTACCGCATGCTCCCCTTCGTGGTGAAATAACCGCTGCAACGCTGTCGGTGAGCAATAGATAGGCATCGCAAGTTTCTGACCCATCACCGTCACTGACATATCGACAGTTTCAACACCACGTAATACATTGGGTACCAAGTCACAATCGTCGAAACTCGCGCTATTTCTACCATGGGTTATTTCATCATCTGCGGCCCCATCAATGTAGTCAAAAATAGGCCCAGGTAATCGGCTTCGTGCTAGAGCGCGAAAATCATGAAAGTTATGACAATGCTTTAAACCCATAATGGCCCTATTGGTGGAGGGAAAGCGACGACTTTTATTTTAGGAGCGTGCGCAGATAGGCCTACCATAATATAGATGGCAGAGCAGAGCCACTACAAGCGCGGTCTCTCTGCCGTAACTCTTTCAAAACACTTACAAGGAGAGGTTTACCTTTAGACCAATATTGCGTCCGGCAAGTGGAACCTCATCTTTGACAAATCAAGTATGATTTCTAGCCACCTCATTCAGAAGATTTTTACCGAACAAAGAAATCGTCAACTGCTGTCCCTTTCCCAATCTCAATTCCTTAGACATCCGCAGATCTAGCATTTGATAGCCCGCAGTTGAGGTCTCACCTTGATTAAACTTATCTTGAGTCGAGACTCCTTTCAGCACTAAAGAGGCTGTATGCCCCCCAGCGGCGCTGTAAGCGCGGACAGCTAACAATTGAGTATTACGACATCCTCACTCTACTATAGATGACCGAGTAGGAATATAGATGTGGGAGCTAGTTCCTCGATTAAACCGTGCTGAATTATTCTATCTCGGTCACGCCTAGAGAGGCCCCCTGAACAACAAACGCTAAAGCTATAAATAATAAAGCCGCCTATAACAGCGGCTTTATTAGTACCAACAAGCTCTATTTAATCGTTCGACGCTAAGCTTGTATCCTTGCCAAAACAATCGTTTGCTAGAAAATCAATTAAGGCAGAATAGAACTTTATATTATGCCGATAAAACAGTGTGCTGGAAAAATGATCAGCTCCCTCCAACCACATAGCCTTATGGGGTATTTTGTGCTCCTCAAGAGCTTTAATATACTTTTCAGCATGCTCAGGCGGCACTCTCTGGTCAACATCACCATGGATGACAAAAAGCGGAATATTCACCTTCTCAACTTCTTCAATAGGCGAGACACTCTCCTCCCACATTTTTATTTGTTCAAGGGATCCAGAAGTCGGAAACCGTGCCATTTGCCCACGATAGTAATTAAGTTGCTGCAAATTATCCGCCACCGCCGCGCCGGCAATTGCACACTGATAAATCTGTGGGCTGCGTGCTGCCGCAATCAATGCCGCATAGCCACCATAGGACCAACCGAACATTGCTAATCTGTCTCGATCCGCAAGTCCTTGATCGACCAAATACAGTGCGCCATCATCTTTATCATCCTGCATCTTATGACCACCCTCACCACCGTCAATAAAAGCAGATTGATAAAATTCTAATCCATAGGCGGTCGAACCTCGATACTGAGGCTGGAGAACCATATAACCATAATTCGCTAATAACTGCGCCCAACCGTCATAACTCGGGTTTTCACCAACAAAAGGGCCGCCATGAGGCATTACTACCAGCGGATACGGCGGCTTAGTGTTGGGAACTGTGATGAATCCTTCTATGTCCTTGCCATCGCGTGATTTATAGTTGATAACTTTTACATCAGCAAGGTTGTCACTTGAAAATCGCGGTTGTTTCGAGCCTATCACCATAAACCTGCTATTTTTCAAAAGGTAGTATGTCCCAGGGTCGCGAGGGCCAACATTATAAACAACCATACTATTACCATCGCGGGAACGACTAGTGATACTCATGCGATCAGCATAAGGAACGAGTCCCTTTAACTGTTCGTAAATGGCCTTCTCCTCACCATCAAACCACTCATACTTAGTTTCTCGTCCAACGCGATAACTAACCGCAGTAATCTCATCTGGACTTGTATAGGGGTTTGTGTGAAATCTAGCACTCACATTACCACCCTCCCTACGATAAATTAATTCATTATATTTCAAGGTATCAGGATTAAACGACCACAGGCCGGTCGTATCATTGCCGTTGTGCGCTATGACTAAAAGATCCGTAGGAGATAAGGGATCAACGCCAATAGGGGTCCAAGATTCAAAATTCTCTCTGTGACGGCGGTTAATAAGCTGCCAGTCATTGCTTCCTTTTTTTCGATAGTAAGTTAAAAATTCATTTGATTGCGCATCATAGCCAGAGCCGAATTGAGGGTTGCCATAACCATCAAACTGAATATCAGAAACTTTTGGCGATTCACGGGTAATCAATTTCCTAACGCCAGTGTTTACGTCATATTCAAAATATTTCGGATACCTAGAGCCCTTATCATATTCATACACCAAAAATTTATTGGGCTTTGTGCGAATTGGGCTTTGAAGACCACCTCTCTCGCCACCAGCCTCACTAATTTTCTTCCATCTCGATTTTTTACGGTCTTTATCAAGAGTCAGAATACCCCTAGTTTCTTTATAAACGCCCTGATTAAACCCGTCAATTTTGTCCCGTACTTTCAGCCGTGCACTGAATATAATTTTGTCATCGGTCACCCAATCAAACCGGGTCATCTCCATAGGTTTAGCGTCCATAATGAACGGTCGGGCCCCTAGGTCATTAGCATCATAAACCTCTAAATTCGGGTTGCCATCTTTGGTGGCTATCTTTAAGAGCGCTAATTTTTCACCATCAGGGGACAAACTTACATAGCTGATATCAGCACGCTTTGCCCACTCTTCAAGAGCGTATGGTTCAACTTTCTCTGCAGCCTGACCTGCCATTCCAAAACCGGTTAGTACGGCTAACACCGTGCCCACAAAAAACGTACCTTTCATAAACTAATTCCTTTTTGATCTTTTAAGACAAAAAACCCCCTCAAAATATCTGAGAGGGTTTTTATAACTACTTTAGATTAACAAATTATCTAGTTGCTACCAAACTGATATTCGAAGTTCACATAGAGTGAGCGACCCATTAGGTCATAGCCATAACCAATAGGTACATTATTGACTGAAGATACTTCGCTTCCATCAACCCTTGGAGGCGCTTTATCAAATATGTTTCGCGCACCAACGTTAACTGCCCAGTTATCTTCTTGATAGGTCACAGACAACGTGTGCGTCATGTAATCATCAGCGTGGCCGACATCACGACAGGTATCATAATAACCTTCACCTAAACATGTATCGCCATAGTAGCCAGTATCATTCGTATCATAAATATCACTATACTCGTCTCTCGCTAGAGGGTCTTGATCAACTGAACTAATGTAATTAGATCTCAACATCACGGCCCACTTTTCATAAGTTAAGCGAATGGTGGAATTTCCTTTCCAGCTAGGGAAGCCCCACTCACTAGCGTAATCTTCGAAATCTTCAACACCATTGTCATCAACAAATAGGAATGAACGCTCTATCGTATGACCGGCGTTGATAGAAATATCAACGTCAATAGCACGATCCATAATAGTCCAGGTGTCACCAAAAGTTATATTGACATCCGCACCGCGTGCCTTCTCATTATCTCGATTGAGGAAACCATTATCCAATAAAGTGATATATGGATCGCTTGGGTCAGACATATCTCGGCTAATACGACCACAGAAAGGGCTTTCTCCAGTCAGCGTGTAATAGCAATCATTAACGATATACTGGCCATTGGGCTCAATGATGGTATTGTCAATCGAGACTTCGTAGTAAGTCATGCTAACGCCAAAATCAAACTCATTACTGAAGTCTTGCTCATAGGAGAAGCCAGCAGTCCAAGATTGAGATTCTTCTGGAGCTAGAGTTAGCGAACCGCCTGTCGATTGCTCTACACTATAAGCACCAAACCCGCCGGTATAACCGGTTGGGTTAACACCATTAGCAAGACAGTTGGCTAGCACCTGAGGGTCACGCTGATCAGCACTAGGATCATAAATACCCGTAAACAAGTCAACCGCTTCTTCGGGTGTTTTACAGGGATCGCTAATAGTGTTGAAACCAGTCTGGTTAGCTAGATACAGCTCACGTAAGTTGGGTGCTCGAAACGCGGTTCCATGGGTAGCACGGATCAATAGTGAATCAACCGGACGCCAGCCTAACTTGACTGACTCAGTCGTATTGCTACCGTAAATCTCGTCGTCGGTATATCTCGCCGACGCATTAACGGTAAACTCTTTAACAAAAGGCTTATTAGCAATCAATGGAACTTCTACTTCAAAAAAGAGCTCGCTCATATCCTTAGAGCCGACAGCGCCACCGTCAGAGAAGTATCCAAAGAACAGGCCGTCTCGAGCCACGTTGTCAGGCATCGAGTTGATTTCATCTTTACGGTACTCAAAGCCAACAGCCATCTGGATAGGTCCGTTGGGCAACTCATACACATCACCGGACATTGAAGCATTGAGGATCGTCTGCTCATACTCGGTATCAAAATCACGGCTATCAAAGAGATAATTTGTTTCTGCATCTGTGGCAAATGTACCAACTATGCCCACAGGGTACAGCGAAGGTGCAAACATGTTAACAGCAACACAACCCGGCGCTGCATCAAAAGCCAGGGTCTCTCCTGAATCATTAACACAGGGAGTGTCTGTCGATGAATAGTTACCCAACGCAAGATCCAAACGGTCACCACGAATACCATAACGATGAGACTCTCCCTCAGACTTGGAGTAAGACCCGTACACATCAAATGTCCAATTGCTGAGCGTTCCCGCATTCATAAAGGGAAGATCTCCTCTCAAACCGGCTACAAAACGAGAATTCGCAAAGCTCGCCTCAGTGGATGATCTGTCATTTTCTACAGAAACAATCGGCAGAGTGCCTACCGCACCGATGGCACCACTAAGAAGACCGAAAGTAGCTGGAGTACAACCGGCTAGTGGAATGCCATAGCCCGCACAGAGGCCCTCATAGTAAGACCCAAAGCCCGAGGTAAAGGCATCACTGGTATAGAGTGCGTCCTGAGCCAAACCACAGTCTACGCCGTCTGGGTTATTGGGATTACACAAGTTATAAGGGTTATTTGCTGGCACATCAGGAAACAACTGGGGTGGCGAAGACGTTTGTGAATAATCCTGCTTAGAATACATGGTTTCAAAGTAGGCTGTTACGTTGGCGTCACCTCCAAAGGTATACTCTCCATAAGCCATAAAGTTAACCGTTTCATTTTCTGGATATAAATCGGCATTTTGCTTGTAGGGCGTACCATTAAGGCTGTAATTAGAATATGAAACATCGGCCACACCATCGCCATTACTGTCTATGCCAAAGCCACCGTAGGGAGATACGCTTTCACTAAAGTTTCCCCAACCACCGTTACTGGTCCCCGGAGTATAATAAATACTACCAGTGGCCATACCAGGGACAAAGACTCTGCCCGCTAGACTGGTCGGCTTACAATTAGATATCTCCATCCCATAAGTCTCTTTGTAATAGAGATCTAACTGCCTAATTTTTCCAGACTTGTCCATTTCTAAATTTGTTTCACACTCACCGGTCCAAGGTCGGCTGCCATAGCTAGCTGACTCACTTTTGGAATAATCTAGTCCCATGCCAACAAAACCGCGATCCCAGTTCTTGCCCCAGGTTAGTTGTAAATTAGAATTTTCACCTCCATCATATTTAGGCGCAGTGGTTCCCATCGCCAAATCGAGACCATCAAAGTCTTTCTTCATAATAATGTTAGTTACACCACCAATGGCATCAGATCCATAAACTGAAGATGCTCCATCAGTCAAAATTTCATACTGCGCGACCAATCCCGCTGGAATTAAACCAACATTGGGTGCGTAGGGCGCGCCCTCGGCACCACCGGGCGCTAGACGTCGTCCGTTAATCAGTACCAATGTTCTATTAGAGCCAAGACCACGAAGGTCAATCGTCTGCGTTCCAGGACCATTGTCTAAAACAAAGCCACTAAAGGTTAGATCGACCTGCTGCCCACCAGCGGAGGTTGAGCCCTGCAAAATGTCTGCAGCATTGACCAACCCAGCTTCGCGTGAAATTCCGGCAGAGATAATCTGCAGCGGAGAGATACTTGAAAAAGTCGTTCGCTTTAAGCGCGACCCGGTAACTAAGATCTCATCCACAGTGTCACTGTCTGAACTGAACTCCAACTGCTCAGCTTGCACTTCTTCACTGGCAATTTCAGCTTGCACTTCTTCAGCAAGAATTTCCTCACTCTCAATATTTTCCCCTGAATACGCTAAAGACGATCCTAATAATAGAATAGACGCGATGGACGCCATTAGGGTATTAGCCTTACCTTTTAATTTAACAGTCATTAGTCTCTCCCGATAACTACTGTAAGTAATAAATATACTGCGTGTAATATTTGTTTAAAGAATCACAAGTCAGTTTATTACCTCTGCCTTCACTTGTACACCTATAAATTGGGTACAGAATAACCCAAGATACATTCATCCTGTGATTCAGTAGGCAGGGGTGTGGCGCACGCTATTGACCATAGCTCAGTGAAATGACGTCAAATACGAGTATTTCCTCTGCCAAAATCTATCTAAAACTCCATAAATAAACTAACAGCAATGACTCAGTTAGATCCCTAGGCTATGATGCCAATGCTTATGAAGCTGTAAGATCGAAAGTCTAAACCCAGTATTATAAGAGCCTTAGTAGAACCAACTAGACACTATCGGGACGGGACATAATGAAAAGGAAGATATTTTACCTAACGCTTATATTGATCACCCTTAGCTTTACTCAGGGTTGCGAAAACAACACAAATCGCATTGAATCAATAACCGCTGCGCAAAATACTGCGGCGCCACGCGCCATGGCTGCCATTGCCATTTCTGACATTTATGGCGCTCAAGTGAGCCAGGATATTCTTAACGCTGGTGGCAATGCCGTTGATGCGGCAGTGGCGGCGGGCTTTACCCTGGCCGTCACCTTTATTGATGCAGGCAACATTGGTGGTGGTGGCTTTATGACCATCAAGATGGGTGACGAAATCGCGTTTCTTGATTATCGCGAAAAAGCGCCCTTAGCCGCACACAAAGATATGTACTTGGACGCTGAAGGTAATGTGATTGACGACATTACCTTGATCGGCGCTCAAGCTGTTGGTGTGCCGGGCACTGTGGCTGGATTTTGGGAAGCTCATAAAAAGTTTGGTAAATTGCCATGGAAAGATCTGATCAATCCAGCTATAAAATTGGCTAGAGATGGTTTTATGCCGGCTCCAGCTCTGGTCGATAATGTTCATCATTTGAAAGGCCAGTTTGTAGGAAAAACCAATTTCAGCGCCTATTTTGCATCGATGAAAGTCGGCCGTTTATTTAAACAACCCGAGCTTGCGAAAACCTTAGGTCGCATAGCGGAAAGTGGCGCGGACGATTTTTACCGAGGTGCGACCGCGGCGCTTATCGTGGAAGAAATGCAGGCTGGTAATGGACTGATCACAGCAGAAGACTTAGAAAGTTACAAGGCCGTCTGGCGTGAACCGGTGCGTTCAACATGGCGCGAGTATGAAGTCATTTCTGCCCCGCCACCAAGTTCAGGTGGTTTTGCCATTGTGCAATTGTTAAAAATGAAAGACTACCTAGGTGATTTTTTTGAGGACGTCGAGCATAACTCTGCACAGTACATTCACCTAGTAGCTGAAATGGAGAAAAGGGTTTTTGCTGATCGTGCTGAGTATTTAGGTGACCCTGACTTTTTTAATGTGGATATTGATACATTAATTAGCAATGATTATGTCTCCAAGCGTGCAGCCGAGATTAATCCGACAACAATATCACCGCTAACGAGCATTAACCCCGGGCTAGAATCGCCCAATACTACTCATTATTCTATCGTCGACCAGTGGGGTAATGCGGTATCTAACACTTATACCATCAACTGGGATTATGGCAGTGGTGTAGTCGTGGGCGGCGCAGGCTTCTTGCTGAACAACGAGATGGATGATTTTAGTGCCAAGCCAGGCGTTCCAAACATATATGGCGTCATGGGTAACGTAGCCAATGAGATTCAGCCGGGTAAGCGCATGTTGTCATCTATGTCACCGACCATTTTACTTAAGGACGGTGAAGTAGAGATGGTACTAGGCACGCCCGGAGGATCAACTATCTTCACTACTGTTTTTCAAGTCATTATCAATATTTTAGACTTTGGAATGACCCCTATTGAAGCGATTGGCGCGACACGCTTTCATCACCAACTGGTCCCTATCGATTTGATCACCTACAGCGGCCTTGGCATTGGACGACCATTATCCGAGCAAACGATTAAAGATCTTGCTGACAGGGGTTACAGGTCAGAACCTCACGCGTTTGAATATGGTGATGTCCAGATGATCATGAAAGATGGCGACTCTTGGATTGCTGCCTCAGACCCTCGTGATCGCGGAGAATCAAGGGTTTTTGACGTAATATCAAAAACCCTTGACCACTAGCGCAATTAACTCTTACCTATAGAGTTAATTGCAGTTTAATGCCTATATTTCTCCCCGGCAATGGAACTTCGTCCTTCACGAAAGACGAGTGATTTCTAGCCACTTCATCGAGCAAGTTTTTAGCAAAAAATGACACTGTTGCAGTCTGCTTTTTACCGAAAGTGAAGGTTTTTACTGCATGGAAATCCAGCATGCTAAAGCCGCTGGTAACAGTTTCATTTGTACCAATATCTCTCTGAGACTCGACATCCTTTAAATTAAGCTTTAACTCAAGATCATTTTCCGAATAAGAAATCCCATAAATATTTCTGTCAGGAGTCATACGAGGAATATTACTGTCGTCACGAAACTCTCCAGCCACTGAATCACGGCCAAATGACAAAGTCAGGTCACCGTTACCCAACTCAATGACGGTACCCAGCTGCAGTTCATAGCCGACAAATTGCGCATTCTGCTGCAAATAGTTGGCCTTGATTAAGCCGCCATGATCATCTTCGTCATCATGCTCTTCGTGCGCTTCTTCAGTTTCGTCTTGAAGGTAGATGTAGTCAGCGACATCATTTTTAAACAACGTAAACGTTCCAAAAACTCCTTCATGCTCATAAGACAGGGTTGCATCAAAGTTTGCTGATTTTTCAGACTCCAAAGCAGTATTACCAATCTCCAAGCGACCAGCAGCGAGATGCGGGCCGTTCATGAATAACTCCATAGCAGAGGGAGTTCTTTCAACCATTCCAGCCGTGATGTTCAAGTCAAAATTTTCATTGAGATCTTTGCTGAGGCTCATCGCGAAGCTTGTCGCATTATAGTCTTTGGAGAAGTAGTCCATCTCTTCGTCATGATGTTCTTCCTCATGCTCTTCTTTATGGCTAACTGAGCCTTTTCGACTTGTGCGGTCATGTCGTATGCCTAGGTCAAGATGAAATGAATCTACCTGTTTGCTCAGATAGTAGCCCAAGGTCATCTCTTCGCTGGCCGTTGGGTTCATAAATGCCTCTTCACCCACCATGGACATATCCTCGCCGACAAAATTGAGTGATATTTTTTGCAGAAGATCATCTCTAGATAAGTCGAAAATAGCGCCATACTCTCGAGATTCATTGCTGAACACTGTTGGCCCCTCTTCGTGCTCTTCTCCATCGTCCTCGCCTTCATACTCTTTACCCTCATGTTCCTCAGCATGTTGCTCGGTCAACGAATAATCGGTATCTCTGATGAAGTAATTGACCTTTTTCAACCAACTATTACTGGCGATATATGCGCCTTCTACATTGACCACTTCCGAATCAGTTGTAGAGAAAATACGCTCTCCCTCATGCTCATCTCCGTGCTCGTCTTCGTGCTCATCTTCGTGCTCATCTCCATCTTCATCGCCATGAAACGGAATACCATAGATGCTCTCGACACTGTTGACAGAGACACCGAAGTAGCCCCAATCGCCTGCTTTAGAGACGCCCAATCGCAGTGCATTGTTCTCAAAATCAGAATTAGACAGGAACCCTACTTCTTCTTCGTGCTCGTCATAGTGCTCGTCACCATGGAGTATGGCGCCAGTTGGAACATCAAAATTATCGAACTGAGAATCCTTATACGCAAGACTGAAATTCAAACCGCCAAGATTATTTTGGTAAGAAAGGTTATGGCTATCACCGTCGTTCACAGACTGCGCCTCCAGACCGAGCTTTAACTCTGACTCTGTGAAATCTTCTCGTGCAATAGTGCTATCAACGATATTAATGATGCCGCCGATAGTGCCATTGGCGTAGAGAAGCGAAGACGGCCCCCTAACAATTTCAATTTGTTGTATGTTGTTCAAATCAACATCGTTAACGTGGTCAGCACCAATCCCGGCAACATCCCTAACAACCATTCCGTTATTGAGAATTTTGACACGATTACCGGACATACCACGAATAATTGGCTGGCCAACGCCTGAACCATAATCGGTGGAAGAAACACCCAGAAGATTATCTAAAGATTCTCCTAAACTTTGAGAGGCGTTGGTTGAAATATCTTCACCACTGACCACATGAAGTGGGTTTTCAATATCGTTTAATGTTTGATCGATTAAAGATGATGTGACGATCACTTCTTCTATTTCATTTGCAATTGCAATTGCATTAACACTTAATAAGACGCTCAACACAACGGGAGCATAGATACGCGGGTTCATAGAACCTCCTGGAAAAATTTAAATTTAATATGTAATTGGTAAAATTAAACTTAAACTTTAGGGGGTGCTCGAGACAGGTAGAGAGAGAATCGTGAAGGTAAGGACCCTAAAGTAGGCTCCTCGAAAAACAGGTCCATGAAAAAACTGAGAGTAGATGATTCACTAGCAGCAGCAACCAGGGTACCCTTGAATACGTGGCAACTATCACACTCTACCTGGACGCCTACGTTTTGGCCAAAAGTATGCGCCGAGTCGTGAGCTAGATTATTAGCCACGAAAAACACTGCCATGAGTAGCAGTAGTGCCGAATACTTTTTAAACCTAGCTACTAACAAAATGCTAAACCTTTAAATTCTTGAAACTGCTGAACATCTAGCCCTCTATCTTGAAATATTTCTTTTGTGGTTGCAATAGGAAAGTGCGGCGAGCTTCCCACTAATTGCATTTGTAAGCACAGTGATTAGACGTAAAGTCTTCCGCGCAGCTGAAAATCAATTGTTTACGTTGCGGATCCATCTTTTCAAGAGTTTGGCGCATAAACGACAGACGCGGATTATTTCTCAATACACCCATGTGGCGACTGACAAACCGCCAGTAAAGGCCATCAACGGTATTGCACCATTCGCCTTTTTTATAGTCACTCATTTTCAAAATATAATTTGACCCACAAATGTAGGGCTTGGTGGCAAAAATACCGCCATCGGCAAAGGTTCCCATACCAAAAACATTGGGAGTCATGACCCACTCTGAGGAGTCAACATACATTTCCATAAACCACCGGTAGACATTTTTTGGGTGCACCTCACACAATGTCATCAGGTTAGAAATAACCATCAAACGGTTTATATGGTGGGTATAACCATATCGATCAGAGAAATTAATGGCATCATCCAAAGGCGGTATACCGGTATTACCAGAATACCAACTGTCTTTTAGCGACCCGCTAAAATTAAAGAAGTTACTCCGCAGTTGGGTCTCACCATGATGCTGATAGACCCCTCTAATAAACTCGCGCCAGCCAATAATTTGTCGAAGAAACCCCTCTACAGAGTTCACAGGAACATTGTGTGTCTCGGTATAGGCTAAAACTTTATCAATGATATCGATGGGTGTAATTAAGCCCATATTTAACGACGGGCTCAACGCACTATGAAACATGAAGGTGTCATTCTGCAAAATGGCATCTTCGTAGATACCAAATTTCTCAAATTTAATCGCTAAAAAATAATCAATGTTTTCAAGCGCATCACTGCGAGTTAATGGCATCCAAACATCGTCCATTTTCCCTGGATGACCTGAAAACTTTGATTCGATGGTAACTTTTAATGTCTCCACATATTTAGATACCTTAGGCTTGAACTGCTCAGGTAGCGTTAGCCCCTTGGGTATTTTCTTACGGTTGTCTTCATCAAAAGACCACTTGCCTCCCAGGGGTTTTTGTTGCTCATCCATCAATAAATTGAGTTTTTTACGTACCTCTTTATAAAAATTCCCCATGCGGAGAACTTTAGACTTGCCGTTAAAAGCCAAAAACTCCTCACGATCTAGTAAAAACATCGGTGAGGGTAAAATTGTTAAGGCAACATTTTGTTGTTCTGCAAAGGCTTCAATTCTTGCCTCAAATTCTTTGTCTTCAATTTCAAATACTTTAAGCTCTGTAATTGTATTAACGACAAGGTGGGCAGCTAGCTTTTCTTCATAGGATTGATCAAAAGCCGGATGTTCCATATCCAGATACTCAACATTACAATGAGATAGCTGCAATTCATCGCGCTTTTCACGCATAGCGGCTAAAAACATCAGTATTTTTAACTTGTGATGTTTCTCGTAGGTACAAAGGCCA
This sequence comes from Porticoccaceae bacterium UBA4026, assembly GCA_002382445.1. GTDB lineage: Bacteria > Pseudomonadota > Gammaproteobacteria > Pseudomonadales > Porticoccaceae > HTCC2207. The sequence goes on along the minus strand of DGAQ01000073.1, from coordinate 10,757 downwards.
AGGTCTTCTGCCATGAAAATATTATCGGCACCGATGGACTGAATAATGTCCAAAGAGAACAGCTGATTACCGAGAACAAGGAGGGTACTTTTAGACATATTTCTTTAAACCTTTCAACAATCCATGAGAAGCTTTTGTTTTACGGGCAGAAAGGAATATTAGCTTAATGAGAATTAGAAATTACTAACGATAAGACCCCCTGAAAGATCAGCGGGTCTTATTTCGCAGTATTACTTGAAGTTTACTTTGTTGATGATTTGACTATCTACCATGGTACGAATTTCTTCGTAACCTTTTGAAATCCCGTCTATTTCATCTTCATTATCACCATACAGCTTCAGCCATTCTTTATTGATAGCGTTATACTTTTTTTCGCTAGGCTGCATAGCACCCATATTTTTATAGGTTATAGTCAACCAAACATTCGGGCTGTTAGCGCTATCGGAGGTATAGACAGAGTAGTCTTCGATATAACCGAGTTTCTTCTGTATCTCCATCCCTTTGACCCAGGTTCTGTTTAAGTTGACCAAGTAATCATCAAGATAATTTGGTTCAACCGCTACTACAGTTAGCTGAATATGCTCTTCGCTGGGAGTATAATCCTCATACACTTCAGCAAAGCTGCAGAGAGATGTGGTCATTAATAGTAATGTGAACAAGCTTTTCATAGCAACTACCTCAAATATAGTGAGGTCTTATACTAACCGAAAATCAATAGCATAAATACCTTACCTGCTGAAGAAGGGAATTAGCATTAGCTACTCGTATTAAAATTTCTAAAGTGGAAGTGATTGACGCCGTCTCCCTTGTTGGCGTTCTCAATCATAGTGCCAGCCAGTAAGTTAGCGTCAATACTACGATACTGACTTAGGCCCCCAAGTAGCAGAGGGTCAACAAATTTTGAAAAGAACTGGCCCGCTTTCTCTGCGCTTCTTTTCTCTTGCCTATGGCCAATCAACAATCCAGGACGATAAATATTGACGCTTGAGAAACCCAGTGACTTTATTGCCTCTTCTAATTGCCCCTTCGTCCGTAAATAAAAGTTCTTTGAGTTCGCGTTCGCGCCCACCGAAGAGACTAGGCTTAACCCTCTCGCACCGGCTTCTACAGCTTTTTTTGCCACTGCAAAAGAATACTCAAAATCGACGATTTTGAAGGCTTCACGGCTGCCCGCTGTCTTGATGGTGGTACCCAAACAGAGGTAGAGATGATGACAGTATGGCAACTCACCGTTGATCAAAAATTGCTTAAAATCTATCTGCAACATTTCGGCATTCGCTGGCAGATCATCAATCTGCCGTCTTGCTAATGCGATTGGCCTATCTCCACGAGCCGCTAATTGGCTGAGAATACTATTTCCCACCAACCCTGTAGCACCCGCAATAATAGAATGTGTCATTTAATTCTCCTAGCCTGACGGGTTTGGCTTCACTCCTAAGAGGATACTTGCCGAGCTCAAAAACACCCGTAGAAAGAGCAGCATCCTTGGAGGTATAAAGTGTACAACTAATTAGCTTCAAGGTTGGTTGTTCCTTACAATGCAATCAGACAGTATTTCTTTATTGAATGCGAGAGGCATTATTATGGGTGACTTGGGTTGGGCAGAATTTGAGCGGGTTGATTTGAGAGTCGGAACCATTGTTACCGCAGAGGTTTTTAAACAAGCACGCACGCCAGCCGTCAAATTGACCATAGATTTTGGTGGAAAAATAGGCATTAAAAAATCATCAGCGCAAATTACCGACCACTACACCCCTGAAGATTTAGTGGGTAAACAAATTTCAGCCGTGGTTAATTTCCCCAAAAAACAAATTGGGCCACTAATGTCTGAATGTTTAGTCACCGGATTCACCCAACCTGACGGCAGTATTATATTAGCCGTACCCGATAAAATGGCCGCCAATGGTTCGCGGCTAGCCTAGTATTGCAAAAGGCAAAATAGGCTCCAGTTTGGTGGGGCCTCAACGCCAAAATAAGCTGTTGGTGAGGCGTGTAAATGTATTCATCCTCTTCAACAAAGTCTTCTGCTAAGCCCTTGTCGATCATGCCAGGCATTTGCGTGGTGGATAAATAAAGTGGCCCGTTAGATTCTGACTGATGCTCGGCCAGTAAATCCTTAAACTGTTTGACAATGTCAGGCCGACTAGCCGCTAAATTGTGTTGCTCAGTCGGATCTTCCGCAAGATCTGAGAGCCACTGTTGCGGTCCGTCGGTCGGTCGGTCGGTCGGTCATTAACCTGTAATTTCCAGTCAACATGGGCACTCAAAGGTATAGCCAAAGGTCTTGAAAACTGAGGTGAATTATCTATTTTAATATTGATCGCTAGCTAGGCTCAGGCGTTGGTTGATTTTATAGGTTTTGCTAAACCACCCCTCGCCTTTTAATTCACCACGATTTATTTTCTGTAGCGCTTGGTACAGGTCTAATAAATCATCGTGCGCTAAAATAGGTGCTCCTGGCGTTGACTCACGATGAGCGGTCAACAACCTTGTTGTGTCATTAATAATACTTAGTAATCTTACCGCCGTGTGCTCATAGTCGTCTAAATCTGAACCGGGTAACATCGCATAGAGAAGCCCGTCATAAATGTAATCACCTGCAAATAGTAAATTTCTCCGCTCATCCCAAAGCATTAAGGAATCTGGCGTGTGTCCAGGCGCATTGAGTATCTTTAGCCTGCGCCCACCCAGATCTATATGCGTATCGGGCTGCCACCATTCACTAACATTTAACACAGGATTTTTAATATTCTCCAAAAATCCTAAATGTTGCATGGATGACATTTTGAAACGACTGCCCGTTGCCCTTGCTCGCATTGAAGGCGTATCAAGCATTGCTACTGATGCAAAACGATCGTGATTGCCGACGTGATCATAATGCAAGTGTGATGCTACAACGGTGATAGGAAGATCAGTTAAAGAGACAATGACTGGCTTAATATCTTTCAACCCAGGGCCTGAGTCAAACAATATGGCACGCTCATCACCAAGGATTAAATAATTGTAATTAGCCTGCCAGTATCGCGGTTCACCAATGGCGATCGTCTTGTCATCAATATATTCAACAGTGAAGTAATCATCAAACCATTTCACATGTTGTGGCTCATCCGACTTTTCGTACAAAGCCGGAGGACCATCAACAAACCCTTTCACTGCAAATACTAACAACACCCGATTTGACCATACTGTGGCGAAAAAAATTAAGAGTGCGAATAAAAAAAATTTCTCTTTCATCTTTAGGTAGCACTAAAGAGTGCTTGACCTTTTTAACCATCGTATTTGAATGCTGATGCCGATGATGTAGATCAGCAAAAATGCCTTATGGAAACCAAGCACTAAAGGATCATCGAAAGAGTCAACAAAGGGGTCGCCAAGGGGCAGGCGCCTCAAGAAGTCAGTGATCGCTGGAATCATATGAAAAAGTAATGTGCTTGAGTAGCCTAGCGCTTGAAAGTACTTGGAATAAGACCCAAAAAGTTTGAACTTTTCCATAATGATGCCACCTGCCACTGCCACTAGCGTTAACACCGCAAGGACATGTGCAATGCCAAAACTGCCTTGGTTATATATTCCCAAGGCAGATCCAGCAACAAAAATGGTGATATACACATACAGCTTCCCTGATAACGAATCCAGTGAAATTACCTTGTACTTTAGCAGCGTGTAAAAAGCAGACCCTAATGCCAACACTCCGAATATCGTGTGAAACCAACCTAGTAACGTCATCTCTGGCATAGCTATTTCTCAAGTTCGTTAAATTAAATAGGATTATAAATTTACTATTTGTGGGGATTGACTAAGTACTTTGCCCCAGTGCCTTGTTTTGCGTAAGCCTTAATAATTTCCGGCTGAAGCATTTCCTCAAAAGATATCTCCTCAGTGTAATGGCTCGCAAAGGTCGTTTTAATTTCCTTCGCAACACGCTCACGCATCTGCCCGAAGCGTTCCATACCGATTCTACCAATCATTGGGGTCAGCAACCAACCCCCTAAGCCCCACTGCATGCCAAATGATCGGTTCAGCACTGTTGGTGTTTGGTCAAGCCCGCCATAGATGTAGACCTGCTTGTAGATATCAGACCCATAGCGGCTGTATTCTTTAGCCGTTTTGTTTGCAGCTATTTCCATTGCCGCGAGTATCTGTCCTGGTAGTTTACCTTCGTTACCACCACCTGTGGCGTCAAAGCCTAGGGTCGCACCGGTCGTTACCAAAGCACTAACTAAATCTTTCATAAAGTCAGCGTCACTGGTATCACAAACATACTCGGCACCCAGATCTTTAAGAACTTTCACTTGCTCAGGTTTTCGGACGATATTAACCAGTGGAACACCATCATCTTTACAGATTTTAACCAACATTTGACCAAGGTTAGACGCTGCGGCAGTGTTGATGATGGCTGTATGATTTTCCATTTTCATGGTTTCAACAAATGCTAATGCGGTCAATGGGTTGACGAATGAAGATGATGCTTCGGCTGGCGTTGTACCCTCTTCCATCACCAGACAGCTCTGTGCTGAAACACAACGATACTGGGAATACATTGCACCCCCAGCAACACCCACTGTCTTACCGATCAAATGCTTGGCATTTGCACCTGCATCGACAACCACGCCACCACCTTCGTTACCTACCTGCATGGAATCATCTAATCTTGGCTTCATTGCCCCCATTAGTCCCGGATGTATTTTCATTTTTGCTACGGTGTTGTCGCCAGAACCTGAAACACTCAAACTATCAAGATCGGCTGCAAAACTTATCAGAAGCCCAAGATCCGACGGATTAATAGGAGACGCCTCTACTTTAATTAAAACTTCATTTTCTGAAGGCGTCGGCTTTTCTACCCTAGCAATAGAGATTTCTACATTCCCTTCACTAGTTACCGTTGATCTAATTTCTGTTGAAGTCTGTTCTGACATGCTTGTTTTCCCTTTAGATGATTATCGATGACGAAAATATCGCCCTTTGACGGTATGATATATCGACTAGGGTGATTTTAACAAGTAGACAATATAATCATACTAGTATATAAATAAAAACTATGACTAAACAACTAAACAATCCAATTGCAAACTCCTTATGGCTGATTAGCGGCAAGTGGAAAATATCTATTATCTACAATTTACGCAGAGGCCCCATCAGGTTTGGAGAATTAAAAAGAATTTTGTCGCCCATTACCCAGCAAATGTTAACTAAGCAACTACGGGAAATGGAGAGAGATCAATTGATTGACCGCAAGGTGTTTGAAGTTATACCCCCTAAAGTAGAATATTCTCTCACTCCATTTGGTAAATCTCTAAATCCAGTTTTAGACTCTTGGTGCAAGTGGGGCACAGAAAACCAAACATTGATAAAGACCATATTTGATGATAATTTGGCTTAAGAAAAAATGTTTGCAGTTGGATCCAGTGCATGGCTGATGCTTACAGTATTGACACTTGTCGGGGTGTTTTTGTTGATATCATTCACCGAATAATCACACCAAAGCAAAGAGCTAAAATATCAACAGTTAACTAAAAACCGAACAAGGAATGAGAGATGATCGAATCGTTATTTTCTATGCAAGATAAAATCTGCGTTGTCACCGGAGGTAGCCGTGGTCTGGGCTCATACATGGCGCAAGGCTTTCTTGAAGCCGGGGCCAAACGCGTATATATCACTGCTCGCAAAGCCGAAGCCTGTATCAGTGCCGCAGCAGAACTCAATCAGTACGGTGAATGTATTGCCATTCCGGGTGATATCACGACCTCCGATGGCTTGCAGCATCTTGTTTCCGAATTAATATCCCGTGAGCAACATATTGATGTGTTAGTAAACAATGCCGGTGCAGGTTGGGGCGCACCTTTCGGTGAGTTCCCAGAGAAAGGCTGGGACAAGACCATGAATGTCAATGTCAAAAGCCCCTTCTTCCTGATTCAAGCTCTGGCCCCATTGCTAAAAAAGAACGCCACTGCGGACAACACCGCCAGCATTATCAATATTGGTTCCATTGCTGGGATAGTAGGCAACGCTCTCGATAACTTTAGTTATGCCGTGTCCAAGACAGCTATCCACCAGGTCACCCGTATACTCTCAACTGAATTAGCCAAGGATCACATTCGCGTTAATGCCATTGCCCCTGGCCGCTTTTATTCAAAAATGACTGAGTTTTTGAGTAGTGACCAGGAAGCCTTTGAGAAAGAGTTGAAAACCATCCCCTTGCGTCGCTGGGGCAAAGCGACTGATATCACAGGCGTTGCCATTATGCTCGCATCAAAGGCAGGTGCCTTTATTACTGGACAGATTATTCCAATCGATGGGGGGACTTCGGTCGTCAATTAGAACAGATTGATCTGAGAGGACATCGCCATAAGCAGCTGCAGAACAAAAGTACCTATAAATAATTATAAACCTGATCTACCGCCCTACTGCCTTCAGCCACTGCTGGGCCCCAGTGCTGGTAACCTTTTACTTCACAATGACCGAAAGAGACTCGCCCATGCGGAGTAGATTTAATAATATCAGCGTAACCCGTTCCCCCATTTTTATCATAGAAGAATCCTAGAGTGTTGAGAGTGTTGAGAGT
>DGAQ01000073.1:0-3969 GCA_002382445.1 Porticoccaceae bacterium UBA4026 | reverse complement strand
AGAGTGTTGAGAGTGTTGAGAGTATTGCAAGTTATTATCTTTAACTCTCTCATTTCCCAGTTACTTTGACTCACCTATTCGAAGGTTGTACGGCTTAATTTACCCTTACAAACATCGTTCTTATAAAAGCCATGGTGCTTTGTAATAGAAATAGAACTAAACAAACAATATAAATATTCGAAATCGCCGTCAAATAACCAACGATCATTAATCCAGAGAGGATAAAGTTTATTGAGAGTATTCCTGTTTGAAATACAAAAAGTTTAATAGGGAAAATCTTTTCATGTCCTTCTTTTCGTAAAGAAAGCATTTTTTTTGGAAAAACCAACAATCCTACAACTGAATAAAGGCATATAGCCCAACAAATAATTACCCACGATAATTCCAAATTCTGAATATTAAAGATAGCGAAGGGGAGAATACCGCCAAACATAGCTCCAAAAGCAGAATAGGTTAAAAGCTGAATCCGAAAATCATCAGGATCACTAAATCCATCTGTAGTTCTGCTTAGTCCAATTAATATTGCTGAAAAGCCAACGATACCTAAAGCAATCTCTGATATTAGCTGTAAAGCATGAAAATTCGGTTCCATAATTTATATCCACTTAGTGACGACTTTGTCTGAGTACTACCCCAACACTTATACCCTAACCCAAAAACATTTTCACCTGGATTGCTATTACCTTCTTCTTGGTCCTGGGAAAAAACGATTTGTCTGCTGTTGATAGTCTTTGTAGTCGGGTCTTTTCTGTACTGAGTAATATTCAGAAGGAACCGCTCCTGTTGTATAAACTAAGGTGGTGTACATAAATTTGGAGGCCAACAAAAGCCCTATCCCTAGTAACAACCATACTGGCTCGCTTTCAAGAGCTTTAAGTGACAGCCAAGATGGAATAGCAGCGATTACTAGGCCATTCCACACCATCCACTCAGCAAAATAGTTAGGGTGCCGGCAGTATTTCCAAAGGCCAACATTGCACACTTGCCGATGCTTACCTGCTCTTTTCATTTCTTTAAGAAAACGAGCCTTCTGGAAATCAGCTATGGATTCCATCGAAAATGCCAGAATCCAAATAACAAGCCCCACTATTTCTAGTACCGAAAATTCTTGATCACCATTTGAGGCAATAATAAAAACAGGAAAGGCTAAAAATGAGGCATTCGCTAAACCTTGCGCAATAGCATCTATCTGCAAGGCTAATGCTGTGTTATTTTTGCCTTCTTCTTTCCAGACTATGCGTTGATATTGGTATCTAGGAAACTCTTTTTTCAAAAAACCCAAACGCCACATTTTTAGAGCACCTAACCCCATGCGAAGCCCAATCAAAATAACCACACTGCTAACAACAAGAGACCGCATCCAGTAACCTTCACTAAAAAAAAAGCTGATGATACCCAGTAAGACTAGTCCCCAAGGCCAGCCAATATCTACGTAGCTCATACGGCCAGTACGCCAGATTGGTATACATACCACTACAGTGAACAGAGCAATCTGCCCCAAGCTGTTTAGAAGGGCTAATTTAAAAAACGTTGTAGACCATAAAATAAAACCCAACCCCAGCAAGAAAGGGTACACAGGGCGAAAGTAATTCATTTTTTATTCCCATTCAATAGCTTCACTTCTACAAGCCCTTTTTTTAGCAACAGTTTGCGCGGAACAAAACTGACTTTACAAGTAGTTTACAATATTTGCGGTTGATTTCTGTGTGTCTCACGATCAACTCAATTTCCCATAAGCCTTATTGTAAACGAAGTTACTCTCCAATCTCACGTAACATATCGAGCAGAAAAATCTTTGCCGCAGAATAGTGGTCATGGTTGCAGGATTGGGATCCAACTTATCCAGAGCTAAAAATTAATACAAAGTAGATACAAATTTTTTTAAATGCCTTTATAAAAAGGATTTCAGAGGGTATTACCTATGGAGTGGGAGTAGCCGTCACTTGTTAACTAAAAGCTCCACCCATTAAATTGACACTTCTATAATCAGAGCAGGATGGTCACTTAAAGGGCCTTCTTCTGTGACAAATGAGTCATCTTCTCCTACAGAAATAATCTTAAACTCTAACTCTTCACCTTGCTTGTATAAAATGTAATCCAATATAGTCCACTTTTTACTTATTTTATGCCCTGTAAAAGAATCTGTTAATCTCAGCTCTTCCTTGAAGTTTTCTAAGAGTTTTACGTCTCCAGGATTCTTAGAATTCAGATTAAGATCTCCAGCAACAATCAAAGCTTCAGTAGTCGTTCTTTGCTTTATAGTTGAGATAATTTGCTCTAATTGTCTCTCTCTTGATGCCCTATCGGAATTTCTTTTACCTGCATCCATGTGCGTATTAACTATAAAAAATCTTTTATTGCTTGGCAGAGTTATTTTTATTATTTGAAAGCCTTTATACGCAAAGCAATCATTGGCTCCTCTTAACCAGCCCGAACAAGTTTCGTAAGTTTGATTTTCTACTTCTACGGTCCAATTTTTAGGTAGATTGAATACAGACGTTAATCCTGAACCAGTGCAGAAGGGGCATATTAAACGGCCACCCAAACCACCACGAATAGCTAGGCTTTCTTTAGCTAAGCCAGATAACAACTCTTCATGATGCGAATAGTCTTCTTGGAGTAAGGCGATGCTAAAGTCCTGAGTTTTTTTACCTATGACAGGAAAGCGCATCTTTGGATTGTCACTTATAAATATTTCAGGAAGCCCGTGAGTGTTATAAACCAGTATTCTTAATTTCTCACTTTGTTGTTCGAGTGAAAAAAGATTCATAGAAAGAATCATAGTGCTAAGAAATAGAGCTTTAAGTTTCATAATTTAAAATTTATTTTTTTAATCAGTCTGGCGTGAGTAGAAGATAACACAAGAACGCAGAAACAGCACAGTAAGCGCAATTCAAAATAACTCTTTGTATAAAAGGGTCACAGAGCAATAAAGAATAGTTTGTAACTACTCTGTAACCTAGTTAGCTTGCCTTATAAATAAAGACTCCTCCCTACTCCTAACTCTCGGTTTTAGTTCTATCAGAAATTAGATGTGCTACCCCGATAAAAATAGGGCCAACCACCGCAAAAACTGCAACTAATCCAAACATATTGAATAATACATTTCCAATGCCTAGCTCAGTTACGTTCAAAAATGGATAAGGGTAAACATTGGTTAATAACCCCCGGATAATTGATGTTACTCCATACACGGCAGGGAATATGAGCCAATAGGGAAGATGTTTATAAAAAATCGGTCGCTTTTCAGCAAAGAATAACCAATCGATAATATAGAGAATGGGCATGACTGTATTCAAGCCTGTAGCGGTCACCCAAGTGAAACCTTGAGGATTCCAATAAGGCACGATCAGCATATGATAAACAACCGACACCATAAGAATATAAGATGCAAGGGCTGCACGAACGGCAGGACGCTTGAAAAAATTAGCTAACTTTCTATCTGGATTAAGTAATGGTGCCGTAAATGCAAGCGCAATAAGGATGTTAGCCCAAACTGTGAAATACCCAAAATAGACAAACAATGTTTCAGCAACACTACTGTACTCACCGATTATCAACATATCGACAAATCTAAGAGATAGCACTACCCACGCAATGAGTGCGCACATAATTCTATAATTGTTCTTCATTTTGATGCTCCATTAGTTTTGATGGTCTAAAAGTATTGATTTAAAGGGACTTGTGCTATTTTCAGCTATTCCCACTCAATAGCAGCATGATTTGAAACCCTTACTGCACAAGGGATACAGGGATATTTTTTTAACTGTGTCAAATCTGTGTCACTGCGACTATATAGATTGCCGACCCTACTTCTATTTACCTACTTTACCACTTATAACGACACACTGTGTCTCTATAAAACCACCCGATTTACAGTTCTAAACTCGCTCTAAGACAACTTCAGAACAACTCCCACACGATGTATCAACCGCACAGAAAGACCCTTAGAACTCACCCCTGCAGGCA
>DGAQ01000077.1:24088-39308 GCA_002382445.1 Porticoccaceae bacterium UBA4026 | reverse complement strand
AATGACTGATCTAAAACCGCCCACGCTCCGCCGTCCAATAGCCTAGCCCGCATAAAACGCTAAACCCACCGGCGACACTCAGCAATACCATAGGACCAATGGAAAACTTAGTCGGAATACTGCTAACAAGGTCAGTAAAGGGGAAAAAACTATAGGCTAAGGCGCAGCCAATAAAGGCACCCAACATCTCAATAGTGGCTTCTTTCCAAAAAGGCACCGGATCTTGAAGAGTGATCAGTGTTTGTACACGTTTACCAAAGCGTTGATTATTGAGATAAGGCTCACTATTGCGTGCCTGATTAAATAAGGTGTCAAGATCAGTAAATTGCTTCATAGATTGTCCTCCGGGCTCCAACTTGAAAGAAGATCCCTCAATGTGTTTTTACCACGATTTATCAGAGTTTTAGCAGTCCCCAATGGAATCCCCATAATAGTTGAAATTTCTGCATGCGTTAATTGCCGGTGTAGATGTAAATGTATCGCCATTCGCTGGTTGGTGGGTAAAGCTTTCATAGCCTCAGCCAAGTCTCTATGAAGGTCTAATTCAGAGGTGCTTGAGCTATCCACCTGTTCAAGCTGGCTGGCTAAAAGCGCTTCGCTTGCACCCACTTCTCGATTGCGCGCCAATCTAAAATGACTCACCATCTGATTATAGGCTATTCGATAAAGCCAGCTACTAAACTTAGCCGTGCCTTGGTAACTTTTTAACGATTTAAATACTTGAATAAAGGTTTCTTGTGCCAAATCATCTGCCAGGGCCTCATTCCATCCGGTCATTTGGCGCAGAGAGTAGCGCAAATCTGACTGGTATCGCTCAACAAGGATGCCAAAAGAGTCATGACAATTAGTGGTCACAACTCTTTCAATTAGCGCCTGGTCCGTGGCTAATGACATGGGTGTTATTGGTTATCCGCTTTTGTCTCGGTCCGATTGCCTAAACTCCAGATGACCACTCTCGCTACCCCTATAAACAGCGGTATCAAGGCTACAGACGCTATATCCCAACCTATCAGCATCCCTAAGAATAAAAACAGTCCTATTCCTATCCCCATCAGCATGATCCCTCGCTCAAAATTACCCGTCGGTGCGCCCGCCGCTCCAGAAGACATTAGTATCTCAATGGGCACCTCTTTACCGGCATCGATAAACTTTCCTATTAAAATATCTCGCTGTCGGCGCTTCCGGTGCTTGTAATACAGTATCAGTGCAATAATGATAAACGGCAGACCAAACGTTGACAGAATAGCAATCACCGCGAGGATAATTTTACCGGCCCCCATATTGTCCTCGTTTATGTCAATCTGGATCCCAGCTTCGACTTGCTCTAGGGCCTGGATTATTTCTTGCCTCTCTGCCTCATCAAGCTGGTCCCACTCAGTCTCAGCCAGTTTGCTCAGAATTCCAGTGAGCACCGAGATCTCTTTCTCATCTGCTGACACTGATATAAACACATGCTCATTAGAGGTCACTTCATGAATCATTTTATTCTTGTCGTCAGAACCGAGTACCACCCTTATCTTTTTGTCATTAAATTCTAAGGTGTGCTCATTAATTTCTGTCGTTTCATCAGCATAAACCGGTGATGTCAGCATAGCTGAGACCATTCCGATGGGTATTAGGTACAGCGCGATTACCACGATAAGGGGTTTTAATAGACGCGTTTTCATTGGTTACTCCATGTTTATTGTGCAGCGCTTGGGTATTAATCGAGCGCTACAGGTTGTCTTCAAGGCTTACCTATGAGTACTGCTGGGTCATAGTTAATACCATTTATCCCTTATATGACGATTCGATTGGTAAATATAGATTCAAAACAGTTTTAATTCTATTAATACCGTTTTGCGAGCCTTTAACAAACGGTAATGGCGCGTCTAGCTCAATGCGCTCTTTACTTAAACCAAGCCAAGTGAATTTCTGTTGCATCTCACTAAGGTAGCCTTCCTCATTGGCTGAGACTCAATATCGAGCGTTATATAGTAGTTCTCTGTAGTATTAATACTTGAGCGGCCAAGAATCTGACTCACCGCAGACAAACGCACATCCTGCCCGATTAATCGACTGCCACCGCGGCGAGTCTAATTATAAAACCATGCTTAGAGCTTTGTGAGGATAGGTTGATATATAGCGACACCCCTGGTTATCCCTCAGTAAACGCCCGTGTAAGCCGGTTGCATTCATAGTTCTGCACGTGTTCCTGACCTAGATTACTGGTAAAACTAACTTTTAAAACGAAACCTGATATTGCTTCCACATACTCGTCCTTATTCTCAAGGCCTTCTCTAATAGCACCACCACTGCAGCTAAATTTTATATGCGCATATTTTCTCCAAGTTGACTGAGCGACTTGCCTGGAGTTGTCGAGACTCGCAACTACGCTAGTAATCTCCGCCCCATCATTTCGCACCACCACCTGAAATTCTTCCTCCAAAAGACTGATATCTTGGAGCGCAAACGTAGGTTGTTGACCGGCCATACGATTCTCGTTAGCTATTTCAGTCTCACGAGCCAGTCGCTCTTGAGTCTTACTTTGGCCTACCAATTCTATTCGGGTTAGTGCTAGGTCCTTAGCCTGCATGAAGTAACCAACAACAAGTTAGATAAAAGCAAGCGACGCAAATATCCCTGCTAGTAGATCGCCAAGCGCATTTGAGTCTCAGGGAAGATCGTAATTAGGCCAGCAGTAGGAAGGAACATGAAAAAATACAAAAATCACGATCAGCCAAGAGACGGTTAGGCCTATAGCAACCTTGATAGATTTTCCACCATAAGCTGTTTCATTTGTCATATTAATTTCATTTTTGGTTGAACTTTATGGAAGTATCCGGTTGATGGAATGTGACCGTATCTAAATTGGTACCTGCTTAGGCCTCCATTTTTGTAGTTTTAGGCATGGCGGCATGAAGATTCTAGTATCTTCTTAAGGTCTACCTTGAGACTATTCTAAGCCTGCCTTACCCGCCCTCAACTACCAAATAAGAGATTTCCGTCTACGAAAAAATTAAGACTACGACAACTTCAGCTATCAGCACATAAATTCAGCCCTGCAGTTTTCTCAAAACTTGATAAACTGTCTACTCACTCGACACAATTAGCCAGGCACAATGACCGAATCCAGTCACCTAGCCATGGGTACAGAAGAAACCGCGAGACTGATGCGCTTGGCAACCTATGCCTCTATTTCAGTAGCATCGGTATTGATTGTGGCCAAACTGGTTGCCTGGGGCATGTCAGACTCTATTAGCTTACTGGCCACATTGATTGACTCGGTTTTGGATGCATTGGCATCGCTGATAAACCTAGTGGCTGTGCGCCACGCATTAACTCCTGCCGATAAAGAGCACCGCTTTGGCCACGGTAAAGCCGAAGCATTGGCAGGCTTGAGTCAATCAATGTTTATTGCTGGTTCCGCGGGGTTTCTTCTACTTGAGGCCGGACGCAGAATCATCAATCCTACCCCCGTTGAAGCACCAGGCATCGGCATTCTGGTGATGGTTTTCTCAATTTTTGCCACAATGCTACTGCTGGGTGTGCAGAATCACGTCATTCGCAAAACCAATTCCACCGCCATCAAAGCCGATGCCATGCATTACCGCGTCGATCTGTTGGTCAACGGAAGCGTGATACTGGCCCTGTGGTTGTCGGCGCGGGGCTGGTCTGAATTTGATGCGTTGTTTGCCTTCGCCATCGCTGTATATATTCTCTACAGTGCCTGGGGAATTATTAGGCTGTCCTACGATCAACTGATGGACCGTGAACTGCCCGACGAGCAGCGTGAAGCAATCAAACAGCGGGTCTTGCAACACCAAAAGGTCCGTGGCCTGCATGATTTGCGTTCAAGGCATTCTGGTGTCATGACATTTATTCAGCTGCATCTGGAGTTGGATGACGATCTTTCTTTACTGGAAGCTCACAAGATTTCTGATGAGGTGGAGATGAGTTTACTAAAGGTCTTTCCCGGCTCTGAGATTATTATTCATATAGATCCACAGTCAGTGGTGGGCGATGAATCGATGAAGGATTTCAACTAACAGAAGCCTTGACCAACTGGTTCTAAACGGCAGTGGTGAACGCAAAATGGACATTACCTCTGCGGGTATTGCTCAATCTGACCTTATTGCTACTTTGCCACAGGGCACCAGCGCTGCAGCCGACTCAAGCTTTAGGCCAGCTAATTTTCTCTATCGAGTAAAACTAGCCATAAAATGACACTTAAGCGGTGATCTTGGATTCTATTTTGTGCCGGGCAAGTAAGGTCGCAGCGCGCAATAGAACCGCATAAGCCAATAGTTCAAATACCTCTTCAAAGAACGCCTGATTGGTAAACGCAACTTTCTCGCATATGTCACCCGCAATGAGTAAAACCCCGGCTTTGATAGCCATAATTCCCGGCGCACTCACAAGAAACTGTTTGGCCAAATCAAGATAAAATCTTAGCCTCATCAACGCCAATATAGACATGATTGCAAAAGCTTGAGCCAACCAGAGGTTGCGGCCGAAGCCGGACCCCCATTTTACTATGAAGGCATGAAGATTGAGCTCGTCCATATCGATCTCACGCAGGAGAAATGCTACCGTCAGCCAGACAAAAAACAGACACAGCAACCTATCAGTTCTCTGTGATTGGAAAACCGGCACCAAGTACACCGCTAACACAGCAAAGAGGGTCAAAGCCTGAAGGTTTTCTAACAAATGGTTCTCGCCAAAAACGCTAAAATCCTGAAGAATAAATACAGAATAACTGGACCAAATAATGGCTATGGTGATTGCGCTCTCGATAAATAGCGCCAATGGTGTTAATAATTTCAACTTAGAAGCCCCTCTACTGCAGTTTTTTATGCACCATAACCACTCTGACGGTGGCCATTATTTTTATTTCTTCAGGTCAAGAACTTCATCTGACGCGACTAGTGGGTCACTATGAGCCTGCAGTTTAGATATGCTAAGTACCCTTAGGTTGGTAAAATCTAATGCAAACTGACATCATTTAAGCACAATAAAAACCTATTTTGCATATTAAATTAACAGGATTGAACCATGGCTTTACCCGCGATACTTTCACAACGCTTGAGATTACCTGTAGTGGCAGCACCCCTATTCATTATCTCTAACCCAGATCTTGTTATTGCTCAGTGCAAAGCGGGCATTGTGGGCTCTTTCCCTGCGCTTAATGCGCGGCCGGCAGCGGAATTAGACCGCTGGCTCGAAAGAATCACCACTGAACTCGCAGAGTATGATGCTGCCAATCCTGAGAATCCATCTGCTCCCTTTGCGGTCAATCAGATTGTTCATGGATCTAATGATAGATTGCAGCATGATGTTGAGATGTGCGTGAAATGGAAGGTGCCTATTGTTATTACCTCTCTTGGTGCGAAAGAATTTGTCAATGAGGCAGTGCACTCTTATGGAGGCATCGTATTACACGACATTATCAATAATCGTTTCGCCAAAAAAGCAATAGCGAAAGGCGCAGATGGTCTGATTGCTGTGGCTGCAGGAGCTGGCGGTCACGCTGGCGCCTTGTCCCCTTTCGCGCTAGTCCAAGAGTTAAGAGAATGGTTCGATGGCCCACTCTTGCTGTCTGGCTCAATAGCCAATGGTGAAGCCGTCTTGGCATCACAAGCCATGGGCGCTGACCTAGCCTATATAGGGTCGGCCTTTATTGCCACGGAGGAAGCTAACGCTGAACAAGCCTACAAGCAGTCTATCGTCGATCATAATGCGGATGACATTGTCTTAAGCAGTCTATTTACCGGGATCAGTGGTAATTATCTAAAACCCTCCATAATTTCTGCGGGTATGGATCCTGACAATTTACCTGAGAGTGATCCCTCTACAATGAGCTTTGGCTCTGGAGGCGACTCTGATGCAAAGGCATGGAAAGACATCTGGGGTTGCGGTCAGGGTATTGGCGCAGTAAAAGCAGTGCTTACTACTTCAGAATTAGTGAGTCAGATCGAAAAACAATACAATGCAGCCAAAGCTAGGCTAGCCAAACTCTAGGCATTGCGGATCGGGGTAGTACGCTACCCCGATTTAATATTTAGCCCTCATCATTACTGCCAACAGACTGGCTTGGCGAGCTAAATTCCATCGTTCTTTCTTTGATCGAACCAAAGCGCAAGCCCAGCAGATCCAAGAAATAATTTTGATGGAGCCGCCAGGGAGCAACTACGCCCTCCTTTGGAAACTTATCAATCGACCGATTAATATAGCCCGAGTTTAAACCTATCGATGGCGCTCGCTTCAATTCTTTATTGCTATTGCGCGGGACGCAAATCGCCAGCTTTTGTTTATCTAGATATTTGAGTAGTCGACAAACATATTGACTGCTGAGGTCGCATTTCAACGTCCAAGAGGCGTTTGTATACCCCGTTGCAAAGGCAAAATTAGGCACGTCACTCAACATCATTCCCTTGTACTGTAAAGCCTCTGAAATATCGACAGCTTTTCCATCAACACTAATCTGCATGCCCCCCATGGCGAGTAGCTCAAGGCCAGTGGCACTAACAATAATATCGGCGTCTAGCACTTTACCTGATTCAAGCTCGATGCCGTCAGCCGTAAAGCGGCTAATGTTGTCAGTAACCACCGAAGATGTGCCCTTGCGTAATGAGCGAAATAAATCACCGTTTGGCACTAAGCATAGTCGTTGGTCCCATGGGTTGTAGCGAGGAGAGAAATGCGTGGCGACATCAAAGTCTTCACCCAACCAAAGCTGAGTCCATTGAATCAATTTATTTTTTATGTATTCAGGTCGCTTTTTACTCATTTTGTACAAAATCATTTGCGACAGCACGTTTTTCCAGCGCGTCGCCCAATAAGCCACTTGCTCCGGCAAATAGCGTTCTAATTTTTTTGCAGTAGAGTCTATCTCAGGGCGCGAGACAACATAGGTAGGAGAGCGTTGAAGCATAGTGACATGGCTCGCACGGTCAGCCATCGATGGCACCAGGGTTATCGCCGTAGCCCCACTGCCGATAACAACGACTTTTTTGCCACTATAGTCTAGATCTTCAGGCCATTTTTGAGGGTGAATTATCTCGCCTTTAAAGGCATCAGCTCCAGGAAATTCTGGCATGTAGCCCTGATCATAGCGATAATATCCGGTGCAACTATAGACAAAACTGCAGGTCATGGTCATCGTATCTTGGCCATTAACTTTTAACACTAGCGACCAGATTGCAGTAGCACTGTCCCAGGAAAGACTCTCGACTTGCTGGTTATACCGAATGTGTTGTTCGATATCATATTCGCGCGCAGTTTCACGAATATATTCAAGAATTGCCGGCCCATCGGCAATCGCTTTTTCATGCTTCCAGGGTTTAAAGCTATACCCCAAAGTATGCATATCAGAATCTGATCGTATTCCGGGATAACGAAAAAGGTCCCACGTCCCGCCCATCGCCGCGCGACTTTCAATAACAGCAAAGCTCTTGGCGGGCGTATCTTTGGTTAAATGGCAGGCCGCACCAATACCTGAGAGCCCGGCCCCTACAATAATTACATCGACATGCTCAACTGACATAGACTTCACTTATAAGGTATTTTAATGGCAAGAGTTTACGATAGAGGACCCTTTTAAGATGTCTCCTGTGTGACAAAAAACGGGTGACTCTCGCTGTGCAATTTAGCCCTAAAACCACCCTTTCACCGCCTTATCTAGGTCTGCGGTGCACCTCACCAGCTGGGCGTTATAGATCTCTGCTTGCCCTTTGACCTTAGCGGCAACATCTAATAACTGTGGTTTTTTGTTAAAACTACCCCTTGAATAGCCTCCCCAACCTTCATGATATGCAAGATATTGCCGAAAAGGATCTGATTTAGAAATACCCAGTCTTCGGTGACTTTTGTCGGTATACCAACCAATAAAATTGATCGCATCACTAAAATCGTCCCGATCGTGACCCCAATTGCCGGTCGCCTTCTTATAGTCATCCCAAGCTGGATCTTGAGCCTGAGCATAACCATAAGCAGAAGACTTTCGTGGCAATGGAATAAACAAAAACTTAGGTCTATCAGGTCTTACATCGGCCCTAAAACTAGACTCTTGCTTCATAATCGCCATCATCACCGTAATTGGTGTGCCCCAGCGATTGCGGGCTGCACGAGCATCTTCGTACCAATCCGTTTCACCCCAAAATATTTTGCAAATATCACCTATCCTTGTAGGCTGGTAGCTTGCACAACTGCTCAGCATCAGCGCAGCAAAAAGAAATATTAAAGTAGATTTATATTTCATCTAAGTTTACCGATCAATTAACCGTTATTCGGCCAAGCGCTAAAGAAATCGCCCGCAACTAAAGGCCTGATATGTCTATCTCGGTTAGTGGGCGTGCCCAAATATAAAAAGCCTATAATCTCTTCATTTTCAATAAGGCTCAATCCTTGTTTAATAACCTGAGAAACAGCGTGCGCACCTGTGCGCCAAACTGAACCAAACCCATGCGCGTAAGCTGCCAAGCCAATATTATTCATTACGCCGCCTGTCGCGATAGCCTGCTCAATATCTGGAACCTTAGGATGACTTTTATAACTCGCAATACCGACAACAATGAGAGGCGCCCGAAAGGCCTTTGCATAGGCGCTATCGACCTCCTTTTGCTGAGCATTTGGGTTGCTATCTTTGCAGTGGCTGACAAAAAGTTCGCCAAGATGTTTGCGATCGTCGCCTGATATAGTCAAAAATCGCCAGGGCCTTAAGTGCATGTGATCTGGCGCTCGCAACGATGCTGAAAAAATAGAATCTAAAACCTCAAAATCTGGAGCCGGCTCCTCAAGACGCGGGTGCGATCGTCTCTCACCAATCAGTTGCGTTACTTGCTTGCCCATTTCAGTATCGAGAATCATCCCAAACGCCTTTTAGTAAGAGGTAAATATAAATCACCTTCAGACCAGAGAATAAACGCTTATACCCTCCTAAAGACAGTCGAAATAACCCTCTTAATAGGACTACAAACTGACCAGCCTGAGAGAAATTGTAGCATAGGGCGTTAGCTAAAAACCTTAATCAACTTCATTAATCAGCATTAGTAGTTCCCGATATGCACAGTAGTGTTACTTATTCTAGAGTTGCCGCCTTGACGGTTTCCTGTGAGCCCATGCATCATGCATGCACGGCACAATAGTTAAAATGAGTAGGGCAGTGAGTATCAAAAAAAGTTAGAATATTTACCCCACAAAAGCCTACTAGGTAGCTCTAATGACCACGATATTCCATAACACAGACAGTTATATTTTTACCGGAACCTGCCGCGCCGTTTCAGGTATTGTCGCTGCGGTAACTAGTTTTTTGGCTGACAGGGACTGCTATATTTGTGCACTGGAACAGTTTGACGATGAGTCAACCGAGAAATTTTTTATGCGCGCCGTTTTTCGCCGACAAGAAAATGCCCCCAGCATCGACATATTGGCTGAGGAATTTTCTAGTATTTCCAAGACATTCGGCATGGAATGGAATTTCCATTGCCCAGAAACACCGATCAAAACCATTATTTTAGTATCCAAATACGATCACTGCCTAGATGACCTCTTGTATCGCAAACGCAAAGGTGAAATCAACATGGAAGTCACCGCAGTGGTATCTAATCACCCAGACTTATGCTCGATGGTTGAGCGTGAGGGCATTCGCTTTATACATCTTCCTGTGACAGTTGAGACTAAAGCCCAGCAGGAACAGCGTTTACTCGAGATTATTGACGAAACTCAATCTGAACTCATTGTTTTAGCGCGTTATATGCAAATTCTGTCCGACGAGTTGACCAAAAAGCTGGCTGGCCGTTGTATTAATATTCACCACTCGTTTTTGCCTGGATTTAAGGGCGCCAAGCCCTATCATCAAGCTTTCGAGCGTGGTGTTAAAGTGATTGGAGCGACCGCCCACTACGTCACCTCTGACCTGGATGAGGGACCAATCATTGAACAAAGGCTCACTCGAGTCGACCATACCTGTGGCCCCCAACAACTGGTGGATGTGGGCCGAGATAACGAGAGCATGGCACTAGCCAAGGCAGTTAAATACCATATTGAGCGTCGCGTCTTTCTCGACGGTAATAAGACTGTGGTTTTTATAGGCAGTTAACCTTTTCACCTACAGAGAGCACCCTATGCCTTTTGGCCTTTTAAAATATGGACTGAGCAGGACCTACCCTGCGAAGCACCACTTTACACCCTCTAAAGACCTTAAAAGACACTATGACGTTGTGATTATTGGCGGGGGCGGTCACGGTGCTGCCATTGCCTATAATCTCGCCAAATATCACGGCATTACCAAGGTTGCTATTCTCGAAAAAGGCTATCTTGGCGGAGGAAACACAGCGCGAAATACTGCCGTCATTCGCTCTAACTATTTAACCGAGGCAGGCGTTAAGTTCTACAGCGAATCAGTAAGACTCTTTAACAACCTCAGTAACGAATTTAACTATAACGTGATGATGGAAAATCGTGGTCAGTTGACGCTCGCCCATAGTGATGCCGCTATTCGTAGTTTTCGGTGGCGAGCTGAGGTAAACCAACATATGGGCGTGCGTTCAGAGTTGGTTGATCGCCAAACAATCTCTGAGTTAGTGCCTAACCTTAATATGTCAGAAGACAGTCGGTTCCCTATTTTAGCTGGACTTTGGCATGCCGACGGCGCTACCGCTCGCCATGACGCTGTCGCCTGGGGTTACGCAAAAGGCGCATGTGATCGGGGTGTGGAATTACACCAACTAACCGAAGTAGAAGATATCGAAATTACCAGCGGTCGAGTTACTGCGGTAAAAACTAATCGAGGCAGAGTCGAGTGCGGCTGCGTTGTTCAAGCCGTCGCAGGTGCCAGCTCAATAGTCGCTAAAAAAGCGGGCATTCCCCTACCCATTCATTGCTACCCCTTACAGGCGATGGTAACTCAGCCCTACAAACCGATACTGACCCCTCATGTCAGCTCCCCACAGGTACACGTTTATGTGCACCAGACATCTCGTGGAGAATTTGTTATTGGCGGTGGGTCGGATCCTTACCCCCTCTATAACACGAGAGCCACGCTAGACCAGCGGGAGACTCTATCGGCTGCGGCAATGGAATTATTTCCATTTTTAGCTCAGGCAAGACTGTTACGGCAATGGGCCGGCACCACTGATATGACGCCAGATTACAGCCCGATCATGGGTTTAAGCCCGGTAGAAAACTATTATTTAGATGCCGGCTGGGGAACCTGGGGATTCAAAGCTACGCCAATATGCGGTGTCACTATGGCGGAACTGGTAGCGACGAAAAAAGTTCCTGACATTATTAAGCCCTTTGAACTCGAGCGGTTTTATCGCTTTGAGCAAATCAATGAAGCCGGCGCTACCGCCGCTAGCCACTAGGAGAAGGTCGTTGAAGCTACTAACCTGTCCGCTCAATGGCTCTCGCAATATCAGCGAGTTTACCTATGGTGGCGAGTATCATACAACAGTAAACCATTTAACGACGTCAGCGCGAGATTGGGCAGAGCATGTCTTTTTCCATGACAATGCTGCGGGTCTGGTCACCGAGTGGTGGTGTCATACTGCAAGCTCATTTTGGTTCCTCGCCGAGCGCAATACCATCACCGACGAAGTTGTTCGCACTTTTAAAGCTGATAAAATCTACACTCAGCGAATCGACTTTGGCACCATTAATCCGGAGAGCCAATCATGAGGAATCGACTACCCGCGCCCTATGGCTCATTGATTAATCGAGAAAAGGTCGTTCAGTTTGAGTTTGAATCAAAGACCTATCAGGGTTTTCAGGGCGATAGTATTGCCAGTGCTCTGGCCGCAAACAATCAAATATTACTCAGCCGCTCGTTCAAGTACCACCGCTCCAGGGGTGCATTAACCATGGCGGGGCAAGATGCTAATACCATGGTGCAACTGCCATCCAACCCAAATGCATTGGCCGATCGAGAGCTTATCAGTGAGGGACTAAAGGTCACTGGTCAAAATTATTCTGGGAGCCTAGAGAAAGATCGAGGTCAATGGATTGGCGTTTTTTCACGATTTTTGCCAGTGGGGTTTTATTATAAAGCGTTTTTTAAACCCCGTGGTATGTGGGAGAAATGGGCTCCCTTGATTCGTAAAAAAGCCGGACTTGGTGTTATTAACCAGCAATTGGTGCCCAGTTATTACGACAAACAATATAAATTTTTTGATGTCGTTGTTATTGGTGGCGGTCCCGCTGGCATGCAAGCCGCGTTAGAGTCTGCAGTAACAGATTGTGAGGTTCTATTGGTCGACGAGAACCCAAGTCTCGGAGGCTCACTCAATTACAGTCGCTTTGATGTCGAAGGCGCTCGCGGTAAAAAGCAGCTTGATGAATTACTTAATGCCATTAACGAGAAGCCAAATATCTCAGTAATGACCGACGCAGTGTGTAATGGCTGGTTTGCCGACAACTGGCTGCCCATTATCGCAAAGAAGCGTCTGTATAAGGTTCGTGCCAAGCAAACTATTATGTGTACTGGCTCTTTAGAGCAACCGGCTATTTTTCATAATAATGATCTGCCTGGCGTGATGATGAGCAGTGCCGCGCAACGACTAGTACACCTTTATGGTGTCTGCCCAGGATCCCAAGCAGTGATTGTCACCGGCAACAATGATGGCTATGGCACGGCCCTAGATCTTGATGATGCTGGTGTTAAAATTAACGCTATCATTGATCTACGCGAAGACCCAAATTATGATGATATCGCCAAGGCCGCAGTCGCTAGAGGCATTAGAATTGAAACCGGGACAACCGTCTATGCCGCCCAGCATAAGGGCGCTAATCGTGTTACCTCGGTGGATATACGCAAAATCGTCAGCCAGGGTATCTGTGCCAAGCAAGGTGAGACAATCACCTGTGATCTACTGTGTATGTCAGTGGGATACACCCCCACCTATCAACTTGCCTGCCAGGCCGGCGGACAGCTTAGCTACGACGATCAGTCAGCCATGTTTAGCCTGCACAACTGCCCGGAATCACTCCAATTAGCCGGTTCAGTGAATAGTTTATGGTCGCTTGACGCGGTTTTAATGGAAGCCAAAAGGACCGCGACCATAGCCACTAATGCGCTGGGACTTACTCAGGTCCAGGTGGCTGATAGGGTGACTGAAAACACTGTTAGTCCCAATCATCCTTGGCCTATATTTGCCCACCCGAAGGGTAAAGAATTTGTCGATTTCGACGAAGATCTAACCATTGCCGACATTATCAATGCCACTGCTGATGGCTATGAACATATTCAACTGGTCAAACGCTATTCGACCTGCGGTATGGGTCCCTCTCAGGGTCGTCATTCAGCACTTGTCGCCGCTCGATTAGTGGCCGCAGCGACTAATCGCACGGTGGCGGAAACAGGGGTTACCACCGCCCGACCCCCCTTTTCTGCCGAGCAGTTAGGTCATAGTGCCGGGCGCAGTTTTTATCCTGCCCGGCGCAGTAATATGCACTACAGACATATCGAAGCCGGCGCCGAAATGCTCCAAGCAGGTGCCTGGTATCGTCCTGCCTTTTACCGCTCTAAAGGTAAGAATTCACAGGCCTGTATAGACGCAGAAGTTAGCAACGTTCGCAACAACGTTGGCCTAGTCGATGTCTCTACCCTAGGTGGCATTGAAGTCCGCGGGCCCGATGCCGGTGAGTTTTTAAATCGATTCTATACCTTTGGATTCATCAAACAACCCCTCGGCAAGGCTCGTTATGCTCTACTCACTAATGAAGCAGGTGTGGTCATTGACGACGGTGTGGCCTGCCGCTTTGGCAACAATCATTATTACGTGACCGCTACCACCGGCGGGGTCGACCGAGTCTATCAGAACATGCTCAAATGGAACGCCCAATGGCGGTTGGACGTAGATATTGCTAACGTCACCTCAGCTTATTGTGGTGTTAATATTGCCGGACCTAACGCGCGCACAGTGCTGCAAAAAGTCTGCTCTGATGTTGATTTATCCTCGGAGGGATTTCCCTATATGGGCGTTCGCTTGGGTAATATCGGAGAAATTCCTGCTAGACTAATTAGAGTCGGTTTTGTTGGTGAGTTGGGCTATGAAATCCATGTTCCTCAGCAATACGGTGAAGCGCTCTGGGACGCACTGATGGTTGCAGGCAATGATCATGATATTCGACCCTTCGGTATAGAAGCCCAGAGGATACTGCGACTGGAAAAAGGTCATATTATTATCGGCCAAGATACCGATGCAATGTCAAATCCCAATGAAGTACAGATGAGCTGGGCAGTATCCCGAAATAAACCGTTCTTTGTTGGCGGACGAACCATTGCTGAATTAGAGAAAAAATCTAGCTTGCGTGGCTTAGTCGGTTTTGTCATCGATGACACCAAGGCACCAATACCCCGAGAAAGCCATCTAGTGGTCGAAGACCAAAAGATGACCGGACGGGTAACCTCCTGTAACTTTTCTCCCACCCTGGGTAAAGCCATAGGCTTAGCCTATGTGCCCCCGGAAAAGACTACTGCGGGATCTATTATAGAAATAAAATCTACTGGTGGTGTGAGAGTGCTTGCTAAGGTCGTAGCACTGCCCTTCTACGACCCCGATAATTTGCGGCAGGAGCTATAGCTATGGCTACACTAGACCCAACTATGGGTATGCGGCGCAGCCAACTATATCGACGCCATATCAACAATAATGCCCTGTTTAAAAAAACTGGCTCCAATTTCGTCGTTAGTCACTACAACAATGGCAGCGACCAACGCACAGAGCTAGAACAGGCGCGCTCCATGGCTATATGCGATCTATCAACGTTGCCTAGAGCTGGCTTTAAAGGCGCAGGGGCGCCTAGTTGGGCTGAGAATCAAGGCATAAAACTACCCCATAGCGCCAACACCTCTACCGTTCAACCTGACGGTTGTCTGGTGGCTAAGTTATCTGACCAAGAATTATTAATTCTCAGTGATATTTTCGCTAAAAGCCATCAAGTGGCCGCCCTTAAAGAACAATCCACTCGTGATCATTTAGAAAATGACACTCAGACGTACTTGCTACCTCGAGGTGACAGCCATTGTTGGCTCGCGGTGACCGGTGACCAGGCTGCTGAGATGTTCTCAAAAGTCTGTGGCGTCGATTTACGCCCCCATAAATTTGCATTGGGCAATATAGCGCAGACGTCAGTTGCTAAGATCAGCGCAGTCGTTATTCGACAAGATCTAGGCGGAACACTCAGTTATTACATTTTGTGCGATATAAGCGCCACAGAGTTCCTCTGGGATTGCCTACTT
>DGAQ01000077.1:0-23997 GCA_002382445.1 Porticoccaceae bacterium UBA4026 | reverse complement strand
GTTCCTCTGGGATTGCCTACTTGATGCTATGCAAGAATATGCCGGCAGCCCAGTTGGCATTGGTGCACTAGAAGCATTAATCTGCGCCTAATATCCAGATGCTTGGTATCTTTGAATAAGTATTGCGCTTAGTTTTTAAGCTATAATTTAGGCTACACTAGCCTTATGAAAAATAACAAAAATATTGAAATAAGTGCCCTGCGTGTCTTTTCAGCTGTCGCTGAGGCCGAAAGCTTAACTCAAGCCGCAGAAAGATTAGGTATTACCCAATCAGCAGTATCCCAAACCATTAAACAGTTAGAACTGCAGGTCGAGTCTCAGCTTGTAGTCACTCGTTCAAGGCCCATAAAACTAACCCCAAGCGGCCAAGTATTAAAGGGCTATGCCGAAAGCATAATCAATGATACCCGACGGATGCTAGTCGATATGCACAGGTTATCTAAAGGGGGAAGCTTGCCGCTAAGCGTGGGCATGATCGATTCTTTTTGCGATGTTGCTGGCCTTAGATTTATGCAAAAAGTGAAGCCTTTTACCTCCAAGCTAGCTCTGCGAACCGGTTTGGTATCGCCTCTCACTCAGGCTTTATTAAATCGTAATCTCGATATACTGATCACCAGCGACCCCATCGATGAACATCCAGAATTACAACGCTACCCCATCCTTAGAGATCCCTTTGTGATGATTGTGCCTGAGCAGTTTGCTCAGTCAGGAAAGGTTAGCTGCGAGTGGCTCGCGAGCAACTTGCCCTTTGTGCATTACAACCGTCAGTCTCGTCTAGGCGCACTCAGTGGTCTAATCGCTAGGCGCCTAAATATCGACCTTAACGTCAACTGTGAGCTAGATAGCACTCAGACTCTCTTACGTTTTGTTCAATCTGGCCATGGCTGGGGTTTTGCCACGGGGCTTTGCCTAGTACCTTACCCAGACTTACTGCAAGGCATTAATGTGATGCCACTGGCCAATGGTGCCAATGCTCGACATTTGACCTTAGTCTGCCGTAAGGATGAATTAGGCGATTGGCCTGAACAGATTGCCAGCATATGCCGCTCTATCTGCGATGAAGAGATTGTGCCTAAAATGACTCATATAGCATCTTGGCTGAACCAGCAGGCCTATTCAATCACCCAAATGCCGGCCATTTAAGTAGTGGATAATTTAGATAGTGACACTTTTCGTCGAGCTCTTCTTGATCTGATGACCGAGTTGACTGAGTTAGAAAGTCTATCCAGCGAAGCAACTAAGCCCGTGCAATTAGATCAATCTACG
The DNA here is from genome assembly GCA_002382445.1 of Porticoccaceae bacterium UBA4026. Lineage (GTDB taxonomy): Bacteria > Pseudomonadota > Gammaproteobacteria > Pseudomonadales > Porticoccaceae > HTCC2207. The sequence continues at coordinate 22,731 of DGAQ01000077.1, read as the reverse complement.
GTTGGGCGTCTTTCTCGCATGGATGCCATGCAGGGTGTCGAAATGGCCAAAGAGGCATCGCGCCGCCGCAAGCAACAGCTAGCGCGGATACCACTCGCGCTAGAACGTATCGCCTTAGGAAGCTACGGGCGCTGTGCCCTATGTGATGAAGATATCGTCCTCGGCAGGCTCCATATCGACCCAACCTACACTCGCTGTATCAACTGTGCGGACCAATCCGTCTAACTGCGGCATGGGTTCACCTAGGTTATCCCCAGGCAAATAGGTTAAACCCCAACCTAGAGCCGCGACGCCGATCTCCAGCATTGAATCTATTTCTTGCTCGCCATACCCCACTCCGGCAAGTACCTCGCGAGTTGAATGACCATGAGCCTCGGCAGGAGTGACTGAGTAAATACGAGACATAGTAGGTCGAATAGCATAGTGATCAATTTGAGTAACGCAGTGACCACTAGGGTGGTCAGAATGGATTGAAAAAGCAAAGCTTCCACGATCTATACCAACCTTACCATCAGCGACACGACTGTACTGTTCTCTGAGAGTCTCAATTGAATGAGGCACTGCTGCGGCTACGTCGGCAGCATGTAGTCTTTGCACCCAGTTTGCAGAAGACGATTGTTGGAAAGCAACAGTGAGAAAGACCTGAATATCAGCGGTGCCATCGATACCCTGTAGGCCGGGTATCCTGTTTAAGGTGTCAATGTCTTCATCGCTAGCGTCAAGAAAGATCCAGTCATCTGCGGTAGCATAAAAGTGCGACAACGCATTAGTGCCCATGGCACCGCGCCCGGACGGCTCGTTGAACTCTTCAAGACCTTTGTAATCAAAACAAAATGGCAACTGAGCCAAATTAGTGACCGCCGCCAATGAAGTGCGAGCACGACTCGTCTCTCCCGTTCTCGCCTTATGGTAAATTGCCAATGCCATACCTAGGCCACCAGCAAAGCCACAGTTCACATCTAGCGTGCCGAGATGAGCATGCTCTTCCGGCGTCTCACGGCCACCGAAGCGACTCATAATGCCACTATTGGCCTGGACAATATCATCATAACCAATGTAATTGCTTTTATGGCCTAGCGACGGACCTCCCATACAGTCAAGACGGCAGAACAATACCCCAGGGTTAATAGATTGCAATGTGTCCTGATCAAGCCCAAGTGACTTCATTTGACGATCGGGAGCATTAATGACGACCAAGTCCACCGAACGTACTAAACGATTGAAAACCTCACGTCCGTCTTTAGTATTAATATTCACTAGAGCACTGCGCTTACCCATGTCTGACTGAAAAGTAAACAGGGTGCCTATGAGCGGATCGTACATCGGATCAACTGGCTCTAATTTGGTAATCTGTGCCCCAAAGCGTCCTAAAAATGCTGTCGAATGAGGGCCGGCGATGACATTAGTCAAATCTAGTATCCGCAACCCATCTAACCAACCGGACTGCTCGTGAGTAATCTGCTGTATAGGGACTAATCGGGGCCTGTAAGCACAGGACAATGTAGCCAACGCTGTTTCAAAATCGACAAACTGCCGCGGTCGTGGGGTTAACATTTGGCTAGCTGACTCTTCTAACCACGCTATGGGTCCAGGTTGTTTCATTAAGCCAAACTCTGAGTCATCAACCTCTACAATAATGCCGGCTTCATTACAGTGTTTACTGTTAACCCATTCTTTAGTCGTTCTATGCGGTGCTCCTGGAATCTGTTTCTCACCGAAGATGGCACCCCATTCACTTGACGTTTTAGTCAAAAAAATCAGCTTCATCTTCGCCGAAATAATATCAGCCCATTTCTTAGGGAGAGGATAAACACCAATCGCGGTCTCAGCATCCCATTCGCTGACGGGTAAGTGTAGGTTGCCAACATCGGGTAAACCCTCTGCTAACAACTCCTCATAAAGACCCATAGCGTCTAAACAGCGTCTTGCATGCTTTCGATGAGATGGGCAAACCACATAGAACATTCGGCCATCGGCACATTCGTAAGTGCGGTAAAAGGGATCTAGGTACTCCTGTAATTGATCGTAGCTTAAATCAAAGGCTATATTATTAGCCCGTCGATACTCAATTTCTTTTTCGCGCATGGTTTTATAGCGCTCGGGCAGTCCTTCAATCTGGTACGAATTATAAGACAAGCCTTCCATCATTGATGCAATCACGGGTACTTCTATATGGTCTCCAAAACCAGATCTTTCTCTAGCCCCTAAGGCCAACACAACGGAGCTTGCCGCCAAGGTTGTTGCGTAAGAAGACGCCAAAGGCAATGGTGAAAAGCATGGATTTAGTCCCATAAGTACTCGATTAAAACCCATGTCCGTGAAAGCTCCAGCGGTGGCAGCCACTACCGCTTCTGTAGCTTTCCAATCACTGCGCAGTTCATCATTACTGGCAAAGCCAGGAATCGACAAGGTGATGAGTTCTGGACGTGCCAGCCGAACGGCCTGAAAATCAATACCCAGCTTTTGCATTACACCAGGACGAAAAGACTCAATGACCACATCAGCCTTGGCGATCAACTCCATCGCCTGCTTTTGTCCCAACGGACTTTTCAAATCAATAGTCAGGCACTGTTTGTTGCGATTTAAGATTGCGTTTGCCTGGTGCTTCCACTGCGGTCCACTCGGCGGATCAACGTGTACAACCGTAGCACCCAAGTCGGCCATAATCATAGCGACAGCTGGTCCTGCTATCTGCTGACCGAAATCCACCACGGTGATACCATCGAGTGGCAGTCGCACTTCATTGCTCATATCTTCTTCCTATTCCAGCAAAATTATTCATGCCGAAGGTTTACATGCAGATGTCTGTTTAAGGGCTATTTAGTGCCCCGTTTAATAGGCGCGATCTTAAGAACCAAGAACATTGGACGCCAGCAAAAAATAAAGCCCCTAAGACATCAATTTTTTTATCACTGAGAACAAAAATAATGCTTCTCAGGCCTCGCCATTACTGAATTTATGCAAAGGCATAATTTTCCTTATGACGCGCAACCAAGTACCGTAAAAATGGAAGAATAATCAAAACTTTTTAATATAAATTAGCTAAAACAATATGATTCGTATCATTTAAGGATTACAGTGGTCACCTTGATAAATGAAGCCATTAGGCGCTATCGGAATTAAAAAAAGCCATAAGATGACCAAATAAGTCACTTTTGACTTCAAAAATAAATATTATCGGAGTAGACATGTCAGTAAAAATAATTCTTCCGCAAGTTTTGCAAGTTGGCGGTGGCGCCAGCAAAGAAATCGGCAACATACTGAAGAGTATGGATTTGCATCGGCCGCTAATTGTGACTGACAAAATAATGGTCCAACTCGGTTACACCAACAGTATTAATGAATGTTTAAGCGAGGTTGGAATAAGGGCTGACGTGTTTGACGACACTGTTCCCGAGCCCACCGTGAGCTCCATACAAGCGGGCGTTGATAAGGTTCGTCGCGGGAACTACGATTCAATTATTGCTTTGGGGGGCGGTAGTCCAATCGACAGCGCCAAAGCCATTGCCATACTCGGCACCTACGGCGGTGAAATGCGCGACTACAAATTCCCTCGAATCGTGAACGAGCCCGGTTTACCTATTTTTGCCATCCCTACCACGGCGGGGACCGGCTCTGAGGTGACTAAGTTCACCATTATTACTGACGAGACCAGCGACGAGAAAATGCTCTGCTTAGGCACAGGGTTTATGCCCACCGTCGCTCTAGTCGATTTCGAGCTTTCTTTAAGTGTGCCCGCGCGCACCACTGCCGACACTGGCATTGATGCTTTGACCCACGCCATGGAATCCTATGTCAGTAAAAAAGCCAGCGCTTACACTGACACTCAGGCAATTGCCGCGATGAAGTTGATCGGCCCTAACCTGCGCCGTGCCTTCCACGATGGCAGCGATAGAGAAGCAAGAGAGCAGATGATGCTCGGCTCTACATTAGCTGGCGTCGCTTTTTCTAACGCCTCTGTCGCCTTAGTCCATGGTATGAGTAGACCCATAGGCGCGTTCTATCACGTGCCCCACGGCCTATCCAACGCTATGTTATTACCAACGGTGACTGAATACTCTATCCCCGCTGCAGCGGAACGTTATGCTGACTGCGCCCGTGCGATAGGCGCGGCTGATTATAGTGACAACACTGAACAGGCTAACCAAAAGCTGTTGAACGAATTATATGCACTTAATGATGAATTACAGGTGCCCACATTAAAGGCGTTTGGTGTTGATCGTGAGCACTTTTTTGGCAATCTTGAAACCATGGCCTCTCAAGCGCTAGCCTCAGGCTCCCCAGGCAATAATCCAAGGGTTCCGGATGTTACTGAGATGATCGAACTTTACAAAAAACTTTGGTAACTAAATCAACGAATTCAATATTAATATAGCGAGGGAATACAAGATGGTCACTGTCGGACACCTAATTAACGGTCAATTAATTGACACCACTGAGCGCACTCAGGATGTATTCAACCCATCCAATGGTGAAGTCAGCAAACAGGTCGCCTTGGCCTCAAAAGCCACAGTAGAGGAAGCGATTGCCGCGGCTCAAAGCGCTTATCCCGCTTGGCGTAACACCCCCGCAATAAAACGCGCTAGAGTCATGTTTAAGTTTAAAGATTTACTCGAACAAAATGTCGATAAAATCTGCCAATTGATAGGCGAAGAGCATGGCAAAATTTCTCACGATGCAGCCGGTGAATTGCAACGAGGCATTGAGAACGTAGAATACGCGTGTTGCGCACCAGAACTACTGAAGGGTGAGCATAGTAAAAATGTTGCACCTAGCATCGACTCTTGGAGCGAATTCCAGCCTCTGGGCGTGGTTGCCGGCATTACGCCATTTAACTTTCCCGCCATGGTGCCGCTATGGATGTACCCGATGGCCATCGTTTGCGGTAACTGTTTTATTCTCAAGCCCTCAGAGCGCGACCCAAGCTCGACACTGTTTATCGCGTCGCTTCTGAAAGAGGCAGGGCTGCCCGACGGCGTTATGAATGTGGTTAATGGCGACAAAGAGGCCGTGGATACCCTACTCAATGACGATCGCATTAAAGCCGTCAGCTTTGTTGGATCAACCTCTATCGCTGAATACATATACACCACAGCCAATGCTAATGGCAAGCGCTGCCAGGCTCTCGGTGGCGCTAAAAACCACGCTATTGTTATGCCAGACGCTGACATGGATAACGCCGTTGCGCAACTTCTTGGCGCTGCTTTTGGATCTTCTGGTGAACGCTGTATGGCGCTGTCAGTGGCGGTAGCCGTTGGCGATGCCGCGGCAGATCAACTGGTTAGCAAGATGAAAGAGGCGATGAAGACCTTGAAAATTGGTCCTTGTCACGATGCTAACAATGACTTTGGCCCTGTGATTACAAAACAACATCAGCAAAAGGTGTTTGGATATATCGACAGCGCCGAGGAACAGGGTGCAGACATCGTGGTTGATGGTCGTCATTTAAATGTTGATGGTTATGAGAACGGCTTTTATGTTGGCGGAACGCTGATCGACCGCGTTACCGCTGATATGGACAGCTACCATGCGGAAATTTTCGGTCCGGTACTGCAAGTTGTTCGTGTCGAGTCCATGCAGCAAGCAATGGATCTCATTGATGCCCACGAATATGGCAATGGCACCTGTATCTTTACACGTGATGGCGAAGCCGCGAGATACTTCTCCGACCATATTCAGGTGGGCATGGTAGGCATTAACATCCCTCTGCCTGTCCCTGTGGCTTATCATAGCTTTGGTGGCTGGAAACGCTCTCTGTTTGGTGATTTGCACGCCTATGGCCCTGATGGTGTTCGCTTTTACACCAAACGCAAGACAATCACACAGCGCTGGCCATCGGCCGGCGTTAGAGAAGGTGCTCAGTTCTCTATGCCTACACTAAGCTAAGACTAAGGTAATTATGGCGACTAATGGGAAAGAGAAAGGTTCAGCTATCGCTAGAGTAATGGCGATTATTGAAGCTGTGGCCAAAGCTGAGCGACCCTTGTCGCCAGCTGATCTAGCCATTCTTTTGGACATCCCAAAACCAAGTATCCATCGGCTTCTCAATCAACTGGAAGACGATGGCTTTGTGCAGACCAACATGCGTGGTTTAATTATTCCCGGTAGGCGCATGCACGGTGTCGCTTGGGGTGTCTTGCACAGCGAGCGGTTTAGCGCGGTGCGTAGGGCAATTCTTGAGCAGCTAACCGAGAAAATTGGTGAAACATGCGGCATCGCCATCCCCAATGGCAGTGAAATGGTTTATTACGACAGAGTGCAATCAAACTGGCCGCTGCAGCTTAATTTGCAAGTGGGTAGCCGCACACCCGTTTGGTGCACCGCTAGCGGCAAACTATATCTGAGCTCACTGCCTAAGCAGCGCCGCCAGAAAATTATTAGCCATTTACCTTTGCATCAGTATGCGCGTAATACCATTATTGATCCCACCTATCTTGAAAAAAGCCTTTTAGCGATAAAGGCCAATAATATCAGTACCGACGATGAAGAATTTGTCGACGGCATGGTCGGCTGTGCGGTTCCTGTTTTGGACAGCGAGCTAAGGCTATGTGCTTGCCTGTTTATTCATGCGCCTGTGGTTAGAAAAAGTCTAGATGAATTAATAAGCTATAGTGATATTCTGCACACCACTGCTATTAAGTTAGGATCATTGATTGACGGCGCCGACAGCACCTCGAGTTAAGATTAAGAGATAATTATAATGAAAAAAAGACTTCCGCCATTAAATTGGTTACGTGCATTCGAAGCCTCCGCCCGGCACCTTAACTTTACTCAGGCTGCGGCGGAACTGCACATGACTCAAGCCGCTATTAGTCAACAAATTAAAGGCCTCGAGGCACAACTCGGCACCTCATTATTTAACCGACTGCCAAGAGGATTAAAGCTTACCGACGCGGGTCAGTCCTATATTCCCGGCGTCCGCGAAGCAATAGACCGCCTCGCGATGATCACTGATGAAGTTTTCGGTAAAGAGCGCAGCCGAACGCTTACCGTTAAAGTTAATTTGGTGTTCTTCAACACATGGTTAGCCCCTAGATTATCGAGTTTTCGAGAGCAACATCCGGAAATAGGTTTGCGTTTTACCAGTAATATTTGGGTTGGTGATGCAGATAAAGATGCCGATGTAGAAATTCGCTACGGCAAAGGAATTTGGCCAGGTTATACCAGTAATCAACTGACGTGGGATGAACTCTTTCCCGTATGCAGCCCCGAACTAGTCGGTGGTGAAGTATCACCAGAAGATCCGCCCACAAAGCCCAGACAATTATCTGATCATACTCTCTTACATGTTATAGGCTACGAAGAAGGCTGGGCTTTCTGGCTAAACCAATTTGGTTATCACAGTGTTGACCCCTCTCAGGGAATTCACTTTGACTCATCAATCACTACCATGGAAATGGCCGCACTGGGCCATGGCATCATGTTAGGACGTACCTCGCTAGCAACCAATATGGTAGATAGTGGGCGGTTAGTTGCACCTTTTGATGAATCTATTGCCTCATCGGAAAACTTTTTCCTAGCCACAGCCGTTAACCAACATATTCATCCCCATGTTGAGGCTTTTCGCTATTGGTTAATCAATCAAGCTGAGAATGAGAATGAGATGGTGGCGTTGCACTAAGAGCTTGAAATTGGTCTAACTTAATCTCCTGCACCCGCTCGGGAGCTTTCAGTGGATTCAACCAGTATTCTGGCGCCCAGGTCATCGAGGGTTTGCCACAGTGCCTCGTCTATCTCTATACCATGCTCTACTGAATTTTTGTAACAGTCCATCATTTCTGTCCTAGAGAAGCTTTCAACTAAGGTGCCGAACTCTAACTGAGGCGCATATTGCTTTTCAATAGCCTCTAAATCAGTGCCGCAAAAGATTCTTAAAGATTGTGGTTCAAAGAGGTCAATCATCGTAAAGGTCTGATACTCGGGAAGTTCGGCACCTGCTGCAATAGACACTTTCACGCAGCAATCCAGCTGCCGCCAACAGGCAACAAAAGCAAAATTACACTGCGCGGCTTTAACCAGTCTCTGTATAATAAATGTCCGGTTATAACAATTAATAAGCTCTAATGCAGCGCTCGAACCCTGCATTACTTGAGATCTGATTAGATCGACCGCTTCACTACCGCACAATAAAACAGAACTACCTCTGCCATCCAGTACATAATTATGCCTATCCTCTTGTACTAGATCAGCATGAATAGGCGCTGTGGTATTTAAATAAGCCAAAGCCTCCATTAACCGACCAAAGCTATCAAAACCATGGGTCTGTGACCAGACCACCATATCCGCTGCGTCATAATAATCACCCGGTTGGAATCCCATAGCTTCAAATGCCTTCTTTAACGAAGCCATTAACTCATTCTTGGATACTTTCATGCTGATTAACCAGACGTCAATACAGGTTTGATAGGAAACTGCCAGTCATCGACCAAGAGTGTGCCGAAATCACTAATCAGCGGAGCACCCTGAAACATGGTGTTACGCACCCAGAGGCGTGATCGCGGGTCAAATTTACTGACTCCAAAAAATGACAATTTGCAGCGCAGTAGATGAATTGGCAGCACATCTGTATGCACCAAATTTTCACGGATATCGCCGTAACGGCTCTGGGCCATAGTTTGAATACGGCCAACGATGCCACTGTAAGTAGGATTCTGCACTATAAAATGCGCAACATTCTGCTTCGCCCGAGCCTGATTATAGTCGCAGACCCGGTCGTAACACTCACGAACACAACGGCCAATCCCCAGAGGCATCTCTTTGTCCATGCCCATGTCAATGTCAGTTTGGCCGAGACGTGGCTCCATTTTCTCCGCAGAGCGATACCAAAATGTCCCGATAGACTCCTGCTTGCTAAAATCTATAGCCAGCGCCCAATCATATTTATCTTCGATAACCTCTAATAATTCAGCGACTGGCATTTCAGGGCACACTTGATGAGATTCATCCACCCACATATACTCTTCAAGTCCGTCAACCAGCTCGGGATAGAGCTCAATCAACAGTGTATTGATCACTTCTTGGGTTTCTATACACCAATGCTGCTCGGCATACTGAGTGAGCGATTCCCAGACGTAATGGTTAGTTGCCAGCACTGCTCCCTGCTCTTGTAGCCATAGGTGCAGTAACTGTAATTCTTCTCGCACAAGTAAATTGGCGTTACTTTGTCGCTCATCAGCGGTGATAATTTCGCTCAGATGCTGAATAACCCGCTGCGTTGCTGCATCCAAACGCCTCAGCATGGCTTCATCAACACCGGACGCACTGGCGGCAACAACGGTGGCCAATGCGGTTTCACGCATTTCAATCCACTGATTGATTAATAGCGGATGATTAATTAAAAACGGCGCCATACCCAGACCGGTCGAATTGCCAATACCTATATAGCGTTTAATATCTTCATGCAGAGCCACTGCACTTTTTGGCGCGCGCTGCGAGGCTAAATGGTCAGCCTGTTGCATACTAAAGTGACGCAGCATATAACAGGTGAACATCTCTGCTGCAAAGGGTCGGGCAAAGTCGCGGTGCTTGGTCCAGACTTTTTCCCAATCCGCCATCCCCAATTTACCACTACCATAGGCTGCAGTAGTACGATAAAGATAACCCACTTCGGCTATCACATCGACATCTGGCTGATGACCATGAGCTAACTGATCAACCACATACTCAAAGGTGCGTGCACTACGGTTGGCTCGAGATAAAACCAGCACACGAGAGTCCACTCGACCCGCCTCCTGCTTGGGTACATTGTTACGTAAAAAATCGAGTTGTTCAGTATCCACAGTCCCTTCGCAGAGGGCCATAGTTAGGTCCCACTGATCGGCGATAACCCGATCATTGCGATTGTCTGGATCCAAATAATGAGAGAACAGCACATAGCTAAAAGTGCCGTATTTGGCCTCGACCTGATAGACCACAGTGCCATAACCCTGCTCGTCGAGATCAAATACCGGACTACTAATCTGCCAGTTCTCGGCCACCATGCGACGCACCAATGTGCGCATAAAGCTCAGCCGCGATTGATGAAAGCTACCCAGGCGTTCTAGCTGCATAACCTGACTGGCAGGCCGCATTTGCAAAACAGTCAAGTCATCAGAATTGTGGGTCTTGTGAGTGTATTTACGCATGAATTATTTTGCCATTTAGCCCGGTTACAAATTAAGTATGGAAAACATAATTTTACTCAGGTGTTACGTTTTCTCCATTATTCTGGTTCAGTACTGTCGCCACTGGCTAGCCAGTTAATTTTCGCCGAGGTTAGCAGACTTACTCGAGAATGATTTTTCAAAAAACGACAGCCAGTTTTCACCCATGATCTGGGCGACATCATCATCACTAAAACCCTGATCGGATAAACCTTGGGCTACAACATAAAGGTCCTTAGTCCCGCTAAACCAGCTGGGTTGGTTGGGCCAAGTCGGTTTCTCTGCAGTGCCTTCACCATGATCCACACCGGTGGTCCAGCGTCCACTGCGCATCCATTCCAGCACCTTATAATTCCAGTTAAGACAGAGGTCTGAACCAATTCCGACATGGTCAATACCAATCATTTCAACGGTTTGAGCAATCATTTGGCAAAATTCTACTAGGGTACAGTCAGGCCCATTTTTTAAATGGAACGGATACATGCTAAAACCGAGCATTCCCCCTGATTCACCAATCCCACGAATCACCGCATCAGACTTGTTACGCAATCCCGCATGGAAAAAGCTTGGATTGGCGTGAGTGATGGCGATGGGACGCTCTGATAGCTCAATAGTCTCTAGAGTCGACTTTTCTGCACTGTGAGACATGTCAATGACCATGCCCACACGATTCATCTCTTTAATAACCTGCTTGCCAAACCGAGTAACTCCGCCGTCTTTTTCTTCGTAACACCCTGTCGCCAATAAACTCTGGTTGTTGTAGGTTAACTGCATAATACGAACACCTAACTGATGGAGGATTTCAACCATCTTAATGTCATCTTCAATAGGCGAGCAATTTTGAAAACCGAAAACAATACCCACTTTACCGAGGCGTTTAGCATCGAGAATGTCCCGCGCTTGGCGAACCGGCATAATGAGATCACTGTGATTAATAAAATGACGGTTCCAGGTCCCTATATTTTCTAGGGTCTCGCGAATATTTTCCCAATAAGCAATAGTCACATGAATACAATGCACACCACTTAGTTGAGCATCTTCAAACAGTTGACGATTCCAGTTAACGTACTGTAATCCATCGATCATGAGCATATCTTTACGCATTGAATCTCCCTATAAAGCCCAACTAAAATTGGCCTAGTACGGCTTGCTGTAATTGGTTTTAATAATGGTGTAAAAGTCCCTCGCATACTGACCCTGCTCTCTTGGACCATAGCTAGACGACTTTCGTCCCCCAAATGGCACATGGTAATCAGTTCCTGCAGTGGGCAAATTAACCATCACACATCCTGATTTGGAGTGACGCTTAAAATGACTCGCATACTTAAGAGAAGTAGTCATGATCCCTGACGTTAAGCCAAAATCAGAATCATTGGAAACCTCTAAGGCCTCTTCATAACTATCGACCTTGATCACGCAGGCCACCGGGCCAAACACTTCATCTCGGTTAATTTGCATTTTGTTACTGGTATTGATAAACAACGCCGGCGACATAAAGTAACCTTCGGTCTCAAGGTGTAATCTCTCGCCGCCCTGAACTAATTCGGCGCCTTCTTCTTTGGCTAACTCTACGTACTTAAGGTTTTGAAGGAGCTGTCGCTCGTCAACTACCGCGCCTATATGAACTCCTGGGGTCATCGAGTTTCCAACCACCAGCTTGTCCATCGCCTCAGACATCTTGGCGACAAATTCATCATGTATTCCTGACTCAACAATGATCCGTGACGACGCGGTACATTTTTGTCCTGTACCAAAATAAGCTCCCGCAACCGCACAGTCTACCGCGGACTGCAGATCGGCATCGTTGAGAACAACCAGTGCATTTTTACTGCCCATTTCAAGCTGTATTCGAGACATATTTTCAATGCAATTACGCGCAATGTGCCGTCCTACATCAACTGAACCAGTAAAGGTAATGGCATCGACTCCAGCAGAACTGGTCAGTTTTTCGCCGACCTCACGACCGGAACCCATGACCAAATTAAAAGCACCGGCCGGTAAGCCGCTGCGGCTAATTATCTCCGCCAAAATCCAAGCGCTAGCGGGAACAAGCTCAGCAGGTTTGAGCACAACGCAGTTGCCATAGGCAAGCGCTGGCGCAACTTTCCATGCGGCAACCGCCATAGGGAAGTTCCATGGTGTAATGATCCCAACCACCCCGAGCGGCTCACGGTGGACTTCCACGTCTATCCCAGGACGAACCGAAGCAGTGTTCTCTCCCATTAAACGCAAGACCTCAGCCGCGTAGTACTGGAAAAACTGCCCTGATCTACCCACCTCACCAATGCCTTCGGCTAAGGTTTTACCTTCTTCTCGAGCCAAAACAGCACCAATCTCTTCTTTGCGTCCAATCAACTCATTACCGATCATGTCGAGTATGGCTTTGCGAGCTTCCAAGGCACTTTGAGACCAGCTAGCAAAGGCATTGTTAGCTGAAGCAATGGCAGTAACACAATCGTCTGCGTCGGCTTTTGCGTAGTGGCCAACGATATCACTGGTGTCGGATGGATTCAGATTTATAGTGATATTCTTGCCGCCGAGCCATTGGCCATTGATGTAGTTACGATAAACGTCACCGCTCATGTTTTTCCCCTTGCGAAAATATTAACGGATAAACCCGTTATGGCTATTTGAGGCCTATATTAACGTGCCCAAATAATAAATCTATTTACAAATTTATATAGATATATAAACTTGACTAATATATAGCATTCCATGTGCCGAGCTTCCATCTTATACTAAGATAATCAAAAGGTGCTCTAATGAAATACCTCAATATCACCCTAAAACATCTCAGAACGTTCGTTATTGTTGCCCGCTATGGCAGTTTCAATAAAGCGGCAGAGGAGCTCTCTAGAACGCAGCCTGCAATCACCTTATCCGTGAAGCAACTGGAGAACTTCATCGGTTTGAAACTTCTGGACAGAACCACTCGACGAGTCACTCCAACGGCAGAGGGAGAGAATTTTATTCCCATTGCAGAACGCTTAGTGCGAGACTTTGATACCGCAATATCAGACCTCAAAGCGACCGCAGAGAGAAGAGTTGGAAACGTCAGCATGGCAATTGTTCCCTCGGTGGCAACAAACTTACTTCCACCGATTATAAAAACATTTTCAATCAATTTTCCTGGAATAAATCTACACCTAAACGACGACACTTCCAGAGTCGTGCAACGCAAGGTCGAGCGCAACCAAGTAGACTTTGGTATTGGTAGTGTCTGGCAACAAAATAGACTTCTGAACTTTCGGCCGTTATTCGCTGATAATTTGGAGTTAGTCTGCCACCGTGATCATCATTTAGCTGCTAGCACTGATCCAATTCATCTGAATGAACTTGCTAACGAGACCTTCTTAGACACTGGCATCACTAAAACAATGAAGTCAAGACAATCCTTGGGGCCATCAAAGTTTGATTTTCCAAATATTACAACTCTCATAGCCATGCTTAAGTCCAACCTAGGCATAAGTATACTGCCCTCACTTGCCATCCCTAGAGAAACGGGCGAACTTGTATCTAGACGGTTAATTCCAGGCGAAAAACGCGATATATGCTTGATTACCCGTAACGAGTGGACACTCTCGCCGGCGGCAGAGGCTATGATTGAAACGGTTATTGCAGAGCTTCCCGCCCAACTTAGCCGCCTGGGACTGTCCACACCTAATGAAGGGAGATCAGACTAACTGCCATCTATAGCACAGATCTACTCACTAGTATGAATGAATTCCAAGCACTTAGCGTGGACTGCTTGTTTGACCGAAATGCCCTCAACAGAATGCCTCTCTCGATTGGCATATCGTCGATTACCCGGTATATGTGCGCCCTCCATTCCGCCCAGTAGTTGCAAGAAGGATTCTGAATGTTTCAGCCAATTATCAGCATCACCAAATCGATTAGGATCGATGGCTAGCATAAACTCACCACCGTTCGGTGGGCCGCCATCATTGTTATCATTTTTCTGGGCTTCAAAGCTAAAATCTTGACCCGTTAAACCTGCGACTAGAAGCTCTATCATCATCGCAATGGTTGAACCTTTGTGACCTCCAAATGGCAGTAAAGCGCCACCATTAATAATCTTATCAGCGTCAGTAGTGGGTACTCCATCCGCATCAACGCCGGTCCCTAGAGGCACTGGATGACCATCACGAGCTGCGATCATCACTTCACCACGGGCCATTGAAGATGAGGCCTGATCAAAGACAAGTGGGGCCTGCTCACCGCGAGGCCAGCCAAAGCACATTGGGTTTGTACCAAATAGTGGTTCCTTAGCTCCAGCAGGAACTACAGCCGGCTTATAAGTCGTAAAAGCCATCGCGGCCAACCCTGCTTCGGCAATAGGCTCTACTTCCACCCATAGGGCTGCAAAGTGATGTACATTCACCAACGCCATGGCGGCTATACCGTTCTCTCGAGCCGCATCAATAAGCGCTTGTCGACCCATCTCTAGCGCTAGTGGCGCATAGCCATGATCGCCATCCACCTTAACCACTCCTGGTGATATTCGTGAGACTGTCGGTTGAGCATTGCCATTAACTTTGCCACTGCGCAGAGACGCGACATAACCTGGCATACGGAAAAGACCATGAGCAGCACAGCCATCAAGCTCGGCTGCAGAAATAGTTCTAGCCACGGCTGCCGCATTTTCCTTATTACAGCCGTTCGCTTCGAGTCCTTGCTCAACTATCACCTGTATTTCTTGTCGCGTCATTATCACGTCAGTCATCTTAGGTCTCCTCGTCTTGCTAACTCCCTATTAAATAGGGTATCGATCTAACACTGGCCCTAGAGCCTCTTTAAGTGGGCCTAAAAACTCGTCAAAGTTCTTCCACTGCTCAATGCCACTTTGATAAATGGGCTGGCGTACCTGCTCTGAACTTGGCGTTCGCACTGAGCGCTCATTTTCATAGAAACTAATGCAGCTCTCTTCAAAGTCCAGTCCACAGTAGTCAAGTATGCGTCTCACCTGAGTATCAAGATCCGCGACAACGTCCTCATATTGAACGCGTAACACTTTGCCAGGCAACACTTTATCCCAGTGATTCATAAGTTCAACATAGTCTTTATAGTAGGTACCAACTTCCTCAAGGCCGTAGGTAAACTCTTGGCCTTCAGCAAAAAGCTGCTTAAATCCGCTGAAACAGCATCCCATTGGATGCCTGCGAGCATCGATAATCTTAGCATTGGGTAGCATCAAGTTTATCAATCCGATATGTCTGAAATTATTTGGCATTTTATCGATGAAAAATGGCGCTGAGCCTCTATGGACACGTGTTTCTTTGATAAATGTCTCACCAAATTCTTCAAAATTTTCAGATCCTAAGGTTTTTAGCACCGCTGGGTAATGGTTCGTCGCACTCATTCGTTCGCCACGGCGTAATTTCTGAGCCAAAGACAGTATGTTAGGTAATTCCATGGTCCCATCAACTTGACTGTGTGACGCTAGAATTTGTTCCAATAAGGTAGATCCTGACCTTGGCAGACCCACGATAAAAATAGGATCTGGTGCGTCGCATCCAGCTCCGACGTTCGCGGCAACAAATCTCTCATCAAACACCTCAACCTGGGTATGGAACTCATCAGTTAATTCTTTAGATTTGTAACGACTTTGGGCCTTCTTAAAGGCATTTCCTCGCTCATAGTGCTCAAAAGATTTTTCAAAAAGACCCTTATCTTCATAGGCCTTACCCAAGGCAAAGTTGAGATAAACACGGCTCATGTGCGAGATGCCAAGGTTGGTTTGTTGGACTTCCATCGTCGCTAACTCTTCTTCACTAAAACTAAAAAGTTTTAGATTAGCCAGAGAATAATAGGCTTCTCCATGACCCGGATACTTTTTGATCGCACGGCGATAAGAGTCAATAGCATCGTCGGTTTGCCCTCTCGTTTTTAACGCATGACCTCGAGATGTTAGGGTTACAGGATCTTCAGGTATGATCGCTAAAACAGAATCAAAGGCTTTTAAGGCTGTGTCATAGTCGCCGGACTGCATAGACTGAATAGCAAAAACCGATTGAAACTGTGGGTTTTTTGGATCTTTTTCCAGTAGAAATTTGGCCTGCACGAGGGCTTCTTCATGTTTCTGCCGTTTCCTAAGCACCTGAATATAGTCGATTCGCACCGGTGTACTCTCTGGTGAGAATTCGAGAGCACTTTCTAACAAGAACTCTGCATCTTCTAAAACCCCCAGGCGATTTCCAATATCGGCCAACAGGCGCATACCTTCAATATGGCGAGGTACTTTTTGCATAAACTCTTTACATAACTGCTCAGCTTTGACTAGCTTGCCGTGAGCGATGAGATCCATAACAACAACCAGCACTTTGGGTAGCGACTCTAGTGACGCCAGCTGTTGTTTTAACGGTCCGGTCAACGAGCCCCTGCCCGTCGCTGAAAGAATCTCTATCTGCGCTCTAAAGCTAGCCAACAGAGCCGGGTTGATTTGTGTTGCCCGGCTATAAGCGTTAAGTGCCGCGTCTGCTTTGTTCATTGCCCTAAAAACATGGCCCGTTTCTTGATGGCCACGACTGTGGTCAACGACCAGACCCTTTAACCTATCAAGGTTAATCAGAGCCGCGGAATATTTTGTCAAGTAGCGCTGGCTGACTGCCAGCATGTAAAGCACTTCTTCGTGGTCTGGTTCGACTGCCACTATATTCAACAGTCGTTGTTCCGCCTTGGCAAAATCACCAGAGCCTAACAGACCTTTAATCTCCTCCAGCAACTCGTCACCAACACTGCCGCCTGGTACCAATTTATCGACCAATTTATTTCTCCATATAAAAATAATGCCCCTTGAAAGGGGCATTATGATCTAGCTTTTTTAACTACTTTACAACGCTTAGAAATTATAGGACATACGCACACCCATAGTACGGGGCCTTGCATATGAGACACGCTCTCTATCGTTAATAAAGTTACGCGATAATTCAGCACGCTCATCTGTGAGGTTATCAATATAAAGCTCTGCACCCCAAGTATCAGAGGTTACACCTGCTGTCAGACCCAACATGGTCCAACCCGCAATACGATCGCGGTTTATTCGGATGATATCACTGTATGAAGAAGCTGAATGCGCAAGATGAGGCATGATGTGTGCTCTCAGACCTGAGTCTGTCTGCCACTCATAACGCGCTTGCACGTTAGCCTGACGCTCAGGAGCGAAGGCTAGGGAATCGCCAGCAACAACATCTTTAGAGGTCGTTAGAGCTTTAGTTATCTCAGTGTCAAGAATCGACAGACCAGCGCTGATTGTTAAACCTTCGACACTCTTCGGCGCCCAAATCACGTCAGCCTCTAAGCCAGTAACTTCAGCATCTGCAGCGTTGTCGGAGAAGAACAGGTTAGCGATACTTGGATCGAAGATAGTTGTTTGTAGCCCGTCAATCTGAGCCATAAACACGCTACCATTGAAACGCATACGCCCGTCCATCATGTCAACTTTCCAGCCAGCCTCGAAGTTAGTCAAGTCATCGGTACCGAACTGATAAGGCACCGTGTAAAGACCGTCTTTACTGGTATAGCCACCAGGACGATTTAAGAATCCAGCTCGAAAACCTTCAGAGACTGTTGCATAAAGCAGCATGTCTTCAGTGGGTGTGTAAGATGCTGTGACCTTAAAGATAGTTCCATCGGCTGTCGCTTTATCGATACCCGATCTAGGATTTTCTCCACCGTAAAGTGTCGCAATATTAGTACCAAATACCTGTGCATCTGTACAATTTGGGTTTGAGCTGCCACAGAAGTTGTAGAACGAGCCCGCAGCACTGCCATCAAAGTCAATCTCGATATCATAGTAACGAGCCCCTAATGTCACAGAAAGTTCGTCACTAATATCATAGCTCAACTCACCAAATACACCCATTTGATCATCAGTCCGCTCAATATCATTACGGAAGATCTCGCCTGGGGCATAAGGTTCATTGGATGACAGGTATCCATCACCGTATGAGTAGTTTGGACTTGCGAAACCAGGACCAGAGCCCGCTCCACCCCAACCCTGCGCCTTAATGCTGCCAGGATAAGTGAAACTATTGCGCTCTTGAAGAGTCGTCGCACTAAAGAAAGCACCAGCAGTCAGACGGGTACGCTTGTCTTGATCTGTTGTTATACGAATCTCATGAGTTGACACTTCAGTTTCTGAATGGCTAGGCACAAGCATATCTGGCCCATAACAGGTACCTGAAGGTGCATTAGCACCAGGATAAGTTACCGTGTAATCACAGATGTAGTAAGGCAGATACTGTCCTACAAACATGTAATCTGAATAGCCAATATTTTGATCAGCCGTTCGCTCAGTGTACGCACCGGTATAAACCACTTCTAAACCAGCAATGCGGCCTGTCAAAGTCCAGCTTGTGTTATCAAACTCATCTTGCAACGAATCATCAATATAGCTTTGAATCTCAAGGTCACCCAAATCAGGGTCAGAGAAGAAAACACCATCTGCTTCCAGCTTTTGAGTAGTGTGTGAAAGCAAAAGGTTCCAATCATCGCTCAAGTTAATCAGCGCGCTCAATCGTGCACCCGTATATTTCGACGTATTGAAGTCATCCTCAAGGAGAGCCGTATTGTCGGCAGCCTCGAAGGTAACGCCAGAAAGATCGGCTCCAGCCTGGAATCCAGCCCGAGCTGCACTTACCGGTACACCGTTGCTTCGCATATACCCTGCTTCACGGAAACGAGCAGATTCTTCTACCGTTCGCGATCCATGGACATTATCGATATACCCGCCCTTGTCGTCACTATAAACAACACCACGCAAGGTTATCTTGTCGCTAACTGGCAAGTTGTACATTGCCTCGAAGTTATTGTTAGTGCCACCACTATTGATCGTTGAAAATCCCATCTTTAGCTTACCGTATGCCGCAGAAGGATCAGGCTTGTTAGTAATTAAACGAACAGTACCTGCCTGAGAGCTTGAGCCAAACAAAGTGCCCTGCGGTCCAGCAAGAACCTCAACACGACTTAAATCAGCTGCATAAACGTCAAGGTTACGACCAGGCTGTGCCAGTGGCTGCTCATCAAGATAAAAAGCAACGTTAGGCGCCAAACCTGCAACGCCGGCAATAGAAATAGCGGGAGTGGTAGAAGCGATACCACGAATATAAATTGTATTTTGACCTGGACCACTGCCGCCAGCTGTTACGCCAGGTAGTTGGATAAGGTAATCTTCAAAATTTGAAATACCCATTTGATCCAGTTTCTCTGAAGTTATAGCAGAAACGGCAATTGGAATATCCTGAGTGCTTGCTGACGTTTTTGTAGCAGTTACGATGACTTCTTCGATCTGAGCTGACACAAAACTTGCGCCAGTAGCCGCAAAGCCAGCCGCGATAACTGATACTACCGCTCGGTTTACTTTTGTTTTATGAAACATAATTTCTCCCCCCCAATAGAATTAAAATTCAATGTCACGTGTTGTACCTAGCACACTGAGAATCAACCATACACTAATATAGCCAGATTTATATTTTTTATTCCTAATCTAGCCTGCCAGATTTATAGGTTGCGCATCTAGATAGTCCCTTAGTTAGGGGTCGTATACAAATTAAAAAAGTAGATCTATTGATAACTATTTATTATAAGAGGGTTATCAATTTAGCCTCAGGCCAGCATAACTGCCGAAAGTTGAGTTTATTGAACACAGGCATAAAAGAATTATTTAAGAGAAGGCAATCTATAAAAAGTGGTGAAACTACCCGATATGTAGCTTTTCATCACTAAGCGAGTTCGATTTTTCCTGGAGAGAGGATAATCCTCTTACTTTTATACAGGTTACCTAAGGCTTGCTTATATTTTTTCTTAGAAACCTTAAATGCACGATGAATAGCCTCAGGGTCGCTTTTGTCGGTCAATGCAGACTGCCCACCCCGCTCGGTTAAATGCTGAATAATTTGCTCAGACAGATCATGGTCGCCTTGCAGTGTAGCTTGCGATATTAATAGATCAATTTTTCCATCGTCACGAACCGCCTTAACAAACCCAGGAAGTCGTTCGCCAATCTTTAATGGTCGATAGGCATCGGCGCGAAAGATAAGGCCAAGATATTTATCATCGATGATAGCTTTGTAGCCTAAATCGGTTCGCCCAGCAATTTGTAAGTTGACTGCCTGGCGCGGCTTAAGCCAAACTGGCGTTTCATCCAAATGATGACTTAACTTTGTTGAAGCGGCGATACGATCTGACTGCTGGTCATGAAATACATAGACCAGATAAGAGTATCCAACCTCCATGGGTTTTTGCTGCTCGTTGTAGGGTACCAACAAGTCTTTGGGGAGCCCCCAATCCATAAATGCACCCGCATGATTAATATCAACCACCGTTAGCATCTCGCAGCTACCAACTTCAACCTTGGGAGTCTCTGTCGTCGCAATCAACAGGTCATCTGAATCAAAATATAAAAACACGCTTACCCAGTCGCCTATTTCACAACCCTCTGGCACATAGCGTTTGGGTAATAAAATAGTGTCCAGATCGTCGCCGTCTAAATAGACGCCAAAATCTACCTCTTTGACAACTTGAAGTTGGTTGAACGTGCCGACAGTTACCATAAATTTACGCCAAATAAAGAATGATTGCAGTTTTTACTGGCCTTCGATTATACAAGATTTCATGCCAAGGAGGCACAGAAAGCTGCCGCAGATTAGATTAAATTAGTTTATGCTTGGACCTATAAAGCTGCTCATTCATCTTTATAGGAGTCAGCCTAATCAATATCATCTTCGATCGAACATTTAAAAATGCCTGGGTACTTTGTATAAGTTGTGCCCTAAGCGGCTCCATCATGCCGTTGATGGCACTGGCGAGCTCGCTCATAGGGGCTGAACTAGCGCCTTCGCCAAACTGGGCAACCGCCCCCATTGCACTGATGATCTGCGGCACTGCTATTGCCGTTATTCCCGTGACTCAATTGATGCGCAAAATAGGCCGTAAAGTCGCCCTATTTTGGTTTATGTTAGTCGGTATTCTAGGCTGTCTTATTGCCATAGCTGCCTTACAACTAGCCAGCTTTGCACTTTTTTGTTTCGCCTCTTTTATCTTAGGCGCCCTAAGTGCATCACTTATGCAAGGTCGCTTTGCAGCCATGGAGTCAGTCTCTCCGGACAACCATGCTAGGGCAGCCTCAATTGTCATGGGAGGGGGCATTATCGCGGCGTATATCGGCCCTGAATTAGCCATTCTCGGCAGACAAATGTCCACCGTCGATTACCAAGGCTCTTTTGCTCTGGCCATAGCCTGCATAGGGATGTCGGCATTAGTACTAAGCCTATACAAACCCGCCTCGCAAACTTTGATGACAGCGACACAAACCCAGACGCCAACCATGACCCTGTTGAGCAACCCATCCTTTTTCTTGGCACTATCAAGTGGCGCGATCGCTTACGTCATCATGTCATTCGTAATGACCGGCACACCCATTAGCATGCACCACTTTTACGACCACTCTCTACTAGATACAAAGTGGGTTATTCAAAGTCATATCGCCGCTATGTTTTTGCCCTCTTTTATTACGCCATTTCTATTTCGTCATCTAGGCATTAGAGGAATGATGCTTATCGGGCTGCTGTGCTATTGCGCAACAATTGGCATTGGCTTTTTAAACACTAGTGTCACCAGCTTTTGGTGGCAATTAATCCTTCTAGGAATAGGTTGGAATTTCTTGTTTATTGGCGGCACTACTCTACTACCCAGCACCCATCCCCAACAGGATCGGTTCAAAGCGCAGGGTATCAATGATTTTACGGTGTTTTCCTGTCAAGCAATAGCCGCGCTTTCAGCCGGATGGGCTTTGAACTTGCTTAGCTGGCAACAGATACTGATAGGTTGTCTCTTGCCAGTAACAATTATGCTAGGTTTGTTGATTTGGGAAAGAAGCCGCACAACTAACGCCAAAATAGATCGTTAGCCGCTGTAAACACAACCACTGGTGCAGGTCTCTTTTATTTCAATAGTGCTTAAAAGAGGCAACCGTGGCTTTAACTGAGTCCATATCCAAATAGCCAGATTTTCGCTGGTCGGGTTTTCTAGGCCCTCCACATCATTTAGGTAGTGATGGTCTAGCTGTTCATAGATCGGCGCGAAAGCCGATTTAATATCACCAAAATCCATTATCCAACCTGTTTGCTCGCCAACAGGCCCCTCAACATGGATTGCTACCTGAAAGGAATGGCCGTGCAGCCGAGCACACTTGTGCCCTTCGGGGACATTTGGAAGCCGATGAGCGGCCTCAATACTAAACTCTTTATAAATCTTCATTTTTGTTCAATAAAATAACGTGAATTAGACCGGTATATTAGGGCTGTGAACCTGATATGTATATAGGCTCAGAAAATGTTTGACAGTCTCCCCCAGTTCGGTAGAATGCGTCGCTCTCTCAGTGGGTGGTTAGCTCAGCTGGTAGAGCATCGCCCTTACAAGGCGAGGGTCACAGGTTCAATCCCTGTACCACCCACCATTAGAGAATATGCTTTCACGGACCGGTAGTTCAGCTGGTTAGAATGCCGGCCTGTCACGCCGGAGGTCGCGGGTTCGAGTCCCGTCCGGTCCGCCATAAGCATCCATTAAGCCTCTGTTTTTACAGGGGTTTTTT
>DGAQ01000066.1:2635-12369 GCA_002382445.1 Porticoccaceae bacterium UBA4026 | reverse complement strand
ATAATTGAAAAGAATTTTACTTTTTTAGCAACAGTTGGTTCAACGGCTCCGTTCATAGGATTATTCGGAACGGTTTGGGGAATTATGAATTCATTTCGGGGCCTTGCTATGGTGCAACAGGCCACTCTGGCAACAGTTGCACCCGGTATTTCTGAGGCGCTTATTGCTACCGCGATGGGCCTTTTTGCTGCCATTCCAGCAGTTATTGCCTACAACCGCTATTCAGCCAAAGTTGAGGCACTTAATAGTAGCTATGAGACTTTCTCTGATGAGTTTTCGAGCATTTTGCATCGCCAGGTCCATTCGCGATAGCTAACATCTACTGGTAGGAGGCTAGGTTGTTAAGGCGTAAAAGAGTAAAACGTAAATTAGTCGCAGAAATCAATGTGGTGCCCTACATTGACGTGACTCTAGTGCTATTAGTTGTGTTTATGATCACCGCTCCGCTTTTAGTGCAGGGGGTAAAGGTTGAATTGCCAGCGGCCAATTCAGCGCCTATGGATACAAAAGACCAAGAGCCCTTTATTGTGTCTATTAAGAGTGACGGCAGTTATTGGGTAGATCAAAAGGGCAATAATGTAGCAACATCTTTAGTTGATGTTAAAGATCGCGTGGCTAAAATTCTTCGTCAGCGACCGCAAACCCCGGTGCTTGTTTGGGGCGATGCCAATGTAGACTATGGCTCTGTGGTTAGTCTAATGAGTGAGTTACAGCTAGCAGGAGCACCTTCGGTAGGTCTCGTGACAGAGCCTCCTCGCCAGTAATATGAGAGATTACCTGAGCTATGGTATAGGCATTCTATTTAGCTTAACGGCGCACGGGTTGGTTTTGTGGGTGCTTGTGGTTGGATGGCAGCCGGTAACAGAGCGGACAGTGATTCAGCCCCAATATATTGAGGCTAAATTAGTTGAGCTGGCCCCGAAGAACAAAGCGGTTAACAAGCCCAAAGCGCCTTCTGATAATACGGCGCAGAAGAAACGAGAGAGACAAAAGCGTCTCGAAAGCGAAGAACAAAAAGCGACGGCCCTTAAAGCGCGCAGACTCAAAGCGGAAAATAAGCGAAAGGAGCAAGAGCAGTTGGCGGCTGAAGAGCGCGCCGAAGCGGATAAAAAGCGCTTAGAAGAAGCAGAATTACAGAGACGATTGATCGAAGCTGCTTTTGCAGATGCGATTGCAGCAGAGCAGGGGTTAATTAGTGCGAAAGAGGATGAAATAGCCGCTAATAGTTATCGTCAGCTGATTCAGCGGAGATTGTCAGAGAACTGGAACCGTCCGCCTAGCGCACGTCGGGAGATGGAAACTACCATAAGGCTGCAACTTGTACCGACGGGACGTATAGTCGGGGTTACCGTATTGAAGTCAAGTGGAGACGCTGCTTTTGACCGATCAGTCGAGCAGGCGGCATTTAAGGCCGACCAATTTATTGAGCTAAAAAATATGTCACCGGTTTTGTTTGAAAAGAAATTTCGTCAAGTTGATGTGGCTTTTAGTCCTCAAGATCTCAGATTATAACTCAAGGAGCCCCAATGTTATTTAGATCGTTAATCGCTACAAAAACCTTCCAGAGTCTTGCCCTTGTGCTACTGATCGCACTTATGCCTGCTACAGCGTGGGGCGAACTGATTATTCGGGTTACACAGGGCAATGATAAACCGACCATGATAGCCGTAGCGCCAATATCAACTAATGGCATTCAGGTGTCAGAAGATATCAGTGCCATTGTGGAATCCGACCTTTTGCGGAGTGGTTTGTTTAAAATCATCCCGAGACAAAACATGCTGGCTTTTCCGCAAAATGCTGACGATGTTTACTTTCGAGATTGGCGATTATTAGGAAGTGAGTATTTGCTGGTTGGTGGCTTAAAAAATTCTGAAGGCAAGTTAGAGTTAAGCTTTAGTTTACTTGACGTAACAGCACAAAAAACGGTTTTCAAGCACCGGGTGACAGGGTCAGAGACTCAAGTAAGAGATTTAGCGCATCTGGTTAGCGACAAGGTATACCAAGAAATTACCGGTATTCGAGGTGTCTTTAGCACTAGGCTTGCTTACATAACTGCTGAGTTAAACGAAAATAAGTTTACCTACAGATTAAACGTGTCAGATTCTGATGGCGCCAGAGAGCAACTGGTACTCGAGTCGTCCCAGCCCATCATGTCGCCGTCTTGGTCGCCAAAAGCAGATGAATTGGCTTACGTTTCGTTTGAAACGGGAAGACCTGCTATATACAGGCAGAGCTTGATTGATGGTAAGCGTCAACAGCTGACTAATTTTTCGGGTCTCAACGGCGCACCCTCTTGGTCACCTGACGGAAATAAATTAGCGTTGGTTTTGTCCAAAGACGGTAATCCTGAGCTCTATTTGTTAGATCTTATTTCAAAGGAATTAACGCGTTTAACTCGTCACTTTGCGATTGATACCGAACCAGCCTGGACCCCTGACGGTAAAAGCTTGCTTTTTACCTCCGATAGGGGAGGTACTCCACAAATTTATAAATTAACTATTGCATCAAAGGCGGTTGAGCGAATAACATTCAAAGGTAACTACAACGCTAGGCCCAGTCTAGCGCCGGATGGTAGAACGCTAGTATTAGTACATCGAGAATCTAGTGTTTTTCGTATTGCGACGCTCGATTTAAAAACTGGACGTATGTTAGAATTAACAGAGACTAGGCTGGACGAGTCACCGACCGTCGCGCCAAATGGTGCCATGCTTATCTATGCAACAAAGCAGGGCGGTAGGGGTGTTTTAGCTGCAGTATCGATTGATGCTGGGGTAAAATACTTCCTTCCCTCCAAGATAGGAGATGTGCGAGAGCCTGCGTGGTCTCCATTTTTACGTTAGTTTTGAACTGAGATAATTTTAATGAGTGAAAACCCATAACATAAGGAGCTTTAAATGAACATTTCTGTAACTAAGACTGGCTTGTCAGCACTTTGCCTCTCGTTGGTTCTTGCTGGCTGTAGTTCTACGCCTGTTGATGAGACTATGTCGAATATTGAAGATACTACAGTGCAGACTGTGGCGCTTGAGATGGAAACTGAGACGACAGCCATTGAGGAAGCTCCAGTAGAGCCCACAATGTCTGCTGCGACCGTGTTTTATTTTGATTTTGATAAAACCCTACTTAAGTCAGAATCTCGTGCCGCGCTCGTTGAGCATGCCGCTTTTCTCATGGATAATCCTAGATCTGTTCGCTTGGAAGGTCATGCTGATGAGAGGGGTACTCGTGAGTACAATATGGCTCTAGGTGAAAGCCGAGGTAATGCCGTCAAGGAATTCTTGGTTTTACAAGGCGTTTCTCCTAGCATGATCGAAGTGATCAGCTATGGTGAAGAGCAAGCTGCCTCCTTTGGTAGTAGTAATGCCGCGTGGAGTATGAATCGTCGCGTTGAGTTGAAGTAGACTTTCTTTATTAGAGAGTTGTAGCTTCAAATACGCTGATACGACGCGGCTAGGGCTTTTATGGCTCTGGCCGTTTTCGTTTCGAGTGAATAATTAACATTAGTGGACTCTTATGAATTTTAATGCCGGGTTATGTTTAGCCTTACTAGTGCTGCCTACAAGTGCTCTAGCACAAGATCTAACGCCCATTGTTGACATGAGCATGTCAGCTTCGACAGGCACGACTGTGGACGACAGCTTTGAGCCAATGCCCTACGAACCCAGCGCTGCAACAAAAATGGCTGAGAGTCGCTATGACCTCATGCAAGGACTTCGTGATGAAGTCAGATTGCTACGAGGTATGGTTGAAGAATTAAAGCACGAACTACAGCAGGTCAAACAACGTCAGTTAGACGATTACTTAGATATTGATCGGCGCCTTGGTTCACAAGCACTTGATGGCAACAACGTTGACTCTGCCTCAATAGCAGCCAAGTCATTGGTTGGCGCGCCCTTAGTTCAAGAGAGGGTAGATGGATCAATTAATGATAGGGCCACAGATTCTGCTTCGGTTAATGGATTCATCTTGCCGGCTGTGGACGACGATGTTGTTAAAATAGATTACGAGACTGCTTCAAATATGCTGTTAAAGGCGCGCGATATTGATGGTGCAGCTACCGCATTGAAGTTGCACTTAGAGAAGTATCCTACCAGCCTCTACACGGCAAACGCTCATTATTGGTTGGGAGAAATTTATCTCTTGCAACGACAAGATGAGTTAGCGCGACAATCATTTACGACTATTGTTGAACAGTACCCGAATCATCCGAAGGTAATGGATTCTAACTTTAAATTGGGTAAGATCTACTTTCAACTGGGTCAGAACAAACTCGCTCGTCGATTTCTTGAGACGGCCGCCGCCAGCTCCGGTGGTGTAGCCAGTAAAGCGCAAAGCTACCTGGACAGCAACTTTTAAAGAAAGGCCTCTTAATATGTACAAAAAAGCCGTTGTTCTAGTGTCCGGTGGTCTTGATTCGACCACGGTGCTTGCTATGGCGATTAGCCAGGGTTACGACTGCTATACCCTAAGTTTCGACTATGGTCAGCGTCATCGCTCTGAATTGAAGGCAGCAAGTCATGTATCCGCATTGATGGAGGTTGCGCAGCACAAAGTCGTTAATTTGGATCTGGGGACTATTGGTGGTTCGGCACTTACCGACCTGTCAATCGACATTCCGGAGCATGAAACAGCTGGAATTCCGGTAACCTATGTGCCTGCGCGCAATACTGTTTTTCTCTCCATTGCGCTCGGTTGGGCTGAGGTCTTGGGTGCCAACAAAATATTTCTCGGAGTTAATGCCGTGGACTACTCCGGTTACCCAGATTGTCGGCCAGAATATATAAGCAGCTTTGAGGCCATGGCTAATCTTGCAACAAGAGCTGGGGTTGAAGGTAACCGACTATCGATTGAGGCTCCGTTGATTGATCTCACTAAAGCCCAAATTATAAAAGAGGGCCTGGCCTTGGGAGTAGATTATAGCTATACCGTTTCTTGCTATCAGGCGAGTGCCGAAGGTCGTGCCTGTGGTAAATGTGATAGCTGCCGACTCCGTATTCAGGGTTTTAACGAGGCAGGTATCAAAGACCCTACCGAATACGAAAATAGTGCTTGAAATTTAGCTTCTGGTCAGTATCATACGCACCTCCTCTGAGGGCCGTTAGCTCAGTTGGTAGAGCAGTTGGCTTTTAACCAATTGGTCCCGCGTTCGAGTCGCGGACGGCCCACCATTTTTACTGTACTTCAGTGATCGTACCTAGAAAAATTTATTCCCCTATATTAACCCCTATTATTCTCTATTAATATTTATACGCTATCGCATAGAAAAAAGACTTATTATTATAATAGATTACTTCTGTTTTAGTTAATTCTCTTTGTTGCTTTGGCGCATGGGTAGTTCTATGAATATAAAAATAATTTCATTAGTGCTTGCCTCATTGACTATATCTTTCTCGATTGACGCTACTGCCGCGTCCAATGAAGTCTTCGAGGCCACACCAATATTATTGCCTGATCTTAGGCCTAAATATGAGATGCTTTGCGGTAATCACACTTCTGCACAAACCGTTGATTTGGCTGATTTAAATGGGGACGGAGTTAAAGATATTTTAGTGGGCTTGTGGTGTGGACTAGATCCAGGAACTATCAGTCATGAGCCCGTGAAAGCAGGCCTATTAGCCTTTATCCAAAATGCAGACCATTCATTTACAGATCAAACCTTTGAGCTTTTTGGTGAAGAATTAGTGACGATCGAGAAAACCTTTGAAAATATCGTTTATGACTTCAATGGGGATGGATATGATGACGTTTTCATGACGCAGAGTCGTGAAGATGGAAGAGCTGATCCTTGGGATGTTCGAGATAACATTAAGAATGCCATTGCTATGTCAAACGGAGATGGAACCTATTCCATTCTGAGGACTGGCTGCAATGATCCCTGTGGTACGGGATATAATGCTCACAGAATCGATAACGAGATTGGAAGTATTGATGTTGTCACTCAACCGATCGGCTATGGGGGAGCTAATGAATTCTGGCGATATGAAAATGAATGGATAAGTGTTGCCACCTTGCCAATTGTCCGAGGTGGCCTTGCTTTTTTTAGAGGAACGGATTCTAACCCCGCCTCATTAACGTATTCATCCGCTTCACGAGTAAATGGCGTTCCTGGGGTTGACCTGCATACTAGATCTAGTTATGGCGACGAATGGGTGAAAAATGATTCCTTGGTAACAGCCGCTGATGCCATTATCAGCACGACGTGGACATCCTGGAATGGTGATCAGGGACCGATAGATGTGAAGTTGCTAGATGGGGAATATTACATCGGAGGGTCCTTCGAGTATGGTTGTGAAATCTCCGCTCAAACGGACAGTGATTTAAACTTAATTTATCTACAGGCTGGTTATAAGTTAGATGCCTATTACGACGGGATGGATATCGTCGAAGGTCGAGACATGAGGTGGGTCTATAAATTATTTGGCTTCTCAGCCAAAGATGGGAGCTTGACCTCGATACCTATCAGGCTTCAAGGAAATGTAGATTTGGAGGATAACTCCTACAGAATTAGTTGTGAGGATATTAATAGTGATGGGCGTGACGATATAGTTGTTGCTACTTGGGGCTATGATACTCATCCCCACGTCTATATTAATACTGGCGGGGATAACTTTTCTCTTCTAAGAGAAAGCTTTTGGCCTCCTATGTCAGAGGCATTGAAAAACTCACAGCCAGTTTATGGCGATGTAAATGGAGATGGGCTACCTGATATTATTTACTTCTCAGGTGCAAGCGTTCGGGAGAGCACATCCAATGAAATTCGGTATGAAATCTTTTTTGCAAAGCGGCATATTGAGGCGAAAGACTTAGCGGTGAAAGACGGCTCGCTAGATGTTGATGGGAATGGGCAATATGATGCTCTGACAGACGGGCTGCTGCTCCTAAGAGACATGTTTGGTTTAACCGATACAGCGCTCGTAAGTGGGGCCGTCGCGACAAATGCTGATTACAACACTGCATCATCTCTTAATGAGCGTATTGATGCGTTAGGAGCGCTCGCAGATGTCGATGGTAATGGTGAGATTGACGCATTGACGGATGGATTGCTCATACTGAGGTACCTGTTTGGCTTAGAGGGGGATACGCTGATTAATGGTGTGGTTGCATCTGATGCTACAAGAACGTCAGCAGAGCAAATTGCGGCACATTTGAAGACCTTGATGCCGGCGCTTTAAGTTGCCACTAGATCGAGGTGGCAATAACCCATACATTAAACGTGTAAGTAATTGATGAAAATGGGGGGAAGCATTCCGTAAAAGCGGGTGATGCTTTCTTTGTTCCTCAAGGAACAATTTGCGGTTGGCGACTGACGAAATATGTCCGTAAATTTTATGCAATTCAATCATCGGTATAGATTCGGGGATAGAATGACCATAAATGAGGGTATTATTCTATACACTTATCCAGACTAATTTTACTGATGTAGATGGTAACGGCGAAGTTTGATTCGCCATTACCAAACCAAATACATATCAAAACAAACAAAAATACAGCTAGGATAGCAGTGCTATCGACTAATTAATCGCTCCATAGACCACTTCACCCTCCATCAGTGTAGCGCTGACTTTGGCTGCAGAGATTTCCGTTACCGGAATATCAAATAAATTATCGCTTAAAATAATCAGGTCGGCATATTTCCCTACTTCAATAGAGCCTGTTTCATCTTCGATAAAGTTGGTGTAAGCAGCGTCGATGGTGTAAGCCGCTAAGGCTTGTTCTAAAGTAATCGCTTCGGTCGGATTTAGTGGCGGTGTTGCTTCTCCCTCTGGGCTTGATCGGGTGACCGCCGTCTCTATGGCTAGTAAGGGATCAGCAGTACTCACCGACCAGTCGCTGCCAAAGGCTATGCGACCACCTTGCTTGATGATGCCGTTAATGGGGTATATCCAGCTCATGCGTTCAGCGCCCAGTTGAGGAGGATTGATGACGCTGATGTATTCATCGGCATAGGCCCAGTAAGGTGAAAATCCGGCAATTACATCTAACTTGCCAAAACGGGGAATATCATCAGGGTGTATTAGTTGTGTGTGGTGAGTAAGGTGGCGGGCATCTCTAACGCCATTAACGTTGCGCGCATTTTCAAAGACATTTAAAGCCATTCTTACAGTACCATCACCTATAGCGTGTATGTGTAATTGAAAGCCTTTAGCGTCCAGCTGCTGAGTGCCTTCTTCTATCTCTTTCAAAGGCATCATTAAAAATCCGCGGACATCAGGCTGATCGCTATAGGGTTCTAACAATAATGCGGTATGGGTTTCTATAATACCATCAGCCCAAAACTTAACGCTATTGACTCTTAGTCGGCCGTTAGAAAATTGCTCACGTGCTTTCATCATGGTTTCAATTTGCTGAACGCCTTTTCCTGGCTTCCAGCCTAGAGCGGCTGATACGCGCAGCTTTAATTTGCCACTATCTCGTAGTGCAGCGTAGGCCTGAAGCGATTTGTTTGGATTGCTATCGGGCATTTCAATAAAGGCATCTTGTATGGCGGTAATGCCTAAAGAGTGCAAATAACTTTGGGTGAAGAGCAGTGCCGCGGTTTCTTGCTCGATCGTGGTTGCTGGTAGCTGCTCATAAATGAGGCCCATGGCTGGCCCTTCCATTAGTGTGCCAATCGGCTCGCCGGTTTTTGCATCTTTGCCTATGGCACCACCTTCGGGCACAGAGCTGGTGGCAGTCACACCCGCCAATGCCAGTGCTGCGGAATTCACCCATAAGGTATGTCCATCAGCATCTTCGGTAATGATGGGACGTTGGGTATCGATGTTATCGAGTAATTTTTTATTCGGTTGTGTTATGCCAAATATTCCCCAGGTCCAGCCTTTTGCGATTATATAATCTTTATCGGGGTATTTATTGGCACAGTCTTTAATGGTTGAGAGCACTTGTTCTAGTGTTTTTAAATCAAATAAAGGGCATTCATCATAGGCTAGACCGCCTGCGATGGGATGTATGTGGGTGTCTTGAAAGGCGGGTAGTAGCATTTTGCCCTTTAAATCTGCCAGTTTTGTTTTATCACCTCGATAGGCGTTAGCGCCTGCTTGGTTGCCTACATAAATAATTTTTCCATCTTTAATGGCTACCGCTTCAGCCCAACTGCGTTGTTTATCGAAAGTATAGACTTTACCGCCTTGCAGAATTAAGTCAGCGGTGTTGTCTATTATAGGTGTATTTTGCGCACTACATACTGCTGCTAGTAAGCAGGTTGATATAAGGGCGCTTTTAAGTACTGTTAGGTCCATAGGCTTCTCCAATAAAATTAATGATTGAGCTTTGCAGCTACCACTTCAGATTTACTTTTTAGTAATACTAATATATTTTAATAAAAAAAACATAGTCTTGAACGAGCCAAAAAAACTTTTGGCACGCATGCCTACAGGATCGCGCGTGACATTAGAGTATCTGGAGGCTCACAGAGAGCAAAGATCGTGAAGCACTCATCAGCGATGGGTATGTCCGTTGGAGTAGCTAAAACCTTTGTTCATGTTGATACACGAAAGACAGAGCAGATGTGTTGGTGCTATTAGGTTGGCACTAGATCGAGGTGGGGTGTAAATCGGGCAAAAGCTTCGTAAAATAAACCACTAAGTAATTGATTAATATAGCCCAAAACCAGCCAATTTCGTAAAATAGAGTGCCGTAAATCATTGATTTATATATCAAATTTAGCCGGCAATTAACCAATGGGTCCCGCGTTCGAGTCGCGGACGGCCCACCATTTTTACCGTATCTTGAAC
>DGAQ01000066.1:0-2410 GCA_002382445.1 Porticoccaceae bacterium UBA4026 | reverse complement strand
ATGGCCATTATTTTGTGCTTTAAAAGTCGACGACGGCCGCATGCGGATTAATACTGCTGATTGGTCGGATCATGTAATACGACTTCATTTACCTTGGTAAATGAAGATACTTTGAATCCAATTTGATATGTCGAGTCGTCATATCTATGGAACTCGATTACTATTTACCCTTTTAAGTGCGGGTTTCATTTTTATATCCTGATAAAGACTAAGCCTCCACCTAGACAGGTGGGGGCTTTTTTTTATGATGCGTCATAAAAGCAATTTATCTTAAGATTTCCTTCCTGTTCTTTTGCCTTTCTCCTTGATCTTACGTTGTTCGAATCTTCCACTCAGGCTATACCCACCAGCTTATTTTCTATAGACTTTAGCGCACTTCATTAATTAATCCTTGCCATGTTAGAGTTATTTAAAAAGCGAAATTTCAGCCTATTTTGGTTCGGCGAAATGATTTCTGTTATTGGAGATCAAATTAGCCTAATTGCCTTTCCTTGGCTTGTATTACAGATGACTAATAGCCCGGCATTGACAGGCTTAGTCTTTGCTGTACAGGGCATCCCACGAGCGACATTAATGCTTGCTGGCGGAGCGTTGGTTGACCGAACCAGTCCGCGCCTCATGATGATCCTGTCTAATGGGTTACGTATGCTGCTGGTTCTTTCTTTGGCCTATATGATTAGCCAAGACAGCGCTGATATAACGACTGTTTTCCTTATGGCATTTGCTTTCGGGGTAGCAGATGCATTTTTCTATCCTGCGAGTATCTCTATTTTACCTAGCTTAGTCTCTCGCGAGCAGCTCCAGGCCGGTAATGCTATCGTTCAGACGACTCTGCATTTGGGAATGACCATTGGACCCTTTGTAGCTGCGTTTATCATTGCTGGCCACATCGGTTCGGCTAGCCAACAAACTGAGCTCGCTGTAATTGAGGAATCACTCAATAGCTATGAATTTGACAGAGAGGGCCTGTCGCGTGCTTTTTTCATTGATGGGCTTACATTCGGGCTGTCCCTGTTGTCACTACTATTTGTGAAAGTACGTCCCCTTGGAGCGGAGTCCGCGCCCTCTGGAGGTTCATCTCTATATGCTGAGATACGTCAAGCATCCTTATGGGCTTGGTCCATCCCAGCCGTGCGGCTTGGCTTTATAGGAATGGCAGTCATACACTTTTTCTTTATGCCGATGGTCTTCGTAGGGATCCCTGTTTGGGCCAAGCTCCATTATGTTGAGGGCGCTTACGTCTATGGCGTGGTCACCGCCGGGTTTGGTCTTGGCGCTTTTTTGGGAGCCATTGGCAGTGCATATATATCAGCTCCAGGTGACCAAAAATTAATTCCAATGATGTTTTGCGCCTATGTGTTCAGTGGCTCTACACTAGCGCTAATTATTTTTTATGATCCCTACTGGTGGGCGATGCTGTTGTTCTTTATTAGCGGCATTTTTGAGAGCTTCTTCTACGTGCACTTTGCGACCTGGCTGCAACGAATTACGCCTAGTGCATTGCTTGGTAGGGTGATGAGCATACTGATGCTCATGTCTATGGGATTACTGCCCATTGCTGACGCCATTATGGGGTTTGCTATCGAGTGGAGTCTTGATGCGACCATGATAGGCAGCGGTGTCTTTTTAATGTTGTTCTGCGGACTGGTCGCGGTACATCCCATGTCTAAAATAGTTATTCCGATCGAAAAAAAGCAGTGAAATGATACTGCTGTGGTCTTCCGCAACCGCTTTTTTGTGTACGTTTGGACGGAGTAAAGCAACGGGCTTGGGGTTTTGGACTACAGTGACAGAACTAATGAATGAAAGACTTGAGTTTTTATCATTCAGGCGTGATCATTTGGAATAGCCATCATATAATTAATATTGAGCCCTTCATGCAAATCCATCAGCTATATACACAAAATTTTCTCCGGAATTTCACCTATCTTATTGAGCTTGGCAATGGCAATGCTATCGTCATAGATCCATGGGAAGAAGAGGGCATTACCACGTTCTTAAGTGACAAAGACCTAACCTTGATGGCGATTATAAATACCCATGAGCACTGGGATCACACGCAGGGAAACGAGGCTCTAATCGCAAGGCATGGCTGTGAAGTCTGGGCACACACCAATGGTGAGGACAAGATACCTGGCCTCACGCGAATGTTGGCTGCGAATGAAATTATAGATCTGGAGAATGATGTTCAGATTAAAGTATTAGACACGCCGGGCCATACTTTTGCTCACCTCTGCTTTTTATTGATCGAGAATGGAGCCGCTAAGGCTGTTTTTACGGGTGATACGCTATTCAATGCGGGCGTTGGTAACTGTGGTAATGGTGGTGATGCTGAGGTGCTTTATCAAACCATTTCAGAGCAGTTCTACGGCCTTGATGACAGTGTTGTTGTGTACCCTGGGCACGAGTA
>DGAQ01000021.1:3828-4052 GCA_002382445.1 Porticoccaceae bacterium UBA4026 | reverse complement strand
CCCGTGAGGCTTGACCATATAACGCAAGCGAGACGACGGACAGATTGTCTAATGTACACGCTAGCCAAGAAAAAATTGTATTCAATAATTACCGACCTAATTTGATATTTTAGTGAAGACTAAGTGTCATACCAGTTTGCCTGGTGACCATAGAGAACTAGAACCACCTGATCCCATACCGAACTCAGTAGTGAAATGGTTCATCGCCGATGGTAGTGTGGGGT
>DGAQ01000021.1:0-3735 GCA_002382445.1 Porticoccaceae bacterium UBA4026 | reverse complement strand
ACCACCTGATCCCATCCCGAACTCAGAAGTGAAACGATGCATCGCCGATGGTAGTGTGGGGTTTCCCCATGTGAGAGTAGGTCATCGCCAGGCTTCTAAATAGAACACCCCAGTTGCGTCAGCGGCTGGGGTTTTTTATGTTCCGCCTTTTGTGCTTTGGCTCATTCATTAGACGACGATTGCTTAGCTCAGGTAGAAAAGCACAGTTATGCGAGGAACTGGTGCATAATGCAGTCGATTTATACGGTTGAGTGATCTGGGTTATTAAATGGAATATCTAATATATCTCCTTTTGGGGGCTGCTGCTGGTTTGGTCAGTGGCCTTTTTGGTCTGGGCGGGGGCGCTATTATAGTCCCCATCTTGCTCGCCACTTTTGCTATGCAGGGCCTATCGCAAGAGATTGCCACCCATATGGCTATCGCTACTTCTCTTGCGACCATCGTCATAACGTCGATGAGCTCTATTTATACCCATTACCAAAAAGGGGTTGTTCGCTGGGAGTTGATTAGGATCGTTGTTCCTGGAATTGTCATAGGATCCTTCCTTGGGAGTTCCATTTTTGCGATAATGAGCTCTGCATTATTACAGTTAATATTTGGCCTCTTTTTGATGGTGGTGGGGTTGCAGATGTTGTTTTATACGCCCCATGTTTCAGATACATCTGAGGGCAGTTTGTTGCCGCTAAATTTAGGAGGAATAGGTATAGGTGCACTGTCGTCCCTTATAGGGGTTGGTGGTGGGGTAATGATTACGCCATTCCTTACATTTTTCGGCGTGTCCATGCGCCGAGCTATCGGAATTGCTGTGGTTGGCGGCCTGGCTATTTCGCTACCAGCAACGTTGGTCTACAGTTCTGCAGACGTGAGTGGTTTGAATTTGCCAGCCAACACCTTAGGTTATATATTTCTACCGGCCTGGTTTGGAATTATCATTACCAGTGCCCCTTTTGCTCGGTTTGGAGCCTTGATCGCACATAGAGCTAATGAGCGTCAGTTAAGGAGATATCTTGGTGTTGTCCTTGTCCTGATCTCGGCTAGATTTGTATGGTCTAATTTAGGTTGATGAAATTGAGTGTTAGATGGTGAAGGTGGCTGTTATGTCCGATTTACAGGGCAAGATTCTAAAAATCCTCGAAAATGGTGAGTTCCACTCTGGAGAAAGTCTTGGCCGGCAGCTCAGCGTCAGTCGAACAGCTATCTGGAAGCAACTGCAAAAATTGGAGGCTTTAGGGCTGCCACTTGAGTCGTTAAAAGGCGTTGGTTATCGCCTCCCTGATTCTTTTGAACTGCTAAGTAAAATAGCTATCATCAAGCATATTGTAGAACGTCATTCTGAGGTTCCTAGCGAGTTAGAAATATTCCATAGTATCGACTCGACTAATAGATACGCTCGTGAAAGAGCGGAGCAGGATGATATTTCTGGCGCCGTTGTTCTTGCCGAAAACCAGACGGCTGGGAGAGGTCGCCGTGGTAAAACCTGGGTCAGTCCTTTTGGGGCTAACATTTATATGTCACTGGTCTGGGATTTCGACCAGGGTGCTGAATCACTTCAGGGCTTGAGCCTGGCCGTTGGTGTTGGTGTGCGGCGTGCACTCGCTGACCTGGGATTGCAGGATGTTCAGTTGAAATGGCCTAATGACATATATATCGAAGGTAAAAAGCTCGGCGGTATACTGCTAGAAATGATTGGTGATCCCAATGGCCGCTGTACAGTGATTATCGGGATTGGCTTAAATGTTTCAATGCCGTCTCGCGCAGCCGAAAAAATAGATCAGGCGTGGACCGATATTGAATCTCACGCGCCTTTGCCAATCTCACGCAATGAGCTTACGGCGATACTAATTGTGAAATTATTTCATTTACTCAAAGACTTCCAGAGCGTGGGCTTTCAAGCCTTTCGCGATGAGTGGCAAGAGGCGGACCTATTGCGCAATCTTCCAGGCACTGTCAGAACTTTGAAAGATGTGATATCGGGAGTAGTCTTAGGAGTGGATTCCAGCGGAGCGCTCCGGTTGGCTCTTACTAATGGTGAGGTGAGGTGCTTTATTGGCGGCGAGCTGAGTTTGGGGCCCAGCGAATGATCCTCGATATTGATATTGGCAACAGTTTTGTAAAGTGGCGGTTATCTGATGGGGCTGAGGTTCGCCAGTTTGGATCGCAGTCAACCAAATCTATTGGTCAGCAAAGGGGGCTCGATTTACCGGAAGAGGTTTCAATTTCGCAGGCTCGCCTGTCTTCAGTCGCAGCCAGTTCCGTCCAGAACGCCTTGGTGACTCAGATAAAGAATCAGTTCAATGCCAAAGTCACACTGGCTAAAGTGTCCTCGACAGCTGCTGGGGTGCGCTGTGGCTACGCTGATCCATCGAGTCTGGGCGTTGATCGCTGGCTAGCGGTGGTGGCTGCCTATCACCTTTATCAAACCTCGCTTTTAATCGTCGATGCCGGCAGCGCAATGACTTTGGATTTAGTGTCAGAGGATGGTCGCCATCTTGGCGGCTATATCCTGCCAGGGTTGACACTTATGCGTGATGCCTTGTGGCGAGGTACCGATCGAGTCAAGGTTGACAGGGAGGTAGATGAATGCGGTATCGATCCGGGAATGGATACCATAACAGCCGTTAATCATGGCAGTTTATTAGCAGCAATCGCGACGGTTGAAAAATTAGCCAACCAATATCAAAGCAAAGTAGTAGTGACGGGTGGCGACGCTAAAAAACTACTCCCCTATCTACACCCTAATATCGATTACCTACCAGATTTGGTTCTTGATGGCTTAGCTTTGGCGGCTATTTCGACGATCAAGCTATGACCTCAAAGGCCAGTTTACCTCTACAATGCCCTTGTCACTCTAAATTAGTTAAATATTACTCCTTTCGCCATTCATCTGGCTTGTTATATGCAGCGGTGCGCAGCGTTAATTTAAATCATTGATTTATATGCGTAAAATAGAAATAAACTCTGTCTTTATTAAGCTCGAGTGCCTATCCTAGACTCGCTCCTAAGTAACAAATTATTTAAACGTAAAAAAACTCTAAAAGAAGAGTCTGATAAGGTTGCTAAAGCGGTCGAGTTTAACTAAAATCGCGCTCCGTTATTTAGATGCTGGCGTAGCTCAGTTGGTAGAGCAGCTGACTTGTAATCAGCCGGTCGGGGGTTCGACTCCTCTCGCCAGCTCCATTTTTTCTCGGGAAAGCCTTTTAGTGGTTGACATTAGGCGGCTAGACAAAGAGAATAAGCGACCATTTTTTTGGGGGGATTCCTGAGCGGCCAAAGGGATCAGACTGTAACTCTGACGCGAAAGCTTCGGTGGTTCGAATCCACCTCCCCCCACCAAAAGCTGGGCAAGACAGGCTATTTGTGGCAAAAGGCAACGACTCTGGGGTCTGTGGGTCTATTTTTAGAATTGTGACGCGGGCGTTGTGTAATGGTAAGACCTCAGCCTTCCAAGCTGAAGATGCGGGTTCGATTCCCGCCGCCCGCTCCATGCTAGGGAAAGGTTTTG
Source organism: Porticoccaceae bacterium UBA4026 (assembly GCA_002382445.1). Lineage (GTDB taxonomy): Bacteria > Pseudomonadota > Gammaproteobacteria > Pseudomonadales > Porticoccaceae > HTCC2207. The sequence continues at coordinate 233 of DGAQ01000021.1, read as the reverse complement.
TGCTCATATAGCTCAGTCGGTAGAGCACTTCCTTGGTAAGGAAGAGGTCACCGGTTCAAATCCGGTTATGAGCTCCATGTTTTTGTGAAGGCGTTTTATTTTGTTGGTGCAGTAGTAAGTTTAAAGTAAGTAATTAAGGTTGTATGGGTTAAGTATTTAAAGATTATGGTTACCGTTTGATGGCTAATTAGGCGGGTTGAAGCTCATTTAGGAGACACTGAGATGGCTAAAGC